>CAXTVM010000017.1:0-16834 GCA_964247725.1 uncultured Acetobacteraceae bacterium | reverse complement strand
GCCCATGGCGGGCCCGTCGACCTCCAGATAGCCGCCCGCCTCGACGGTCCACGACATGGCGGGCCCGTCGACCTCCAGATAGCCGCCCGCCTCGACGGTCCACGACGTGCTCTCGCCGGTATAGACGAAGCCGCTGGCGCCGCTCCCGACCACGAGACCGCTGGCATCCGGGCCCGCATAGCTGACGCCGGTCCCGAGCCTGAAGATCAGGCTGCCGGTGTGGGTGATCTCGTGAGCGCCGGCTTCGATCGTGCCGCCGACGAGGTCGTCGCCGTTGTCCACCAGGTAGCCGCCGCTGGCGACGTCGACGCCGAACATCGTCGGCGGAGGATTGCTGAAGCCGAGCTGAAACTGCTCGATGATGGCGATGCCGCCCGAGCTGATGACGGCATCTGACGAATAGCCGTACTCATCGAGCTCACCGCCGCTCTCGACATGGGTCCCATTGTCGTTGACGAAGGCACTGGTGCCATCGAACGGCACCAGGTCGCCGCCGTCGCGGACGAGCGTGTTGTCGGCGTAGCCTTCAAGATCGACATAGCCGCCGCTGTCGATCGTCGTGTCGATGATGGTGCCGCCGAAATTGACGGTGAGGACATCGCCGGACAACACCTGGAGGCCACTCAGGATCTGGCCCGAGCTGACGGTGTAGTCTTTCGGCAGGATCGCCGGACCGCCACTGCCGGCGCTGAGCACGATGTCGGTCGAGGAGCCGTCGGGATCGCGCGCCAAGCCGAAGATGTCGTCGTCGGTATAGTCGCCGGCCAACTGGAAGTCCGAGTAGCTGCCATTCTCCTCGATGAACAGGGTGTTCGATCCATAGAGGTACACCGACCCACTGCTGTCGTAGCTCGATTGAACGAGGTTGATGATCCCGCCTGGTTCCAGTTCTGTCGCATCGGCCGTTCCACCCTCGATCTGGAACACGCCGCCACTGCTGACGATGGTGTCGCTGGTGTAGCCGGCTTCGAGGCGCTCGATGCCCCCGTTGTCGATGGTTGTGCCGTCCGCCGGTCCAAAATAGACGATCTCGGTGCCGCCGCTGCCAATGGTCGTGCCCGAGGCTGCGGCGTTGGCGTCGATGTCGACATAGCCGCCATTGCCGATGATCGTGTCGCTGGCCGTTCCGCCGGAGCAGAGCTTGATCGCCCCGTCGAGGACGGTGGCACCCAGCGTCACGCCATGCTCCAGCACGTAGGCCTGCGTTCCGGAGATCGTCAGCCCGGGGACGCCGCCGGAGAACGAGGAGACCAGATCCGTGCCCGACAGCACGGCCACGCCCGAAGAGACGACCGCGCCGCCCTCGTTCACGGTTCCGGTCACCGTGGCGGATGACGGGATCAGCAGCGTGGCGCCCGACCTCAGCACCGTTCCGACGAGGGTGCTGGGGTTTTCGACGAGCGCCAACCCGCCGCCGTCGATGGTCATGTCACTGACGGACCCGGCCTTGTCGAGGTCGACAAATCCACCGCTCTGGATCTCGGTCGCATCCGTGCTGCCGCCGATCTCCACGTACTGTTCGCCGCCCGAGCCGACGATCGTGCCGCTGGCGACCGATGCCGACTCCACGAACTGGAGGCCGCCGCCTTCGATGACGGCGGAAATCGCGGTGCCGCCCTCCATGAACTGCTGGCCGCCGTCCGACAGGACGGTGGCGGACGCCAGGCCGCCGGCCCCGACCAGCTGCAGGTTGCCGATCGCCGCACCGAAGGCGAGGAGGTTGCCGCCGCTGACCACGGTCCCGATCGCGGTGCCGCCGGAGCCGACGGTCTGCATGCCGCTGTCGACGAGATGCGTCCCGTTGGTGACGCCACCGGCATATATGGCCTCGAAGCCACCGCTGCTGACGAGGGTGTCGCTCGTTCGGCCGCCGGAGACGACGATGTTGCCACCCGCGACGACGGTGGTGTCGATCGCCGCCCCGCCCGCGAATACGAGCAGCGTATCGCCGTCGCCGCCGATGGTGAGCCCGCTGCTGGTGGTCCCGCTGCCGATCGTCGTCATGGTCCTGGTCCTTCAGGTGGGCGGGAGGGCGGGGGAGGGCAGGCCGACGGCGCGCAGCGCCGCCTTCACCTGCTCGGCGGTGATCAGGCGGGTGCACTCGAAGGCGCGCGGCGTGTCCTTGTGGCGCGGGCACCAGAGGAAGTCCTTGTGCTCGAACCGGTGCCTGGGGTCGTTCCAGCAGGAGTTGCAGGCGTGCCAGTTGATGACCCGGCCGGGGGTGGCGAACTCGTTGGTCGGGTGGGTGAAGCCCGAGATCATCACCACCGGGCAGCCGGCCGCCCAGCCCAGCCAGGCGAGCCCCGACGAGCCGCCGACGAAGGCCGCCGCGTGGCGCAGCCAGCGCGCGCGCTCGACCAGCGGTCGGTCGCCGGTCTGGTCCTCGGCGCCGTGCGGGATGTGGGTCCAGGCCAGCCCCTGCCCGTGCGACCGCTCGCGGTCGATGCAGACGACGCGATAGCCCTGCGCCAGGAGGGTGCGCACGACCTCGTGCCAGCCGAACGGGTTGTTCCACTTCTTGGCCTGCGAGCTCGCCTGCACCGCGATGCAGACGTAGGGCTCGGGGATCGGCCGGGCCTCGTCGGGCAGGGACAGCCGGGGCGCCTGCTCGGACGGATCGACGCCGAGGATGTAGCCGGCGGTGCGGTGCAGCCCGACCAGGCGGAAGTCGGTCGGCTGCCAGACGCAGGCGACGTCGTCGAAGAACAGCCCGATGTTGTAGGTGGCGTAGTAGCGCTGCGGCTCGACCTGCTCGTGGGTCACGAAGGAGATCGCCGGGTAGGCGTCGCGGACCAGCGGGATCAGCCGCTCCGCCAGCGCGATCGTCAGGCGGCAGCCGTGCCTCTGCTGGAACCGCACCGCGTAGGGCAGCCAGCCGATGCTGTCGCCGATGGTGCCGACCGGCAGCGTGATCAGCACCTCCCGGTCGCCGGCGTCGTAGCGGTGCCGGAACAGGAGGCCGCCTGAGCCGTCGCGGACCTCGATCAGGAACGGAACGAAGTAGCGCTTCGCGCTGGCGATCGTGACCCCGCCCCGATCAGCCTGGAACAGGATGTTCCCGGTCTCGGCATCCAGCAGCCTGGCCCTGAAGTCGCCCGGCGGAAGTCGGAGGCGCGCGCCCGCGTTGAAGTCGTAGCGGATGTCGCACGGGCCGCACTGCGTCGGCTCGGGCGAGGGCGGGGGGAAGGCGGGCCTGCCGGACGTTGCCGCGACGTCGCCGGCAGCGGACGCCTGCGCGGTGTCGGATGCGTGGGGGCCGTCCCCCGCCTGCGTCTGTGCCGGCGCGTCGTGCCGGTGCCGCTCGGGGTCGGCACGGTCCAGGCAGGCGACCATCTGATCCATGATTGTCCCTGCCCTTCTGGCACTGACTTCATTTTGACGTTCAAGCGGATTGCCGCCATGCGTCCCGCAGCCGAGCGGCCGCGCGACGATTGTTGTCATGCCGGCTGTTGCACAGCGTTGTGCAAATCGTGCGCTGCTGTGTAGGGTCCGCAACGATACCGTTGCGGCTGCCCTGCATTCGAGGATGGCGCATGGAGACGAGCTTCAAGATCAACCTGGGCTACGCGATCCAGCACCGGTTCGGACCGGGCTACCGGGACAAGCAGCTCGCCTCGGCCTTAAACGTCGATCGCTCGACCGTGAACCGCCTGCGGAAGACGGTGCGTTCTCCGAACAGGGAACGGCTTGAGGCTCTGGCTGCGGTGTTCGAGATCGCACCCGATGACTGGACGAGGCCGGTCGACGAGTTCAGGACGCTGCTCGACAACCGGCCTGCACCGGGAAGTCCGGCAAACGGCCAGGCCGATCGAGCGGTCACGATGGCGGCCATCACGGCGAACAGGTTCCTGTGGAAGACCTGCCGGGACATCCATGGCGGCCAGTACATCGCCTACTGGAAGGCCTACGGCATAGACGGCCACTACGTCGCCTCGCTCGCCGAGGTCGGCGATCTCAAGCCGACGGGAATCGCGTTCTCCCTCGTCAACCCCTACATCCGGGAGGATTCGGATAACGACGAGTTCCGGTCCTGGACCTACAACGGCGTGCTCTATCCCGTCTCAGACTATCTCTACGTGTTCTGCGAGCAGGACGGCAGCCGCTACGAACTGTTCACCATGATCATGACGGCCTCGCCATTGGCTCCTCCCGACCTCCTGCGGGGGTGCCTGTCCGGGATCTATGTCAGGGACGGACGCAAGCAGATCGCGGTCAGCATCATGGTGGTCATGATGTTCCTGGCCCAGCCGATCCCGGACTGGCGACGGGAAGCCGGGAAGCGCCTCGGCAAGATACCGGCGAGGAACGTGCCGGACCGGGTCAGGCGGCTGATGGACCCTTATCCGGGGGTGATCCCGCTGGACTAGGCCGGCCCAGCATCAGCGGCAGCAGCCGCCGGGTCATCGCCCCGTGCGGCGGCGTCATCGTCGTGAAGCCGCTGAACCGGCCCGGCCGGTACACCGCGCGGGCGTGGGAGAGGCGCTCGAACCCCGCCTCGCCGTGGCAGGCGCCGGTGCCGCTGGCGCCGACGCCGCCGAACGGCAGGTCCGGCTGCGCGCAGTGCAGGATCGTCCCGTTCACGGTGACGCCGCCGGAGAGGGTGCGCGACAGCACCGCGCGCTCGACCCGCGGGTCGTCGGTGTAGCAGTAGAGCGCCAGCGGCCGCGGCCGCTCGTTCACGTGGGCGATCGCCGCGTCCAGCGACCGGTACGGCAGCACCGGCAGCACCGGGCCGAAGATCTCGTCGGTCATCAGCGCGCAGTCGGCCGGCGGCGACAGCAGCACGGTCGGCACCAGCCGGCCGGAGCGGGCCGCCGCATCGGCCTCGCGCGCATGGTCCGGGTGCCGCAGCACGACGGCCCCCGCCGCCGCCGCCGCCGCGATCCCGTCCCGCAGCCGCCGCATGTGCCGTTCCGAGACGATGCGGGTGTAGTCCGGGTTGTCGGCGATGCGCGGATACAGCCGTCCCGCCGCGTCGAGCAGCGCCTGCGCGAAGGCGTCCAGCCGCTCCTCCGGCACCAGCGCGTAGTCGGGCGCCACGCAGGTCTGCCCGGCGTTGAACAGCTTGCCGACCATCAGGCTGCGCGCGGTGCGGGCGGGGTCGGCATCGCCTGCCACGATCGCCGGGCTCTTGCCGCCCAGCTCCAGGGTCACCGGCACCAGCCCGTCCGCGGCCGCCCGCATCACGGCCCGGCCGACCTCGGTCGAGCCGGTGAACAGCAGGTGGTCGAACGGCAGCGCGCAGAACGCCCGGCCCACCTCCGGGCCGCCCCGCACCACGGCGACCTCGGCCGCGTCGTACCGGGCGGCCAGCAGGGCGGCGAGCGTGTCCGCGAAGCGAGGCACGAGCTCCGACGGCTTCAGCAGCACCCGGTTGCCGGCGGCGAGCGCGTCGACCAGCGGCCCCACCGACAGGAACAGCGGGTAGTTCCAGGGCGACACGATGCCGACGCAGCCGAGCGGCTGGCGCATCACCCAGGCCCGCCCGGGCCGGAACGCGAGCCCGACCCGCCGCCGCCGCGGCCGCATCCAGGAGCGGAGGTGGCGGTGGGCGTGGCGGGCGGCGGCCAGCGTCGGCAGCAGCTCGGCCAGCGCCGTCTCGGGATAGGCGCGATGGCCGAAATCCGCCGAGATCGCGGCGTGCAGCCGGTCGCCGTCCTCGTGCAGCAGCGCGATCAGCCGCTCCAGGGCATCGCGGCGCCGATGCAGGTCGGGGGACGGCGCCGCGGCGGCGGCGGCACGCTGGACCGCCAGCAGGCGAGCCGGATCGCCTGGACGGGCAGCACCGCCGGCGGCGATCGGCGGCATAGTCGGGGCTCGTTCGATCATCGGCTCCGGACCGTGCCAGCGGGGCCGGCATCGATAGCCGGCAATCCGCCCGGCCGCCAGGACCGACCAGGGCTATCGCACTTGAGGAGAAGGCCAGGGCGCTGCCCTGGACCCGTTGGGGCCGTCGTGCGCCAGCACGCTTCGCGTGACGGCCCCAGTGCGGTCCAGGGGCGAAGCCCCTGGCCTTCTTCCTCATGCGACAGCCGCGCCGAACCGGCGGCTGAACCCGACCCGGGGGCAGGGGTTGTGCCTGCGACGACCTGGCGGGAAAGGACGGCCGCTTGTGCATCCTGCTTGTGGAGGACGAGCCGCTGATCCGCGAGATCATGCTCGAGAGCCTGCGAACCGCCGGCTTCGCGGTGGTGGGGGCCGCCGACGGCGACGAGGCGATCCGCCTGATCGAGGACGGCACGTACCGGTTCATGCTGCTGGTGTCCGACCTGCACATGCCGGGCCGCCGCGACGGCCTCGCGGTGGCGGCGGCGATGCGCGCGCGCTGGCCGGAGGTCCCGGTGGTGATCGCATCGGGGCGGCCGGACGTGTTCGACGCCGCCGGCCCCGCCACGATCGGCTACCACCTGCTCAGGAAGCCGTATCGTCCGCGCGACCTGGTGCGGCTGGCGGCGACGCTGGCCTGACGCGGCCCCCCAGCCGGTCGGTCCGTTCCGGTTGATCTATTCCGGCGGCGTGCCCTCGCCGGCACGCAGCGTCCGCTCCTGCTGGCGCAGCGCCGTGAGCTGGGCCTGCGCGACCGCGGCCTGCGCGAGCTGGGCCGGCGTCAGCAGGTTGCGGATGGCGATCTGCTGGGCGATCCGCTGCGCGTCGAGCTGCTGCATCAGCGATTCCTGCTGCTGCACCAGCGGCGCCAGGGTGGCGGCGGTCACGGTGCCCGACGACAGCAGCGTGGCGTCGATCTGCTGGTGCAGGGCCTGCATCTGCTGACGCAGCGGCTTGGTCGCGGCACGGTCGCCCTGCATCAGCGCGTGGAGCGCCGCCTTCTGGTCGTCGTTCAGGGTGACGCCCTCGAGCAGGCCGCCCGCGCCGCCATGGTGCCAGCCCCCCGGCCCGCCGGGTCCGTCCTGGGCGGACGCGGCCGCCGCCCCGGCGCCGACCAGGCCGGCCACCGCGGCGGCGAGAAGCGTGTTTCTGCTGACCATGTCGTCGTCCTCGAAGCCGCCCGTCCCCACGACGGGCTGGGCGGCATGTTGGCCGATCGGCTGTAACCCGACCGCGCTTGTTTCGCGACCGAGTGTAACGGCGGCGCCAAGGGGGGGGGGCGGGTGCCGGGGCGGGTGATTGCGGAGCGGGCCCGGCGGGGCGAGGATGCGGGCATGGCCGCGCCGAAGCCGGCCCCGCGACCAGGAGTACGGTCCATGGACGACAACTTCCGCCGCGCGGCACTCGACTACCACCGGCTTCCGCGGCCGGGAAAGCTGGCGGTGGTGCCGACCAAGCGTATGGCGACGCAGCGCGACCTGGCGCTGGCCTACTCGCCCGGCGTCGCCGCCGCCTGCGAGGAGATCAAGGCCGACGCCGACGCCGCCCGCGACTATACCGCGCGCGGCAATCTGGTCGCCGTGATCAGCAACGGCACCGCGGTGCTGGGGCTGGGCAACATCGGCCCGCTGGCGTCGAAGCCGGTGATGGAGGGCAAGGCGGTCCTGTTCAAGAAGTTCGCCGACATCGACGTGTTCGACATCGAGGTTGACGCCGAGGACCCGGAGCGGTTCGTCGACATCGTCGCCTCGCTGGAGCCCACCTTCGGGGCGATCAACCTCGAGGACATCAAGGCGCCGGAATGCTTCGTGATCGAGCGGGCGCTCCGCGCCCGCATGCGCATCCCGGTGTTCCACGACGACCAGCACGGCACCGCGATCGTCTGCGCCGCCGCCATCACCAACGGCCTGCTGCTGCAGGGCAAGCGCCTGTCCGACATCCGGCTGGTGACCTCGGGTGCCGGTGCGGCGGCGCTGGCCTGCGTCGACCTGCTGGTGACGATGGGCCTGCGCCCGGAGAACGTGACGCTGACCGACGTGAAGGGCGTCGTGTTCGCCGGGCGCGACCCCGACATGGCTGACAACATGGCCCGCTACGCGCACCCGACCGACGCGCGCGCGCTGCCCGAGGCGCTGCCCGGCGCCGACGTGTTCCTGGGCCTGTCGGCGCCGCGGGTGCTGCACCCGGACTGGCTGCGCGCGATGGCCGACCGCCCGTTCATCCTGGCGCTCGCCAACCCCGAGCCCGAGATCCAGCCCGACCTCGCGCGCGCGGTGCGCCCGGACGCGATCATCGCCACCGGCCGCTCGGACTACCCGAACCAGGTCAACAACGTGCTCTGCTTCCCGTTCATTTTCCGGGGCGCCCTCGACTGCGGCGCCCGCGAGATCAACGAGGCGATGAAGGTGGCGGCCGTCGAGGCGATCGCCGAGCTCGCCCGCATCGAGGCCAGCGAGGCGGTGGCGGCGGCCTACGGCGGCGATGCCCCGGTGTTTGGCCCCGAGTACATCATCCCCAAGCCGTTCGACCCGCGGCTGATCCTGGTGGTGGCGCCGGCGGTGGCGCGGGCGGCGATGGAGAGCGGCGTCGCCGAGCGGCCGATCGTCGATTTCGAGGCCTACCGGCAGGACCTCGACAACGTCGTCTACCGCTCCGGCCAGGTGATGCGGCCGGTGTTCGAGGCGGCGCGGCAGTCGCGTGCCCGCATCGCTTACGCCGAGGGCGAGGACGAGCGCACGCTGCGCGCCGCCCAGGCGGTGGTCGACGACCGCATCGCCCGCCCGGTGCTGCTGGGCCGCCGCGAGGTGATCGAGGGCAAGCTGCGCTCGATGGGCCTGCGGCTCGACCTCGACCACGACGCCGAGGTGATCGACCCCGACACCTCGGAGCTGTTCGCGCCGCTGGTGGCCGAATACCAGCAGCTGGTCGGGCGCCGCGGCATGCCGCTGCAGGCGGCCGCGCGCGCGCTGCGGCGGCGCCCGACCGTCGCCGCCGCCATGCTGCTGCGGGCCGGGCTGGTGGACGCGGCCGTGGTCGGCGGCCTCAACAGCTGGTCGCAGCAGGTCCGCTACGTGCTGCCGGTGATCCCGCCGCGCGAGGCGGCAAACCGGGTCTACGCGCTGACCGCGCTGATCCAGGACAACGGCGTGCTGTTCTTCTGCGACACCCACATGGTGGTCGATCCCACGCCCGAGCAGCTCTGCGAGATGACGCTGCTGGCCGCCGACACGGTCCGGATGTTCGGCATCGTGCCGCGCGCCGCCCTGCTGTCGCACTCCAACTTCGGCTCCAGCGACCATCCCTCGCCGCGCAAGATGCGGCGCGCCCTGGCGCTGATCCGCGCCGCCGCCCCCGACCTCGAGGTGGACGGCGAGATGCAGGCCGACACCGCGCTGAGCGAGGCGCTGCGCAGCCGCACGGTGCCCGACAGCACGCTGATCGGCTCGGCCAACCTGCTGATCATGCCGACGCTGGACGCCGCCAACATCAGCTACTCGCTGCTGAAGGCGGCCGCCGAGGGGCTGCAGGTCGGCCCGATCCTGCTCGGCGTCAGCCGGCCGCTGCACGTGCTGACCCAGAGCGTCACCGCGCGCGGCATCGCCAACCTCACCGCGCTGATCGGCGCGCAGCTGGTGGCGGCCTCGCACGCGGCACCGCACGGCGCGCCGCCCGGGGTGCCACCCGGGGCGCCACAGGCGGCGCCGCAGCCGGGAATGCGCGAGACGGTGCGCGAGGCGGTCTCCTGACCCGCATCCTGGTCAGCGCGTTCGAGCCGTTCGGCGGCGAGGCCACCAACGCCTCGCAGCAGGCGGTGGGCCTGCTCGAGCGGATGGCGCCCCCCGGCGTCGTCCTGTACGCGACCGTGCTGCCGACCCGCTTCGGCGCCGCCCTCGACTGCCTGGCGGCCGAGATCGCCGCGGTCCGGCCGGACACGGTGCTGGCGGTGGGCGAGGCGGGCGGCCGCGCCGGGCTGTCGGTCGAGCGGGTGGCGATCAACCTCGACGACGCCCGCATCGCCGACAATGCCGGGCAGCGGCCGCTGGACCGCGCGGTGGTGGCGGGCGCCCCGGACGCCTACTTCGCGACCGTGCCGGTCAAGGCGATGGCCGCCGCGATCCGGGCCTCCGGGATCGAGGCGTCGGTCTCGTACAGCGCCGGCACGTTCGTCTGCAACCACGTGTTCTTCGGCCTGCGCCACCTGGCGGAGACCCGCTACCCGTCGATGCGCTGCGGCTTCGTCCACGTGCCGTGGACGCCGGCCCAGGCCGCTGCGAGGCCATTCGCCGGCGGACCCGCCACGGTGCCGGCGATGGCCTCCGACGCCGTCGCCCGCGGCCTGGCCGCGGCCGTCGCGGCGATCGGCGCCGGGGCCGCGGAACCGGGCGTCTCCGAGGGCCGGCTGTGGTGAGCAGGCGCCTGTGGTGAGCAAGGTTGGGCCTGCCGCCGGATGAGGGCGTTCATCGCCGCCCACACCGCCGTCGCCTCGCCGCCGCTGGTGCCCGAGATCCGGCTGCACCTGGCGACCGCCATCACCCCGATCTGGCAGGCGACGGAGGCGTGGCTGGCGCGGAGCGGCGTCGAGCCGCCGTTCTGGGCCTTCGCCTGGCCCGGCGGCCAGGCGCTGGCCCGCCACGTCCTCGACCATCCGCAAGCGGTCGCCGGCCGGCACGTGCTGGACTTCGCCGCCGGCGGCGGCATCGCCGCGATCGCCTGCGCGCGGGCCGGCGCCGCCTCGGTGCAGGCGGCCGAAATCGACCCGATGGCGATCGAGGCGATCGGCCTGAATGCCGCGCTGAACGCGGTCGCCGTGCAGCCGGTGGCGGCCGACCTGGTCGGCGCGCCGCCGCGCTGGGACCTGATCCTGTGCGGCGACGTCTGCTACGAGGCGCCGATGACGCGCCACATCCTGCCTT
This sequence comes from uncultured Acetobacteraceae bacterium, assembly GCA_964247725.1. Lineage (GTDB taxonomy): Bacteria > Pseudomonadota > Alphaproteobacteria > Acetobacterales > Acetobacteraceae > Lichenicola. The sequence goes on along the minus strand of CAXTVM010000017.1, from coordinate 6,095 downwards.
GGCTGCGCCGCATGGCGGCCGCGTCCGAGGTGTGGATCGCCGATCCCGGCCGCGCCTACCTGCCCGCGGCGGGGCTGGGGTTGATCGGCGGCTACGACGTGCCGACCTCGCTGGAGCTCGAGGACCGCGAGCTGCGCCCGACCCGCCTCTACCGGCTGGCCGAGGCCGGTTGAATCCGTCCATCCGAGCATCGTCGTCCCGATTTCCGCCGGAATTCGGGTCCATCCGCGCCGCATCCCTCAACAAGGAACCCATCATGTCGAAGACGATCATCACGCTCGCGGTCTCGCTGGCCATCGCGGCCGGCGCCGCGCTGCCGACGCCGGCCGCGGCCGAGCCGGGCGGCTGCCTGAAGTACGGCGCGGTCGGCGCCGTCGGCGGCCACGTCGTCCATCACGGCGTGCTGGGGGCGGCCGGCGGCTGCGTCACCGGCATGGTGGTGCGCCACAACTACCGCAAGCAGCAGCGCCAGGAGGCCGCCGCCTACCGCAACGGCGAGGTCGCGCCGCGCGGCGAGGGGGACGTTCCGCCGCGCTGACGCCCTGCGGGCGGAAGGCCAGGGCGCTGCCCTGGACCCGTTGGGGCCGTCACGCGAAGCGTGCTTGCGCACGATGGTCCCAAACCCCGTTTCGTAAGGAGACGGTCCGCATATGGACGTAGGACCTCAACGAATCGGGGCCTGGGGCCCGCGGCCCCAGTGGGGTCCAGGGGCAAAGCCCCTGGCCTTCTTCCTCACGCGATCGCCTTCGCCCTAATCGTCGTCCTCCCGCGGACGGGTGACGGCGGCGGCCGCGTGCGGCAGCCGGACGTCGCCGCCGCCGTCGTGCGACACCCGGCCGGAGAGGATGGCGGCGTCCACCACCAGGTCGCCGCTGCCGCGGCGGTCGGCGACGAGCTGGCCGATGGTGCCGGCGTGGATGGCGATGTCGCCGGAGCCGCCGCCTTGCAGCTGCACGTCGCCGGCTCGCACGCTGTCGATCGCGATGTCGCCGCTGCTCGACGTGTCCGCGAGCAGGCTGCCGCCGGCGACGGTCGCGGCGGCGAAGCTGCCGCTGCCGTCCAGCTGGAGCCGGCCGCCGCCGATCACCGCCCGGCCCATGTCGATGTCGCCGCTGCCGCTGCTGGCGACGTTCAGGTCCGGCACGGCGCCGGTCCGCACCCGCAGGTCGCCCGAGCCGCTCAGGTCGGCCTTGAGGGGGCCTGACACGGTGCCGATGGTGACGTCGCCGGCGCCGGACTGGTCGTCGGCGAGCGAGCCGACGCCGTCCAGCGCCACCGTGCCGTCGCCGTCCGCGTCGATGCCGACGGCGCCGCCGAACGAGCCGCCGCGGATCACGGTGGAGCCGGTCTGGCGGACCCGGAACGTGCGGTCGCCGGCCATCTGCAGCGTGAAGTCGGCGCCGCCGTTGCAGGAGCCGGACTGCGCGAGCGTGCCGTCCCTGAGCCCGATCGCCTCCAGCGCCGCCTCCTGCCCGCCGCGCGCCGACACCAGCACCTCGGTGCCGAGATCGGGGCGCGGCAGCAGCGTGAGCGATGCGGCGCAGGGTAGGTCGATCAACAGGACGGCGGTCGTGGCGAGCCGGAACGACCGTGCGGCCGCTTGCGTGCCCCGTTGCGGCAGCGCCTCGACCGGCCGGTCGCGGTGCCGGTGACGCGGCACCTCGCCGGGGCCGAGCAGCGTCCAGCCGGCGACGCCGATGCCGGCCAGCAGCAGCACCGCCCGCCGCCGCCGCATGCGGATGTCGCCGGCCCGCGCCAGGTCGTGGACCCTGAACAGCGCCATCCTATTGGCCCATGCGGCGGAAGCCGCGATGCAGCTCGAAGTCGGACGAGGTCACGAACGCCTCGATGTTCTTCAGGCGCGGCTCCAGCGTGGCGAGGCGGTGCTGCAGCAGCTCCCAGCCCGCCGCGGCCGGCATCGGCTGCGCCGGACCGGTCGTGCCGCGCGGCGTCCAGCCGGTCCGGCCCGGCTGCCGGCGGCGCAGCAGCAGGGCCAGCGCCAGGTAGGCGAGCCCGGCCGGCAGCAGCATGAACAGCACCGAGACCATGCGGATCAGCGGCAGCGGCAGGTCCAGGTCCTCGGCGATGCCGGCGCAGACGCCGGCGATCAGCCCGTGGCGGTCCTGCCGCCACACCCGCGGCGGCGGCGCGGGCGAAAACGGATCGTTCATCGTCTGTCCCCCGGTTCAGAGCGGCATGCGGCTGCGCCAGCCGGACAGCTCGGAATCCAGGATGCGCTCCAGGTTCTCGATCCGCTGCTCCATGCGCCGCGCGACCTCGTTCATGTCGGCGAGCGCCCGCTGCTCGGCGGCACCCAGCCCCTGCGCCTGGATCGCCCGCAGGTGGCGAGCGTGCCGCAGCTTCGCGATCCAGGCGACCAGCGCGAACGGCGCGACGACGGCGGCCAGGCCGACCAGGTCCGCCATGAAATGACCCCCGAACAGGACGGCCGCGAGACCGACGTCCATTTCCCTCCCTCCTCAGGACCGCCCCGGGCCCGGGAGGCGCTGCGGGTCCGGGCCGGCGGGGCCGGCGTCGCCGTCGGCCGGCGGGGCATTGCGGCGGCGCAGCCTCGCCCGCAGCGCGGTGAGCTCGGTCTCGACCGCGTTGTCGGCTTCCAGCCCCTCGATCTCCTGCTCCAGCGTGCGGCGGCCGAGGTCGAACGACTCCGCGCGGCCCTCCAGCGCGTCCAGGTTGCGCTCGATCTGCTCGAAGCGGCCGAACGCGTCGCCGATGCGGCCGTCGTGGATGCGCTCGCGCAGCTTGACCCGCGAGCTGGCGATGCTGGTCCGCGACAGCAGCGCCTGCTCGCGCCCCTTGGCGTCGGCGAGCTTGGCCTGCAGCTTGGCGATGTCGTCGTTCTGCTGGGCGAGCCCGGCCACGATCTGCCGAAGCTGGTCCTGCAGCGCCTCGCGGCTGCGGGCGAGGTGGGTGCGCGCCTGCAGCGCGCCGCGCGCCAGGTCGTCGCGGTCGTGCGTCAGCGCCAGCTCCGCCTTGCGCTCCCACTCGCCCTCGTCGCGCGCGAGCGTGGCCACCCGCCGCTCGATCTCCTTGCGCTCGGCGATGGTCTGCACCGCCGACGAGCGCACCTCGACCAGCGTGTCCTCCATCTCCTGGATGATCAGCCGGATGATCTTTCGGGGGTCCTCGGCGCCGGCGACGATGGCGTTGATGTTGGAGTTCACGATGTCGGACAGGCGGGAGAAGATGCTCATGGCAACCTCAAGGGCTCTGGGGTCGGACGCCACTTCGTCCTTGGAGACCGTCACAGCAGATACCGTGCCACGCCGTTCCCGCGGCGGGGATCGGCATGGAAGCCGTTGCGATCGCTGCCTGTTCCATCGGCGCTTGCGCCGTCCGACCCGACCGGCGACAGTGCGCTCCGCAACGCCCATGGCTTCGGAGGCCAATCCTTGGCGCGATCGGCCACCTCGTCCGAGGACACCGCCACGCCGATCGGCGAGGCGCCGTCATTCCGCGAGATGCTGGCGCACATCTCGCTGGCCGCCCCGCTCAACCGCCCGGTGCTGGTGATCGGCGAGCGCGGCACCGGCAAGGAGCTGGTCGCCAGCCGCCTCGCCTTCCTGTCGCAGCGCTGGGACCGGCCGTTCATCAAGCTGAACTGCGCCGTGCTGAGCGAGGCGCTGCTCGACAGCGAGCTGTTCGGCCACGAGGCCGGCGCCTTCACCGGCGCCGCCCGCCGGCGGCCGGGCCGGTTCGAGCTCGCCGACGGCGGCACCCTGTTCCTGGACGAGATCGCCACCGCCTCGATGGCGGTGCAGGAGAAGCTGCTGCGGGTGATCGAGTACGGCACCTTCGAGCGCGTCGGCGGCAACGAGCCGCAGCGGGTCGACGTCCGCGTGGTCGCCGCCACCCACGCCGACCTGCCGGCGCTGGTGCGGGCGGACCGCTTCCGCGCCGACCTGCTGGACCGGCTCGCCTTCGACGTGGTGGCGGTGCCGCCGCTGCGGGCGCGGCCGGAGGACATCCCGCTGCTCGCCGGCCACTTCGCGCTGCGCATGACACGCGAGCTCGGCCGCGAGCTGTTCGCCGGCTTCGCGCCGGACGCGATGGCTGCGCTGAAGCGGCACGACTGGCCCGGCAACGTGCGCGAGCTGCGCAACGCGGTCGAGCGCAGCGTCTACCGGATGGAGAACCCGCAGCGCCCGCTGGCGCGGATCGTGCTGGACCCGTTTCCGGCCATGGCGCCCGTGGCGCCGGTCCTGCCGATATCGGGCCCGCGCCCAGCGCCGGCGCCGACGCCCGATCCGGTGCCGGCCGGCGACTTCGTCGCCCGCACCCGGCAGTTCGAGGCGAGGCTGCTGCGCGAGGCGATGGAGGCCAGCCGTTACAACCAGCGCACCGCGGCCCGGATGCTGGGCCTCACCTACTACCAGCTCCGGCACTACCTGAAGGTGCACGCGCTGCCCGGCCGGACGCCGGACCCCGAGCCGCCCGTCCCGTCCGTACCCGCGCCCGCCGCCAGCCCGGTCGTCCGCCCCGTCATCCCCCCTGGGGCGAAGCCAGCACCGGGGTCGCGGCGTAGTCCTGCGGGAACAGCCGCTTGAGCGCCTCGACCTTGGGCATGTCGTTGATCGCGATGTAGAGCGCGTCCGGGTTATGCACCAGGTAGTCCTGGTGGTAGCCCTCGGCGGGGTAGAAGCCGGGCAGGGCGTCGACCCGGGTCGCGATCGGTGCGCCGAACGCGTGGGCGGCGTCGAGCTGGGCGATGTAGGCCCGGGCCGCTTCGGCCTGCGCCGCATCGGTGGTCCAGATCTCGGAGCGGTACTGGCTGCCGCTGTCCGGCCCCTGCGCGTCCGTCCGCGTCGGGTCGAGCGCCACCGAGAAGAAGATCTGCATCAGCCGGCCGAGCGAAACCTGGCTCGGGTCGTAGGTGACCTGCACCGACTCCGCATGGCCGGTGCCGCCGGTGCTGACGGTCTCGTACTGCGCGGTGCCGGCGGCGCCGCCGGCATAGCCCGCGACCGCCCGGCGCACGCCCCGCACGTGCTCGAACACCCCCTGGATGCCCCAGAAGCAGCCGCCGGACACGGTGATGGACTGCAGGGCGGCCGCTGCCGCCGGCCGTGCCACCGAAGCGGCCGGCGCCGGCACCAGGTGCGGCGCCTCGTCCGCCCGCCCGGACCGGACCGCCGACAGCATCAGCGCGGCGGGCAGCGCCACCGCGCCGGCCAGCAGCAGGGCGGTCCGCGAACGCCTCGTCGTGGTCCGGGTCATGGTCCGGCCTCCCGTCACGCGCCGTGCGGCGGCTGCGCGCCGGCCGCCGGGCGGAAGTCGAGGGCGACGCCGTTCATGCAGTAGCGCAGACCGGTCGGGCGCGGCCCGTCGTCGAACACGTGGCCGAGATGGCCGTCGCAGCGTGCGCAGCGGATCTCGGTGCGCTCCACGCCGAGCGAGCCGTCGCCGTGCCGGCTGACCGCGTCCGGCAGCGGCCGGTAGAACGAGGGCCAGCCGGTGCCGCTGTCGAACTTGGTGTCGGACGCGAACAGCGGCCTCGCGCAGCCGGCGCAACCGTAGGTGCCGGGGGCGGAGAGGTGGTCGAGCGGGCTGCTGAACGGCATCTCGGTGCCCTGCCGGCGCAGCACGTCGTACTGCGCCGGGGTCAGCAGGCGGCGCCACTCGGCGTCGCTGCGCCGGACCTGTCCGACGCCGGCAGGGCCGCCGGTCGCCGGCGCGTCGTCGCTGCCGGCGAAGGCGGAGAACCCCGCCAGCCGCAGCGTGACGATGCCCAGCGCTATGGCCGCCGTCGTCTGCAGCAGCTGCCTGCGGGTCCGGTTGGATGGCATGGTTGAACCTCCCTCGCGTGTCGGGCCAACCCCAGACATGACATCGCCGCCGCCGGAATGCAGCCCCGGGCCTCCGATCCATCCCGCATGACCGCCCTGCAAGGGCAGGCTGTAACCGCGGCTATGGCATGAGGAGGAAGGCCAGGGGCTTTGCCCCTGGACCCCACTGGGGCCGCGGGCCCCAGGCCCCGGTTCGTCAAGGTCATACCTCCACACACGGGATACCTTCTTATGGATCGGGGTTTGGGGCCCGCGGCCCCAACGGGTCCAGGGCAGCGCCCTGGCCTT
>CAXTVM010000016.1:1717-68351 GCA_964247725.1 uncultured Acetobacteraceae bacterium | reverse complement strand
GAGCTCCTGACATACGCGAAGGCAATCGAGCAGGATTTCCGTTCAAACGGTCTAGTTGCAGCCGCTGCCAGCACCGTCGTGAAGCGGGAGATGCAGGATCGCCTATTGGAGCAGATGGCGGCGGCAACCACAAACAAACGGAGGGTCATCAGGGGCCAAGCTCAGTTTCGCGGCAGAGCCATCTGGCCGTTGTTCGTCTCGATCACCATGATCATTCTACTCTTCGAATGCGTTGTGGTAGGACAGTCTAGGCAGTGGCCAGGGAAGGCCGGCAATGAGTTGGGTGAAAAAGACTCTCAGAGCCAAGAAGACAGCTGCCGTGCAAGCCAGGAAGGCCAACCGCCTGACCGCAGGGCGAGTAATGGCAGCCTCATCCATCTGCCGCTCCTTCCCCAAGATGCGTGTCGTTACAACTGGTTGGACGTACGCCGAGGAAAGGAAATCAGCGGACGAGGCGGAGAAGATAGACGTTGGCTAAGGATCGCGAGCCCACTCAGCCCATGCCAGAGACTCCACCAAAAACAACCGGCGCTGGCTCTGGTGGAGGCGGGGCAGGAACAAGACGTCCGTTCCCCCAAACTGAAGTTTTTGTCAAAGGCATGGCCATTGATCAACGTCCTAAGGGGCTGATGCAGCGTCCGATAGGGAACGGGCGTAAGCCGAACTGACGCGGACCGGCTACCATCCACGGCTTCAGCCACGCAAGTCTTGCAAGATCCTATGAGGGGCCGGTTCCGGCGACCAAGCGATGACAAGCTTGCTGTCACCAAGAAGCTCCACCCTCACCGGCGGGGCTTTGTCGTTTATGGCACTTCTGTCTCCCGGCGGCCGGGCTCGCGTCACGTCCATTTCAGCCGCGGAAAGCCGGCCGACGTCCGATCGCTGTGAGCCATCCTCATGGGCTGCAGCGTCGTGCCGGCAATCCAGGCGTTCCAGGCCCTGATGGTCAGCGCCGCGAGGTCGACTTGGCTGATGCGCTCGCGCCGGGCACGCATGTCGCCGAGGTCAAGGTCCTTCGCCTACGACACGACCTACAACGAGCTGCTGAGCAGCACCGACTACGCCGGCAACACCACGACCTATACGCTGAACGCGAACGGCACCGTCGCGAAGGTGACGCTGCCGGCGCCGAGCTCGGGCGCGGCCACACCGATCTACTCTTTTGACTATGACAGCTTCAGCAAGCCGACCAGCGTCACCAAGCCGGATGGGACCGTGACGTCGTCCACGTACGACAGGCGATGGGCGCATCGTCGCGGCGACCGACGGGTCCACCACCGCCAGCTACGGCTACGACCCGGACGGGCGGCGCGTCTCCAAGACCGTGAACGGCACCACCACCACCTACATCCTGAACGCGGCGGGGCAGGAGGTGCTCGAGCTCTCGGGCGGGCAGATCCGGCACTTCTACCTGCACAGCGCGGTGGACACGGCACCTGTGGCGGTGGTGGACGGGGCGGGGAACCTGACCTTCAACGACATGGACCGCACCGGCTCGGTGATCGGCACCAGCTCGATGGACCAGATCACCGGCATGTATGGCTACACGCCGTACGGGGCGTCGACCGGCGGGCTGTCGGGCACGGCGTTCGGCTACGCCGGCTACCGCTGGGACGGCGAGACCGGGGTCTGCCACACCCAGACCCGGTCGTATGACCCCGTGATGGCGCGCTTCATCCAGACCGATCCTATCGGATACGCCGGCGGCAGGAACCTCTATGCCTATACAGGCGGCGACCCGCTGAACAACGTTGATCCCCAGGGGACGGACGATGGTGACCAAGAAGGCGCGACTAACCGCCCGGCGCAGGATCCCCTTCTTCCTGGCGATCCAAGCTTTCCTATCGGGGGCCCGACCGTAGGGAAGCCCACCTGTATCGGCGAATGCATAACCGTGACGGCCCTGCCCCCTTCACCTTCCGCCCCGCCGCCTCCCGCTTCCGGCAGCATCGTATCTACTGGTGGCGGCATGGGCGGCGATGGCGGCGGCGGCGGCGGTGGCGCATCAGCCCCGCCGGCCGCAGCACCGGCACCGCCAAACGAGATGATAACGGTCACGGGACATAAGCCGATGATGGCGCCAACACCACCTGCACCAGCCGTGATGCTCGTTAGCTCTAGTGGGTTAGGAAACTTCATAGGTGCCGTGCAAGGTGGAACGGCCAAACAGTGTATGAACGGTGTCCAGATGGAGTCTATCTCCGGAAGTCTAAGCCTCCCATTTCCAAGTCCATTTTCCGTTACCGTAGGTGTAGGCGTGGCGGTTGATCCAGCAGGAACGTCTCTGTGCCCGTATTTGGCTTTCCTGGTGGAAGCACTGGTGCAAGCGAATCTCTTACCGCCAACTATACGAACAGCAATGCGAGCAATTTTCAGGTATTTGGCGGTGCCTTCGCGGAGGGAGCGGAGTTGCGGGTTTGGGTATAGGTGGCGGATATGCGAACTTTTACGGTGCCGGTGGATTTAGCGGGTCTACATACTCTTTTGGCAAAGTAGTAGGTGCAGCCGCTGCAGCTGGAGCCAGCTATACCGATATAGCACCTTCTGTGAATGTAGGTGGATGCCGATGAAAGAGCTTCCGGGAAGTATTTGGACAGGGCTTCGAAGGAGCACTCGCCACCAAAGGGTCGTGATGAGTAGTCTTGTCACCATCATACTTCTAGTACTTGCAGGTAAGTGGTGGCTCTACTGGAGTTATACAACGCACTCTTGTAATAGGAGGCCGGTTCTTCTGCATTGGAAGGCGGTTTACTTTTGTGTAAATCATTTTGAGTCAGTTTTATGGCACGCGATTATGCGCTTCTCGGACTAGTTGTTGTGTTTGTTGTAATAGTGATTTATATAAATGGCCAGTCGCGATCTAAGAGCACCTGACGAAACCGGCTGATCTGGTTGAGGCATACCAGGGCGCATCAGGACCGATTCGCCTCAAGCACCAGCCATGCGAACAGGGCGTCCCGCGCCACCTCCGTTTCCTAGGCGGCGGGCCGCTCGACCGGCACCGCGAGCTCGTCGGCGAGGAGGTGGTTCGCCATGCTCGTGGCAGAAGCGGTGGGCTGTGCCGTGGCTCTTGAAGCCACGTATGCATCTGATCCTGCCCTTGATGCTGCGATGGTCCTGCTCGAGGCGGTTGTTCAGGTAGGCGCTGGTGCGGTGCCGGACCGGGTTGCCCAGCACGCTGTGGATCGCCCTGGGGTAGGAGCCATGCCCGTCCGTCGTCACCCGGTCAGGACGGAAGCCCATGGTCGCCCGGGCCGAGCGGAAGAAGGCCTTGGCCGCCTTCATGTCCCGGTGCTCGCTCAACATTGCGTCGATCAGGTTGCCGTCCCGGTCGATCGCCCGGTAGAGGTAGCACCAGCGGCCACGAACCTTCAGGTAGGTTTCGTCCACGTACCAGCTGGCGCCGGATCCGCGCCGCGTGCCATGCCGCCGCTTGCGCAGCTTGTCGCCCATCACCGGCAGCAGTTTCGCCTCCCAGTCCCGGACGGTCTCGTGGCTGACCTCGATCCCGCGCAGCGCCATGATCTCGCTCAGGTCGCGAAGCGTGAGCCGGTAACGCAGCCGGCAGAACACCACGAAGGCGATGACGTCGCTGGGCAGGCAGGTCCGGTTCAGCACGCCGTTGCTGTGCTCGTTGAACTGCCGCCCGCAGGAACGGCAGCGGAACCGCCGGTAGCCGCAAGCCGTCACCTCCCGCCGCTCGGTCACGGCCGCAGATCCACAGCACACGCAGTTCATCCCGGTAGCTCACCCGCTGCCATGACTGGCGACGCTACGTCAGCCTCCCGGCGGCCACCAGATCCCTCATTGGCACGAGGGCTGACAGAACCCTGGGCCCACGGCCACGAGGCCGCTCCGTTCCGGTTCTCGAACGACACGCCCACTCGGCACACCCCGTTCTCGAACAGGCTCTCAGCCGTGCCGGCCAGCGGCGACGGGCCGGCGCAGGCGGCCCTCCCGCGGCCCAGGGCGATGAGCACGTCCCGGAGCCCGCTTGCAGCCTGACCGGCACCGAAGCCTTTCCGGCGCCGATCAAGCGGTTCCGCGGTCGGGTTGCACCGCCGCTTGAACCGGGCAGAGTGGAACCGCATCGGCCGGGCAGGGCGATCGCGATGGCGGGGGCCGCAGCTTGATCGGACGGCGCTGGATGCGGGGGGCGTGCATGTCGGCCGGCCTGGTCGTGGCCGTGGCGACCCTTCTGGTCAGTCTCGCCGACACCCTGCTGCAGCCCGACCGGTACCGTCCGCAGATCGCCGCGATCGTGCAGCGCGAGACCGGCCGCGCGCTCAGCCTGCAGGGCCCGATGCACGTCGACTGGTCGCTGTGGCCGACGCTGCGGATCAGCGACGTCCGGCTGGCCAACCTGCCAGGCGGCAGCCGGCCGGACATGGCGCGGGCGGAGCGCATTGAGGCGCAGGTCTCGCTGCCGGCACTGCTGCTCTGGCGCATTGAGGTCACCCGGCTGACCCTGATCGGCCCCAACATCCTGTTCGAGCAGGTCGGCGGCGTGCCCAACTGGGTGTTCCACGCCGCGGCACCGCACCGCGCCGGCCAGCCGGCCAGCCTGGCGTCCGGACCGCGGTTCCCGCTGGAGTTCCGCGCCACGCACGTCCGCAACGGCATGATCACCCTCCGTCTGCCGATGCGGACCAACGTGATCGGCATCCGCTCGCTCGACCTCGCCCAGCGCGGCGCGGACGGCGCGCTCTCGCTGTCCGCGGTGCTGGTCTATGCCGACAACAGCCCGTTCGCGCTCGCCGCCTCGGCGGTGCCAACCGGCCAGGTGACCGACCCGTGGATCACGGTGGTGCGCATGGCGGCGTTCGACGCCGCCGCGACGGCGACCGGGCGGGTCGGGCTGGCCGGCGCGTTCGACCTGCAGGTCGAGGCGCTCGTGCCGCGGCTGGAGGCGCTCGATGCGCTGCTGGCCGAGCTGCGGCTGCCGGCGCTGCACGGCGTGCGGCTGTCGACCCGCCTCGCGAACGGGCCGGCCCCCGGCGACCCGCCGCTGATCGGGCGGACGCGGCTGCTCGTGGCGAGCGCCGATCTCGGCGACCGCCTGCCGGGGCTGCGGCTGGACGGGCTCGACGTCGCCCTGCCGGCGGCCGGCGGCACGGTCGGCTTCCAGGCGTGGGGGCACCTTCGCGCCCAGGCGCTGGCCCTGGCGGGCGGGCTGGCGATGCCGCCGCAGCCAGGCGGACGCCGCGATGCCGCCTTCCACTTCCTGCTGCGCGCGGGGCCGGACCCGGTCCGGCCGCTCGGCCTGCTGTCGGCGGACGGCAGGCTGGGGCTGGACGGGTTCGGGTTCGACGGGCTCGAGGCCGGCCTGCGCGTGCAGGCGCCGTCGCTGGCGGCGCTGGGCCCGATGCTGGCGGCGGCGCTGCCGCCGCTCACCGACGCCGTGCTGGCCGCCAGGCTGCGGGTGCCCGCCGACGGCGTCGCGGTCCAGCTGCGCGATGCCAGCCTGCAGTCGCGCGAGGGCGCGCTCACCGGCGGGATCGCGGTCGGGCTGCGGCCGCCGCTATCGCTGACGGGGCGCCTGCACGCGACGCGCCTCGACCTCGATGCGCTGCTCTCCCCGGTCACCGCATCGCCCGCGCCGGCGGCGATCCCGGCCGCGCCGCGCGCCGCCGGCCCGCTGATCCCGGACCGGCCGCTGCCATGGCGGCTGCTGCGCGGACCGATGGTCGACCTGACGCTGCAGGCCGATGCTGTGCGCCTGCGCGGCCAGGACTGGCCGGACCTCGAGGCGACGCTGAGCCTGCGGTCGGGCCGGCTGCTGGTGTCGCTGCCGGGCGGCCTGCTGCAGGGCACGATCGCCGCCGATGCCGGCACCGACTCTGGCAGCGATGACGTCCCGGTCAGCCTCGCGCTGCGCGTCCCGGCGCTGCCGCTGACGCTGCTGGCCGGCGTGTCCGGCCTGCCGGGACCGGCGAGCGGCAGCCTGCGCCTGTCAGCGCTGCTGCGCGCGCAGGGTGCCAGCGCCCACGCTCTGGCCGCCTCGCTGGGCGGCCGGCTGACGCTGGCCATGGGGTCCGGCATGCTCGGCGACGGGGCGGTACGCCAGCTGGCGGGGCCGGCGCTGGCCGCCCTCGGCACCAGGCTCCCGACCGACGGCCGCATCGCGATCCGCTGCATCGGCCTGGACACGGTCTTCGCCGGCGGCGTCGCGCGGATCCCGACGCTGGCGCTGGACAGCGACGCCCTCACGGTCCGCGGCGACGGCGAGGTCGATCTCGGCGCCGAGGTCGCGAGGCTGCGGATCCAGCCGCTGGCGCGGCTGGCCGGTGCCGCGGTCGCGGTGCCGGTGCTGATCGACGGCCCGCTCGTCGCCCTGCGCGGCCGGCTGCAGGCGTCCGCCCTCGACAAGCTCGCCCTGCTCATCGACGCCATGTTCGGCGGCGACCATCCGAAGACCTGCAAGGGCATCGACCTGCTGTGAGCGCCATGGCGACGCCGCGACACCGTGCCGGCGCCGGTTAGACGGCGGCGGCCGGGTCGGCTATACTTGAATTGTTCGATCGACCTCCAGCACCGCGCGGCGTTCAGCCCCGCCTGGTCGACGTTTCGCCGATATGGCATCCGGATGGGATGAGGCCGACAACTTGAACAGCAAACAGCCGACGGCGACCCTGCAGGCCACGACCAACGCCGACGAGTCGGAGGAACGGCTCAGGTTGTCGCTGAGCCGGATCGGCACCGCCACTGCCCGGCCCTCGCGGCCATACCAGCTGACCCAGCCGGTCCGGCGCCGGTTCGTCAAGGATGGCGAGGTGCCCACCGAATACGCCGGCCGCGGCCACGATCCGCAGGCTCACGCGGCGCAGTCGGACGCGGACGAGGCGCTGTCGGCGCTGCGGGCGGAGCTCGCCGCCGAACAAGCCGCCCGCGAGGAGGCCGAGCTGGCGCTTGCCGCGGCGAAGGCGGCGAACCGCAGCCTGCAGACCCGGGTCGGCCACATGGAGCTGGAGCTGGAAGAGCTGCGGGCCCGTGCCGCCCGTGCCGCCGTCGAGGCGGCCGCCCAGGCCGCCCGGCTGCAGGAGGCGGAGGCCCGGCCCGATGCCCAGCCGCAGGCCAGGCCGGGGCGGTCGCCCCGGGTCGCCAAGCCGGTCGCCGTCCCCAGCGATGACGATGATGATGACGTCGCCGATTCGGACGGTCCGCAACCGGTCAAGTGGTGGCTGAAGAAGTAGCTAGGCCCCGCCGACCGGATCGGCCGTCTCCGATCCCGGACCGTCACCGTCCGGCCTACCGCGCGGGGAAGCGAGCTGATCGGCACGCTGTCGATGTTCGGCGTCCGGACAATCATGTCGGGCTGCGTGTGGACCAGCCAGTCAGTCGGCCGGGTCTCATCGTAGCGTCTGGTCGCGAGGCGCCTGGCCGCTCTCGTGCAGCTTTGGGACCAAGCTCTCGGCGCCCGTCCCGGGATCCCGACGAAGCGGAACGAGGCATCCGTCGCCACCCGCCGCGAAGAGACTACCCGTTCCTTCATGGGCATCCTCTGCCTCGCCGCCAGGTGCGATTGGATCAAGTGCCCACGGAGCCTCGATACATCGCGGAGCACACGTTCGTCCCAACGGCTCTGGCGGCTTGAGGCTGGACGCGTCGCCGCCGCAGGTCAGGAGGCGGATGCGGCCGCCATCGGGACGTCGACGTCCTGCACCCTCAGCCTTTCAAGGACGCCGTCACCGCGCGCAGCCCGAGCCGAGCGGCCTTGATCCTGAACGCGCCCGGGCCGCCCATCGCGTCCGGCAACGGGCTGGTTCCAGGGCTATCGCATTTGAGGAGGCGGGAAAGGAGAAGGCCAGGGCAGCGCCCTGGCCTTCTTCCTGATGCGATAGCCGTGGGGCTGGCGATCTCGCGATGCACAAGCGCCACATGGCCGACCAGGCCGGCGCAGGATCTCGGCCATGCGCCGGCCGCGGGCGCCGCTCGCGCAGGATCAGGCTGCAGGGTGCGGCTTCGACCGTCGACGTGCCGCTGTCCGCCAACCGTCGGCGCAGCCGGAGCGTCAGCGCCACGAACGCGTGTCGTCGCGCGATCCCTCCGGCATGCCCCAGCCCCGTGCCAACGGCGAGCGGCCGCGGCATCGGCCGCAAGGGTCGGGCGCCGACGGTCGGGTTCGATGTTTTCAAGGCCCTGCCCACCGGTTACATGGTGCGGCGACACTGGAGGCGGGCCCGCTCCGGCCGCGGCCGCCGCTCGACCACACCCGACTGGACCCCATCGCATGAAGCTGCTCACCCTGATCGGCGGCACCGTCGGCGCCGGTCTGGCAGTCTGGCTGCTGGCCCGCTTCGGGTTCGGCCACGTGCTGGCGCTGCTCGAACAGGCCGGCTGGGGCATTTTGCTGGTGGTGGGCTTCCACCTGGTGCAGATGCTGGTCTCGGCGCTGGGCTGGCGCACCATCGCCGGCCCGACCGCGCCGCGCCCCTCGCTGGCCGACTTCGTGCTGCTGCGCTGGGTGCGCGAGGGCGTGAACGGCCTGTTGCCGGTGGCGCAGGTCGGCGGCGAGTTCGCGGTCGTGCGGCTGCTCGGCCGGCGCGGCGTGGCGCTGGCGGACGCCGCCGCCGGCACCGTCAGCGACCTCACCATCGAGATGCTGACCCAGATCCTGTTCACCGTGGCCGGGCTCGCCGTGCTGCTCTCCCTGCTCGGCCGCAGCGCGGTCACCGACGAGGCGGTCGGCGGGCTGGGGGTGGCGCTGCTGCTGGGCGCGGGCTTCCTCGCCGCCCAGTGGCTGGAGCTGGCCCGGCTGATCGAGGCCGTGCTGGCGCGGGTCGCGGCCAGCCTCGGCTGGACCGACATGGACCGGATCCAGGGCCTGCACGACCGCCTGCTGGCGCTCTACCGGTCGCCGGCGCGGGTGCTGCTGGCGGCCTCGTACCAGTCGCTGTCCTGGCTGCTGGGCGCGGTCGAGGTGTGCCTGGCGCTGCACGTGCTGGGGCACGACCGCGGCCTGGGCCCCGGCCTGGTGATCGAGAGCCTCGGCCAGGCGGTGAAGTCGGCCGGCTTCGTGGTGCCGGGCGCACTGGGGGTCTCCGAGGGCGGCTTCGTCGTCGTCGGCAGCCTGTTCGGCCTGCCGCCGGCGGTCTCGATCGCGCTCGCCCTGATCAAGCGGCTGCGCGAGATCGCACTCGGGCTGCCGGCGCTGGCCGCCTGGCAATGGCTCGACCGGCGCTGGCAGCGCCTGCCGGCCGCACCCGTTCCGGCCAGGCAAGCGGCGCCGGCAGCCGCATCCCCACCGGTGCGGGTCCCGTTGGAGGACGCCGTGCTCGAATGCGGGGATGCGTCGTGACCGACGGCGGGACCCGCCGTCCGGCACGCCGCGCGGTGCGGTCGCTCGGCACCGCCGCGATCCCGAACCGGCGCGTCATCGCCGAGGTCCGGGGCTTCCGTTCCGACGATGCGCTCATCCTGCCGGGGTCGGCGGCCCGGTTTGGCCTGCGGATGCCGCCGCGCCCGCGTCCCCGGCTCCAGCCCTATCCCGCCGGCCGAGCGGCCTGACGCCATGTCCGATCCGCTCGGCCGCCTGGCCGCCCTCTGCTCGCGCCGCGCGATCCTGGTCACCGTGCTGGCCCTGCTGCTGGCGGCGGGCGCGATGCTGGCGACCGCGACCCGGCTCGGCGTCACCACCGACACCGGCGGCCTGTTCTCGGAGCACCTCGCCTGGAAGAAGCGCCAGCGCGAGCTGCAGCGCGACTTCCCGCATGGCGAGGACCAGTTGGTCGCGGTGATCGAAGGCGACGTCCCCGAGGAGGCCGCGGTGACGGCGGCCGAGCTCGCCGCCCGCCTGCGGCCCGACACGCGGCACTACAAGCTGGTGCAGACGCCGGGCCAGGTGCCCTACCTCGAACGGAACGCGCTGCTGTTCCTGGCCGCCAAGCCCCTGGGCGACCTGCTGGACAAGACCATCGACGCGCAGCCGTTCCTGGGCCAGCTCGCCGCCGACCCCTCGGCGCGCGGGCTGTTCGAAGCGCTGGCGCTGATCGGCGAGGGGGCGCAGCGCGGCCAGGCCAATCTGGCCAGCTTCGCCGCCCCGCTCGAGGGCTTCGCCGCCAACCTTTCCGCCGCCGCCGCCGGCCACCCCGCGCCGCTGTCCTGGCAGCGCCTGCTGTCAGGCTCCTTGAGCGACCTCGGCGGCCGCTACCAGTTCGTGGTGACCCAGCCGCGGCTGGACTTCGGCTCGTTCCAGCCCGGCGGCGCCGCCACCCGGGTGATGCGCGACGCGATCGCGCAGCTCGAGTTCGTCCGCTCCGGGCACGCCCGGGTCTTCCTCACCGGCCAGGTGGCGCTCGACGACGAGGAGTTCGCGACTGTGGCCCAGGGCATGGTCGCCGGCCTGATCGGCTCGCTGGTCCTGGTCAGCCTGTGGCTGGTCCTGGCGGTGCGCACCTGGCGGGTGATCGTGCCGATCCTGTCGACCCTGGTGCTGGGCCTGCTGTTCACCACCGGCTTCGCGGCGCTGGCGGTCGGCACGCTCAACCTGATCTCGGTGGCGTTCGCGGTGCTGTTCGTCGGCATCGCGGTGGATTTCGCGATCCAGTTCTCGGTGCGCTACCGCGCCCAGTCGCTGCCCGACGGCACCCGGCCGACGCACGAGGCGGCGCTGGCGATGACTGGCCGCGAGACCGGCGTGCAGATCCTGATCGCCGCCCTGGCCACCGCCGCCGGCTTCATGGCCTTCACCCCCACCGCCTTCGTCGGCGTGGCCCAGCTCGGGCTGATCGCCGGCGTCGGCATGCTGATCGCGTTCGCCTGCACGCTGACCGTGCTGCCGGCGCTGCTGACCCTGTTCCGGCCGGCGCCGCTGGTGGGCGAGATCGGCTTCCGCTGGGCGCGGCCGATCGACCGCGCCGTCCGCCGCCGCCGGGTGCCGATCCTGGCCGGCTTCGCGGTTCTGGCGATCGCCGGCGTCGGCTGCATCCCGCTGCTGCATTTCGACGGCGACCCGCTGCACACCAAGAACCCGAACTCGGAGTCGATGCGCACGCTGCACCTGCTGATGGCCGATCCGGTCACCTCGCCCTACAGCGCCGAGATCCTGACCCCCAGCCTCGCCGACGCGCGCAGCCTGGCGCCCCGCTTCGAGGCGCTGCCGCTGGTGCACGACGTGCTCTACCTCGACAGCTTCGTGCCGACCGACCAGCCGGAGAAGCTGGCGCTCATCGCCGACGCGGCGCAGATCCTGCTCCCCACCATCGAGCCCACGGCGCCGCGGCCGGCGCCGGACGCCGCGCAGATCCGCGCCGCCGCCCTGGCCGCCGTGACGGCGCTGGCCCCGGTGGTGGCGAGCCTCCCGCCGGACGATCCGCTGGTGCGCATCGGGGCGGCGCTGCGCACGCTGGGCGCGGCACCCGACCCCGCCCTGCTCGCCGCCAACGGGGCGCTGACCCGCTTCCTGCCGATGCAGCTGGATCAGCTCCGCCTGGTGCTGTCGGTCGCCGCACCCGCCACCGAGGCCGACATCCCAGGCGAGATCCGCGAGCAGTACCTGCTGCCGGACGGGCGCGCGCACATGGAGGTGCATCCGCGCGGCGCGCTCAACGACAACCTCGTGCTGCAGGAGTTCGTCCACCAGGTGCGCTCGGTCTGGCCGGACGCGGCCGGGCCGGCCCTCACCATCATCGAGAGCGCCGACACCATCGTCCGCGCGTTCGCGATCGCAGCGCTCAGCGCGCTCTGCGTCATCGCGCTGATCCTGTTCGTGTTCCTGCGCCGGCTGTCGCACATGCTGCTGGTGCTGTCGCCGCTGGTGCTGTCGGCGCTGCTCACCGTGATCCTGGTGGTGATGATCCCCGAGCCGCTCAACTTCGCCAACATCATCGCGCTGCCGCTGCTGCTCGGCGTCGGCGTCTCGTTCAACATCTACTTCGTGATGAACTGGCGGGAAGGACTGGACGCGCCGCTGGGCTCGCCCACCGCGCGGGCGGTGCTGTTCTCTGCACTCACCACCGGCACCGCGTTCGGCTCGCTCGCGGCCTCGCACCATCCCGGCACCGCCAGCATGGGGCGCCTGCTGCTGCTGAGCCTGGCCTGCACGCTGGTCGCCACCATGATCTTCGAGCCGGCGCTGCTGCCGGAACGCCGGCTCGAAGACCGCTGACCCGGGGGTCCCCGATGCGCCGCCTGCCGCCGATCGCCGCCGTCATCCTCGTTGCCGCCCTCGCTGCCGCCCTGGTCGCCACCCTCGCCGCCGCCCGCGCGGCGCCGCTGCCGATCCGGGTGGTGGTGGTGACCACGTTCGAGCTGGGCGCCGACGCCGGCGACGCCCCGGGCGAGTTCCAGGCCTGGGTCGAGCGGCTGCCGCTCGCCGAGACGGTGCCGTTCCCGCAGGGCTATCGCGACCTCAGGCTGAACCGGGCGCTCGGCGTGCTCGGCATCGTCACCGGCGAGGGCCCGACCCGGGCCGCGGCCTCGATCGAGGCGCTCGGCGACGACCCCCGCTTCGATCTCGGCCACGCCTACATCCTGCTCGCCGGCATCGCCGGCATCGACCCCGCCGTCGCCTCGCCCGGCTCGGCGATCTGGGCGCCGCACGTCGTCGACGGCGACCTCGCGCACGAGATCGACGCCCGCGAGATCCCGCCCGACTGGCCGACCGGCTACGTGCCGCTGCAGCGCAGCGCGCCCTACCAGCTCCCGGTGCCGCCGCCGCAATCCATCAGCGGCGGCAACGTGTTCACCCTGAACGGGTCCCTGGCCCGCTGGGCCTACGGCCTGACCCGATCGGTGGCGCTGCCCGACACGCCGGTGCTCCGCGCGATCCGCGCCCGCTATGTCGGGTATCCGGCCGGCCAGGCGCCGCCGGCGGTCGGCATCGGCGACACGCTGGCCGCCGGCACCTTCTGGATCGGCGCCCGCATGAACCGCTGGGCCGAGGACTGGGTCCGTTACTGGACCCACGGAGACGGCCACTTCGCCACCACCGCCGAGGAGGATGCCGGCATGATGCAGGCGCTGACCTTCCTGGCGCAGGTGCGCAAGGTCGACCTGGACCGCGTGCTGGTGCTGCGCACGGCCAGCAACTTCGACATGCCGCCGCCCGGACAGACGCCGGCCGCCCTGCTGGCCGCCGAGGCAGCACCCAACAGCCTGTCCGGCTACGGCCCCTCGCTCGACGCCGCCTACCGCGTCGGCAGCGTCGTGGTCCGCGAGCTGGCCACGCACTGGGACCGCTACGCCGACCGGGTCCCTTGAACAACCCGTGATCGGGTAGGGCCTGCGGTTGGGACAGCCTACCCTGGAGGCCTCGACACGTGGCCTGTCCCAACCCGAACCATGGAATTCGCCCATGACCCTGCGCGCCGTCGCCTTCGACGTCATCGGCACCCTGTTCTCGCTCGAGAACCAGCGCCCCCTGCTGGTCGCCCTGGGCCTGCCCAGCTCGGCGCTCGAGACCTGGTTCGCCAACTCGCTGCGCGACCTGTTCACGCTGGGAGTAGTCGGCCGGCTGGTGCCGATGGCTACCGTGCTGGAGGACAACCTCTGCGGCATGCTGGTCACGGCCGGGCTGGAGCCGCCGCCGCACCGGATCGAGATGGCGATCGCCGGCATGGCCTGGCTGTCGCCGCAGCCGGGGGCGGCGACCGCGCTGCAGGTGGTCCGCGAGGCCGGGCTGCCGTGCCTGGCGCTCACCAACGGCAGCCGCGCCACCACCGAGGCGCTGCTCGATCGCGCCGGCCTGATCGCCTCGTTCGACGCGGTGCTGTCGATAGACGAGGTCGGGCTGCCCAAGCCGCGTGCGGAGGTCTATCTTGCCGCCGCCCGCCGCCTGGGCGTGACCCCCGCCGAGCTTGCCCTGGTCGCCGCCCACCCCTGGGACATCCAGGGCGCCAGCTCCGCCGGGCTCTGCACCGGCTATGTCTCGGGCGACTCCCTGTTCCCGTCCTGCTTCGACCAGCCGACCCATCGCGCCAGCGGCCTCACCGGCATCGCACACCGGCTGGTCGGCGTATGAGGAGCCCGGCTCTCAGGCCTCCAGCAGCGTGCGCGCCTGCCGCAGATCCTCGACGAACGCGGCGTACTCCCGCCGCTTGGCGTCCTCGTCCGGCAGCCGCAGCAGGTAGGACGGGTGCACCGTCACCAGCCCCTGGGCGTTGGAGCCGAACGCGTCCGGCAGCGCGATCGGCCGCGACCGCTCGCGCGAGATCGTCACCGTGCGGCCCAGCACCGCCCGCGCCGCGGTGGCGCCCAGCATCACCAGCAGCGCTGGCCGCACCGTCCGGCGCTCCTCCGCCAGCCAGCCGGAGCAGGCGGCGATCTCGGTGAGGTCCGGCTTGGCGTGGATGCGGCGCCTGCCGCGCGGCTCGAACTTGAAGTGCTTGACCGCATTTGTGACGTAGACCTCGCGGCGGTCGATCCCGGCCTCGACGAGTGCCCGGTCGAGCAGCTGGCCGGCCGGGCCCACGAACGGCCGCCCCGCCAGGTCCTCCTGGTCGCCGGGCTGCTCGCCGACCATCATCATGCGCGCGCTCTCCGGGCCCTCGCCGAACACCACCTGGGTCGCCGGCTCCCACAGTGGGCAGCGGCGGCAGCCGGCGGCGGCCTCGGCCAGGGCGGCGAGCGAGCCCGACGCGATCGGGACCGCTTCGGCCGGGGCGGACTTCGGCGCCACCGCCCGGCGGCGCGGCTTGGTCTGGTCGTCGGCGTCCATAGGCTTGGTCTCCAGCATCGTCTCGGTGCGGCCGGCCGCAGTCCGGATCAGCTCAGGGATCGCTGCCGCCTCGGGCAAGTTGCGCCAGTACTTCTTCGGCATCTCCGAGGTCATGGCCGAGATCTTCAGCCGCGCCGGGTTGAAGATGGCGCTGAAATAGGCGCGCCAGTAGCGCTCCAGCGCATCGTCGTCCGGCACCGCGGCCGGCTCCGCGCCGGGCCCGAACTCCAGCGCCGCCCCGGTCCAATGCACGCTGCGATAGGGTGTCAGGATCGAGAACACCATGGTGGCGAAGCGGCGCGCGAAGAAGTCGGCATTGGCCTCGACTATGTAGTGGTCCGGCTCGAACCAGGCGACGTAGCGGGTCGCCTCCTCCTCACGCACCTCGCGGAAGCGCACGAACGCGCGCATCTTGTGGGTGTCGCGCCGCACCGACTGCGCCAGCCGGACCGCCCGCTGCATCGCCGGGTCGGTGACCAGCTCGGTGATCCGCCGCTCGCCTTGGTGCGCCCGCCACACCAGCCCGTAGAGCAGGTCGAACCGCTCCGGCTCGCGCGCCTGGATCACCGTCTGCGCCAGCTCGACCAGCGCCCGTGACACGCTGAAGCCGCCGCCGGCCGGCGCGGGGGCCGGCTCCGGCTCCTGCGCGAACAGGTCGTCCGGATGGCCGACCGAGAAGTGCGCCTCTTCCGGCGGCACGCCGTCCAGCGCCAGGCGCCGTGCCGCATCGCGCCAGCCGGCGAAGTCGACCTCGTGGGCGAGGATGATGCTTTGCATGCGCGTCCGATAAGTAAGGCCAGGGCTCTACCCTGGACCCGCCAAGGGCCGGCGGCCCTTGGAACCCGATTCAGCAAGGAATCGAGTCCGGAGGCGAGCCCTGGCCTTCCTAAAGCAGCGCCAGCTGTCGTGGTTTCGGCGCCAGGCGCTGCGACAGCCGTGCGCTGTCGAGCTCCTGCGCCGGCCGGTGGTCCAGCGCCACCACGAACGGCGCCACCTTGGCCAGCGACACCCGCAGCCGCGCCAGGTCCTGCATCCGCAGAGCCCGGTGGCGCCGCACCGCCAGCATCCGGTCGACCGACTTCACCCCCAGTCCCGGCACCCGCAGCAGCGCCTCGCGATCGGCGCGGTTGACGTCGACCGGGAACATCTCGCGGTGCGCCAGCGCCCACGCGAGCTTGGGGTCGTGCACCAGGTCGAGGTTGCCGGCGGCATCGGTCGCGAGCTCCTCGACGCCGAAGCCGTAGAACCGCAGCAGCCAGTCCGCCTGATACAGCCGGTGCTCGCGCAGCAGCGGCGCCGGCTGCAGCGGCAGCACGGAGGAGGCATCCGGGATCGGGCTGAACGCCGAGTAGTAGACCCGGCGCAGTCCGTAGGCGCCGTACAGGGTGCTGCTCATGCGCAGGATGGTGCGGTCGGGGCTGGAATCGGCGCCGACGATCACCTGCGTGCTCTGCCCGGCCGGCGCGAAGCGGGGCGGCCGGGCGGCGCCGGGCTTCACCTTCTCGCGCGCGGCGTCGATGCCCATCCGCATCCGGCCCATCGAGCGCCGGATGCCGCCCATGTCCTTCTCGGGCGCATAGTCCCGCAGCGCCGCCTCGGTCGGCAGCTCGACGTTGATCGACAGCCGGTCGGCCCAGCGCCCGGCCTCCTCCAGCAGCAGCGGATCGGCGTCGGGGATGGTCTTCAGGTGGATGTAGCCGCGGAACCCGTGCTCGATCCGCAGCGTGCGCGCGACACCGATCACCTGCTCCATGGTGTAGTCGGGCGATCGGATGATGCCCGACGACAGGAACAGCCCCTCGATGCAGTTGCGCCGGTAGAAGCCGAGCGTCAGCCGCACCACCTCGTCCACCGTGAACCGCGCCCGCCGCACCGAGGACGACGACCGGTTGATGCAGTAGGCGCATTCATAGAGGCAGAAGTTGGTCAGCAGGATCTTGAGCAGCGAGATGCAGCGGCCGTCTGGCGCGTAGGCGTGGCAGATGCCCATGCCCTCGGTCGAGCCGATTCCTTTATCCTTGCCGCGGCTGTCGCGTGCATCGGTGCCGCTCGAGGCGCAGGATGCGTCGTACTTCGCGGCGTCCGCCAGGATCTCGAGCTTGGCCAGCAGGTCCATCGCCGTTCCGTCCCGTTCCAGGCCCGCCGGACGGGCGGCGTGCCCGTCTGGTCCAGGAAACCTTTACCGACAGATGGTGATCGGAGAGCCTGCCGTCAGGGGGCGGCCATCCGGCGCCGCAACGAGCCGCGCCGACGGCCGGGCCGGGCGCCGGGGATCAGGTCCGGTTGTTGCCGCTGCCGGACTCCAGCAGCTGCTCCGGCACGTGGACGCGCGTCACCTTCCACTGCCACTTCTCGACGCGCATCGTCACCACCACCGGCGGCGCGTCGGCGTCGGGGGACAGCCGGATCGCCGCCCGGAACTCGGTAGGCGACACGAAGCCGAACCGCTGCACGCGGCCGAGCATCGACGGCTCGGCCTGGTCACCGCGGTCGGACGCGGTCCGCGACAGCATCGCTGCCAGGTGCTCGGGCGTCATGACGTCATCGACGACATGGGACACGATGGTGGTGGCGAACGAGGACCCGAACTCCGGCAGGTCGTCCTGCTGCGCGGCCGCTTGCCGAGCACTCGCTTGGCGGACGCTGGCCAGGCTGACCGGTGCGCCGCCGCCGAGATCGGTCTTGAGGCCGCTCCGCACCTCCCGCCAGTCCAGCGCTACCCGCAACGCCGACACGTCGTCGCGTTGCAGGGCGGAGGCCACCCCCCAGAGCGTCACCAACGGCGAGACGGCATAGACCGCCAACGCCAGGACCAGGCAGCAGGCCGAGGTCGCGAACGGTCTGGACGAGCGATCGAAGCGGACCGACATCAGGCGTGCCTTCCCTGCTCTGTGCGGTGTCCCGCACGGGCCCGCCATTGCCGACTATCTTCTGCCGCCATGGGAACGGTCAAGGCGGATTACAAACCCCCGAGCGGATTTCGGCAGACTCGGCGCCTCGGTCGATCATGGCCGTGGCGCGTTAAGGCCGAGTGGACGATGCGGCAGGGACGGGCGGGACGGACCGGGCGATGGATCTCGACTTCTCCGACGACGAGGTGCTGCGCTACTCGCGCCACATCCTGCTGGCCGAGGTCGGCGGCATCGGCCAGGCGCGGCTGCGCGCGGCGCGCGTGCTGGTGGTCGGCGCCGGCGGCCTCGGCGCGCCGCTGGCGCTCTACCTGGCCGCCGCCGGCGTCGGCACGATCGGCCTGGTCGACGACGACCGGGTCGAGCTGTCCAACCTGCAGCGCCAGGTCGTGCACGGCACCTCGCGGATCGGGCAGCCCAAGGTGAGCTCGGCCGCATCGGTGCTGGGCGAGCTGAACCCGCTGGTCGCGGTGCGCCAGCACGCGCTGCGCCTGGACGCCGGCAACGTCGCCGCCCTGATCGCCGACTACGACGTCGTCTGCGACGGCAGCGACAACTTCGCCACCCGCTACCTGCTGGCCGATGCCTGCGCGCTCGGCCGCCGCACCCTGATCTCGGCCTCGGTGTCGCGCTTCGACGGCCAGCTCTCGACATTCAAGCCGCACCGGGGCGGCCCGTGCTACCGCTGCCTCTATCCCGAAGCACCGGCCGAGGGCCTGGCGCCGAACTGCGCCCAGGCGGGCGTGCTCGGCGCCGTGACCGGCGTCATGGGCACGCTGCAGGCGACCGAGACGCTGAAGGAGCTGCTCGGACTCGGCGAGGGCCTGTCCGGCCGGGTGCTGGCCTGGGACGCGCTCGCCATGCGCTTCCACGCCATCCGGCTGCGGCCGGACCCGGACTGCCCGCTGTGCGGACCCCGGCCGCGCATCCACGACCTGTCCGCGCATGGCTGAGCCCATGTCCGATGGGCAGGGGTCGCCCATGCTCGGCATCCTGCTGCTGAGCGGCGCGTTCGAGCGCGCCCACTATGCGATGGTGCTCGCCGCCGGTGCGGCTGCGGTGGACCGGCGGGTGGTGATGTTCGCCACCAACGGCGGCCTGCACGCGCTGTGCCGCGACTGGTCGGGTCTGGCCGGCAGCGAGGCCGACGCCGTGCTGCGCCGCCGCGGCGTCGCCGGCTTCGCGGCCCTGCGGGACGCGCTGGCGCCGCTCGGCGTCCGGCTGCTCGCCTGCGAGTCGGGCCTGCGCGCCATGGCGCTGCCCGCGACCGCTTTGCTGCCCGAGGTCGAGTGCGCTGGCGTGCCCACCTTCCTCGCCGCCGTCGGCCACGGTCAGATGCTGTCGATCTGACGCCGCCGGAACCCCTTGCCCTCCGGCATCCCGCTTGGCACGGAGGGGCGCATGCCCGCCTGGATCCCGTCCCGCCGCTCCGCGCCGCTCACCGGCCTCGCCGCCGCCGCGTTGTGGGTCTCCGGCGCGGCCGCCGATCCGGAGCCGGTCCGTCACCCGCCGCCGCGCAAGCCGGCCGCCCATGCCCACGCCCAGGCTCACGTCGCATCGCGCAAGGCGAACGGGCACGGCGGCGCGCATCCGGCACACCCGGCGTCCGTGGCGGGGCACGCCTCGCCGCCGCCAACCGCCGCTCCGACCCCCGCCCCAAACCCCGTCCCGGCACCGCCGGCGCCGCCCCATGGCACCAGCACCGGCCTGCCGCTGCCGCGCTTCGCGGCGCTGCGGGCCGACTCCGTGTACCTGCGCCGCGGTCCCGGATCCCGCTATCCGATCGAGTGGGTCTACCACCGCCGCGACCTGCCGGTGCGGATCGAGCGCGAGTTCGACGTGTGGCGGTTGATCGA
Organism: uncultured Acetobacteraceae bacterium; assembly: GCA_964247725.1. Classification (GTDB taxonomy): domain Bacteria; phylum Pseudomonadota; class Alphaproteobacteria; order Acetobacterales; family Acetobacteraceae; genus Lichenicola. Next base: position 48,930 of record CAXTVM010000016.1, on the reverse strand, counting down.
AGACTCCGACGGCATCAAGGGCTGGGTGCACCAGGCGACGCTGGTCGGCACGCGTAGCTTCGTCATCCCCGAACCCGCCGCCGGCCCCGGTCCCATTGCAGATCCCAGCCCAGATCCGGGCGCGGACGCGGCGGCCGCGGCACCGGCGGGCGGTTCCGCGACGCTGCCGGTCGGCCCGCCCGGTAGCCAGGTGCTGCGCAGCGCGCCGCAGCCGGACGCGTCCCCTATGGCGGTGCTGGAACCCGGCGTGATCGGCCGGCTGCGCAGCTGCGCAGCCGGCGCCGGCTGGTGCCGGGTCACGGTGCGGGACCAGGCCGGGTGGCTGCCGCGGCAGTCGGTCTGGGGCCTGCTGCCGGACGAGACCATCCCGGCGCCTTGATCATCCGTTGCCGCCGTGCCGCCGCCGCCGCATGCTGCGGGCGGCACATGCAGGAGGCCGGTCGTGTCCAGCATCGAGTCCGCCGGCGTCCTCGGGCCCGGCTCCATCCGGGACGGCGGCGGCGCCAAAGCCGGGCGCACCAAGATCGTCGCCACGCTGGGGCCGGCGAGCGACGGCGAGCGACGCGTCGAGGCGCTGGTGGAGGCCGGCGCCGACCTGTTCCGGCTCAACTTCTCGCACGGCGCCCACGCCGATCACGCCGCCCGCATCGCCGCGGTGCGCGCGGTCGAGGCGCGCCGCGGCCGGCCGCTCGGCATCCTGGCCGACCTGCAGGGGCCCAAGCTGCGCATCGGCGACTTCACCGACGGCCGGGTGGCGCTGCTGCCGGGCGAGCGGCTGACGCTCGACCTCGACCCGAGCCCCGGCGACCAGCACCGCGTGCAGCTGCCGCATCCCGAGATCATCCACGCCGCCCGCGTCGGCGCGGTGCTGCTGCTCGACGACGGCCGGCTGCGGCTGCGCGTCACCGGCTGCCATGACGGCCGGCTGGAGACCGAGATCGTCGTCGGCGGCATCCTGTCCGACCACAAGGGCCTCAACGTACCCGACATGATGCTGCCGATCCCGGCGGTGACGGCAAAGGACCGCCTCGACCTCGCCTTCGCGCTCGGGCACGGCGTCGACTTCATCGGGCTGTCGTTCGTGCAGCGCCCGGAGGACGTCGCCGAGGCGCGGGCGCTGGTCGCCGGCCGCGCCTGGATCATGACCAAGATCGAGAAGCCGCAGGCGCTGCAGAACCTCGACGCGATCCTGCAGCTGTCGGACGCGGTCATGGTGGCGCGTGGCGACCTCGGCGTCGAGCTGCCGCCGGAGCGGGTGCCGCTCGAGCAGAAGCGCATCGTTCGCGCCGCCCGCGCCCGCGGCCTGCCGGTGGTGGTGGCGACGCAGATGCTGGAGAGCATGATGTCGGCGCCGGCGCCCACCCGCGCCGAGGCCTCCGACGTCGCCGCCGCGGTGTTCGACGGCGCCGACGCGGTGATGCTGTCGGGCGAGACCGCGGCCGGCCTCTATCCGGTCGAGGCAGTCTCGATGATGCGGCGGATCATCGTCGAGGTGGAGGCGGACTCCGGCTGGCAGGCGATCCAGGACGCCACCCGCGCCCGCCCGGAGCGCTCGACCTCGGATGCGATCGCGTTCGCAGCGCAGCAGGTGGCTCACACCATCGGGGCGGCCGCGATCGTCGCCTACACCCTGTCCGGACGCACTGCGGTGCGCATCTCGCGCGAGCGGCCGGCCTGCCCGGTGCTGGGCATCGCCGGCAACGGCCCGGCCGCACGCCGGCTGTCGGTGGCGTGGGGGGTGCGGGCGATGGCGGTCGACCAGAGCGAGCCGAACGAGACCATCGAGCACGTCGTTGAATCTGCGGTCGAGATGGCGCGGCAGGCCGGGGTCGCCGGGCCCGGCGACCTGCTGGTCATCGCCGCCGGCGTGCCGTTCGGCCGCGCCGGCACTACCAACACGCTGCGGGTCGTCGCGGTCGGCGCCTGATGCGTCGGCTACTCTGGCTGGCGGTCCTCGCCGCCGCGGTTCCCGCCTTGACGCCCGCCGTGGGGGCCACCCCGGGCGACGCGCTGCTCGCGGCACCGCTCGACACTTCGCTGGCGCCGCCGCCGCCGGCCGGCGCACTCCCCGGCGCGCCGGCCGCAGCCGGACTGGCGGGCGGCGCGATCGCCGGCGGCGAGGTCAGCACCGTGTTCGGCTCGAGCGGCCTGCACGGCAGCGAGGTGCAGCTCGACAGCGGCCTCATCGCCGGCACCACCCGCGCGTCCGTGGCAGTCGGCACCCTCCAGGGCCCGAGCTGGCACGACGCGCCCAAGGTCAGCAGCCAGGGAGCCGCCATCGGCGTCGAGACGGCGCTCCCGCACGGCATCACCGTCGGGCTGCAGGCCGGCTACGCGCACGATCGGCTGCGGCTGCCGGGAGATGCGGCTGCGGCGCCCGGCGCCGATCGCCCCGGCCCGTAGGCACGGGCGGCCGGCATCGGCAGCCGGACCTGGCGGAGCCATGCGACGCGGTCCGACGCCGCGACGGCGCCGACGAGCTGCAGGCCACAAGGCCGGGAGCAGACAGGACGTGGTTACCCCGACTGCCGGTGGGACGAGGACGGGCTGATCCCGCAGGTCCGCGCGTTGCTGGGCCGACATGCGCCCTCAACCGAGATGCGGCTCCAGCGCCTCCAGTCCCTCCGCCAGCCCGTGACAGCCGAAGCCCAGCCGGAAGCGATCGTCCGGCAGCTCCAGCAGCCGGGAACGGAACATGCTGGCCGGCAGCAGCAGCACGCCGGCCACCTGCGCCATGCGGCGCGTCCACGCCTCCACGCCGTCCGCCCCGCGATAGCGGACATAGCCGACCATGCCGCCCAGCGGCACGGTCCAGTCGAACAGCGCCGGATGGCGGTCCAGGAACCCGCACGCCGCCGACAGGTTCGCGTCCGCGATGCGGCGGTTGCGGGCGATGATGGCGGACGCGGCCTTGATCGCGATGCAGGCCAGCACCTCGCTGGGTCCGGCGCTGCAGGTGGACAGGTACTGCCGCTTCATCGCCATGCGCGCGGTGAGTTCTGGATCGCGGCAGGCGGCCCAGCCGCTGCGCAGGCCGGGCAGGCCGTGCGCCTTGGACAGCGCGCCGAGCGAGATGCCGCGCTCGTAGACGTCGACCGCCTGCGGCAGGCGGTGCGCCGGGTCGCGCTCGGTCAGGCGATACACCTCGTCGCTGAGCAGCCAGATGCCGTGGCGCCGGCACAGCGCCACCAGGGCGGCGAAGCGCTCGGCGCCCGGCACGTGGCCGGTGGGGTTGTTGGGGAAGCTGATCGCGACCACGCGCGTCTCCGGGCGGACCGCGCGCGCGATCCGGTCGATGTCGAGCGACCAGTCGTCGTCGGCGTCGAGGGCCACGCCCGAGACGTCGCACAGGCTGAGTGCGAGCGCCTCGACCGCGGGGTAGTTCGGCAGCACCACGATCGCGTGGTCGCTGCGCACCAGCAGCGCGTGCAGCACCGCGAACAGCGCTTCCTGCGCGCCGGCGAAGCAGACCACGTCCCGCATGTCGACGGTGTCGTAGGACGCGGCGACGGTCCGGCGCAGCCAGGACGCGCCCAGCGGATCGGTATAGCCGAGCTGCAGGGTCTGCCAGCGGTGCAGGTCCTCGCCGTCGGCCAGCGCCAGCAGCTCGGCCAGCGTCACCGTCTCCGACTGCGAGGCACCGATGTGGTGCCGTGCGATGCCGTGCCAGCAGGACAGGTAGCTCGTCAGCGCCAGCTCGTGGTCGGGGGTACCAGCCATGCCGGGTGCCTGGCCGTCGAGATGCGCGTCGGGATGCAGCTGCTCGTCCTCCCCCAGCGCCACGGCACGGAGCCCGGCCAAACGGGATGCCTGGACAATGAAGGTGGCAGGATGATGTTGCCGGCGCCAGCTTGTGCCGGCCGAACGCGCCGAGGTCGTGCAGGGTGCGCCGAGACGGATCACGCCGCCGATTGCCACCGCCGCCCGGATATCGTCGATGAGAGGCCACCGCCCTTCACGTCTCGGCCCGCGCAGTCCTCGCCCGGCGCGCCCGGTCGATCAAGATCCCCTGATCGGTCGCCGCATTGCCTCGGAATTGTCATCCCGCCCAGGAGGCCAGCCCGGTAGCTTCGCGAAAACCAGAATGGTCAGGCAACGATGATCCGGCGTCTCGTGTTCGGCTGCATCCTGACGGCCGCCGCCCTAGGCGGTCGTGCCGCCCCTGCAACGGCCGCGAACGGCGCGCACGCCCTCCAGCTGCTGGCGCAGCGTTACGGCATCACCCCGGCGCAGGTCTCGGGCTTCCTCGCCAGCCTGCCGGCACCGCAGATCGCCCTGCTGCAGCAGGACCTGGCCGAGCTGCAGGCGCTGACGCCGGCGCAGGTGCAGGCGCTGATCACCGGCGCGGCGGGCGCCCAGGGCGACGTGGGCGGCAGCGGCCAGACCGTCGCCCGCTGGATCCAGATGGCGCCCGGCAGCTCGGTGAACAGCGTCCTGTCCGGCTCCTGGGGCGACCAACCGACCAGCATCTTCCCGACCATCCTGGCCCGTGCCGTGATCTCCGGCGGCGCCTGCCCGGTGGCCCGCCTCGATCGCGGCATCGTGGTGCCGATGCGGCTCCGCTTCACCGGCGCCCAGCTGACCAACCTGCCGGGCCATGCCGGCTCCCAGAACGGTGCCGCCGGCTACCCGCAATACTTCGTGCAGAACACCTCGCCGGCCAACTTCGCCAGCGGCGTGCCGATGGCCACCACCGACTGGGCCGAGTGCGAGGCGGTGCTGCCGTATGGGTACAAGACCGCCACCGTCGACGGCGTCGACCTGAAGCTGCCGGTGCTGTTCCCCAAGACCATCCTGGTCACCGCCGACACCGGCTGCCGCATGGCCGGCGCAGTCGCCGCCAACGGCGGCAACCAGCAGAACTGCTCGAGCCCGACCGCCTTCCCGTGGGCATTTCTGGCCAGCTGGGAGGCGACCTTCAAGCCGGACCTGATCGTCCATGTCGGCGACTGGTTCTACCGCGACACCAACTGCAACAACACCTTCCCCGGCTGCCTCGACGCCACCAGCCCGAACTACGAGACCTGGGGCGACACCTTCGACAGCTGGAACGCCGACGTGCTGACGCCGGCCAATCCGCTGCTGGCCGCGGCCCCCTGGGTGATGACCCGCGGCAACCACGAGAGCTGCGGCCGCGGCGCCCGCGGCTGGTATGCGCTGCTCGATCCGTATCCCTACAACCAGGCCAGCGTCGCCTGCGCGCCGTCCACGCCGGCGACGCCCGCGAACGGGGTTGCCAACCACACCGCCGACTTCGAGCCGAGCTACGTGGTGCCGGCCGGCGGCGTGAACTTTCTGGTGCACGACAGCAGCCTGGCCAACGACAGCGCCGTCGCCACCGCGCTGGCGCAGAACTACGACCTCGACCTCACCCGCCTCGTCAACGCGGTCGGCCCGAACTCGATCAACGTGTTCACCACCCACAAGCCGAGCTTCGGCCTCACCTACGGCGCCCAGGGCACCCCGGCGATGCCGGACGACAGCGCCGGCGACTACACCGAGCAGGCCGTGGTGGCCGGCGGCACCTACGCCGCCAGCGCCTTCGCGCAGGGCGTGCCGGCCAACATCGGCCTGTTCCTGTCCGGCCACATCCACCAGTTCGAGTACGTGAACTTCGCCGACACCACCCGCTACGCGCCGCAGATGATCGTCGGCCAGGGCGGCACGCTGCTCGATCCCGACCTCAACACCGGCCTGGTGCCGGCCAACGGCACCGTCGATCCGGCCGCCTTCGCCCAGACCGACGCGCCGTTCTCGGTCAACCAGATCGCCGGCGGGGTGGTGACGGCGCTGGCCGCCCGGACCTACGGCCATGACGAGTTCGGCTTCGCTCTGCTGACCGTGCAGCGCGACGGCGCCGGCGCCGTGAACGGCTTCGACGCCGCGGTCTACAAGGCCAGCTCGACGCTGGCCGGGCACTGCGCGATAGCACTCCGCCCGTCGCGCAACATCACGTGCGACTTCTGACGCGGCCGACTTCCGAGGCGACGGACGGCCCGGATGGCGGCCTCGGCATGAGCCGCGTGCCGCCGCCGCTGGGCCTGCTCTGCCTAGGGGCGGCCTGTCTCGTCCTCCTGCTGGCCGCGGCGGCGCTGGCCTGCCTGCTGCCGAACCCGCTTTCCGCCGCGGTCCGGCAGTCCGGCGTCTTAGCCCTGCCGCTGGCGGCGCTGCTGGTGGCGGCGGGCCCCCTGCTGGCCAGCCTGCTCGTCGCCCGTGCCCGGCCGCAGGCGGGCCTGCCGCCCCGTCCGGTCGCGGCGGGGACCGTCGCGCGCCGTTCGGCCGTGCTGGCGGTGCCGCCGCTGGCCGCCGCCGGCACCGCGCTGGCCGTGGCCGCGGCATGCCTCGCCCCCGACCCGGCGCTGGCGGGGACGCTGCCGGTCGGCGTCGGCGTCGCCGCCGCGGTGCTGGCGTTCCCGCTGCTGGTCGGCGAGCGCATGCTGCGCGCCGCGGATCCGGTGCCGCTGCCGGAGGCGCCGGCGCTGCGCCGGCTGGCGCTCGCCGCCGTGCTGGTCACCTTCGCCGCCGGCCTGGCCGCGATCGCCGGATCGCTCGGCGCCGGGGCGGCGGCCGGGGCCATACGGCGCGCGCTGGCGGTGCTGGTGGCGCTGCTCGGCGCGGAGCTCGTGGCCCGCTGCATCGCGCGCTGCTTCCTGCCGCCCGGCCCCGCCGCGGACGCCCGCGCCGTCGCCGAGTCGATGGTGGCCCGCCTGCTCGCAGCCGTGACCCGGCTCGAGGGCGCGGGTGGCGCTTCGGCCGGGGCCGTCCTGCGCGACCGGCTCGGCATCGACGTCTCCCGCTCCTGGGCGCTGCGTTACCTGCGCCGCGCCGCCCTGCCGCTCGGCCTCGTGCTGCTGCTGTGCGTGGCCGGCCTCGGCAGCCTGGTGGTGGTGCCGATCGACGGCCGCGCCGTCTCCCTGCGCTTCGGCGCGCCGGTCGCGGTGCTGCGGCCCGGCCTGCACGCGATCCTGCCCTGGCCGCTCGGCGCGACCCGCGCGCTCGACGGGGGCGTGGTGCACGAGCTGGCGCTGGGCGAGACCGCCCCGGCCGACCCGGCGATGCGCTCGGCCGCCGAGGACGCGGCCCCCACGGAGGCCGACCGGCTCTGGGACCGGCCGCATCCGGGCGAGCTCACGCTGCTGGTCGCCGGCACCGCCGCGCGCGGCGTCGAGCCCGCCGCCGCATCCGGCTCCGCGCCGCCGCCGCGGCAGCTGTTCCAGAGCGTGTCCGCCGACGTCCGCGTGCTGTACCGGGTCGGGCTCGACGACCGCTCGGCGATCCTGGCCGCCACCGCCGTGCTCGACCCGGCCCGGCTGCTGCGCGCCGATGCCGACCGGGTAGTCGCGAGCGAGTTCGCCGGCCGCACGCTGGCGCAGGTGCTGGGCGCCGACCGCGAGCGGATGGCCTCCGTGCTGCGCGGCCGGCTGCAGCGCCTGCTCGACGACCAGCGGATCGGCCTGGAGGCGGTTGCGTTGATCATCGAGGCGATCCACCCGCCCGCCGGCGCCGCCGAGGCCTACCACGCCGTGCGCGCCGCCGAGATCACCGCCGACGCCTCCATCTACGCCGAGCGCGGCCGCGCCGAGACGGTGATGGCGCAGACCCGGCAATACGCGTTCGCACAGGAGGCCGCCGCCGCCGCCCGCGCCGCCGAGACCACCGGCGAGGCGCGCGCCCTGCTGACCCGCTTCTCGGCCGATGCCGACGCGCACCGCCGCGACGGCCCCAGCTTCCTGCTCGAGCGCCGGCTGGCCGATCTCGGCGCCGTCCTGGCCCGCACGCCGATGACGGTCATCGACGCCCGCCTCGCCGGTCCCGACGCCACCCTCGACCTGCGGCCGGCCGCGGGCGGGACCCTCACAACCGGCGACGGCGAGTAGCGCCATGGACGGATCGCAGCACCCCCACCCCGTCCACGATCCCGCGCATGACCACGACGATGCCGACATCCCGCACCACCACCACCATCACCACGGTTCGGCCGGCCGGCTGACGCCGGCGGCGCGCGGGCGCTTCCTGCTCCGCGCCGCGGTGGCGAGCCTGGTGGTGGGGGCGGCCGCGGTCGCCACCACGGCGGTCACCGTGCAGGCCGGGCAGGCGGACATCGTCACCCGGTTCGGCGCCCCGGTGCGAGTGCTCACCGCGCCCGGGCTCGGCTGGAAGCTGCCGGCGCCCGTCGAGGCGGCGATCCCGGTCGACCTGCGGCTGCGCACCACCGCGTCCGGGCTGCAGGACGTCGGCACCCGCGACGGCCTCCGCATCCTGGTGCAGGCCTACGTCGCCTGGCAGGTGCCGGCCGACGGGCGCGACATCCGGGCGTTCGTGCGCTCGGTGCGCAACGATCCCGACGAGGCGGCGCGGCAGCTGCGCTCGCTGGTGGGTGCCGCGCTGCAGGTGACCGCCAGCGGCTTTGACCTCGCCGACCTGGTCAACACCGACCCGCACCGGGTGCGGCTCGACCGCTTCCAGCAGGCGCTGCAGCGCCAGGTCGAGGGCCCGCTGCGCCAGGTCTACGGCATCGCCGTGCGCGAGGTCGGCCTCGAGCGGCTGAGCCTGCCCGAGACCACGCTCGCCGCCACGGTGTCGCGGATGCGCTCGGAGCGCGAGACGGTGGCGGCCGAGCGCACCGCCGCCGGCCTGCGCCAGGCGGCCGAGATCCGCGCCGACGCCGCCCGCGACAGCCGCATCGAGGTGGCGCGCGCCAACACCGAGGCGGCCGCGATCGAGGCGGCGTCGCGCCGCGAGGCGGCCGACATCCAGGGCCGCGCCTATGCGCTCGACCCTCCTCTCTACCTGATGCTGCGCAGCCTCGACACGCTCGGCGGCATCATCGGCCCCAACACCCGCATCGTGCTGCGCACCGACGCGGCGCCGTTCGACGTGCTGTCGTCCTATCCGGGCGCCGCGCCCGCCGCCCCCGCCGCGTCCCGGCCCGGCCGGTGAGCGCGGCCGTGGCTTCGGACCGGGTGGCGCCGCCCGCCGACGGCCCGCTGCTGCAGTCGGTGAGCATCGGCTTCCTGGTGCTGCGGCTGGCGACGCTGCTGCTGTTCGCGGCCTGGGCGTTCGGCAACGGCCGCATGATCAGCCCCGGCAGCCAGGCGGTGGTGCTGCGCCTCGGCGCCGTCAGCCGGGTGGCGCCGCCCGGCCTGGCGCTGGCCTGGCCGGGCCCGTTCGAGCGCCTGGTGACGCTGCCCGGGCCTGACCGGCAGATGATGCTGCGCGTGCAGGCGACCGCCGCCGGCGAGCCCGGCACCTTCCTCACCGCCGACGGCGAGGTGGTGCTGCTCGACGCGGCACTCGGCTGGCGGATCAGCGATCCGGCCGCCTACACCCTGGCGCAGGACCACGTGGCGGCTGCGCTGCGCCGCGTGTTCCTCGCCGTCGCCACCGAGGCGACCGCGGCGCACCCGCTCGACGACTTCCTCGCCGTGCGCCCGGAGCGCGCGCACGATCCCGCCGCCCAGGACGCCCGCGTGGCGATCCGCGGCGAGCTGGTGCTCGCGATGAACCGGCGCCTCGGCGCCCTCGCCGCCGCCGGCGCGCCGCTCGGCGTCGAGGTCACCCGCGCCGACGTCACCCCGCTGCTGCCGCCCGAGGCGAAGCGGTCGTTCGACGCCGTGCTGGACGCCGCCCAGCAGGCCGACGAGGCGACCGCCGCCGCCCGCACCGCCGCGGTGCGCCTGCGCCAGGGGGCCGACCGCGACCGCGACCGCGTGCTGGCCGAGGCGCGTGCCAGTGCCGCCGAGCGCATCGGCGCGGCGCAGGCGCAGACCGCCACGGTCAGCGCGCTGGAGGCCCGCGCCGACGCCGCCGGCCGCCCGGCGATGCTGCTCGACCTCTACCGCACCCGGGTCGGCGCGGTGCTGCGGCAGGCCGGCAGCGTCAGCACCATCGGACCCGGCGACGGGCGCGTGCTGCTGCCCGGCCCGGGCAACGGACGATGATCGCCCCGGCGCCTGGAACAGGTGCGACGTGCGCCCCGCGCCTGGGAACAAGCCTGACGAGCGCCCGGCGCTTGGGACCAAGCGCGATGAGCGCTCAGCGCTTGGGACGGGTGCAATGAGCGTCACGGCGCCCGGGCAGCCAAGATGAGCGCCACGGCGCTCGGGCGTCCGCCGGCACGCCTGTCGGGGCCCGGCCCGGCGCCGGGACGGCCAGAGGCGGAAGACGGGCGGGACGCGCCGGACGCGCCCGGCAGCCTGCTCGGCCGCACCGAGCGCCTGGTACTGGCGGCCCGGCTCACGCTGTCGATGCTGGCGACCGGCCTGCTGGTGGTGGCGTTGCTGTGGCGGTGGCTGGTGCCGGCCGGCGCCGCCGTGGCCGACATCGCCGCCGGGCTGGCGGCGCTGATCGTCAGCGTGCCGGTCCTGGCCGCGGCCTGGCACAGCCTGCGCCATCCGAGCCTGCACGGCGTCACCGACCGGCTGGTGGCGCTGGCGCTGGTCGGCGCCTGGGCCAGCGGCGACCTCACCACCGCGGCGCTCCTGCCGATCGTCATGACCGCGGCCCACGTCCTGGAGGAGCGCAGCCTGATCGGCTCGCGCGACGCCATCCGGGCGCTGCGACGGCTGTCGCAGACTTTGGTGCGGCGCATCGCCGGCGACGGCCACGAGACCGTGCCGACCACGGCGCTGTCCCCCGGCGACCGCATCGAGCTGCGCGCCGGCGATCGGTTGCCGGTCGACGGGATCGTGCGCGACGGCGAGGCTAGCCTCGACATGGCGAGCCTCACCGGCGAGTCGGTGCCGGTGGAGGTCAGCCCCGGCAGCGCGGTCTGCGCCGGCTCGATCGACCTCGACGGGCGGCTGGTGGTCGAGGTCACCCGGGTCGGCCGCGACTCCACGCTGGGCCGGATCATCGCGCTGATGCGCACCGCCGAGCACGCCAAGCCGCTGGTGGCGCGCATGTTGGAGCGCCAGGCCGGCCGCTACCTGCTGTTCGTGCTGACGATCGCGGCGGCGACCTGGTTCGCCACCGGGTCGCAGGCGGACACGCTGGCGGTGCTGGTGGCGTCCTGTCCGTGCGCGCTGGTGCTGGCCGCCCCCGCCACCGCGATCGCCGCCATCGCGGTGGCCGCCCGCCACGGCATCCTGATCAAGGGCACCGGCTTCCTGGAGCACCTGGCCGACGTCACCGCCGTGGTGTTCGACAAGACCGGCACGCTCACCACCGGCGAGCTGTCCCTGGACCGCGTGCTGGTGACGGCCGCGGAGGCGGACGAGGTGCAGCTGCTGGCGCTGGCCGCCTCGCTCGGCATCGGCTCCAACCACCCGGTCAGCCGCGCCGCGGTGCGCGCCGGCCGCGCGGCGGCGGGGCCGGACGCGGCACCCCCGGAGCGTGCGGCGCACCTGCGCGAGCAGGGCGGCTTCGGCGTGACCGGCGAGGTGGGCGGCGAGCCCGCCGCGTTCGGCCGGCCCGAGCTGTTCGAGCGCCTCGGCCTGGCTGTGCCCACGCCGCCGCCGGCGCATGATGGGCCGATCGCCGGCGTGGCGCGGGGGCGGGCGTTCCTGGGCTGGCTGCTGTTCTCCGACCCGCCCCGTCCGGAGGCCGCCGCCGCGCTGGCCGACCTGCGGCGCCTCGGGCTCGGGCGGCAGATGCTGCTGACCGGCGACCGCGCCACGGTCGCCTGGCGCATCGCCGCGGCACTCGGCATCGACGACGTCGTCGCCGAGGCGCTGCCCGAGGGCAAGATGCGCCACGTGCTGGCCGCGGTGGCGGCCGGCGGCCGGCCGCTGGTGGTGGGCGACGGCATCAACGACAGCCTGGCGCTGAAGGCGGGCGCGGTCGGCATCGCCATGGGCGCCCAAGGCACCGACGTGGCGCTGGCCTCCGCCGACCTGGTGCTGCTGACCAGCGACCTCGGCCGTCTCGGCACCGCCATCCGGCTGTCCCGGCGCTGCCGCCGCACCATCGGCGTCAACGTGGCGCTCGGGCTCGGCTGGACCCTGCTGCTGATGGCGGCCGCCACGACCGGCCTGCTCGGCGCCGGAGGCGCGGTGATCGCGGCCCTGCTGCACAACCTGTCGACCTTCGCCGGCCTCGCCAACTCCGGCCGCCTGCTGCTGTTCGACGAGACCGAGGGAAGGTGAGGCCAGGGGCTCTGCCCCTGGACCCGTTGGGGCCGCGGGCCCCAGACCCCAACTCGTTAAGATCGTGCTCTTATACACGGACTGTCTTCTTACGAATCGGGGTCTGGGGCCCGCGGCCCCAACGGGTCCAGGGCAGAGCCCTGGCCGTCCTCTTGGCGGGACTGCCGCCCCAGCGCCGCGGCGGTCTCGGTGGCGTCGGCAGGTCGGCCCACGAGATACCCCTGCACGATGCGGCAGTCCGCCGCCCGCAGCGCCTGCAGCTGGACCTCGTCCTCCACCCCTTCCGCGACCACGGCCAGCGCCATGTCCTGGCCCAGGCGCACGATCGTCCGCACGATGGCGTCGGCGCGCGGCCGGACCTGCAGGCCGGTCACGAACGAGCGGTCGATCTTGATGGTATCCACCCGGTAGCGGTCCAGGTAGCTCAGCGACGAGTAGCCGGTGCCGAAATCGTCCAGCGCCACCCGGACCCCGGCACGGCGGAGGCGGTCCAGGATCTCGCCGATCCGGTCGGGCTGCTGCAGGAAGACGTTCTCGGTCACCTCGAGCTGCAGCCGGTGCGGATCGAAGCCGGTGCGGCCCAGCGTCTCGATGACGTCGGCGGTGAAGCGGGGATGCTTCAGCCCCTCGCCCGAGCTGTTGACGTTCAGGTAGAGCTCGAGTTCGGGGAACTGCCCGCACCAGTCCCGCATCTGCCGGCAGGAATGGTCCAGCACCCAGCCGTCGAGCTCGCGGATCAGCCCCATCTCCTCCGCGATCCGGATGAAGGCGTCCGGCGGCACCAGCCCGCGACGCGGATGCTGCCAGCGCACCAGCGCCTCCAGCCCGAGGATGCGCCGGCTGCCGGCATCGCAGATCGGCTGGTAGTGGACGCGGAGCTCGCCCCGCGCCAGCGCCTGCCTGAGTTCGCCGCGCAGCGCGAACGTCTCCAGGACGTCGTGGCGCATCGCCTCGGTGAAGACGATGCTGCCGCCGCCGCGCCGGGCGCGGCACATCGCGATGTCGGCGTTGCGCAGCATCTCTTCCGGCGTGGCGCCGCCCTCCGCGGCGTGCACCAGCCCCAGGCGGCAGGACGAGAACACCTCCTGCTGCGCCAGCCGGAACGGCCGGCGGATGCTGGCGATGACCTGCTCGGCGAACGCCGCCGCCGTCCCGACATCGCCGGCATCGTGCAGCAGGATGACGAACTCGTCGCCGTCGAGCCGGGCCAGCGTGGCACCCGGGCGATTGACGCAGGCGCGCAGCCGCTTGCCCACCTCCACCAGCAGCGCGTTGCCGGAGTCGTGGCCGAGGCTGTTGTTGACGAGCTTGAACCGGTCGAGGTCGAGCAGCAGGACGGCGCAGCCGCGGCCGGGCTCCCGGCCGCTCCCGTCGAGCGCCTCCTGCAGGCGCGCGACCAGGAAGGCGCGGCTGTGCAGCCCGGTGAGCCGGTCATGGTGCGCGTCGTAGCGCAGCCGCTCTTCCGCCCGCTGCCGCTCCCGGATCTCCCGCTCGAGCGCCTCGGCATGGCGCTGCGCCTCCGCCAGCATCGCCTGCTGGCGTTCCTGCAGCGCGTGCAGGTCCTGCACGTCCGTGGTCGAGCCGAGCCACTCGACGATCCGGCCGGCCTCGTCCCAGACCGGCAGGGCGCGCGTCCGATGCCACAGATGGGCGCCGTCGGCGTGGCGCCGGACCCGGAACGTGGCGTCGAGCCGGCCGTGCGGCCGCGCCGCGTCCCACGCGGCGAGCGCGTGCGCGCGATCGTCCGGATGCACGGCGTCGAGCCAGCCTCGGCCATGGCTCTGCTCCTGGGCCTGGCCGGTGAAGTCGAGCCATTGCGGGCTCGCCCAGCACCAGTCGCCGAAGTCCGATGACCGCCACAGCAGCTGCGGCACGCCCTCGATGAACCCGCGCAGCCGCAGCGTCTCGCCGGCCGCGTCGTCCAGGCGGCGGTACAGGGCGTCGACGTCGCCGGACCCGCCGATCCAGGCCCCGTCGCCATCCCCGGGCGCCGCCCGGCGCAGGGCCACCGTGCGGTGCCATCGGTAGGCGCCGTCCCGGGCGCGGCGGAGGCGATGCTCCACGCAGTGCCGGCCGGTCGCCGGCGCCAGCGCCCAGGCCTGCACGCTGGTCTCGCGATCGTCCGGATGGACCGCATCCAGCCATCCGAGCCCGAGGCTGGCCGCCGGGGACAGGCCGGTATAGGCGGTCCATCGTTCCGCCGACCAGCTCCGCCCGCCGGACCCGTCGCACGCGAACACGAGCTGCGGCAGGCCGGCAATCAGGTCGGACGGATAGGCACGGTCGTATCCGTCCGCCAATCGGAACCTCCTGTGCCCGACCTGCCGGAGACTTCGGATGGCCGCCGCCGGGACTTCGATCGGTCCCGATCATCTCGATCGCCGTGGAAGGCAGGCACGTTTAGGGATAGGCCAGGATCGTTGAGTCGATGTCGGGATCCCGGATCCGGGACGGCGGGACCAGGAACTTCTGGCGCGGATACAGGTCAGCGTCCAGAGGCGTTACGGAACCGTAACACGGCGGGCGTGATCACGACTGGGCGGCCGGCGTTCCCGCTACGCTGGTCGCGTCACCCGACAAGCAGATGCGATCCCGCAACGAGATCGGCGTCGATCATGGCGACGTGGCGGCGATCCGGCGCCCTGGCAGGTCCGCCAGCGCCACCGGCCGGAACTGCCGGCAGTCGACGCCCACATCGTGCTGGCGCGGCATCCGAGACAGCCGGCCGTGCGAGTGGCCGTGCAGGTTCAGCCAGCCCCGGTGCATGTTGCGCCAGCTCCGGAACGGATAGTGGCACAGCACCAGTCCCATGCCGTCCAGCTCCAGTTCGGCGTACGGCTGCACGCTGCGCCAGCCCGGCAGTGCCTGGACCGCGTCCGGATCGTTGTTGCCGGTGACCAGGTGCTTGATGCCGGCCAGGCCGTCGAGCAGCGCTGCCGCGCGATCCGGTTTCGGCCCCACCGCGAAGTCGCCCAGGTGCCAGACATCGTCGTCCGGGCCGACGCACTGGTTCCAGCCGTCCGTCATCGCCGCATCCATCGCGGCGGTGCCGGCGAACGGCCGGCGATACAGGCCGCGGGCGCCGCCATGGCCGAAATGGGTGTCGGCGGTGAAGAACACCGCCATCGCCCGAGCCGGCCGGGTTCAGTGGCCGGCGACGGCGTGCGGCACGTAGTCGGCCTCCAGGCGGCGCACCTGCTCCGCGGTCAGCGCGAGCTCGAGCGCCGCCAGCGCGTCGCCCAGATGGTGCGGCTTGGAGGCGCCGATGATCGGCGCGCTGACCGCCGGGCGGCCCAGCAGCCAGGCCAGCGCCACCGCCGCGCGGCTGGCGCCGAGCTCGTCCGCCACCGCGCCCACCGCGTCGATCACGCGGTCGTCGGCCTCCTGCGTGGCGTCGTACAGCTTGGTGGAGAAGGCGTCGGTGCGGGCGCGGTCGGTGTCGCCGGCGCCGCGGGGCCGCGCCAGCCGGCCGCGGGCGAGCGGGCTCCACGGGATCACGCCCACCCCCTCCTCCAGGCACAGCCCCATCATCTCGCGCTCCTCCTCGCGGTAGATCAGGTTGACGTGATTCTGCATCGACACGAACCGCGCCCAGCCGTTCTCCCGCGCCAGGTACAGCGCCCGGGCGAACTGCCAGGCATACATCGAGGATGCGCCGACATAGAGCGCCTTGCCGGCGCGCACCACGTCGTCCAGCGCTTCCAGCGTCTCCTCGATCGGCGTCTCGGAATCGAACCGGTGGATCTGGTAGAGGTCGACGTAGTCGGTGCCGAGCCGCCGCAGGCTGGCGTCGATCTCCGCGGTGATCGCCTTGCGCGACAGCCCGGCTCCGTTGGCGTCGGCCCGCATCCGCCCGTGCACCTTGGTCGCCAGCACGATCTCGTCGCGGCGCGCGAAGTCGCGCAGCGCGCGGCCGACGATCTCCTCGCTGGAGCCGGCCGAGTACATGTTGGCGGTGTCGAAGAAGTTGATGCCGGCCTCCAGCGCCGCGCGGATGAACGGGCGGCTCTGCTCCTCGCCCAGCGTCCATTCGTGCGGCCCGCGGTTCGGCTCGCCGTAGGTCATGCAGCCGAGGCATAGCCGGGAAACCTTGAGGCCGGTCCGGCCCAGGCGCACGTAGTCCATCGGGATCTCCTGACGTCAGGTGGCGACGGCGTCGATGGACGCCCGTATCCGCCTCACAACAGCCGGAAGCCCGTCGAGGATTGCCTGCCCCACCATGAAATGACCGATGTTGAGCTCCGCCACCTCCGGGATGGCGGCGATCGCCGCCACGTTCCCGTAGGTCAGGCCGTGGCCGGCATGCACCTCCAGTCCGTGCGAGACGGCCAGCGCCGCGCCGGCGCTCAGCCGCTCGAGCTCTCCGGGGCGGCCGTGCGCGTAGGCGCCGGTGTGCAGCTCGACCACCGGGACGCCCAGCCGGGCGGCGGCTTCGATCTGCTCTGGCGCCGGATCGATGAACAGCGACACTCGGATGCCGGCCTCGCGCAGGCCGGCCACGATCGGCGCCAGCTGGTCGCGCTGGCCGGCCGCGTCGAGGCCGCCCTCGGTAGTCACCTCGGCCCGGCGCTCGGGCACGATGCAGGCCGCATGCGGCAGCACTGCCCGCGCGATCGCCACCATCTCCGCCGTCGCCGCCATCTCCAGGTTGATTGGTGCCGTCACGGCGGCTCGGATGCGGGCCAGGTCGTCGTCGCGGATGTGGCGGCGGTCCTCGCGCAGGTGCAGCGTGATGCCGTCGGCGCCGGCGGCGACCGCGGCCAGGGCGGCGTCGAGCGGATCGGGATGCGCCCCCCCGCGGGCGTTCCGCACCGTGGCCACATGGTCGATGTTCACGCCAAGCCTGATCACGCGCATGGCAGGCTTCGGTTGCGGGCGATGGCGGCGGCCAGCTCGATCGCCGCCACCAGGCTGGTGGGGTCGGCCACGCCCTGGCCAGCGATGTCGAACGCGGTGCCGTGGTCCGGCGAGGTCCGCACCAGCTCGAGCCCCAGCGTGACGTTGACGCCCTGGGCCATGTCGAGCGTCTTCAGCGGGATCAGCGCCTGGTCGTGATACATGCAGATCGCCGCATCGTAGCGCGCCCGGGCGGGCGCGGTGAACATGGTATCGGGCGGCATCGGCCCCGTCACGTCAAGCCCGTGCGCGCGGAGCCGCAGAATCGCCGGTCCGATCAGGGTGGCCTCCTCGGTGCCCATGTGGCCCGCCTCGCCGGCATGCGGGTTGAGGCCGGCCACCGCCAGCCGCGGCCGCGCGATGCCGAAGTCCCGCCGCAGCGCCGCCGCCGCGGTCAGAGCCACCCGCACGATCCCGTCGGTGGACAGCGTGTCGAGCGCGTCCCGCAGCGACACGTGGATGGTGACCGGCACCACTCGCAGGCTGGGTCCCGCCAGCATCATCACCTCGGCCCCCGACCGGCCGGTCAGCGCCGCCAGGTATTCGGTGTGGCCGGGGTAGGGGAAGCCGGCCGCCTTCAGCACCGACTTGGCGATCGGGTTGGTGACGATGGCCTCGACCTCGCACGCGCGCACCAGCCGCACGGCTGCCTCGATGCTGCCGGTAACGGCGGCCGCGTTGGCCGGATCGGGCTGCCCCGGCACCGCCGCCGTCCGCAGCGGCGTGGCCGCCAGCACCGGCAGCCGATCCGGAAATGCCTCATGCGCCTCGGCGACCGAGCCGACCGTCGCGGTCGGGCCCAGCAGGACGAAGCGGAGATCCGATCCTCGCAGCAGGCGCCAGGCCTTTTCGGTGATCTCGGGGCCGATGCCGGCGGGGTCGCCGAGGGTGAGGGCTAGCATGGATCACCGTGAGACAAGGCCGGAGCTCTGCCCTGGACTCGCCAAGGGCCGGCGGCCCTTGGAACCCGATTCGTAAAGTAAAGGAGTCCAGGGGCAGAGCCCCTGGCCTTCCTCCCTAAACGTGCAACGCCCGCCCATCCGCGGCCAGTGCCGCCTCCCGGACCGCCTCGCTGAGCGTCGGATGCGCATGGCAGATCCGGGCCACGTCCTCGGCGGAGGCGCCGAACTCCATCGCGGTGGCCAGCTCGGCGATCAGCGTTCCGGCATCGGGCCCGACGATGTGGGCGCCCAGCAGTCGGTCGGTCTTCTTGTCGGCAAGGATCTTCACGAAGCCGTCGGTCGAGTTCATCGCGCGGGCGCGTCCGTTGGCGCTGAACGGGAACTTGCCGACCTTGTAGGCGACGCCCTCCGCCTTCAGTTCCTCCTCGATCTTGCCGACCCCGGCCACCTCCGGCCAGGTGTAGATTACCCCCGGGATCACCCCGTAGTTCACGTGGCCGGCCTGGCCGACCAGCATCTCGGCCAGCGCCACGCCCTCGTCCTCGGCCTTGTGCGCCAGCATCGGCCCGGAGATCACGTCGCCGATGGCGTAGATCCCCGGCACGTTGGTGGCGAAGTGCCCGTCGGTGACGACCCGGCCCCGCTCGTCGGTGGCGACGCCGGCCTCGGCCAGCCCGAGCCCCTCCGTGACCGCGCGCCGGCCGATCGCCACCAGCACGATGTCGGCCTCCAGCGTCTCCGGATCGCCACCCTTCGCCTTCTCGATCGTGACGGTGGCGCCGGCTTCGCCGACCTCCACCCCGGTCACCTTGTGGCCCAGCCGGAACTTGATGCCCTGCTTCGACAGCACGCGCTCGAACGCCTTGGCGACTTCGCCGTCGATGCCCGGCACCAGCCGGTCCAGATACTCGACCACGGTCACGTCCGCGCCCAGCCGGCGCCAGACGCTGCCGAGCTCGAGCCCGATCACGCCGCCGCCAATCACCAGCAGGTGGTGGGGCACCTGGTCCAGCTCCAGCGCACCGGTCGAGCTGACGATGCGCGTCTCGTCGATGGTGACGCCCGGCAGCGAGACGCTGTCGCTGCCGGTCGCGATCACGATCGACTTGGCGCGGAACGCCTTGCCGTCCACCTCGACGGTATTGGAGTCCTGGATCCGGCCGAGCCCCTTCAGCCAGGCGACGTTGTTCTTCTTGAACAGGAACTCGACGCCCTTGACGTTGGCGGCGACCACCTCGTTCTTGCGCGCGTGCATGCGGGCGAGGTCCAGCGTCACCTCGCCGACGTTGATGCCGTGCACCGCGAAGTTGTCGCGCACCTCGTGGAAGCTCTCCGAGCTCTGCAACAGCGCCTTCGACGGGATGCAGCCGATGTTGAGGCAGGTGCCGCCGAGCGTGGCGCGCCTCTCGACACAGGCGACCCGGAGGCCGAGCTGGGCCGCGCGGATCGCGCAGACGTAGCCGCCGGGGCCGGCGCCGATGACGATCACGTCGTAGTCGGTCTCGCCGACATCCGCCGCGGCCGCTGCCGGCGCGCTGGTGGGGGCAGGGGGCGCCGGCTTGGCGGCGGTGCCGGACGAGGCCGGCGGCTCGGCCACCAGGCTGTCACCGGGCGACGCGGCGTCGGGTTGCGGCAGGTAACTCCCGGAGGGGGGCGCCGCCGCGGTGGCGCCGGCGGTGGTGGTCTCGGCCATGTCGGCCTTGATCGGAGCCGGAGCCGCCCCGGCCTCGCCGCCGACGCTGGTCAGCAGCGCGCCAACCTCGACCTCGGCACCTTCGGCGACCGCGTGCGCGCCCAGGACGCCGGCAACCGGCGCCGAAACCTCGACGCTGACCTTGTCGGTTTCCAGCTCGACCACGGCCTCGTCGGCCGCCACCGCCTCGCCCGGTTGTTTCAGCCACCGCGACACGGTGGCGGTGGCCACGCTCTCACCGAGCGTCGGGACCTTGATGTCGGTCATGAAATCAGTCCTGTTGGCTTTGAAGCCCGTCTGGGAAGCGGAGGCGGGCGCATCGGATCGCCGGCACACGCCGTTGTCAGTTGGGCGTTCAGAGATCCAATAGAAGCCGGCGCGGGTCTTCGATACCGTCCTTGACGCGCACCAGGAAGCTGACCGCTTCCTTGCCGTCGACGACGCGGTGGTCGTACGACAGCGCCAAGTACATCATCGGTCGGATCACAACCTGGCCTGCGACGGCGATCGGGCGCTCCTGGATCTTGTGCATGCCCAGGATCGCCGATTGCGGCGGGTTCAGGATCGGCGTCGACATCAGCGAGCCGTAGATACCGCCATTGGTGATCGAGAAGGTGCCGCCGGTGAGCTCGTCGAGCTTGAGCTGGCCGTCGCGGGCGCGCTTGCCGAAGCCGGCGATCGACCGCTCGATCTCGGCGAAGCCCATGCGCTCGGCGTCACGCAGCACCGGCACCACCAGCCCGTTCGCGCCGCCGACGGCGATGCCCATGTGCACGAAGTTGCGGTAGACGATGTCGTCGCCGTCGATCTCGGCGTTGACTGCCGGGAACTCCCGCAGCGCGGTGACGCAGGCGCGCACGAAGATCGACATGAAGCCGAGCCGGGCGCCGGCGTGCTTCTTCTCGAACGCGTCCTTGTAGTCGGCGCGCATCTTCATCGCCGCCGACATGTCGACCTCGTTGAAGGTGGTCAGGATCGCGGCCGTGTTCTGCGCGTCCTTGAGCCGGCTGGCGATGGTCTTGCGCAGGCGGGTCATGCGGACCCGCTCCTCGCGCGGGTCGTCGGTGCGCGGCGCCGCCTTCGCGGGCGCCGGCTTCGCCGCCGGCGTGGCCGGGCGCTCCAGGAACGCCAGCACGTCGCCCTTGGTGACGCGCCCGTCCTTGCCGGTGCCCTCGCCGACGGCGTTCGCGGTGACGCCGCGCTCGGTCATCATCTTCTGCGCCGCCGGCAGCGGCGCGTGGCCGCCGCCGACCTCATCGCGAGCCCCGGGGCGGGCCCCGTCGCGAGCCACGTCGGCCGGCGGCGTGGCCGGCCGCGCCACCGGACCGGCGGCCGGCTTCGGCTCCTGGATGCCGCCGGTCGGCGCCGCCGCCGGGGCGGCAGGCGCGGGCGCGGCGGCGGGTGCCGTGGCCGCTGCCGGCTTCGATGCCGCCCCGTCCGCCTCGACCATCGCCAGCAGCGCGCCGACCTCGACTTCCGCGCCCTCCTCCACCGCGTGCGGCCCCAGCACGCCCGCCTCCGGGCTGGCGACCTCGACGCTGACCTTGTCGGTCTCGAGCTCGACCACCGGCTCGTCGGCCGACACCGACTCGCCCGGCTGCTTCAACCAGCGGGCGATCGTCGCACTGCTGACGCTCTCTCCCAACGTCGGGACCTTGATCTCGGCAGACATCGGCTTCCTTCGGTGTTTCTCTCGAACCGTGCCGCGAGCCTCCCGGCCGGCGCCGGGCGCCAGGCGGGGGCGGGTCAGGCCACGGGGCCAGGTTCTAGTCGCGGCGGCGGAGCGTGACCAGGGTCAGGCCGCCCGCTCGCTGGCCGGCGCTGCGACCGGGATGCCGACCGCGGCGATCGCGTCGACGCCCAGCGCCTGGCGCACCAGCGCCGCCTGCTCGGCCGCATGGGTGCGGGCGAGTCCGGTGGCGGGGCTCGCCGCCGCGATCCGCCCGGCATAGACCGGCCGGTCCGCCGTCCGGCCGAGCCGCCGCAGCACCGCCTCGATGCGGCGGTCGACGAAGCTCCAGCCGCCGGCGTTCTCGGGCTCCTCCTGGCACCAGACGATCTCGGCATTCCGGTAGGGTGCCAGCGCGTGCGCCAGCTCCTCGTCCGGGAACGGGTAGATCTGCTCGGCGCGCAGGATGGCGACGTCGGCGAGCTGGCGCTCGCGGCGCTCGGCCAGCAGGTCGTAATAGACCTTGCCCGAGCAGATCACGACGCGGCTCACCTCCGCGGCCGCGCCGATCTCGTCGATCTCGCCGATCACCGGCAGGAAGCGGGTGCCGGGCGCCATCTCGGAGAGCGCGCTCACCGCCAGCTTGTGGCGCAGCAGCGATTTCGGCGTCATCACCACCAGCGGCTTGCGGTAGGGGCGGCGCATCTGCCGGCGCAGCACATGGTAGTAGTTCGCCGGCGTGGTGACGTTGCAGACCTGCATGTTGTTCTCGGCGCAGAGCTGCAGGTAGCGCTCCAGCCGTGCCGAGGAGTGCTCGGGGCCCTGGCCCTCGTAGCCGTGCGGCAGCAGCATCACCAGGCCCGACATGCGCAGCCACTTGGTCTCGCCGGACGCGATGAACTGGTCGATGATGACCTGGGCGCCGTTGGCGAAGTCGCCGAACTGCGCCTCCCACAGCACCAGCGTCTTCGGGTCGGCCAGGCTGTAGCCGTACTCGAAGCCGAGCACGCCGAACTCCGACAGCAGCGAGTTGTAGACCTCGATCGCCGCCTGCCCGCCGGCCTCGGGGCCGCGGATGTTGTTCAGCGGCACGTACTCGTTCTGGTTGGCCTGGTCGATCAGCACGGCGTGGCGCTGGCTGAAGGTGCCGCGCTGGCAGTCCTCGCCGGACAGCCGCACCCGGTTGCCCTCCAGCAGCAGGGTGCCGAAGCCAAGCGCCTCGCCGGTGGCCCAGTCTATCCCCTCGCCGCCCTCGAACATCGCCAGCTTGGCTTCCAGCTGGCGGCTGATCTTCGGGTTGGCGGCGAAGTCCCTCGGCACCGTGCCCAGCGCCCGGCCCACCTCGCGCAGCGTGTCGAGCGGCAGCCCGGTCGGCTCGTCGGAGGCGCCGAACTTAGCTCCCGGCTGCTTCATGCCGGACCAGGTGCCCTCCAGCCAGTCGGCCTTGTTCGGCCGGTAGGACTGCGCCGCCTTGTAGGCGTCCTCGAGCTGCGCCTGGAACCGGTCCCAGCCCGACTTCGCCTCCGCCTCGCTGAGTGCGCCCTCCCGTACCAGCCGCTCGGCGTAGAGCGTGCGCGTGGTCGGCCGCGCCCGGATCGCCTTGTACATGGTGGGCTGGGTGAAGGCCGGCTCGTCGCTCTCGTTGTGGCCGTGCCGGCGGTAGCAGACGATGTCGAGCACGATGTCGGCGGCGAAGCGCTGGCGGAACTCGGCGCACAGCCGGGCGCAGAACACCACCGCCTCCGGCTCGTCGCCGTTCACGTGCAGGATCGGCGACTGCACAGCCTTGGCGATGTCGGTGCAGTAGAGCCCGGAATAGGCGTGCGCCGAGACGGTGGTGAAGCCGATCTGGTTGTTGACGATCAGGTGGATGGTGCCGCCGGTGCGATAGCCGATCAGCTGGCTCATCGCCATGGTCTCGTACACCAGCCCCTGGCCGGCGAAGGCGGCGTCGCCGTGCATCAGGATCGCCAGCGCCGAATGCCGGCCCCGCGTGTCGCCGCCCATGTCCTGCGCCGCGCGGGTCTTGCCGACCACCACCGGGTCGACCGCCTCCAGGTGCGACGGGTTCGGCTGCAGCGAGACGTGCACCTGGCGCCCGTCGAGCTCGATGTCGGTCGAGGTGCCGAGATGGTACTTGACGTCGCCCGAGCCCTGCACGTCGTCGGGCTTGAAGCTGGCGCCGCCGAACTCGCTGAACACCGCGGTGTACGGCTTGCGCACCACGTTCACCAGCGTGTTCAGGCGGCCGCGATGCGGCATGCCGATGGCGACCGAGCCGACGCCGTCCTGCGCCGCCTGCGCGATGATGGCGTGCAGCGCCGGGATCGCGACCTCACCGCCCTCCAGCCCGAAGCGCTTGGTGCCGACGTATCGCTTCTGGCAGAACGCCTCGAAGCCCTCGGCCTCGTCGAGCTGGCGCAGGATGGCCTGCTTCTGCGGCGACTGGAACGCGCGGCGCCAGTCCTGCCCCTCGATCCGGGCCTGGATCCACTCGCGCTGCGCCGGATCCTGGATGTGCATGAACTCGGCGCCGATCGGGCCGCAATAGGCGGCGCGGACCGCCGCCACGATGTCGCGCACCGGCGCGATCTCGACGCCCAGCAGCACCTGCAGCGCGCGGCCGAGATAGACCGGCCGATCCTGGTCGTGGGCGCCGAAGCCGTAGGTGGCGGGGTCGAGGTCCGCGTGCGACTTGGGCACCTGCAGCCCGAGCGGGTCGAGCCGGGCCTCCAGATGGCCGCGGACGCGGTAGGCGCGCACCAGCTGCATCGCGCGCAGGCTGTCGTCGGCGCTGGCCTGGATCTCTGCCGCGGAGGGGGCCGGGGCAAGTGCCGGTGCAGGCACCGCAGCCGCCTTGGCGTCGCCCCTGCCGTCCGGCTTGGCCGAGGCGGCGGCCGGCTCGGGCCGCTCGACCTCGAACCGGCGCGGCGCCCACGAGGCGCCGGACGCGTCCTGCAGCACCGCGACCGACTCCTCGTCGAGTGCGGCGAACAGGGCGGCGAAGCTCGGGTCGACCGTGGCCGGGTCGGCCACCCAGCGGGCGTAGAGATCGGCGAGAAAGGCCGCGTTGCCGCCGTTGAAGGCGGTGGCCAGTAGATCGACGCCTGCCATGAAGCTCTCCTCTAGGCTGTCTCGCCCCGAATCATGCGCGAGCCCGGTCGTTCCTGCGGTTCACGTCGGGCCGATCGGCCGGCGTATTAGGCAAGCGCCGTGCCACCCCTGCGGTGGCTCCGGCGGCTCAGCGGCCGATCGCGCGGAAGTCGGCCAGCAGCTTCTTCACCGCGTCGCACGAGGCGTCGAACGCCGCCTTCTCGTCGGCGGTGAACTCGACCTCGAGCACGCGCTCGGCGCCGCCGGCGCCGATCACCACCGGCACGCCGACGTAGAAGTCGGTCTGGCCGTACTGGCCGTCGAGCTTCACCGCGCAGGGCAGAACCCGCTTCTTGTCCTTGAGGAAGCTCTCGGCCATCGCCACCGCCGAGGCGGCCGGCGCGTAGAACGCCGAGCCAGTACCGAGCAGCTTGACGATCTCGCCGCCGCCGTTGGCGGTGCGGGCGCAGATCGCGTCGATGCGCTCCTGCGTAGTCCAGCCCATCCTGATCAGGTCGGGCACCGGCACGCCCGCCACCGTCGAGTAGCGGATCAGCGGCACCATGGTGTCGCCGTGGCCCCCCAGCACGAAGGCGGTGACGTCCTCGACCGAGACCTTGAACTCCTCGGCCAGGAACAGCCGGAACCGCGCGCTGTCCAGCACGCCCGCCATGCCGACCACCATGTTGGCGGGCAGGCCGGACCGCTCCTGCATCACCGCGACCATGACGTCGAGCGGATTGGTGATGACGATCACGAACGCGCCCGGCGCATGCGCCTTGATGCCGTCGGCCACGCTCTCGATGACCTCGGCGTTCTTGGCCAGCAGGTCGTCGCGCGACATGCCCGGCTTGCGCGGGAAGCCGGCGGTGACGATCACCACGTCCGAGCCGGCGATGGCGGCGTAGTCCGAGCCGCCGCTGAGGGCGCAGTCGAAGCCGTCCACCGGCGAGGACTGCGCGATGTCGAGCGCCTTGCCGGCGGCGACGCCGCCGAACACGTCGAACAGGACGACGTCGCCCAGCTCCTTCAGACCGATCAGGTGGGCGAGCGTGCCGCCGATGTTGCCGGCGCCGACGAGGGCGATCTTGTTGCGAGCCATGCGGTCTCTCAGGTCCTGGGACGGGTCGGGGAAAGTGCGGCAGCGGGAACCCGCGAAAGACTCTCAACCTGCCGGAAGGCGGGATTTGCTAATCCTTCCGCCGCCGTCCCGCAAGGCCAGACGTGGGCATCGGCAGGGCTATCGCATGTGAGGAGACGTGGAAGGGGAAGGTGAGGGCGCTGCCCTGGGCCCGTTGGGGCCGCGGGCCCCAAACCCCGATTCGTAAGGAGATAGTCCCAGCTTGAAGGTAGACCCTTAACGAATCGGGGTCTGGGGCCGTCGTGCGCCAGCACGCTTCGCGTGACGGCCCCAGTGGGGTCCAGGGGCAAAGCCCCTGGCCTTCTTCCTCATGCGATAGCCTGTAAGCATGGGTGTGGGCCGGGGGTGCCGCGGTTACGGGTGGTGCGCCAGGGCGAGATACGCCTCGCCCTGCATCTCCTCCAGCCGGGAGGCGGTGCGCTCGAACGCCACCGCGCCCTCGCCGCGCTCGTAGATGCGGTCGGGCTGGTCGGCGGCGGAGGCCACCAGCTTCACCCGCGCCTCGTAGAGCGCGTCGACCAGCACGATGAAGCGGCGCGCCAGGTCGAAGTTCTCCGGTCCAAGGCGCGGCACGCCGTCCAGCACCAGCGCCGGGAACCGCGCCGCCAGCGCCAGGTAGTCCCCGGCACCTAACGCCCGGTCGCACAGCGCCTCGAAGTCGAACCGCGCCACCGGGCCCGCCGCCATCGGCACCGGCACCGTCCGGCCCATCACCTCCAGCGTCTCCGCCCGCGGCGCGGCGCCGCCGGCCAGCAACAGGAACGCCTCGTCCAGCGCCCGCTCGGCACGGCGATCGGCCGGCGCATGCCAGGTCGGCAGACCGCGCATGACGCCGCGCCGGTAGTCGCGCGGGCTGTCGAGCGTCACGGTGTCGATCTCGCGCCGGATGCGGGCGATGAACGGCTTGAAGGCGTCGGCGCCGGGCCGGGACTGGAACAGGTCCTCCGGCCTTGTGTTGGAGGTCGCCACCACCACCACGCCGCGGGCGAACAGCGCCTCGAACAGCCGGCCCAGGATCATCGCGTCGGCGATGTCGTTGACCTGGAACTCGTCGAAGCAAAGCAGGCTGGCGTCGGCGGCGATGGCGTCGGCCAGCGGCGGGATCGGATCGGCGAGCTCGGGATCGAGCCGCTTCAGCGCGTGCAGGCGGAGGTGCGCGTCCTGCATGAAGCGGTGAAAGTGGATGCGCCGCTTCGCCGCCACCGGCGCCTGCTCGAAGAACAGGTCCATCAGCATCGACTTGCCGCGTCCCACCTGCCCGACCAGGTAGACCCCGCGCGGCGGCGTCGGCTGCCGGCCGCGGCGGGCGAGCAGCCGCCGCAGCCTGGACCCCGCCGGCGCCGCGCCCCGCTGCGCCAGGGCCTGGAACAGCGTGTCGAGGCGGGCGGCGGCGGCGAGCTGCGCCGGATCCTCGTCCAGCAGCCCCCGCCGCACCAGCTGGCGGTAGGCCGCGAGCGGCCCGGCCCGGAGACCTGCCGGCGGCGCCGTCCCGGGGACGTCCTGGAGGACCGTCGCGGGATCGCCGGCAGTGTCCGGGCGGCGTTGCACGGTGGTCGCGGACATGTCCCGGAACATATGGCACGTCGCGCGCGCGATCAATGGCTTATGCTGCGCTGCGACATCGCGGCGGTCTGTCCCAACCGCCGGCAAGCCTGTTTCATTCCGTTTCGAGTTCAACGAAATGCGAGCGATGTAACCATTCCAACGATTTGTCCATTGATCCTGCGACGGTGGCTTGATGGACGGATGGGGATGGGCGGCATGAGGACGATCCTGGCGATCTCGACGGCGCTGGCACTGACCGGCGCCGCGGCCAAGGCGTCGGAACTGCGCATGACCGTCGAGAAGCCGCACTTCACCTGCGAGGGCCGGTCGATGCTCTCGCATGTCGCCTACATGCCCGGCGCCGAGCGGCCGCGGCCGGTGGACGACGCGCCGCTGCCCTGCTGCGACGGCCAGATCGGCTGCGCGCAATTCCTGTCCACCAACACCATCCTGCATCCGGAGCACCCGCAGCGCGGCTGATCGCCGGCCCGCGCGCTTGCCGGGAGCATGGCCGCGGTCCTAGTTAGGCCGACCCCGTCGCGGACCGCAGCCCGATGCCAGACAGCCTTCCCCCGTCCGCAGTTCCGCCCGCAGCCCCGGCCGGCACCAGCCACGAGGCGCTCGGCTATGATGCCTTCGACCGGCTGCCCACCGATCGCGATCCGTTTCCGCACCTCGTGATCCACGGTTTCGTGCCGGCGCGTCGCCTGGTTGCGATCGTGTCCGACCTGCCCGAGATCCGCCGCGGCGGCTCCTATCCGCCGTCGGCGCTGCGCCTGCGCGGCGCCGCCCGCGACCTCGTGCGGGAGCTGGAAGGGCCACGCCTGCGCGACGCGGTCGCCCGGCATTTCGATCTCGACCTCGCCGGCAGCCGCACCATGCTGACGCTGCGCGGCCGCACCCGCGCCAGGGACGGCCAGATCCATCGCGACTCGACGGCCAAGCTGGTGACGCTGCTCCTGTACCTGAACCCGGCCAGCGCCGACTGGGCGCGCCAGGACGGCTGCCTGCGGCTTCTGCGCGGCCCGGACGACCTCGAGGACTACGCCGTCGAGGTGCCGCCGGTGGACGGCACCCTGCTGGCGTTCCCGAACGGCCCCGACACCTTCCACGGCCACAAGACCTTCGTCGGTCGGCGCTACGCGATCCAGCTCAACTACATGGCGACGGGTGCCAAGGCCCGGCGCGAGCTGCGCCGGCACCGTCTCTCGGCATTCCTGAAGCGGCTCCGGCCGGGCTGAAGTCCGGCCGGGCGCGTCGGCCTCAGTCGGCGTCGCCGTCGAGCGGCATCCAGTGCCGGCCGTCGCGCTCCAGCAGCGCGTCCGCCCCGGCAGGCCCCGCCGTTCCGGCCGCGTAGGGCTCGGGGCCGGCGTGGTCCGCCGCCCACGCCTTCAACGCCGGATCGACCACGTGCCAGGCGGCCTCGATGTTGTCGGCACGCTGGAACAGGGTCGCGTCGCCGATCAGCACGTCGTAGAGCAGGGTCTCGTAGCCGACGTTGGGCGTGAGGCTGAAGGCGTCCTCGTAGCGGAAGCTCATCTGGACGCCGCCCAGATCCATCTTCGGCCCGGGGATCTTGGCGCTGAGCCCCAGCGTGATGCCCTGGCGCGGCTGGATGTTCAGCGTGAGGTTGTTGGGGGCCAGCTTGTCGATCGGCGTGTCGGCGAAGATCGCCAGCGGCGCCTTGCGGAAATGCACCACCACCTCGGTGAGCCGCCCGGTCAGCGACTTGCCGGTGCGCATGTAGAACGGCACCCCGGACCAGCGCCAGTTCTCGATCTCCAGCTTCAGCGCCACGTAGGTCTCGGTGTTGCTGTCGTGGGCGACGCCCGGGCTGTCGCGGTAGGCCTGCACGTCGCGGCCCTGCACCTGGCCGGCGGCATACTGGCCGCGGACGGCGTTCTCCGGCCGCACCGGCTGCACCGCCTCGAACAGCTGCTCCTTGGCGGTGCGCACGGTCTCGGCCGAGAACGAGTTCGGCGGCTCCATCGCCACCATCGCCAGCAGCTGGAACAGGTGGTTGGGGATCATGTCGCGCAGCGCCCCGGTCGGCTCGTAGAACGCGCCGCGCCCCTCGACGCCCACCGTCTCGCAGGCGGTGATCTGCACGTGGTCCACGTACTCGCGGCGCCACAGCGGCTCGAAGATGCCGTTGCCGAAGCGCATCGCCAGGATGTTCTGCACCGTCTCCTTGCCGAGGAAATGGTCGATCCGGTAGATCTGCGCCTCGTCCAGCACCGCCAGCAGCCGCGCGTTCAGCTCGCGCGAGCTCTCGAGGTCCGAGCCGAACGGCTTCTCGACCACGACGCGGCGAAACGCGCCCTCCTCTTCCTTCGTCATGCCGGCCTTGCCGACGTTCTCGACCACGGTAGCGAAGAACCGCGACGCCACCGCCAGGTAGAACAGCACGTTGCCGGTGACGTGCGCCCGCAGCCCCTCGAGCTGGGCGATGTCGGTGAAGTCGGCCTTGTAGTACTCCATCCGGCCGGACAGGCTGCCCCACCAGCCGGCGTTGATCTCGGGCGTGTAGAACTCGGCGCTCGGATCCTTGGTGAACTCCTGCATGGTCTGGGCGAGCTCGTCCCGCCAGCTCTCGCTGGTGCCGTCGGCGCGATCGACGCCGATCACCTTGAAGCCGTCGTCCAGCAGGCCGGCGCCGACCAGGTTGTAGAGGGCGGGCGTCAGCAGCCGCTTGGTGAGGTCGCCATGCGCGCCGAAGATGATCAGCGTGCAGGGCGGCGCCTTGGCGCTGGCGGGGGCTGCCAGCTTCCGGCGCGGCTCCGGTGCGGACGGGACGGCGTGGTTCGGGTCCATGGCTGCTCCTGCAAGACGGCCTGGGCACGGCCCGGACCCCTGGAGGCGGCGCCTCCGGACCCCGCTTCAACTCGCGGGCCCCAGAACGGGTTCGACGCGGGTTCAGCGCACCGTGACGTGGTGGTCGTGGCCGAGCCAGGCGCCGCTGTCCCGCTCGCGCCAGGTGAACACCACCACGTGCCCCGGGGCGAGGTCGGCGGTGGGCAGCTCGGCCACGAACAGGCCCGGCCCCGCCTCCGTCACCGGGGTGTCCTGGACCAGTCCCCAGCGGTCGCTGCTCCAGTGCAGGTCGGCCGCCATCGGCAGCTCGATGCGCAGCGTCCGGCCGCGCGGCATCCGGTCCGGCTCGGACTCGTGCCGCCAGCGCGCGATCCGCGGCGGCGCCGATGCGGCGTAGCGCAGCCCCGGCTGCGGCGGCCGGTCGAACAGCCGGCCCTCCTCGATCGCCCGCAGCAGCGTGACGTGCTCGGCATGGGTCCAGAGGTGCGGCATCACGGTGCCGCCGCGTCCGCCGGGGCCGTCCGCCCGCTCCGGCAGCATGCCGCCGGCGCCGGCGCAGGCCTCGGCACTGTCCAGCAGCGCGCGGGCCTGCTCCGGCTCGCCCGACGCCACCGCCAGCATCGCCCGCTCCAGCGCCAGCACCGGCCGCGGCGCGCGGCCGGCCTCGCCGCGCGCACACCAGGCAGGCCCGCCCGGGCCTGCCACCCGCAGCGCCCGGTCGACCCCCGCCAGCGCCCGCCGCAGCCGCGGATCGTCCGGCGCCAGCACGCCCAGCCGGACCAGCGCGACGATGTCGGGATCGGGCTCCGCCCCCGGCTCGTCCAGCAGCTGCAGCAGCAGCTCGTGGATGCAGTCGGCGGTGTCCTGCAGCAGCCGGCGCAGGGCGGCGTCGCCGGCCGCTCCGGCCCAGTCCGCCGCCGCCAGCAGGGCCGCGACCGTGGCCCCCAGCGTCTGCGGCCGGGACCCGTCGTCGCGGCCCCAGCGATCGTGCCCGGCCAGCGGGTCGTGCCGGACCAGCGACAGTGCCGCCGCCCGCACCATCGGCCAGAACCGCGCCACGCCCGCATCGTCGAGCCAGCCGCCGCGCCGGGCGAGGTCGGCCAGCAGCACCGGCCGCGCGGTCTCGTCCGGCTGCAGCCCCTGCCAGGCGGTCATGCCGTCGAGCCAGAAGTTCCGGGCCCAATGGCCATCGGCCTCCTGCACCGTCTGCAGATAGGACAGGGCCGGCTCGAGCCCGCCGGGATCGCCCGCCGCCAGCAGCGCCACCGCGCAGGCCACGACGTCGCGCGCCCGCGCCAGGTGGCTCGCCGACGGCTCGTCGCTGTCCTGCAGCGCCGCCCACGGCACGCCCAGGCTGCCGATGCAGGCCCCCGGCAGCGACGGGCACTGGTGGCTGCGCAGCACCATCAGGCTGTTGCGCTGCAGCGGGAACGGGCTCGGCGGCAGGCCATCCAGCCAGCCGGTCCAGCCGGCGACGTAGCGGGCCTCGAGCGCCTCGAACGGGTCGAGCAGGGCGGCGCGGGCGCGCATCGCCGCCTCGGTCCAGATCCGCCCGAACGCCAGGCACACCACGAAGGCCTCCGAGCGGCCGTCGGCGCCGTCGCGCAGGTCGAGCTCGCCGGTCAGCGCCACGTTGCCGTTCAGCGCGCGCTCGTACTGCCAACGCATCTGCCGATGCCGCGACAGGTCCTGCCAGCCGTCGCTGATGCCGGCATAGCCGGCCGAACGCGCGCGCCAGCCGCAGCTGGCGGCCAGCGCGATCGCCGTGCCCTGCGCCTCGGCGAACAGCATCTCCTGCCCCTTGTAGTCGCCGGTCCAGGCGTTGCCGCTGCCGCCGGCATTGGCCAGGTGCGGCGCCAGCAGCGCGTGCACGCGCAGCGGCGGACCGGCCTCGGACCCGGCCTCGGGCCCGGGGCGCAGGTCCTCGATGGTCACGTGCAGCAGCACCGCCGGCCGGCCGGGATCGGCGATCAGCCGCTTTCGCAGCCGGAACCGGCCGCCCTCGTGGGTGCCGGTGATGCGGTAGGCCGGGATGCCGGGCGCCACCGGACTCACCTCGGCGTCGCAGTGGCGGCGCTCCTCGGCGAACAGCGCCTCCCCGTCGGTGACGATCAGGCCGAAATCGCGCACCGCGGTCTGCTCGATGCGGGGATAGGCGATCTCGTTCAGGATACCGTGGCCGAGCGTGAACCAGACCCGGGCGTCGTCACCCAGGCTGCGGCCGACCCCGCTCTTGCCGACCGGGAGCCAGCGCGGCGCCTGGCCGGGTTCTCCTGGAGCGTCCACCATGCCGCGTCGTCCCCAAACCGCCGCCGGCCAACGTCGGCGGGGCGGGGCCGTTGCAAGGGAAGGCCAGGGCGCTGCCCTGGACCCGTTGGGGCCGTCACGCGAAGCGTGCTGCGCACGACGGCCCCAAACCCCGTTTCGTAAGGAGATGGTCCCTGCTTGAAGGTATGACCTCAACGAATCGGGGCCTGGGGCCCGCGGCCCCAGTGGGGCCAGGGGCAAAGCCTCTGGCCTTCTTCAAAGTGCCGCGGTAGCAGACCATTCGACACAATGCGGGGGACGAAGATCATGGGCTACCGCGTCGCCGTCGCAGGGGCCACCGGGGCCGTCGGCCGCGAGATCATCAAGACGCTGGCCGAGCGCGACTTCCCCGTCGACGACATCGTGGCCCTCGCCTCGGCGCGCTCGGTCGGCCAGGAGATCTCGTTCGGCGACCGGCGCGTACTGAAGGTGCGCAACCTCGACACGTTCGACTTCGCCGGCTGGGACCTCGGCCTGTTCAGCCCGGGGGCGGCGATCTCGGCGGTGCACGCGCCGCGCGCCGCCGCGGCCGGGTGCGTGGTGATCGATAACACCAGCCAGTTCCGCATGGACCCGGACGTGCCACTGGTGGTGCCGGAGGTGAACCCGGAGGCGCTGCAGCGGCACCGCCGCCGGCGCATCGTCGCCAACCCGAACTGCTCGACGATCCAGATGGTGCTGGCGCTGAAGCCGCTGCACGACCTCTATACGGCCAAGCGGGTGGTGGTCTCGACCTACCAGGCGGTGTCCGGCGCCGGCAAGGAGGGCATGGACGAGCTGTTCACCCAATCCAAGGGCAGCTTCGTCGGCGACCCGCCGACCTCGGAGCAGTTCACCAAGCCGATCGCCTTCAACCTGATCCCGCACATCGACCGCTTCATGGACGACGGGTTCACGAAGGAGGAATGGAAGATGGCGGTCGAGACCGCCAAGATCATGGGCGGCGGCATCCGGGTGGTGGCGACCTGCGTGCGGGTGCCGGTGTTCATCGGCCACTCGGAGTCGGTGGTGGTCGAGTTCGAGGACCCCGTCGACCTGGAGCAGGCGCGCGAGGCGCTGCGCGAGGCGCCGGGCGTGATCCTGCACGACCGCCGCGAGGATGGCGGCTACGTCACCCCGGTCGAGTGCGTCGGCGAGGACGCCACCTACGTCAGCCGGCTGCGTATCGACCCCACGGTGCCGAACGGGCTGGCGTTCTGGTGCGTGTCGGACAACCTGCGCAAGGGTGCGGCGCTGAACGCAGTGCAGATCGCCGAGACGATGGTGGCGCTCGACCTGCTGGCGAAGAAGGCCGCCTGACGCTGGCCGCGGCGCCGCTCTACCCGCGCTGGAGCCCGGAGCGGCACAAGGCCGACCAGGCGGCTTCCCTCGCCAAGGTGGACCCGAAGGCCCCGCCGCCGAAGTCCGACTGGACGCCTGGGGGCGCCACGCCGGGGGCGCAGCCGCGGGTGGTGTGGCCGCGCATCCTCGGCGTCGTGGTCGCCGTCGCCGCGCAGGCTGGGCTGTATCTCGGGCTGCACCAGATCTCGACCGTGACGATGCCGGCCTGGGCGCATCGTCCGGCGCGGCCCGGACCTCAGCCCTGGCCGTCCGTGGTGCCGGTGGCGGTGGTCAGGGGAGAGGATCGATCCGCGACCGGGGCGGCGGCGTGGCCGGCGCCGAGCCTGAGCCCATCGCCACCGGTCGTGGTCGTGCCGCCGCCGCCGCTGCGGCTGGCGCCGCCCGGCTGACGCGGCCGGACGGCGGGCTTCGGTGGCTCAGCCGACGCTGATCTTCGCGTTGTCGCCGCCCTTGGGCGGGGTCCCGGTCAGCTTGGCCTTCACGTAGCCGTAGGCGTGCAGCAGGATCGAGTTCGGCGCGTCCCAGTACTCCGCCCCGGTGACGTCGATGCGGAGCAGGGCCAGGTCCGGGTCCTCCCGCCCCTGCGGGAACCAGGTGGTCAGGATCTCGCTCCAGTGCGCGTCCATCGTGGCGCGGTCGCGCACGACGCTCGCGGTGCCGGAGAACGACACGTAGTTCTGCGAGCCGGGATCGGCGTAGGTGACGCCGACCTGGTGCTCCGACTGCACCTCGCCGACCTTGGGCGCGTGCTCGCGGGTGAAGAACCAGAGCGTGCCGTCGAACCCCTTCTGGCTGGCCGCCATCGGCCGCGCCCGCAGGTGCCCGTCGTCTTCGGTGGTCAACATGGCGATCTTGGTCGACTTCATCATCGACCACAGTTTGTCGCGCTGGTCCTGGTCCATCGTGGCGTCCTCCATGGCCTATAGAAAAGCCCAGCCGCGCGAAGGTTCCAGCCTCCGTGCGGCGCCCGCGGGTACGGCGTTGCGCCGGGTCCCGATCCGGAGGACGGTGCCGCCGCGCGTGCGGAAGGAAGCATCCGAGTGTCCTGGCGAGCAGTCCTTCCGGCCCCGGCTCGCCGGCCGCCGCCCTGG
The DNA here is from genome assembly GCA_964247725.1 of uncultured Acetobacteraceae bacterium. Lineage (GTDB taxonomy): Bacteria > Pseudomonadota > Alphaproteobacteria > Acetobacterales > Acetobacteraceae > Lichenicola. The sequence goes on along the minus strand of CAXTVM010000016.1, from coordinate 14,352 downwards.
CCCCCATCCTGGCTCCCGTCTTGGCCCCGGATGGCGGCGGGCCTGCTACTGCCGGTTGCCCTGGGCTGCGGCGCCGCAGCCCGGGCCTCGGCCGCGCCGGCCCCGGGTCCGGCGCCGGTGCGGGCGGCCGCGTGCGATGCGCCCGGAGCGGCCCGGGGCTGGCCGCGCATCCAGGTGCGGGTGACGGGGGTCCGCCGCATCGCCGGCAACGTCACCTTCACGCTCTACGGCGACCGGCCGGAGCTGTTCCTGAAGCATGCCGGCTCGCTGCTGGTGACGCGCGTCCCGCTGGCCGCCGCCACCGCCGAGGGCTGCATCGCGGTGTCCTCGCCCGGCACCTACGCCGTCGCGATCTACCACGACGAGAACGACAACCACCATTTCGACCGCACGCTGCTGGGGCTGCCGGCCGAGGGCTACGGCTTCTCCAACGACGCGCCGACGCTGTTCGGGCCGCCCGCCTTCGCGGCGACCCGGTTCGCGGTGCCGGCCGGCGGCACCCGCCTTGCCATCCGGCTGCGCTACTGACCGCGCGTCCCATCCCCGCATGAAGATCCTGTTCACGTTCGAGAACCCGCTGCCCAGCCGCGAGGCGGATGCCGAGGTGTTCGTCGCCACCGCGCGCCACCTGGCCCCGCTGGTCGCCGAGGCCTGGCTGCACCTGCCGGTCGGCCGCGCGGGCGGCGCGCCCGGCGTCCCGGGCCTGGCTCCAGGCTTGACCTTGGTGCCGGCCTGGGCGCCGCTGCGGCCGGCGGCGCTGCGACATTTCTGCTGCGGGCTGACCCTCGTGCTGCGTAGCCGGTTCCGCGAGGCCGACCTGGTCTACACCCGCAACCTGTGGGTGGCCTGGATGGCGATGCTGTTCGGGCAGCGCGTGGTGTTCGACCACTACCGGCCCTGGGGCGACCAGATCCCGCCGCTGCGGCGCTGGCTCCACCGCCTGCACTGCCGTCCCCGCTTCCTGCTCAACGTCTGCCATTCCGACTACACGCGGGGGAAGTACCTGGAGCTCGGCATCCCGCCGGCCCGGCTCGTCCGCGTGCGCAACGGCCACGCGCCGGAGCGCCTGGCGGCGGCGGTGCCGCTGGACGACGCCAAGCGGGCGATCGGCGTCGAGCCGGGCCGCACCACGGTGGTCTATACCGGCCGGCTCAACCACCGGAAGGGTCTGGCGGTGGCGGTCGAGGCGGCCCGGCTGCTGCCGGACGTGCTGTTCCTGCTGGTCGGCTCGACCGGCGACGGCCCGATCGAGCGCCTGGCGGCCTCGGTGGCCAACGTCCGCATCGTCGGCTGGCAGCTGCCGGAGCGGCTCGCCGCCTACGTGTTCGCCGCCGACATCCTGCTCATCCCGCCGTCCTGGCACCCGCTGGCCGAGTTCGGCTCCACCGTGCTGCCGCTGAAGCTGTTCCTCTACATGGCCTCCGGCCGCCCGATCGTCGCCGGCGAGACGCCGGACGTGCGCGAGGTGCTCGCGCACGGCCGCAACGCGCTGCTGTGCCGGCCGGATTGCGCGGACGCACTGGCGGACGCGATCCGCACCCTGGCCGCGGACCCGGCACTCGGCGTCCGCCTCGGCGCCGCCGCCCGCGCCGAGGGCTTGGCGCAGACCTGGGATGCTCGCGCCCGCCGCATCGCGGGCCTCATCGAGCAGCGCCTGGATGCCCCGCCCGCAGCGCGCGGCGGCTGGGGCCGGGCGCAGTCGCGGGTCTGGCGGCGCCAGTCCTGGCGCTGGCTGCTGCACCTGGTTCGGGCGCGCTCGTGGGTGCTGCCGCCCGACGCTGTGCTGCCGGCGGCGCCGTGAGCGGATCGGCGCCGCCGCGCGAGCCCCGGGACGACCATCACGGCCGGCTCGGCCGCGGCTTCACCTGGCTGGGCGGCGCCACCATCGTCGCCAAGCTGGTCGATTTCGGCACCATCGTGGTGATGCTGGGATTCCTCACCAAGCAGCAGCTGGGCGTGGCCTCGCTGGTGATCTCGATCGGCATGGTGGTCGAGGCGCTGAACGGGCTCGGCACCGGCGAGGCGCTGATCCAGGCGAGGACGGTCTCGCGCGGGCAGCTCGACACGCTGTTCTGGTACGTGACCGGCGCCTCGGTGCTGAGCGGCGGCGCGGTCCTGCTGGCGTCGCCTGCGATCGCGTCGGCCTACGGCGACGCCGGCATGGCCGGCTACTTCGTCCTGATCGCGCTGAAGCAGCCGGTGGTGGGTGCGGCGCTGATCCCGATGGCGCTGATGAGCCGCGCCCTGCAGTACGAGCGCATCGCGCTGGTCAACGTCGGCGCCACGCTGCTGGCCGCAGGCACCCGGCTCGGGCTGGGTGCTGCCGGCGCCGGCACCTGGGCGCTGGTGGCGGGGTACGCCGCCAGCGGCCTGTTCACGCTGGCGGGTGCCGCGCTGGCGCACCCGTTCCGGCCGCGGCTGCGGGTCCGCCTGGCCCCGGTGCTGCCGCTGGCGCGGTTCGGGCTGCACGCCGCCGGCGCCGGAATCGCCGAGCAGATGTTCAAGAACATCGACTACCTGCTGATCGGCTGGTTCTACGGCGCCGCGCCGCTGGCGATCTACCGCGTGGCGTTCGACATCGCGATGGAGCCGGCGATGGCGGTCGGCACCCTGGTCAACCGCACCATGCTGCCGGTGCTGGCCCGCGTCGCCGCGGTGCCGCGGCAGCTGGCGCAGACGCTGGTGTGGTCGCTGCGCCGCCTGGTCCTGCTGGTGGCGCCGCTGATGGCCGCCCTGGTGCTGGCGGCCCACCCGCTGACCGCCCTGCTGCACGACCACGCCGGCAACAGCTACGCCGCCGCGGCCGGCCCGCTGCGGCTGCTGGCGTTGGCCGCCCTGCTGCGGGTGACGATGCTGCTGCTGACCACCGCGCTGATCGGCACCGGCCGCCCCGCCGCCGCCGCCCGGCTCTCCGCCGCCGCCCTGCTGCTGCTCGGCGGCGGCATCCTCGCCATCGGCCTCACGGTATCCGAGCGGTATGGCCTGGTCGCGGTGTCGGCGGTCTGGCTTGGCATCTTCCCGCCGCTGCTTGGTCGGTGCCTTCACATATTACGGCGCTCGTGGTCGATCGGCGCCGCCGTCCCGGCCCGTACCTTCGCGGCTCCGGCGGCCGGCGTCGCCAGCTTGGTCCTGACCGCCTGGCTGGCCTTGGCCCTGGTCGACCGCGACGCCCTCATTCTCCGGCTCGGCATCGTCATGGTCGCCACGCTGGCGACCTACGCAGTGCTGTTCTGGCGAGAGATCAGGGCCGCCCGCCTCATGAAGAGGACCCATGCGCTGGAAATCCAGGATCAGGGCATGTCGAGGACCTGATCCGTCACGACGTCCTTGCGGCGATCAGTGGATGCGCGGGACACGATCCATACATGCGTTTCACGTTTCGCCGGCATGGCCAGCCCGTCGACTTTCAACCCTGGCTGGCACGGTCTTGTCAGAGCCAACTTGCACGCGGCCTGGTTTTGGAAGCGGATCCCTCACGTCTCCATACCTTCGCACGGTCGGAGGCGGGACGTCCTACGATTGACTACGCCCGCCGGACGGCCTGGCGATACGCCGGCGGGATCAAGCTCTCGCGCCGTGGCGTGATCCAGCCTGCCACGCGTCCCGAGAGCCTCGTCGAAGGCGTTGCATCCGCTCCCGGCAAGCCAGGACCGGAACGAGAGAATGTCCGGATTGATCTCACGCATGACGTTCAGATCCACATAATCTGCAAGTGGGCCTTCGTCCAAACTCGCGCTCAGCTGCTCAAGATAGGGATTGGCTGCGAGGACCCCATCGGAACAGCGCGCATAGGCGACCGGCCGGCCGGCTGCCTCGCCGAAGATGGCTTCCAATTGGCGACCTGTAACGGTATCGCTCGCGATCTTCAACGTCGTCCCGCCGAACCGCATCTTGTCGGCGAAGATCGCGGCAACGAACTTTCCGATATCGCTCACGGCGATGAGCTGCATCGACTGATCCGGTCGGAGGAAGAATGTGAACCGATCTTCGTCCAGCTCGAAACCAGGTCGCACGAGCATTTCCATGAAGATCATCGGTCTGACGATGGTTGCTATCATTAGCAGTTTGCGGATGTGCGCCTCGATGCGGGGCTTGTTGTCGAAATGCGCCACTCCTGTCGGCTTCTCTCCGACGCCGGCGCCTGAGGAGTAGACAAGATGCGCGATGCCGCCCTCCGCGGCCAGGTCCGCGATAGCGATTCCGTAGCGCACTTCGTCCTCATCGGTCACCCTGCCACCGGGCGAACCCGGCTGTACGTTGAAGACGCCGTGAACGTCTCTCATCGCGACACGGATCACGTCGATGTCGGTGAACGATCCCTGCACGATTTCGACGCCCGCATTGCGAAGCGCAATCGACTTCGGTGCTGCGGGATTTCGTACGAGTGCGCGAACGGCCCACCGCGCCTGTAGCAAGGCTCTGGCGACCGATCCTCCCTGTTGGCCGGTAGCACCGAAGACCAGGATAGACTGTCGAGCGTCATTCATCACTCACCGTCGCGTGCATCGAGCGGTTGGTGATGAGGAACGGGACCTTGACCAGGCGCCAGACCCTACAGCTCGGCGTAGGCCTCGGTATCGGCCGGGACGTCCCACTCGGAAAAGGTCCGGAACGGATCTTCGGCCACCGTGTCGGACCGGGCACAGGTCAGCACGACCCGGCCCGATTCGATGGCATAGGCGATCTCGTCACCCTCGCGCAGGCGCAGCGCGTCCCGCACCGGCTGGGGGATCGTCGTCTGCGCCTTGCTGGTCAATTTGCTGGTGATCATGCACCGAGCGTAAGGATGTTCCTCGACGATCGGCAAGTGCCAGATGGTCCCCTAAGCCGCCCGCGCCGTCTGCGCCCCGCGATACCGGTCGAACGCGCTCATCTGATGCACGCAGCTCAGGGTGCAGGTCGGGCTGCACGACTTGGGCGTCGCGTACTCCCGCCTTATGTCGTCCCGCGTGTAGTCCAGCAGCCGGATCCCAGGCCGGCCGCGCTGCTGCGAGCACCAGTGCACGCGGCCGTCCTCGGAGACGTAGAGGTAGCGGGCACCGGCGCGGCACTTCCAGTCGTTCGGACGACCCTGCATCAGGTTGCGCTGGAACAGCCGGTAGTTCAGCCCATGCACGACCGAGGGCGAGATCCGGGTCACCTCGCGGTAGGCGCCCATCTGGTCGGCGTTCATGGGTTTCAACAGGCCGCTGCCGTCGTGCAGCACGCCGACCGAGTGCTGCAGCCCGTATCGCGCCGCCGTCCGCGCCACCGTCACCACGTCCTGGGTCCGCTCGCGGGTCACGCCCAGCACCGAGTTCACGTTCACCTTGAACCGCGCGTGCTCCGCCAGCAGTGCCAGCTTGCCCTCGACCGACTGCAGGCTCTTCATCGAGACCTCGTCCGGCCGGATGTTGTCGATGCTGATCTGCATGCCCTGCAGCCGCGCCGCGTTCAGCCGCTCGATCCAGTCGCGGGTGAGCCGGAAGCCGTTGGTGATCATGGTCACGATCATGCCGCGGTCGCGCGCTGCCCGGATCGCCTGGTCGAGCTCCGGGTGCAGCAGCGGCTCGCCGCCGGTGAACGTGATCGAGGCCGTGCGCAGCCGCGCCAGATGGTCGACCCAGGCCAGCAGGTCGGGCAGCGGCACCGGCGCCGACACCGCGTCGTACTCGTTGCAGTAGCCGCAGGCGAGGTTGCAGCGCCGCGTCACCACCACCTGCGCCAGCAGCGGGTTGTAGCGCGAGCCCAGCGCCCGGCCGAGGAACCGCGCCCCCGACAGCAGCCCGTCCAGGCGGCCCGCGCTGCGGGTCGGCGGCCGCCGGGTGGTCGTGAGAGCGTCGGTCAACGGGCTTGGGTCCTCGCGGTCGCGGCAGGCTCTAGCACCCGCGATGCCGCGGCGGAAGCGGACCGCTCTGAGGAGAAGCAGTAAGGAGAAGGCCAGGGCAGCGCCCTGGCCTTCCTCCTCATGCGACACCCGTGCCTTCGGACTGCCGCCCCAGCACGCCGTCATAGAACGCTTCCAGCGCCGCACTCTGCCGGCCAAGGTCGAACCGCGCTTCGACGAACCGCCGCGCCGCCTCGCCCATGCGCCTCCGCAGCTCCGGCCGGTCGAGCAGCTCCGTCATGGCCCGGGCCAGCGCCGCCGGGTCGCGTTCCGGCACCAGCAGGCCGGTCTCGCCGTCGACCATCCCCTCCGGGATGCCGCCGACGCGCGAGCCGATCACCGGCACCCCGGTCGCGGCCGCCTCCAGCAGCACCATGCCCAGCCCCTCGACCCGCCCGGTACGCGTCCGCACGCTGGGCAGCGCCAGCATCGCGGCGCGGCGCACCCAGTCCATCACCTGGTGGTGCGGCAGCGCGCCCAGGAACCGCACCCGGGGGCCCAGCCGCAGCCGCCGCGCTAGGGCCAGCAGGGGACGGCGCAGCGGCCCGTCGCCGATCACCACCAGGCAGACGTCGGCGTGTCGGGGGGGAAGGGCCGCGAACGCGCGCAGCAGGTGCTCGGTGCCCTTCATCTCGACCAGCCGCGCCACGTGCAGCACGATCCGCTCCTCCTCGGCCGGCGCTCGGGGCCGGATCGCGGCGCAGTCGATGCCGGTGTAGTGCACGTGCGTGCGCGCCTCGGGAAACCCCATCGCCAGCACGCGCCCGCGGATGAACTCCGAGACGCACAGGAACAGCGCGCCCTTCCGCGCCAGCCGGTGCCGCAACAGCGGGTAGCTGGCCCAGGCGGGCGAGGACAGCAGCGCCGCCGTCGACAGCGTCGCATCGTAGCCGTGGAAGGTGGTGACCAGCGGCACCCCCAGCCACCGCGCCAGCGGCAGCGCGCCGACGCCGTCGATGCCGAAATGCGCGTGGATCAGCGCCGGGCGCCGGTCCTCCAGCAGCCGCAGGTACGGCCCCGGCGCCTTGCTGGCCATCTGCCGGACGATGCCGGGCCAGGCGGTCCAGCCGCGGTCCTCCAGCGCCAGCGCGCGGGCCGGGTCCGGCGCCGCGCCGTAGCGCCTGCGCCCCAGGTAGACCGGCCGGTAGCGCGGCAGCGCCTCCGCCTGCTGGGTGACGAACGGCTCGGAGACCCGGAACAGGTTCTGGCGGAACACCACGATCTCGGTTACGGCTGGCGCCGCACCCTGCTCGGCAGGCGGCATCGCGTGGCTCCCCGGACGCTCCCTGGAACCTGACCAAGGCTATCGCATTTGAGGAGACGTGTGAGGAGAAGGCCAGGGCGCTGCCCTGGACCCGTTAGAGCCGTCGTGCGCAGCACGGTTCGCGTGACGGCCCCAAACCCCGATTCGTAAGAAGATAGTCCGTGCGTGGAAGTAGGCCCTTAACGAATCGGGGCCTGGAGCCCGCGGCTCCAGTGGGGTCCAGGGGCAAGGCCCCTGGCCTTCTTCCTCATGCGATAGCCGTGGAAACCTGACCCATGGCCCTCCCGGCACGGCTGCATTTCTGCTGGATCGGTCCGGCGCTGCCCTGGGCCTGCGCGTTCGCGGTGCTGTCGGCGGCCGAGCGCGGCGGCCTGCCCGAGGTCGTGCTGCACCACACCGAGGCACTCGAGCCCGGCGGCCCGCTCGCCGCACTCCAACGTGCCCCCGGCGTGCGCCTGGCCCGCATCGACGCCGCCGCCGAGCTTGCCCGCACCGGCGCGGCACTCGGCCTTGGCGACGCGCTGGCGCTGCTGTATCGACGGCTCGACGACCCGGCGATGCGGTCGGACATCCTCCGGGCGGCGATCCTGTACTCGAATGGCGGACTCTACGCTGACCTGGACACCGTGACGGTGGCGTCGCTCCAACCCCTGCTCGGCACCCGGTCGTTCGTCGCATCCGAATTCATCGTCTGGCCGCCCTCCGCACGGCGGTCGCCGTCGCCCCTGGCGCTGGGACGCGACCTGCTGCGCCGGGCGCTGCGCCGGCTGCCGCAGGGCTGGCGGCCGTTCCGGCGAATCGAGGGTCTGTACTGCCGCGGCGTCAACAATGCCGTCATGGGCGCCGAGGCCGGCGCGCTGTTGCTCGCCGCCTACCTGCGCGCGATGGCGGGCGTGCCGGAGTCGGCCCTCGGCAACCGCTACGCGCTGGGCCCGCACCTGCTGGGCGCTGTCGTGCGGGGCCACCCGGAGGTGGCGATCCAGCCGCCGCACGTGTTCTCGCCGCTGCCCCCGGAGATCTCCGAGCACTGGTTCCGCACCGTCCGCCGGGTCCGGCTGGACCGGATGCTGTGCCCCGAGACCCGGATCGTGCATTGGTACGCCTCCGTGCGCACCCGGGCCCGGGTCGGGCCGATCGATCCCGGCTCGGTGCGGGCGCAGCGCCAGCGGCAGCCGTACAGCGCGCTGGTCTGCGCCAGCATCGCCGAGCTGCCGGCGGTCGCCGGCGCATGAAGTCGGTCATCGTCGCCGCCGGGCAGGGCACCCGGCTGCGGGACCACTCGGTGATCAAGCCGCTGCTGCCGATCGGCGGCGTGCCGCTGATCGAGCGGGTGATCGGCTGCGGCCGCCTGGCCGGCATCGACGAGTTCGTGGTGGTGAGCGGCTATCGCGGCGCCGAGCTGCGCGCCGCGCTGGACGCGTTCGCCGAGCGCGAGGCGGTCCGCGTCACCCATGTCGCGAACGAGGACTGGCAGCGCGCCAACGGCGTCTCGCTGCTGGCGGCGCGGCCGCATCTGGACCAGCCGTTCCTGCTGACGATGTGCGACCACCTGGTCGATCCCGGCATCCTGCGGGCGCTGATGGCGCCGCCGGTGCAGCCGGACGGGGTCACGCTGGCGGTCGATTTCGACCTCGGCAACCCGCTGATCGACCTGCACGACGTGACCCGCGTGCTCTGCCGGGACGGCCGCATCCAGCGCATCGGCAAGCTGATCCCCGACTACAACGCCTTCGACACCGGCATCTTCCTGTGCGCGCCGGTGATGTTCGACGCGCTGGAGGAGAGCCAGGCCCTGGGCGACGACAGCATCTCCGGCGCCATGACCGTGCTGGCGTCCTGGAACAAGGCGCACGTGCGCGACATCGGCGGCCGGGTCTGGATCGACGTCGACGATCCGGTCGACTTCGAGAAGGCGGAGCGGCTGCTGGCGACCGGGCGGCTGTAGGCGCCCATGCAGACCGCCGACCCGGTGCGGCGCACCTCCGAGATCGAGGACCCCACCAACATCTACGCCGTCCACCCGATCTCCAACCGCCTGGTGCCGCTGTGCGCCCGGCTCGGCATCCCGCCGAACGCGGTTTCGGTCGCCGGCATGGCCTGCGGCCTGCTCGCCGGCATCGCCTACGCGCACGACCGGAACCCCTGGGCGGTGGTGGCCGGCTTCCTGCTGATGCTGGCTTGGCACGTGCTGGACGGGGTCGACGGCCAGCTCGCCCGGCTGACCGGCGCGCAGTCGCAGTCCGGCAAGATCCTCGACGGCATGTGCGACTACGTCACCTTCACCGCCGTCTATCTCGGCCTGGCGCTGGTGCTGTCCGCCCGGCACGGCGCCTGGGTGTGGGCCCTGGTGGCGCTGTCCGGCGCCTGCCATGCGGTGCAGTCGGCGATCTACGAGGTGCAGCGGCAGGAGTACAACCACTGGGGCCACGGCCGCGCCTCCGCCGCGCTGCCCGAGCCGACGCGGCAGCCGGCGGGCGGCCTGCCCGAGCGTCTGCACGACGTCTACCTCTCGGTCCAGCGCCTCGCGGTCTGCATCGACGGCGCGCCGCGCCAGCGGCTGGCGGCGCTGCTGCGGCAGGACCCCGCGCGGGCGGCCGCGATCCGGCGGCTCTACCGGGAGACGTTCGCGCCTCCGGTCCGGCGCTGGGCGGTGCTGTCCGCCAACGCCCGCACGCTCGGACTGTTCGCCTGCGCCCTGCTGCGGCGCCCGCTGCTCTACTTCATCCTCGAGATCGTGGTGCTGAGCGCGGTGTTGGCAGTCCTGCTCTACCAGCAGCACCGTCGCAGCCGGCGGTTTCTGGAAGGCCAGGGGTCCTGCCCCTGGACCCCGCCAAAGGCGGAGCCTCTGGACTCCTTGACCTAAGGAATGGGTTCCAAGGGCCGCGGCCCTTGGCGGGTCCAGGGCGGAGCCCTGGTCTTCCTACCCGACCCGATACGCCCGCCGAAACAGGTAGACCGACGCCGCCATCGCCAGCAGCGGCGGCGCCAGCGCGGCCACCGCCGGGCTCATGCCGAGCAGCAGCCCGAGGCGGCCCAGGATCTGCTGGCCCAGCGAGTAGGCGATGCCGATGCCGACGCCGTGCGTCAGGAGCTGGCCGCTGCCCTGCGTCCGCGGCGAGCCGAACACGAACGGCGCCGCCACCAGCACCATCGCCAGCACCGACAGCGGCATGCTCGCCTGCATCCACAGCTGCTGCTCGTAGCGGGCGGCGCTCTCGTCCAGCGGCAGGCCGCGGATGTGCCGGTAGAGCGCCAGCGGCGGGATGTTGTCCGGCGGCAGGATCATGAACCGGATCTGCTGCGGCGAGACGAACGGGCGCCAGGCGAGGCGGCCGAGAGGCTCGGTCGAGAACCGGCCGTCCCCAACCCGCCGCCGGGACGCGTGGTCCAGTAGCCAGGTGCCGTCGGAACGGATGTCGGCGCGGGCGGCGTGGAGGATGGTGTCGAGGCTGCCGTCCGGGTTGAAGCTGTAGATGTCGATCCCGACCGGCACGTCGCCGCGCTCAAAGCGCTGCACGTTCAGGTATTGGTCGTCGCGCTGGACCCAGAAGCTGCGGTCGGCGTCGCCGGCCGGCGCGGAGGACAGGGCGGAGGCGCGCTGCTCCTGCGCCAGCCGCTGGGCGGGCGGGATCACGAACTCCATCAGCAGCAGCAGCGTCACGATCGCCGCCAGCGCCGGCCCCAGTGCGCCTGCCATGACGCGGCGCTCTGCGATGCCGAGGCTGAGCATGGCGACGAGCTCGGAATGGCGGGCCAGCCCCCCGAACGCGAGCAGGCAGCCGAGCAGCATCGAGACCGGCATCACCTGCAGCAGCCGCGACGGCGCCGTCAGCAGCACGAACAGAAGCGCGCCGCCGACGTGGTAGTGGCCCTCGCCGACCGAGGCCAGCTGCTCGACGAACTCGAGCAGGCTGAACAGGCCGGTCAGCGCCAGCGCCACGAGTGCCACCGCGCGCCCCACCGCCAGAGCGACGTAGCGCCGGAGCGCGTCCGGCGCCCGGGTCCGAACCCGGGCCTGGGCCGCGGCCTGGCTCACGCGGTCCGGCTGCGGCGCGCCAGGCCGAGGCGCGGCCGGTGGAACCTTGGCTGATACAGGGCGACCGCGACCAGCAGCGCCAGCAGCGCCGGCGCCCACCAGATCCCGGGCACCCGGCCGATGGTGCCGTGCTGCACCCAGGTCCGCGCCGAGGTGCAGAGCAGGTAGTAGCCGAAATAGACCAGCGCCGCCCTGCCGAGGCGGGAGGTCCGGCCCTGCCGTGGCCGGACGCGGCTGAGCGGGATCGCGAGCAGGCCCAGCAGCAGCGTCGAGACCGGCGTCGAGAGCCGCCACTGCAGCTCGGCGACGTCCTCGTCCGTGCCGGACGCGGCCAGCCGCCATGTGCTGGCGGCGACGGCGCTGTAGCCGCGCGCGGCGCCGCGGCTGGGGTTGGGGCTGACCACCAGCCCCTGCGCCTCCACCACCTGATCCGGCCGGCCGTGCGTCCGGTCGATCTCGTAGATGTGGGCGTCCGTCAGGTAGATCTGGGCGCCGGACGCCAGCGTCTTCGTGCGCAGCTCGTCGGCCAGCTTCGCATGCACGATCTCGGTGCGGTCGGGGTGGCGAACCCGGACGAACACGTCGCGCGCCGGCGCGCCGCGGCCGTGGCGGTGGCCGAGGAAGATCACCCGGTCGCCGTGCGCCGCGACGTAGAACGAGCCCGCCTCCATGGCGTCGAGGTCGAGCAGCGTCGCCGCCCGGTCGGAGACCGCGTGCAGCGTGTGGTAGGCGAGCGGCCGCGCCACCAGCGACAGCAGGGCGACCAGCACGGCGAGGCCGCCGCCCAGCGTCAGCACCGCGCGGACCGACGTCGCCGGCGCCATCCGCAGCGAGGACATGGCGGCGAACTCGGACTCGCCGTGCAGCCGGGCGAACGACAGCAGCACCGACACGTAGAGCGCCGCCGGGATCAGCACCTCGAGCGAGATCAGCAGCTTGAGTCCGATCAGCTCGGCGATGGCGCCGGCCGGCAACAGCCCGTCGACCGCGTCCGACAGGAACCCGGCGGCGGTGTAGCTGGCGAACAGGGCGACCAGGATGCCCAGGATCGCGGCCAGCGGGCGGCTGAGCTCGCGGACTAGGTAGTGGGTGATGATCACGCCGCTCGTCCTAGCAAGGTCACGGTGATGCTGTCAGCAGCACGCCTGGGCGTGCCCCGCACGACCCCCCAGGTCCTAATTCCTTAAAGGTGGTTTCCAAAGGCTCCGCCTTTGGCGGGGTCCAGGGGCAGAGCCCCTGGCCTTTCTTCGTGACCTATCGCGTAGAGCGCGCTGTCGCGGCCCTGCCAGCGCAAGACCAGCCGCGGGTTCCGGTAGCCCGCCGGCAGGCCCGTGTCGAGCAGCCACAGATCGTCGATGCCGTCGAGCGGCAGCGCCGCCAGGTCGTCCCGCAGCGTCGGTTGCCGCCGCACCGTGCCGCCGCAGGTCGTCGGCCAGACGAACTGCGAGGGATCGTCGTAGAAGCGTGGC
>CAXTVM010000016.1:0-1617 GCA_964247725.1 uncultured Acetobacteraceae bacterium | reverse complement strand
GCCGCCGCAGGTCGTCGGCCAGACGAACTGCGAGGGATCGTCGTAGAAGCGTGGCGAGGGGCGGTAGCGGATCTGCAGCAGGTGGCCGCCATCCACGTCCCATTCCGAGTTGGTCCAGCTGCGCGTGGCGACGATCGCGAGCTCGGCTAGGTGGTCGAGGCGGTCGCCGCGCCAGTGCGCGTAGGGCGTGCAGTTGCGCATGTTGAGCACGAGGACCCGGCTGTGCGGCGCGATCCAGCGCAGCGCCTGCAGCTCGGCGGCATAGCGGCGGTCATAGGCGGCGAAGCCGGCCGTGGTGGCGCCGATGCGCCCGGCCAGCAGCGCCAGCCCGGCGACCGCGACCAGGCGGGCCAGGCGCCGATCGACGCCGCTCCAGTCCTGCGTCGCGAAGGCCAGCATCGGGATCAGCGGCAGCAGCCGCCCGTCGGCGTAGCTGGCGCCGCCGAGCCGATACGGCGTCACCACGAACAGCACGATCAGCGCCGCCAGCGCCGTCGCCACCCCGCGGTGCGGCCGGGCGCCGCGGCGCCAGCCGACCACGAACACCGCGACCGACAGCAGCAGCGCGCCGATGTCGAGCACGATGGACTGGTCGCGCAGCAGCATGACCAGCGAGTCGAGCTTCATCGGCAGGCTGTAATGGTTGCGGCCTGCGATCGATCGCGAGTCGAGCCGCCAGAGCGCCAGGATGACGACCGCGGACAGCAGAGGTCGCACCCGCCGCAGCAGCATCCCCACCCGCAGCGGTCGCGGCGCCGCCCGGAACTCGCACGCGCCGATGAGCAGCACGAGCAGGCAGCCGGCGACGACGTGGCAGAGGAACACGACCGGCACCGAGGCCCATGCCGCCGCCTCGCGGGTGCCGGGGCGGCGGTCGAGCCTGATCCAGGCCACGAACCCGATCAGGGCCAGCGCCACGCCCAGCATGTAGTTGAGGAAGCCCTCGTTCAGCGGAAAGCTGTAGACGAAGATCAGGGCCCAGCCGACCGCCGCCGCACCGTCGCGGTTGAGCGTGCGCGCCAGCATGAAGATGCCGGCGCCGAGCAGCACCGGGATCGTCAGCGTCACCGCCCAGTACGCCCGCGTGATGCCGACCAAGCGCTGCAGCCCGAAGGTGAGGAGGTCGGTGCCGAGGTTGGGCACCAGGTGCCAGCGATAGCCCATCAGCTGCGCGAACGCCGGGTCGTGCGCGTAGGCCGCCGCCGCCGTGCTGCCCATGTGGCCCGGCAGGTCGGTCAGCGGCGGGATCGTGACGAACAGGAACGGCAGCGCCAGCAGGAGCAGCACGGCGACGACGACCGGCGCGCGCGTCGTCTGGCGTATGTCGGGCAGACGTCGCATCGGGCCTCTTGGATCGGAGCAGCGGCGTGGCCATGCGGTCCGCCGGGCGCCGGCACCGCATCTCCGACCGCGCCAGGCTAGCCGCGGGCCCGGGCCGGTCAAGCGGCCGGCCGGGGGCCGACGGAGCTATCGCATGTAAGGAAAAGGCCAGGGCGCTGCCCTGGACCCGTTGGGGCCGCGGGCCCCAAAACCCGATTCGTAAGAAGACAATTTCTTAACGGATCGGGGCCTGGGGCCCGCGGCCCCAGTGGGGTCCAGGGGCAAAGCCCCTGGCCT
>CAXTVM010000015.1:0-69512 GCA_964247725.1 uncultured Acetobacteraceae bacterium | reverse complement strand
GCAGGCCATACACTAGCCGACTTTAACGTGAGTAGCTGACTTTAAGAGTGACTAGGACCTGTTGACGAAAGGTCTTGTTCCCTGGGCGCGGCTCTGATTCAAGGCTCCTCTTTGGGGAGCGACTGCATTGGCACGAGGTGATCTGACGGCGGCGGAATGGGCGATCATCGGACCGCTGCTGCCACCTGAGCGCGGCCGATGGGCGCGTCCGGCACTGGATAACCGCCGCTTCCTCAACGGAATGCTCTACGTGCTGCGGATCGGGTGTCCCTGGCGTGACATGCACGAACGCTACGGCAAGTGGAATTCTGTCTATGTCCGGTTCAGGCGCTGGGCGGAACAGGGTGTGTGGGACGCACTGCTTGACACGCTGGTCGAGCTTGGCCTGACCGACAACTGGCGGCACATGATCGACAGCACCACAGTCCGCGGCCACTCTCAGGCAGCAGGCGCTAAAGGGGGACTCATAAGGAAGGCTTTGGTCGAAGCCGCGGCGGCTTTACGAGCAAGATACACGCCCGTGCAGACGGTCAGGGACGCCCTCTTGGCTTCGTTCTGGCAGGCGGGGAGGCTTCAGATTATCAGGCTGTCGACGAACTGGTGGCGCTGCCGGTCGCCAATCCGAAACACATGCTGGCCGACAAAGGTTATGACGGTGACGACGTCCGCAGCGGGCTCCTGACGAAAGGCATCCTGTCGGTGATCCCGCCGAGGGCGAATCGCAAGGAGCCAGTCGCCTGCGACTTCCGCGCCTACCGGGATCGCAACCGCATCGAACGCATGTTCAACCGCATCAAGCAGTCAAGGCGCATCGCCACCCGCTACGACAAGACCGCCACGTCCTGTCTCGGCTTTCTTAACCTAGCCGCCGCACGCATCTGGCTGTCATCTTTCGTCAACAGGACCTAGCAGACTTAATTAGTCCGGAACATGAGCTGTTCCGGATGATCGTGGCGGACGACGATGCATTCGAAGGAGGCTCGTCATGTGGACCCAGAAGTAGCAGGACTGGCTCGACTCACTCGGGGAGGCGGACCGGTCGAAGGTGGAACGCAAGTTCGAGGCCATCAGTCGGGTGTAACCGGACGCGCACGAAATGGTCTGGGCCGACGCGGTCTCAGAATACGCGCTGCTCGTGCAGACTTCGACCCTCCACCATGTCAGCAGGTGGCCATGGACACCGTCGACCAGTAACGACCTGGCCTATCATCGCCACGTGATGGCCAACATGAACGATGCCCGCTCGGACCGGGCGTCGGAAGTCCTCTACAAGATGCTCGAAGCTGGATTGACGCGGGACGAGGTCAAGGACTTCATCTCGTTTATAGAGGTCGCCATCGAAGAGGTGTTACGGGACCACATCGACACAGGGAGGTCGGGAAGCCATTCCGGGATGGTGGACGGCGGTTGGGTGCCGATGGAATTCTCCCGGGAAGGCAAGCTGACCGGCAGGCGGATCTCCGGCGGGAAGTATCATCCGGAAGGCCACGACTTCGATATCTGGCCCGATGGGATGCCATGGCTGAAGCTACGCCCGGACACGGTCGGACGGGGCGATCATCCGTCACAGGCCCGTCCGGTCGACCGACCTGCCCGAGCCCCGTCGGTCGAGATCTGCCGCCGGGCCGGTACACGACCCCCGTCGGCGATGTATCACGATCTCGATCCGCGGAAGAACGCTCGATCGACACGGCGATCCGCGGCGAACGGCATCAACGGCCGTCGCCTTGCGGCCGGACACAGAATGATTGCCGCCGAGGGTCGCGACTTGGACGATCCAGACGGCGTCGGTGCTCGTGGACGATTGATCAGGACACCGATGTTGGTACGCTCGGCCGTGACAACCCACTACCGCCGGTCTTCGGTAGCCGACTTCATTGTTCGATCGTCTGGACGACCCAGTCTCGGGAGTAGCCAACTTCGGATCATGGAAATCAGCAAATCCGCCGACCTAAGCAGCCGACTTGATTCATCCGGAACAGCTCATCGAAATGATAGAAGTCCGTCGAAGCCGAAGTCCTTCGCGGATCGGCCGCCCGATCCTGATGATACAGTCCTTTCGCAATGGGGATGAAACGGGGTGGGTTTAGGGGATCGAGGCGGGTCGTCGTCGAATGGGCGGCAGGACGGCGACATGCCAACAGGCTCGATCTCAAGCGGCTGCAGCGGGTTCCGTCAGCCCGCACCCTGGCCCGCAAGCCTCGACCCGTGCATCGCCAAGGCCAGGACCAGCCTGGTGAGCTCGTTCGCCAACGGCATCGGCCTTCTCGTCAGCGATCTTCGGTCGCAAGGCGCCGCGTTCCATGATGCCGCCCAGTCGGCTCCAACCGCGTTGCGTCCCCCATGACCGACAGCATACCCCGCCGGCAGGCCGACCGGACGCAGCTTCAGCAGATCATCGCGGGCCTTCCGGAAGGCGTCCTCATCATCGATCCCGACCAGACGATCGCGTGGTCGAACGAGGCGGCCCTGGCGATGCACGGGGTGAAATCGCTGAAGGAGCTCGGGAGCACGGTCTCGGAATACCGAGAGCGGTTCGAGTTGCACTACCGCAACCGGCACAAGCTGCCGCCGGGCGACACCCCGATGGACCGGGTCCTGGCGGGCGAGGCCTTTACCCAGGTGGTGGTCGAGGTCACCCGCCCGGGCGAGACCAGGCATCGCGTCCAGCAGATCCGCAGCATGGTCGTCACCGACCCGGAGGGCAGGCCGGACTGCCTGGTCCTGGTGCTGGAGGACGAGACCGAACGCTTCGATGCCGAGGATCGGTTCGAGCGCGCGTTCAACGCCAACCCCGCCCCGGCGATCATCACGCGCCTGTCCGACTGCCGTTACGTGAAGGTCAACCAGGGCTTCATGGAGCTGACCGGCTTCGTAAAGGAGGCCCTGATCGGCCGCTCGATGCACGAGTACGACGTGCTGGACGGTGCGGAGAAGCGGGACCTGGCCGTGGAGCGCCTCCATGCCGGCACCACCATTCCGCAGATGGAGGCGTCGCTCCGGGTCGCGAGCGGCGAGCGCAAGACCGTCATCATGGCCGGCCAGCCGATCGAGATCGGCGACGAGGCCTGCATGCTGTTCACCTTCGCCGACCTGCATCCGCGCAAGCAGGCCGAGGACGCGCTCAGGCAGAGCGAGGAGCGGTTCGCGGTCACGTTCCGCATGGCGCCGGGGCCGATGGCGATCATCGCGCTGGACGGGTTGCGCCTGCTCGACGTGAACGACGCCTTCACGGCCGCGACCGGCTGGCGCCGCGAGGAGGTGATCGGCCGGACCGGGCCGGACATCGGCCTGTTCGGGACCGGCGCGGTGCGGGAGGGGCTGGAGCGCCAGGTCAACCGGATCGGCCACCTTCGCAGCGTCGACGTCCAGATCGAGACCAGGGACGGCCACACCTGCGACTACCTGCTGTCGGCGGAGACCGTGACGATCCATGGCCAACGCTGCGTGCTGACGGTGATGCTGGACATCACCGAGCGGAAGCGTACGGAGGCCGAGCTGCTGACCGCCATAGAGGCTGTCATGCAGGACACGTCATGGTTTGGCCAGAAAGTGGTCGAGAAGCTCGCCAGCCTGACGGGCCGAGGCCGCACGAAGGCGACCGGGCCCACGGTGTCCGACGTGACGCCCAGGGGTCGGGACGTGCTCGAGCTGATCGCTCGGGGCCTTGGGGACGAGGATATCGGCAGGAAGCTCGGCATGAGCCGGAACACCGTCAGGAATCACGTCTCCGCGATCTACAAGGTCACCGGCATGCGCCGGCGCAGCGAGCTGGTCGTCTGGGCGCGCGAGCGGGGGTTGGGCGTCCAGGTGAAACCCCCGCAGAAACAACGCCGAACCAGCCCAAGGCGCTCCCACCCGATCGAATGATCACGGCTGTACAGTGCGGACGGGCATGATAATCACCACGAAAAGCGAACGATCTCAGCGGACGGATACAGGCTAACTTTTATCCCGCCGTCCGGTTAAGCCGCCCAACCGCACCACAAACTGCGTGGTCGGCAGGCTACACCGGAAGGATACCGTCATGGACGAAGATCGCATCAAGGGCGCGGGCAAGCAGGTCTCCGGTTCCATCAAGGAAGCGATCGGCAAGCTGACCGGCGATACCAGGACGCAGGCGGAAGGCGCCGCCGAGAAGACGGCCGGCCGGGGCCAGAATGCCGTCGGCGGCGCCGAGGATTCGGTCCGGGACACTTTGAAGGACTGAATACGCCGCCACCGAGCCAGCCCATGACTTCCCGAGACCCCATGGCTTCCCGAGACGACGTCGGTCCTCCCGTGGACCTCGAGCGGCCGGGCTCGAAGGACCAGTCGGGCGTTCGACTGCACGAGGAGGCGCTCTCGGTGTCACGTCGCGCGGTCGAGACGTCGACCGTGCGCATCGCCACCGTCACGCGCAGCCGTGACTGTCTGGTGGACGAGGAGCTCGTCCGCGAGCGCGTCGAAGTCGAGCACGTGCCGATCGGCCGCTTCGTCGAGTCGGCGCCGCCGGTCAGGGAGGAAGGCGACCTCACGATCGTCTCCGTGGTGGAGGAGGTCGTAGAGCGCCGGCTGCTGCTCCGCGAGGAGGTTCATATCCGGCGGATCCGCACGACCGAGCACCTCCTCGAGACCGTCAGCCTGCGGCGGCAGGAAGCCGTGATCACCCGCGCTCCCGCCGACGGCCGGCCGGATCCGATTTCACCCGATCAACTCAGCGAACCCTTGGAGACTGACAGATGACCGATGAGACCGTCGTTGCCGTCTACGACACCGCGGCGCATGCCGAAGCCGCCGCCGCCGACCTCGCGAGTGCCGGCATCCCCGGTACCGACATCGGCCTGAACGCCGGGGCGGGCACAACGACGACGTCCCAGCCCGCGCGCCAGCAGGGTTTCTGGGCTGGCCTGTTCGGCGGCGAGCCGGGCCACGATACCGCCGTGTACGACCGCAGCATGTCGAGCGGCTCGACCGTCGTCACCGTGAAGACGCCCGAGACGCACGTCACCCGCGTCCTGCAGATCCTCGAGAGCCACAACCCGATAGACATCGACGAGCGGGCTGCGGGCTACGGGCTGACGCAGACTTCCACGGCGCCGACGGCGGGTGCGACCGGTCGGGCCGTGGCCGCCGAGGGCGGCACGCTCCAGCTCGCCGAGGAAAGCCTCGTTGTCGGCAAGCGCCTGGTGAACCGCGGCGGCACCCGCGTTCGCCGCTACGTCGTCGAGATGCCGGTCGAGGAGCAGGTCACGCTGCATGACGAGAAGGTCGTGCTGGAGCGCCGTCCCGTCACCGACGGCCGTCCGGCCTCGGACTCCTTCTCCGAGAGGGCGATCGAGATGACGGCCACGGCCGAGGAGCCGGTCGTGGGCAAGACGGCCCGCGTCGTCGAGGAGGTCGGCCTGCGCAAGGAAGCCGCCGACCACGTCGAGACGGTCCGCGACACGGTCCGCAAGGAGCAGGTCGAGGTGGAGAAGGTCCCTGGCGCCGCCGCGACGACCGCCACCACGACTCCCGGCACGCCGAAGATCTGATCGTTCCGTCCGGGGCATTCCGGTGCCCCGGACGCCCCTCCTGGCGAGAGTCCGCCGGCAGGCTGCCGTGGTCCTGGCGCCAGTGGTCCTGGCATCGGGCAAAACATGAGAGATATTGGAGAGAAGTCATGTCGATCGTGAGTTGGCTTATCCTCGGCCTGATCGCCGGGTTCATCGGAAGCAAGATCGTCAACAAGAGCGGCGAGGGGCTGATCCTCGACATCGTCCTCGGGATCGTGGGCGCATTCGTCGGCGGGTTCCTGTTTTCGTTCTTCGGCGCCGCACCGGTCACTGGCCTCAACATCTACAGCATGATCGTGGCGGTCGTGGGCGCCGTCGTCGTGCTGTTCATCTACCACGCCGTCGTCGGTCGACGGGCGGTCTGACTCCGCCGGCCCAGCCGGCTTCGGCAAGGAGACGCAAGTCGGTCGACGACAACAGGGTAGAGGGCGCCGTCCGGGATTTCGGTGGCAGGCTTCAGGACGCCGCGGGCGGGCTGACCGGGGACAGCTCGACCCAGGCCCGCGGCAAGGCCAACCAGACCGCAGGACAGGCGCAGACCATGTATGGCAGGGCCGCGGACGAGGTGCGCAGCTTCGCGTCCGACCAGCCCCTCGTCGCCATCCTGTCGGCGGCGGGCGTCGGTCTCGCCCTGGGCGTCCTGCTCGGTTTCGGCCGTCGCTGAAGCGTTGGCTGCGGCAGCCATATCGGCGGCCGGATTGAGGATAAGTGAAGGCGATGCCTAAGGAGCAGGTCCGGATCGAGAGGCCCGGAACGTTCATGCAGGACGACGACGTGGCGATGTCGCGGCCGCAGGTGCGCGCCGGACTGGTGGCCCTGGGGCTGCTGGTGGTGGCCGGGCTGTTCACCTTGAAGGGGTTCCTCCCGGGGCTGGTCTGGGCGGTGGTGTTCGCGATCGGGTTGTGGCCTCTGTTCCAGCGCGCGGCGCGGCGCTTTCCAAAGCACCGGCACGAGGGGCTGCCGTTGCTGTTCGTGGCGGCGGTGGTGCTGGTGTTCGTGGTCCCGCTGCTGATGGTGGCGGTGCCGCTGGCGGAGGACGCGCACGCGGTGACGCAGTGGGCGGAGCACGCGCGGCAGTCCGGCATCCCGGCACCGGCGATGCTGCAGAGGCTGCCGCACGGGCAGCAGCTGACAGCGCTGTGGCAGCAGAGGCTGAGCAATCCGGGACAGCTGTCGCAGCTCACGAGCCAGGCTATGGGGACCGGCACGGTGCGGGTGGGCCGGGAGGTGGGGGCGGAAGCGCTGCACCGGCTGGTGCTGCTGGGCTTCATGCTGCTCACCCTGTTCTTCCTGCTGCGCGAGGCGGACGCCGTCACCGGGCAGCTCCAGGTCGGCAGCCGGCGGCTGTTCGGACCGGCCGGCGAGGACGTGGGGCGGCAGGTGATCGCCTCGGTGCACGGCACGGTGGACGGGCTGGTGCTGGTGGGGCTCGGCGAGGGGGTGATCCTGGGGCTGGCCTACTGGGCGTTCGGGGTGCCGCATCCGACGCTGTTTGGGCTGCTCACCGCGCTGCTGGCGATGGTGCCCTTCGGGGCGGCGGTGGCGTTCTGCATCGCAGCCCTGGCGCTGCTGGCGGCCGGCAAGGTGATCGGCGCGGTGGTGATCGTGGTGGCGGGGTTCATCGTCAGCTTCGCAGCCGACCACTTCGTGCGGCCGGTGCTGATCGGCGGTGCCACCAAGCTGCCGTTCCTGTGGGTGCTGCTGGGCATCCTGGGCGGGGTGGAAGGCTTCGGGTTGCTGGGGCTGTTCCTGGGCCCGGCGATCATGGCGGCGCTGATCCTGATCTGGCGGGAATGGGTCGGCGCCCAGAAGGGGCCGATCAACCCGTCTCCGGAGAAGCTGGCCCGCTGAAGCCTCGGCCGGCGGACGGTCGAGCCGGCCGAACGCCACGCCGTGACGGCAACCCGGGGCGCCATGCAACACCGCCCACGCCCGACCGTTGCCCCGGCGGCACCCGGGGAGCTCCGATCATGCGCATCGCCATTCTCGACGACTACCAGTCCGTCGCCCTGGCGATGGCGGACTGGTCCGGGCTGCAGGCCCGCGCCGAAATCGCCGTGTTCTCCGACCATCTCGACGACGAGGAGCAGCTCGCCGTGCGCCTGGCGCCGTTCGAGGTGCTCTGCGTCATGCGCGAGCGCACCCCGCTGCGCCGCTCGCTGCTGGACCGGTTGCCGAACCTGAAGCTCATCGCCTCGACAGGCCCGGTCAACGCCGCCATCGACGTGGCGGCGGCGGAGGAGCGCGGCATCGAGATCCGGCACACCGGCTACTCGTCGACGCCGACGATCGAGATGAGCTGGGCGCTGATCCTGGCCAGCCAGCGCCACCTCGTTGCCGAGACCGGCTCGGTGCGCGCCGGCGGCTGGCAGCGCGCGATCGGCGGCGACCTGCACGGGCGCACGCTGGGCCTGCTCGGCCTGGGCCACATCGGCGGCGAGGTCGCCCGCATCGGTAGCGCGTTCGGCATGCGCGTCATCGCCTGGAGCCAGAACCTGACGCAGGAGAAGGCCGAGCCGTTCGGCGCCGCCGCCGTCTCCAAGCAGGAGCTGTTCGCCGGCGCCGACATCCTCAGCATCCACACTGTGCTCAGCCGCCGTACCCGCGGCCTGGTGGATGCCGAGGCGATCGCCGCGATGAAGCCGACCGCCTGGCTGGTCAACACCTCGCGCGGCGCCATCGTCGACGAGGCGGCGCTGCTCGACGCCCTCCGCGCCGGCCGCATCGCCGGGCTCGCGGTGGACGTGTACGACACCGAGCCGCTGCCCGCCGACCACCCGTTCCGCTCGCTGCCCAACGTGCTGGCGACCCCGCATCTCGGCTACGTGACCGAGAGCCTGTATCGCACCTTCTACGGCGATTGCGTCGCCGACATCACCGCGTGGCTCGACGGCCGCCGGGCTTCCTGACGCCGCGAGCCGACGGACGCCGCATGGACGCCCAGGGCAACACCGTGCTGATCACCGGCGGCGCCGGCGGCCTCGGTCTGGCGCTGGCCCGCAGGCTGATCGCCGGGAACGCCGTGATCGTCTGTGGCCGCGACGAGGAGAGGCTCGCGGCCGCGCGCGCTTCGGTGCCGGGACTGGTCGCGATCCGGGCGGATCTGTCCGATCCGGCGGACCGCGCGGCGCTGGCGGCGACGATCGACACCGACTTCCCGGGTCTCAACGTCCTGATCAACAACGCGGCCGGCATGTCGCTGTGCGGGCCCGCCGATCCCGGCATCGTGGCCGCCCTGGAGGCCGACGTGGCGATCAACCTGCTGGCGCCGGTGGCGCTGACGGCCCTGCTGCTGCCGGCCATGCGCCGCGCGCGGCAGGCGACGGTGGTGAACGTGACGACCGGCTACGTATTCTCGCCGAGCGCCCGCGCCGCCTCCTACAGCGCGACCAAGACCGGTCTGAGGACGTTCACGCGAACGCTGAGGTGGGCGCTCCGAGGCACCGGAGTACGAGTGGTGGAGGTGGTGCCGCCGCCGGTCGATACCGCAATGGCGGCGGGCTATGCCGGCCGCAAGATGACCGTCGACCGGGCGGCTGCGCTGATCCATGCCGGGCTGCTGGCGGACCGGGACGAGATCGTTTTCGGGGTCTCGCGTCTGGCCCGGGTCGTGGCGCGGCTGGCGCCGGAGCTCGTCCTCGCGACGATGAACGGGTCTGAGGCGCGCTGGCCCCGGCCGTCCGGGTCCTGAACGGCCGGCGAGACCGCCGACCGTCCCGTCTCATGCCACCGTGGTCGCCTGCCCCTGCCGGCGCTGCCCGAACGGGCAGAGCTCGAGCAGCGGGCAGCGGCCGCAGGCCGGCGCCTGGTGGTGGCAGCAGCGCTGCCCATGCAGCATCAGCACCTCGTGGTTGTCGTAGAGCTGCTGCGCGTCCCAGTCCGGCGGCAGCTGCGCCGCCAGCACCCGGTGCGACGGGCCGACCGCCAGGGCGGCCGGGATCAGCCCGGTGCGGATCGCCACCCGGTGGTGGTGGCTGTCCACCGGCAGTGCCGCCCGGCGCAGCGTGCTGAAGCTCAGCACCGCGGCGCTGGTCTTCGGCCCGATCCCCGGCAGCCGCTCCAGCCAGGCGCGCGCCGCCTCCACCGTCATCTCGTCCAGGATCTCGAGCGACAGCGTGCCGCACTCGGCCTCGATCGCGCGCAGGATCGCCTGGATGCGCGGCGCCTTCTGCTCCGGCCAGGTGGCGCGCGCGATCGCCGCCTGCACCGCGGCGGTCGGCGCCGCCGCCACCTCCGACCAGTCGGGAAACCGGGCTCGCAGCGCCTTGAAGGCGGCGCCGCTGTCGGCGTTGCGGGTGCGATGCGACAGCAGCGAGCTGACCAGCTCGCTCAAGGGATCGAGCCCGTGGAAGTAGGCGATCGGACAGCCGTACAGGCGGCAGAGCCGCTGGTGGATCTCCAGCACCTTTTCCCGCGGGTCCGTCGGCACGTCGTGCCGCAGATCCGTCGGCGCCGTGTCCCGTTGATCCGTCGGCGTCGCGCGTCGCGGGTCCTTCGGGGTCGTCGCCTCGGGTGCGGTAGCCATCGCCGCGGACAGCGCCGCGCGAGGCGCCGGGTTCCGCTCCGGTTGGCCAGGAATCTGCTTGCCGCCGCACGACGGCATCGCCACCTTGGGCGCCATGTCGACGACGCTGCAGAAGCCCGCCCGCAAGCCCGCGCCCAAGCCCGTCCGCGACAACACGCCGTCGCCGGCGTCGCGGAACTTCGTCCCCGACCGCCAGTCCGCCCGGCCGAAGAAGCGGCGCCTCGCCGTGGTCTCGCCCTACGAGCCGGCCGGCGACCAGCCGACCGCGATCGCCGAGCTCGTCGCCGGCCTCGAGGCGGGCGAGCGCGACCAGGTGCTGCTCGGCGTCACCGGCTCGGGCAAGACCTTCACCATGGCCAAGGTGATCGAGGCGGTGCAGAAGCCGACCCTGATCCTGGCGCCGAACAAGACGCTGGCCGCCCAGCTCTACGGCGAGATGAAGCAGTTCTTCCCCGAGAACGCGGTGGAGTACTTCGTCAGCTACTACGACTACTACCAGCCCGAAGCCTACGTGCCGCGGTCCGACACCTACATCGAGAAGGACAGCGCCATCAACGAGCAGATCGACCGCATGCGCCACGCGGCGACGCAGGCGGTGCTGGAGCGCAACGACGTCATCATCGTCGCCTCCGTGTCGTGCATCTACGGCATCGGCTCGGTCGAGACCTATTCCCGCATGGTGGTCAAGATGCAGGTGGGCGGCGCCATCGCCCGCGACACGCTGGTGAAAGCCCTGGTCGAGCAGCAGTACCGCCGCAACGACGCCGCCTTCGCCCGCGGCACCTTCCGCGTGCGCGGCGAGACCATCGACGTCTTCCCGGTGCAGAACGAGGACCGTGCCTGGCGCATCTCGCTGTTCGGCGACGAGATCGAGGCCATCGTCGAGTTCGACCCGCTCACCGGCGAGAAGACCGCGGACCTGGAAGAGGTCAACATCTACGCCAACAGCCACTACGTGACGCCGCGCCCGACGCTGAACCAGGCCGTCGTGCTGATCAAGGAGGAGCTGCGCGGCCGCCTCGCCGAGTTCACCGCGCAGGGAAAGCTGCTGGAGGCCGAGCGCCTGCAGCAGCGCTGCACCTTCGATCTCGAGATGATCGAGACCACCGGCTCCTGCAAGAGCATCGAGAACTACTCGCGCTACCTGTCCGGCCGCAGGACCGGCGAGCCGCCGCCGACCCTGTTCGAATACCTGCCCGAGGACGCGCTGCTGATCGTCGACGAGAGCCACGTCACCGTGCCGCAGATCGGCGGCATGGAGCGCGGCGACAACGCGCGCAAATCGATCCTGTCCGAGTTCGGCTTCCGGCTGCCGTCCTGCCTCGACAACCGGCCGCTGCGCTTCGACGAGTGGGAGCGCTTCCGCCCGCAGACCATCCATGTCAGCGCCACGCCCGGCCCCTGGGAGATGGACCGCGTCGAGGGCGTGTTCGCCGAGCAGGTGATCCGCCCGACCGGGCTGATCGATCCGGTGACCGAGATCCGCCCGGTGGAGCGTCAGGTCGACGACCTGCTGGCCGAGTGCCGCCTCGTCATCGCCCGCGGCGGCCGCATCCTCGTCACCACGCTGACCAAGCGCATGGCCGAGGACCTCACCGAATACATGACCGAGGCCGGCATCAAGGTCCGCTACCTGCACTCCGACGTCGACACGCTGGAGCGCATCGAGATCATCCGCGACCTGCGCCTCGGCGCCTTCGACGTGCTGATCGGCATCAACCTGCTGCGGGAAGGCCTCGACATCCCGGAGTGCCAGCTCGTCGCCATCCTCGACGCCGACAAGGAGGGCTTCCTGCGCAGCCGCACCTCGCTGGTGCAGACCATCGGCCGCGCCGCCCGCAACGTCGACGGCCGCGTCCTGCTGTATGCCGACATCATGACCGACAGCCTGCGCTACGCGATCGAGGAGACCGACCGCCGCCGCACCCGCCAGGCCGAGTGGAACACCGCGCACGGCATCACGCCGCAATCGGTGCGCACCCACATCGGCGAGGCGATCGCCTCGGTGTTCGAGCAGGACTACGTGACGGTGGCGCCGGTCAAGGACGTCGGCATCACCGACATGGTCGGCAAGGACCTGAAGTCGTCGATCGCCGACATCGAGCGCCGCATGCGCGCCGCCGCCGCCGACCTCGAGTTCGAGACCGCCGCCCGCCTGCGCGACGAGCTGAAGCGCCTGGAAGCGCTCGACCTCGGCCTGGAGCCGCCGCCGCCCTCGCCCACCTCCCGCGGCGGGCGCACGGCCAAGTCCCACACGCCGGAGCCGCTCGGGCCTGGCGGCGGGGGATACGATCCGGCGAAGCGGAAGCGGCGGCGGGGGTGAAGGGAGGCCAGGGGCGTCACGCGCCAGCGTGCTTCGCACGTCATGCGCCTGGGCCCCGCCAGAGGCGAACCCGAGACCCCTGCGACGCCTATCGGTGGCCGAGGCGGTGCGCCGGCTGGGCTGATCTGGCTGGCGGTCGAGGCTGATGGCGGGCTGGATCGGGCGTCTGGCGGCGCGGGACGCGTCATCCTGGAGCGCCATGACCGGTCCGGGGTCGAACGCCGCGGACAGCAGCTGGAGCTGGGTGTCGTCGCCGGCCAGGCGTCGGTGGCGCAACCGCGGCATGGCCGTAGCAGCGCTCCCTGATCCCAGACGTCCGCCCGGTCGTCGAGCGCAGCGGAGCCGGCAGCCGGTCGCGCCTGGTCTGCCAGAGGGTCGGCGGCCGGTCCCGCGGGGGCTCGTGCATGATGCGGTCCCGGGTGCCGCGAGTCCTGGTGGCGCGGCGTCGATCCGTCCCGTCATCGGCCTTGTCGGGATGGACCGCCGCCTCGTCACGCTGGATCAGCGCGTCGGCGGAAGCGCCGTCATGCCGCGAGGCCGGCATCGGCACCGCCCGGCGGATCAGGCCCGAGCCGTGGTCGACCGCGACATCGGCCCTGTAGCCGAACCTGATCCTGCCGTTCCCATGGCTCGGCCAGTCGCCGTCGCCGTCATGCGGCGAGGGCTCGTTCACGCGCGAGATGGCTTGCGCACGGCCGCGTCCACCATGCCGGCCTCGATGAGGGTGCCGGCCCTCGGGATCAGGCCGTGGGCATCGGGTTGCCGGTCGATCTCGGCCATCACCTTCCCTGCCAGGCCACTCCCCGCCAGGCTGGCGCGGAACCGGCCCGGCGTCGTCCCGTCGGCACCCCATCCTGCAGCGGCAGCCCGACGAAGCGACGCAACGACGGCCTTGGGGTCCGACAGCCGATGCCGCTGCGCCAGCAGCAGGGCCCGCATCGATGCGGGCCGGGATCCGATCCGCGCCGGCTCGAAGGTGTCGTCGGCATGTCCGCCAGGCTCGTCCGACCGACCTGCTTGCGCCTCCGCCCCGCTGCCGCCCGACAGTCAGAGCGAACCACGATACCAGCAGGCGCCCACCACCGACCTTGCAGAGGTCTCAGGGTCGCCCTTGGCGGGATCCAGGGACGGCTTGCGAGGCACGCCGACGCGCGGCCCCCCTGGCCTTCACCGTTGCACCGCGAGCCGCACCGACACCGGGCAATGGTCGGACAGCCGTTCCTTCAGCGCCGGATCGGTCTCGCGATACACCAGCACGCGAAGCGAGCTCGGCCGCAGCCACTGCCGGGCGGGCCCGCCCGCCAGGATCTGGTCGATGAAGTCCTCGCCGCCCCAGCAGGGGCTGGCGTGGCCGGCGGTGGCGACGGCCAGCGGGGCGGCCGCGTCGAGGCCGGCGAGCAGGGCGTCGCCGCTCTTCAGGCGGCGGTTGAAGTCGCCCAGCACCAGGAACGGGACGCCCTCGCCCCGGCGGGCGCCGATCCACGCCTGCAGCACCGGCAGCTGCCGGGTGAGGTCGACGCAGGCATCCCGGGTCGAGCCCTGCAGCGGCCCATCCCAGCAGCCGCTCTTCAGGTGCACCGCCAGCAGGCGGAGCGGCCGTCCGTCCAGCGTGAGGGTGACGTCGAGGCCGGAGCGGAGGCGGCGGCGGCCGGGGGCGGCGACGTCCAGCGCAACGAGGTCCGGATGGCGGATGACGGCGATGCCGCGGCGGACGACAAGCGCCACCTTCTGCACCACCGGATCGGCGGTGATCAGGACCTGGTAGCGGTCGGGCGGGAAGATGCGCGCGACCAGGGCCGGGGTGTCGACCTCCTGCAGCGCCACCACCGCCGCGTCGAGGCGGGCGGCGTAGCGGGCGAGGGTGCGGATGTCGTCGTCGCGCTTCGGGGCGGCGTCGTCGGGGAGGTCGGGTCCGCCGGCGGGGCGGGCGGTCAGCCACTCCATGTTCCAGGTGGCGACCTTGAGGCCGACCGGCGGCGGGGCCGCACCCGGCCCGATGCCGCGGCTGACGGCCAGGGCGGCGGCCAGCGCGGCCGACAGTGCGAGGCCGATCGCGGCGGCCAGCCTTCCCGGGCGCCGGAGGGTCATCCGATCGGGTGCGGCGCCGGCTCGGCGGCCTGATCCGGCCCGGGCGCGGGACGGCGCCGTGCGCGGGCCTGCTCCAGGGCCTGGTCCAGCGTCCGGGGCAGGCGGCTGGCGCCGTCGAACACCTGCACCGCGCCGCTGGCGATGTCGTAGAGCCAGCCCTGCAGCAGCAGCCGGCCCTCGGCGACGCGCGCCGCGACCGACGGATGGGTGCGCAGGTGGTCGAGCTGCAGCAGCACGTTCTGCCGGGCGAGCGCCGAGACCGCCTCGGCGCCGGCGACGTCCGGGTGCAGCGCGCGCGTCACGGCGTGGGCGGTCTCGGCGTTGCGCAGCCAGCTGGCGACGGTCGGCATGGCGTCGAGGCGGTGCGCCGCGGGATCGAGCAGCGCCTTCATGGCGCCGCAGTCGGAATGGCCGCAGACGATGACGTGCCGCACGCCGAGCGCCACCACGGCATACTCGACCGCGGCGGACACGCCGCCCAGCATCTCGCCGTAGGCGGGGACGATGTTGCCGATGTTGCGGAGCACGAACATCTCGCCGGGCGGCTGCTGGGTGATCATGCCGGGGCTGACGCGGCTGTCGGCGCAGGTGATGAACAGGGTGTGCGGCGCCTGGCCCGCGGCCAGCTCGTCGAACATCGCCTGCTTCTCGGGATGGACGCGAAGGCTGAACCGGCGGACCCCTTCCAGAAGGGCCACGATCGAGCTGTCGTCGGGATGCGCGTCGGCCATGCCATGCCTTTCGTGGTGCCCTCGCCGGGCGTCGGCGCGGGCTGTTCCAGCCGGTGCCGGGGCCCTAGGCTGGCGGCCACGATCCACCGTGCCGATGCGGACACCCTGCGCCATCATGCTCGATCATCCCGCCCCCGGGGAAGCCTGCGCGTGACCGCCCCGATCGCCGGGGCGGCAGCGGCGGGCGCCGACGGCGTCCCGGCCCGGGGCGGCGTCGACCGGGCGCCGCCGGAGCGCAGCATCCGCGCCGCGGCGCGGGTGCGGATGGTGGTGCCGGCGGCGGCGCACGATGCCGGTGCCGGGGTGCCCGCCGGGTCGGCGTGAGCGGCGGGGATGCCCGGATGACCGGTCTTGCAGCCGGGGCGGAGGCCGAGGCGGGGCTCGGCGCCGAGCTGATCGCGGTGCTGGTGGCGGTGCGCGACAACACGCCGCAGGTGCTGACGCTGGACCCGACCGGGGCGCTGCCGGCCGGGCCGCTGGAGCCGGGGCACCGCTCGCTGCAGTCGGGCATGCGCAACTGGGTCGAGCGCACCACCCAGCATCCGCTGGGCCATGTCGAGCAGCTCTACACCTTCGCCGACCAGGACCGCGCCGACCAGGACCGGATCGGGCCCGGCGGACGCGCGATCTCGATCAGCTACCTGGCGCTGACGCGGCTGATCCCGAACGAGACCGGCTGGCAGAGCTGGTACCGCTACTTCCCGTGGGAGGACCAGCGCACCGAGCCGGGACGGCGGCTGGCGGAACGGCTGGCGCGGCAGCTCGACGGGTGGGCGGCGGCGGCGGTGGGCGAAGGGCTGCGGCGGCAGCGGGTGGCGGTCACGTTCGGCTCCGAGAGCTGGGACGACGAGCTGGTGCTGCAGCGTTACGAGCTGCTCTACGAGGCGCGCCTGGTGCCGGAGGCCGGAACCACGGAAATCGCCGCGACCGGCCAGCCGATGCCGCGCGACCATCGCCGCATCCTGGCCACCGGGATCGCCCGGCTGCGGGCCAAGATCAAGTATCGGCCGGTGTTCTTCGAGCTGATGCCGGACAGCTTCACGCTGCTGGAGCTGCAGCTCACCGTGGAGGCGCTGTCCGGGGTCAGGCTGCACAAGCAGAACTTCCGCCGGCTGATCGAGGCGCAGGCGCTGGTCGAGGAGACCGGAGCGATGAGCACGATCCGGCGCGGCCGGCCGGCCAAGCTGTTCCGGTTCCGGCGCGAGGTCATGCAGGCGCGCCAGTTCGTCGGCTCGAAGCTGCCGCTGATGCGCGCGGTCTGACCGCCGCCCCGAATCCGCGACGTTCGCGACGCGGCTCGGCACCGCGCATCCGGACGCCGTCGCAGGCCGTAACGGAGGCATGATCGCATCGATCATCGTCTCTCGAGGATGCTGCAATGCACAGGAAAATTCTACTCGGCGCGATGCTGGCGTCGCTCTCTGCACCGGTGGCGTTCGCCGCGACCGCCCCCGTCGTCGGCGGTGCCGCGATGTATCCGAGCAAGACGATCGTCCAGAACGCCTCCAAGGCCAGCACGCTGACGACACTGGTCGCGGCGGTGAAGGCCGGCGGGCTGGTGGACACGCTGAGCGGCAAGGGGCCGTTCACGGTGTTCGCGCCGACCAACGACGCCTTCGCGGCCCTGCCGCCTGGCACCGTCGATACCCTGCTGAAGCCCGAGAACAAGGCCCAGCTGGACAAGGTCCTGACCTACCACGTCGTGCCGGGGCGGCTGTCGACCAAGGCGCTGAAGTCGATGGTCACCAAGGGCGGCGGCACCGCGACGCTCACCACCGTCCAGGGCGATCCGCTCACCGTCACCGACCCGGACGGCAAGCTGATGGTGACCGACGAGGCCGGCCATGCCGCCGGCATCACGGTGGCCAACGTCGCCCAGTCGAACGGCATGGTGCAGGTGATCGACAAGGTGCTGATGCCGAGATAGGCCGGGGCCTCCATCCGGCGATCGCACGGGGAGGAAGGCCAGGGGCAGAGCCCTGGCCTTCGCCTTTCACGTCTCCTCGAACGCGATAGCCCTGTCGATCCTCGGGCCGGCCCTTGACGGCGGCCGCCTCATGACCAGGATATAGGCAGGCGCCACGGGCGCTTTTTCTTCGGCCTGATTTATGCTCTGTCTGAGCATTAAGGATCCGTCTCGATGCTGGATGTCCTCGCCCGCACGGCCCCGCTCTACGACCGCGTCAGCCGCGTCATCCCCCCGGCCGAATGGGCGCTGTTCGCCGACGACATCGAGGCGATCCTGGAGCTGAAGCGGGAGCGGGGCGCCGTCATCCTGGCGCACAACTACCAGACGCCGGAGATCTTCCACTGCGTGGCCGACATCGTCGGCGACAGCCTGGCGCTGGCGCGGGAAGCCCAGGCGGTGCGGGCCGACACCATCGTCATGGCCGGCGTGCACTTCATGGCCGAGACCGCCAAGCTGCTGAACCCGACCAAGCGGGTGCTGATGCCGGACATGCGCGCCGGCTGCTCTCTCGCGGACTCCATCACCGCCGCCGACGTGCGACTGCTGCGCGAG
The DNA here is from genome assembly GCA_964247725.1 of uncultured Acetobacteraceae bacterium. Taxonomy (GTDB): domain Bacteria; phylum Pseudomonadota; class Alphaproteobacteria; order Acetobacterales; family Acetobacteraceae; genus Lichenicola. The sequence goes on along the minus strand of CAXTVM010000015.1, from coordinate 51,787 downwards.
CGCTATCCCGGCGTGCCGGTGGTGACCTACGTCAACACCTCGGCCGCGGTGAAGGCCGAGAGCGACGTCTGCTGCACGTCGGGCAACGCCCGGCGCATCGTCGAGGGGCTCGGCGCCGAGAGCGTCATCATGATCCCGGACGAATACCTGGCGCAGAACATTGCCAACGAGACCGGCATCCGGATGATCACCTGGGCCGGGCACTGCGAGGTGCACGAGCGCTTCACCCCGGACGAGATCCGCCGGCTGCGCGCCGAGAACCCGGGCATCGTGGTGCTGGCGCACCCCGAGTGCCCGCCGGAGGTGGTGGCGGAGGCCGATTTCTCCGGCTCCACCGCGCACATGTCGGACTACGTCGGCAGCGGCCGGTCGTCGCGGGTGCTGCTGATCACCGAGTGCTCGATGAGCGACAACCTGGCGGTGCTGCACCCGGAGGTCGAGTTCGTGCGGCCGTGCAACCTGTGCCCGCACATGAAGCGCATCACGCTACCGGCGATCCGGCGCTGCCTGGAGACCATGGAGACCGAAGTCCGCATCGAGCCGCACCTGGCGGTGCGGGCGCGGCAGGCGGTCGAGAGGATGCTGGCGCTGTGAACGGGCTCATGGATCTGGCCGGGCAGCCGGTCATCGTCGGCTCCGGGCTCGGCGGGCTGCTGACCGCGCTGGAGCTGGCGCCGCGGCGCTGCGTGCTGGTGACGCGGGCGCCGCTCGGCACCGAGGGCTCCAGCGGCTGGGCGCAGGGCGGCATCGCGGTCGCGGTGGGCGAGGACGACAGCCCGGCGCTGCACCTGGCCGACACGCTGGCGGCCGGCGACGGGCTCTGCGACGCCGCGGTGGCGGCGCGGATCACCGCGGCCGGCCCGGCGGTGATGGACGTCCTGGCTCACCATGGCGTGCGGTTCGACCGCGCCCCGGACGGAAGGCTGGCGGTCGGACTGGAGGCCGCGCACGCGCGCCGACGCATCGTCCACGCCGCCGGCGACGCCACCGGCGCCGAGATCGTGCGCGCGTTGCGGGAGGCGGTCCTGGCGTGCCCGTCGGTGACGGTGCTGGAGCACACGAAGCTGTCGTCCCTGCTGACCGGGGAGGGCCGCATCGTCGGGGTCGTGCTGGACCGCGACGGCGAGCGGGCGGCGCTGGCGACCGGCCGCGTGGTGCTGGCGACCGGCGGCCTCGGCGCCCTGTTCCGCGACACCACCAACCCCATGGGCGCCACCGGCAGCGGGCTGGCCGCCGCGGCACGGGCCGGCGCCCGGCTCGGCGACCTCGAGTTCGTGCAGTTCCACCCGACCGCGCTGGCGGTGCCGGGCAGCGTGGCGGACGCGCCGATGAAGCTGGTCAGCGAGGCGGTGCGCGGCGAGGGGGCGACGCTGATCGACGAGACCGGCGCCCGCTTCATGGAGAACGAGCTGGCGCCGCGCGACGTGGTGTCGCGGGCGGTCTGGCATCACCTGGGCGCCGGCCATGCCGTGTTCCTGGACGCGCGGACGGCGCTGGGCAGCGGCTTCGAGCGCCGGTTCCCGGGCATCACGGCGGCCTGCCGCGCGCGCGGCGTCGATCCCGCGACGATGCCGATCCCGGTGCGGCCGGCGGCGCACTACCACATGGGCGGCGTCGCGGTGGATGCGGACGGGCGCAGCTCGGTGCCGGGGCTGTATGCCTGCGGCGAGGTCGCCTGCACCGGCCTGCACGGCGCCAACCGGCTGGCCAGCAACTCGCTGCTGGAGGCGGCGGTCGGCGCGGTCGCGGTGGCGGCGGCGATCGCGTCCGACCACGGCCGCGGCGCTGCGGCGACGCCGAGGGCGCCGGCCTCGGCGCGGGCGGCGCGGCCGGGGACGCTGGCGCTGGTGCGGCAGTCGATGGCGCGGTCGGCCGGGGTGCTGCGCGACGAAGCCGGGCTGGATGCGGCGATCGGCGCGCTGGCGCCGCTGGCGGACGGCGACGATGCCGCCCTGGTCGCCCTGCTGCTGTGCCTCTCGGCGCGCGAGCGTCGCGAGAGCCGCGGCGGCCACTTCCGCACCGACCATCCGGATCGTGCGGCGGAGGCGGCGCGCCGCACCATCACGCTGGACGAGGCGATGGCGGGGCTGCGGTCGGTGCCAGGGATGCTGCCGGAGCGGAGGTTGGCCTCTTGAGCGGGACGGCGCCCCGGCTGCCGGACCTGATGCTGGAGCCGTTGGTGCGGGCGGCGCTGTTGGAGGACCTCGGCCGTGCCGGCGACATCACCACCGACGCGATCGTGCCGGAGCTGGCCCGGACCCGCTGCGTGCTCCGTGCGCGCGAGCCCGGCGTGGTGGCTGGCCTCGACCTGGCCCGGCTGGCGTTCGCGCTGGTCGACCCGCGGCTCGTGATGACGGTTCACCACGCGGACGGCGCCGCGATCGCGCCCGGCGACGCCATCGCCGCGGTCGAGGGCCCGGCGCGCGGCGTGCTGACCGCCGAGCGGGTGGCGCTGAACTACCTGTCGCACCTGTCGGGCATCGCCTCGGCGACGCGGCGCGTGGTGCGGGCGGTCGAGGGCACCGGGGCGCGGATCTGCTGCACCCGCAAGACGATCCCCGGGATGCGGGCCCTGCAGAAATACGCCGTGCGCGTCGGCGGCGGGTCCAACCACCGCTACGGGCTCGACGACGCGGTGCTGATCAAGGACAACCACATCGCCATCGCCGGCGGCGTCGCGGTGGCGATCGAGCGGGCACGGCGGTCGGTCGGCCACCTGGTCAAGATCGAGGTCGAGGTCGACACGCTGGCGCAGCTGGCCGAGGCGCTGCCGCTGCGACCGGACGCGGTGCTGCTCGACAACATGGGCCCGGAGATGCTCCGCCAGGCGGTCGCCATGATCGGCGGCCGGGCGGTGTCCGAGGCGTCCGGGCGGGTGACGCCGGAGACCGCGCCGGCGCTGGCCGCCACCGGCGTCGACCTGATCTCGATCGGCTGGCTGACGCACTCGGTGTCGGTGCTCGACATCGGGCTGGATTACGACGCGGACGAGGGTCTCGACCCGTAAGGATCCCTGCGGCGGCCTGCCGCCGAACCGGCTGCGGACGCGTCGGAGCGCGTCGAACGAGGTCTGCCATACCGACGACGCAACCCGTCGTCCTGCAGCCACTGTCATGCGGTGGTTGAGAGTGCGGGACCATGGATCATGTCGCGGCCCGATCTCGACGATCGCCTGCATCGTCCGGTCGATCCGTTCCGTGTCGGAACCGTCCAGAGATCCTCGGCTTCGGTGTCCAGACGATCAGCCGGACATCTGGGCGTGCAGCCGCGGCCGCCCGGGGTCCCGCGGCCGGGCCGATGGAATCCCGACATCGGGATCGCACGCCATCCAACTCGAACGGCTGGATCGGATCGACAGTATAACCTGTGACTGATTTGGATATCGAGACATGCAGGGATATCGGATCATCTCAAACCTCACCCGTCCAGGGATGTGAACTAACCGTTAATCCCCGATGCCCATCCGAATCTGCTTGTGCAGAAAATTAACGTTAGACATCCTGTCGCTGCTGGGTCTCAAAAACCATCGAGTAGTGGCGTCTCATTCGACCCGAGCCATCGCCGGCGGAACGTCGTGCCGGAACCGGCACGTTCGAAGACCGTGCCGGGCCTCACGCTGATCCCAAGACAGGACGGTTACGATGGGCGACCTCGCCTCCACGGTGCCGTTCATCCGGCCGTCGCCGCCGCGGCTGAGCGGGCTCGCCGCGGAACTGCGGCTGATCGAGCTGTCGCGTATCTACACGAACCACGGTCCGGTCAACATGCGGTTCGAGCATGCGCTCGAGTGCGAGATGTTCGGCGCCGCCGGCGGTTGCGTCACCGTCTGCAACGCAACCACCGGCCTGATGCTGGCGATGCGCGCGGTCATGGAACGCCGCCGGGACCGGGTGCCGTCGCGGTCCGCGCCCTGCCGCTACGCGCTGATGCCGTCCTTCACCTTCGCCGCGGCCGCCCAGGCCGCGGACTGGATCGGTCTCACGCCGTTGTTCTGCGACGTCGATCCGCAGGATTGGAGCGCCTGCGCAGCCTCCGAGGAACGGTTGATCGCGCGCCACGGCGGGGAGATCGCCGTGATCGTCCCCTATGCGACCTTCGGCAGCTGCATCGACCTCGACCGCTATGCCCGGCTGTCGGAACGGACCGGGATCCCGGTGGTGGTCGACGCCGCCGCCTCGCTGGGCAGCCTCGACGCGGATGGGCGCGCCTTCGGTGCCGGCTTCGCCCATCCGGTCGTGTTCTCGATGCATGCGACCAAGACCTTCGCCACCGCCGAGGGCGGCGTCATCCATTGCGGCGACCGCGCGCTGGTCGAGACGCTGCGGGTGATGGGCAACTTCGGCTTCGGCGCGCCGCGCTCGGCGACGATGCCGGGACTGAACGCGAAGCTGAGCGAGGTCGGCGCCCTGCTGGCGCTGGAGCGGCTGCATGGATTCAGGGAGGTGGTGCGGCATCGCGAGCGCCTGGCGGCGCGGTACCGCGACCTGCTGCCGGACCACGTGTTCCAGCGGGTCCGCGGCCTGCGCTGCGCGCACCAGTTCATGCCGATGCTGCCGCCGGCCGAGTTCGAGCATCGCCGCGACGAGCTCGTGGCCGCCCTGGCCGCGGACGGCGTCGGCACCGGCACCTACTTCTCGCCGCACGTGGCCGAGCAGCCCTTCTTCAGGCAGCGCGGCCTGGCCGACGATCTCGCCGTGACCGAGCGGCTGTCGCGCTCGATGCTGGCGTTGCCGCTCTGGGACGAGATGACGGTCGAGACCGTCGATGCGGTCTGCGGGAGGCTGCGCGTCGCCCATGCACGGTTGGACCGGGGCCGGGCCGGGCGCCTGGCCGCCATCCGCACCGTTTCCGTGACGGGGCCGGGCCTGATCGAGCGAACTCCAGGGCGGGTCTCGGTACGGACCTTGGGGCGGGCCCGGCCAAGGCCGGCACCCGTGGCGGACGGCGCGGCGTCCGTCCGGATCGGCACCCTGGTGGTCGGCGGCGGGCCGGCCGGGCTGGCGCCGCTGATCGCGGCCTCGGCGCGCGGGCTGCTGCCGGAGATCCTGTCGCACGGGGTGGTGGTGGTGGAGCGCTCGGGATCGATCGGCGACGGCCGGCTCGGGTGCTACGCGACCAACTCGGACAGCTCGGCGCAGACCTTCCTGTCCTGCCTCGCCGGCCGGCACGATCCTCGGATCGGCGCCCTGGCCGAGCATCCGGTGGCGCTGGCCATCGCCGGACACGGCGGCGGGACGGTGCCGCTGGCGCTGGTCGGAGCCCTGCTGCGCCTGGTCGGCGCGGCATTCGCGGACATCGTCGCCGGGTCGCCCGCCGGGCAGGTGCTGACCGGCCACGAGGCGGTCTCCACGTGCCGGCTGGCGGGGGGCGGCTGGTCGACCAGGTTGCGCCGCCTCGCCGACGGCAGGATCACCGAGATCGTGTCGGACACGGTCCTGCTCGCCACCGGCGGCCTTCAGTCCGACGCAGGGCTGGACCGGGTGCGGATCGGCGGCCGGCCGCTGCACGCCGCCCACCGCGAGCGGCTGCGGCACTCCGACCGCGCGGTGACGACGGACGGGATCGCGGAGATCGCCGAGCGGCTGCGCACGATCTCGGCGCCCAGGGTCGCGGTGATCGGCGGCGCCAGCAGCGCGCTGGCCTGCGTCCGGCTGCTGCTGGAGCCGGGCCGGCTGCCGCCCGAGTCTGTCGTCACCCTGATGCACCGCAGCCGGCTTACCCTGTTCTACCCGTCCGCGGAGGCCGCGCTGGCCGACGGCTACACCGCCTTCGGGCGGGACGACATCTGCCCGGTCAGCGGCTTCGTGTACCGCTTCGGCGGCCTGCGCTTCGACAGCCGGACGCTGGCGCGGCGGATGCTGGGCCTGGATCAGGCCGGCCCCGACCCGCGGCTGCGGATGCACCGGCTCGGGGCTGCGAACGGTGCCGTGAGCCACGAGACGGCCGAGGCGTGGGGCCGGGACCGGCTGCTGCTCGACGAGGCGGACGTGATCGTGTCCTGCATCGGCTACCGGCCGCGCGGGCTGCCGGTCCGCGACGTCGACGGTACCGCGCTGAGGCTGGCCATGGACGAGCCCGGCGGCCTGCTCGCCGGGCCGGGTTGCGCCGTGCTCGACGCGGCCGGCGAGCCGATCGGCGGCCTGTTCGCGCTCGGGCTGGCGGCCGGGTACCGGCCCGGCGAGGCAATGGGAGGCGAGCCCTCGTTCCGCGGCCAGATCAACGGGTTGTGGCTGTGGCAGAACGATACCGGGCTGCTGATCGCCGAGCGGATCCTGGACACGCTGCGGATGCGGACCGCCCTGGAGCTGGCGGCGGCGGTCGGCTCGGTTGGCGGCGCCGGCGAATGGCGCCCCGAACCGGTCCTGATCGGGTCTGCCGCGGACTGACGGTCCCGTGCCGTCGCCACGACGGGCGCGGACGGCTCGTCGCCAGGACCGAGGAACCGGCATGTCGAGGCGGAAGCCATCTGCGGCTCTCGCGGTGCAAGCTTGCCCGACCTTGCCGGCGACGGATGCCAGGACGCTGCAGCCTTCACGTCGGCGGTCCCCAGGAGGTTCATCCGGCAACTTGCCTCGGCGCGGCGTCCGGTGCGCCGGTTTCGAACCGGTCGAGCATGGCCTCCGCACGGATCGACCGATGGCCGGCGATGGCGGTCCGCCACGCCGATGCCGGCGCGCTCATGCATGGCGGCGTCATCGCCACCGTCCAGCGCCCACCGTGGCCGGCGGCGGGACGCCGCGGGATGCGGCAGCCGGCGACGAGGCCGGAGCCGCCGGTGGCCAGGACCTTGCCCGCCAGCGCCCCACGGCGTGACGGGTCCGATTGCCTCATCGTCCCGGCCCCACGGACCAGCCGGAACGGTCCCGTCAGGCGCGCGCGACCGCGGCCCTCACCGCGGCCAGCGCCGCCTCCGCCTGCTCGGGCTGCGGGCCGCCGGCCTGGGCCAGCTCGCGCCGTCCGCCACCGCCCCGGCCGCCCATCGCGGCGCTGGCGTCCCGAACCAGCGCCACCGCGTCGAGGCGCTGGACGAGGTCGGACGAGACCCAGGCGACCACGCTCGCCTTGCCGTCGGCCGTCGAGATCAGCGTCACCACGCCCGAGCCGATCTGCCGGCCGATCTCCTCGGCGATGCCCTTCAGCTCCTTCGGCGGCACGTCGCCGAGGTTGCGGCCGGTGAACGCGATGCCGCCGACATCCTCCGGCGGCACCGCCGACGCACCGCCGGCGGCCAGCCGGCGCTGCAGGTCGGCCAGCTGGCGCTCCATCCCGCGCCGTTCCTCCAGCAGGGCGGCGAGCCGGTCCGCCGCCTCGGACGTCGTGGTCCGCAGCAGCGCAGCCACCTGCGCCAGCCGCGCCTCGGCCAGTGAAGCGGCCTGCTCGGCGGCGCGTCCGGTGACCGCCTCGATCCGTCGCACGCCCGCCGACACGCCGGTCTCGGCGGTGATCCGGAACAGGCCGATCTCGCCGGTGCGCGCCACATGGGTGCCGCCGCACAGCTCGACCGAATAGGCCGGACGGCCGGGGTCCTCGGGCTCGCCCATCGAGACCACGCGCACCTCGTCGCCGTAGCGCTCGCCGAACAGCGCCATCGCGCCGTCGGCCACCGCCTGCTCGGGCGTCATCAGGCGGGTGGCGACCGCGCCGTTCTCGCGGATCTTGCCGTTGATCTCGGCCTCCACCGCGGCGAGCTCCTCCGGCGTGATCGGGCGCGGCTGGCTCACGTCGAAGCGCAGCCGGTCGGGAGCGTTGAGGCTGCCCTTCTGGGTCACGTGCGTGCCGAGCCGGCGGCGAAGTGCTGCGTGCAGCAGATGGGTGGCGGAATGGTGCGCGCGGATGTCGCCGCGCCTGGCGTGGTCGACCGCGGCGGTGGCCGCGGCGCCGACCCGAACGGTGCCGGACGCGACTCGGCCGACATGCACGAACAGCTCGCCCAGCCGCTTCTGGGTGTCGGTCACGGCGATCTCGAAGCCGGCGCCGCGCAGGGTGCCGGCGTCGCCGACCTGGCCGCCGCTCTCGGCGTAGAAAGGCGTCTGGTTCAGCAGCACGGCGACCTCGGTGCCCGCCGCCGCCTCGTCCACCGGGGCGCCGGCCACGAGCAGTGCGGTGATCTGGGCATCGGCGCGCTCGGTGGCGTAGCCCAGGAACTCGGCCGTGCCGACGCGGTCGCGCAGGTCGAACCAGACCTGCTCGGTGGCGGCGTCGCCGGAGCCCGACCAGGCGGCGCGGGCACGGACGCGCTGCACCCGCATCGCCGCCTCGAAGCCGGGCAGGTCGACGGCGCGGCCGTCCTCGCGCAGCGCGTCCTCGGTGAGGTCGAGCGGGAAGCCGAACGTATCGTAGAGCTTGAAGGCGACCTCGCCCGGCAGGGGCTGGCCGGCGCCGAGCCGGCCGGTCTCGTCGGCCAGCAGCCCGAGGCCGCGCTCCAGCAGCGCCTTGAAGCGGTCCTCCTCGAGCCGCATGGTCTCGCGGATCAGCGCTTCGGAGCGGCCGAGCTCGGGATAGGCGGCACCCATCTGCCGCACCAGGGCCGGCACCAGCCGGTCGAACACCGGCCCGGTGGTGCCCATCCGGTGCAGGTGGCGCATGGCGCGGCGCATGATCCGGCGCAGCACGTAGCCGCGCCCCTCCCGGGCCGGCAGCACGCCGTCGGCGATCAGGAACGAGGACGAGCGCAGGTGGTCGGCGACGACGCGGTGGCTGGTCCGGAACGGGCCGTCGGGGTCCTGGCCGGTGGCCTCGGCCGAGGCCAGGATCAGCGCGCGCAGCGTGTCGGTGTCGTAGTTGTCGCGGTGGCCCTGCAGGATGGCGGCGAATCGCTCGAGCCCGAGCCCGGTGTCGATCGAGGGCCGCGGCAGCGGCAGGCGGGTGCCGGGCGGGCCCTCGAGATATTGCATGAACACGAGGTTCCAGATCTCGACGTACCGGTCGCCATCCTCGTCCGCCGAGCCCGGCGGCCCGCCCGGGACGCCGTCGCCATGGTCGAAGAAGATCTCCGAGCACGGCCCGCACGGGCCGGTATCGCCCATGCGCCAGAAATTGTCGGCGGTCGGGATGCGGACGATGCGGCCGTCAGGCAGCCCGGCGATCCGCTTCCATAGACGCGCCGCCTCGTCGTCCTCGGAGTACACCGTGACCAGCAGCCGATCGGCGGGCAGGCCGAACGTCCGGGTCACCATCGTCCAGGCCAGCTCGATCGCGAGCGGCTTGAAGTAGTCGCCGAACGAGAAGTTGCCCAGCATCTCGAAGAAGGTGTGGTGCCGGGCGGTGTAGCCGACATTGTCGAGGTCGTTGTGCTTGCCGCCGGCGCGGACCACCTTCTGGGCGCTGGCGGCGCGGCTGTAGGGCCGGGTTTCCTGGCCGGTGAACACGTCCTTGAACTGCACCATGCCGGCGTTGGTGAACAGCAGGGTCGGGTCGTTGCGCGGCACCAGCGGGCTGCTCGGCACCACCTGGTGGCCCTGGCCTGCGAAGTAGTCCAGGAAGCTGGCGCGGATGTCGTTGCTGGAGGCCATGGCGGGCGGGTGGTGTCCCAGGGATGCCCCCGTCACCTAGCGCAGCCGCCGGTCCGGCGGAAGGGAGCCGCCGGGCACGGCCGCGTGCCGCGCCGCCGCCGCATTAACGCCGCCGCAAGGCGTTGCCGTCAGGATCGCCGCCAGTCAACCCGACCGCGCTGCCGGATCGGGCCCGGAGTGCGCGTCTCGATGGACCTCCCGCTAGAGCCCCCCTTTAAGTCGATGATGGCGATCGACGGCGCCCTCCGCGTGCTGGAGCCGGCGCATCTGCTGGCGCTCCTGGACGGCGTCAGGACGGGCATCGTCACGGTCGACCGCGAGTGGGGGGTCCACTTCGTCAACCGGCGGCTCGGCGCGCTGCTGCAGATCCCGGCCGGGACGCTGGCGCACGCGGCCCGCCTTCCGGACCTGCTCGACGCCAGCGGCGTGCTCACCGCCGGGCTGGTCCAGGAGGTGGGCGAGGCGTTGCACGCCGCGGTGCAGGGGCGCTGCGAGCGGACCGCCGCGATCGTGGTCGGCAACGGCGCGCGCTTCCTGGCGCTCCGCGTGGCGCCGCTGTCCGACGACACCTGGGCACTCGCCTTCGAGGACACCACCGAGCGCCGCGCGGCGGAGGCGGCGGCGGTGAACTCGGCGCTGCACGATCCGCTGACCGGGCTGCTCAACCGCCGCCTGTTCCAGGTGCAGGCGATGGCGGCGTTGGAGGCGCGGCAGGCCGACATTGCGACGTGCCGCGCGGACGCCAGCGGCCAGGCCGTGCTGCTGATCGACCTCGACCGCTTCAAGTCGGTGAACGACACGCTGGGACACGCGGTCGGCGACGGCCTGCTCGGGCTGGTCTCCAAGCGCCTGCGCGGGATGGCGCGGGCCGACGACGTGGTGGCCAGGCTCGGCGGCGACGAGTTCGCCATCCTGGTCGCGTCGGCACTGGACCGCGTGGCGCTGACGTCGTTCGCCGCCCGTCTCATCGACGTGATCGGCCGGCCCTATCTGGTCGATGGCCACCTGATCAACATCGGCGCCAGCATCGGCCTGGCCCTCTCGCCGCAGGACGGCGACGACTACGACAGGCTGCTGCGCAACGCCGACCTCGCCCTCTACGACGCCAAGGCGCGCGGGCGCGGCACCTTCAGGTTCTTCCATGCGGAGATGGACGATCGCGCGGCCGCACGCCGCATGCTCGAGATCGACCTGCGCAAGGCGCTCGCACTGCACGAGTTCGAGCTGAACTACCAGCCGCAGATCGACCTCGACAACCGCGCTGTGGTCGGCTTCGAGGCGCTGCTGCGCTGGCGTCATCCGACCCGCGGCCTGGTACCTCCCGGGGCCTTCATCCCGCTTGCCGAGGAGATCGGGCTGATCGTGCCGCTCGGGGAATGGGTGCTGCGCGAGGCCTGCCGGGAGGCCACCCGCTGGCCCGACCACGTGATCGTGGCGGTGAACGTCTCGCCGCTGCAGTTCGACGACCTGCCGCGGCTGATCGAGGCGGTCGCCCGCTCGTTGCGAAACAGCGATCTTCCCGGCCGGCGCCTCGAGATCGAGATCACCGAGGGCGCGCTGCTGAACAACGAGCAGGGCGTGCTGGCGGCCCTGCAGCGGCTGCGCGCCATGGAGGTCCGCGTCGCCATGGACGATTTCGGCACCGGATACTCCTCGCTGAGCCAGCTGCGCAGCTTCCCGTTCGACAAGATCAAGATCGACCGCTCGTTCGTGAAGGACAACGGCGACGTCGCCAGCCAGAACGCCTTCATCCGCGCGATCAACGCGCTCGGCGCCAGCCTCGGCATGTCGACGATCGCCGAGGGCGTCGAGACCGAGGAGCAGCTCGCCCGCATCCGCGCCGAGGGCTGCACGTCGGTGCAGGGCTTCCTGTTCAGCCGTCCGGTCGCCGCGGACCAGATCGACTGCCTGCTCGCCGATTTCCCCGCCATCGCCTCATCCCCTGCCTGACACTGGATCAGTCACCATGCAGAAGCTCTACCGCGTGCTCTATTGCAGCCGGCCGGTGATCGCCACCGAGCCGCAAGCGCACGCCGAGGACATCCGCAGCATCCTGGCCACGGCGCGTCGCCGCAACGCGTCCGACGGCATCACCGGTGGGCTGATGTTCAGCCAGGGATGCTTCGCCCAGGTGCTCGAGGGCCCGATGGCGGCCGTGGCCGAGACCTTCGAGCGCATCCAGCAGGACGAGCGCCACGCCGAGGTGATCGTGCTGCAGGCGGCGTCGATCGCCGCCCGGGATTTCCCGGCCTGGTCGATGGCCTATACCGGCGCCGACCGGGCGGACGACCCGATCCGCGGTCTCGGCGTCGGCTTCGCCGGCCACGCCGCCGGCGGCCAGGATCTGCTGGACCTGCTGCGGGCGGTGATCGTGCGCGAGGACGACCGCCTGCAGATGAGCTGACCCCGCCGGCCGGGGCCGGGCCGGCCTCCCTTGCAACCACGGCGCCGACTGCCAGCTTGAGCCCTGGCCACGGCAAGACGGCGGCTGCAGGGGAGCCTGTTCATGATCGAGGCGAGCGATGCACTGGCGGCGGTCGGCATGCTGCCCGACACCGAGATCGATCCGGCTCCCGCCGCCCTGCAGCTGGCCCGGCTCGATCGCGGCGCCGGGGACTGGCAGGCGGCGTCGGAGCACCTGTCGGTGCTGGCGCGCGACGCCGCCGCGGTCGGCGCCGTGCTGTCGGGCCGGTCGCAGGAGGCGCGGATCGGGGCGCTCGCCGGCCTGATCCACGCCCACCACGGCTACAGCGGCGACGTCGCGCATTACGACGACCTCGACAACGCCAACCTGATCCGGGTGATCGAGCGCCGCCGCGGCCTTCCGGTGGCGCTCGGCGTGATCTGGCTGCACTGCATCCGCGCCGCCGGGTGGGAGGGGCACGGGATCGATTTCCCCGGCCATTTCCTGCTGGCGGTGCTCTCCTCGGCCGAGCGGGCGCCGGCCGGCAGCGCCGCGGTGCGGCCGCGGCAGCCGAGGCGGCTGCTCGTCGACCCGTTCGGCGCCGGCGCCACCGTCGGCAGCGTCGAGCTGCTGTCGATGCTGCAGCGGCTGGGCGGCGACGACCTCGTGCTGCAGCCCGGCATGACGCGGCCGATGTCGACCCGCGACGTGCTGCTTCGGCTGCAGCGCAACCTGGTGCAGCGCCGCCTGGTCGCCGGCGAGCTGCTGCCGGCGCTGACCGCGCTCGAGGGCATGCTGCTCATCGCGCCGGACGTGATGGCGAACTGGCTCGATGCCGCGGAGCTGAACCGCGGGCTCGGCCGCCATGCGAGCGCCACCAGCTGTCTGGAGCGGGTGCTGGCGGCCGCGCCCGGCAGCGGGGCGGCACGAATCGCGCAGACCCGACTCGATGGCTGGAACGGCTGACGGCCGTAGGCCCGGCGATCAAGCGCACGACGGTTGGCTGTCGCATGGGGAAGCAGGCCAGGGCTTCGCCCCTGGACCCCACTGGGGCCGCGGGCCCCAGGCCCGCTTCGTCAAGGCTTGCATCCATACGGTTCGACAGGGTGCCGGCACGGTCAGGAGCGTGGTCTGGTTCATCCGGCAACCGGCCGCGAGGGCGCATCGCGGATAATCACGGCCAACGCGAAACAGCACGGAACAAAGAACAAGGGGTGGAGAATTTCCACGATTGCGACGGCAAGACCTGCTCTGCCGAACAAGGACAGGCGTCTGCGTCGTGCGGCGGTGGCAGCGGTGCTGGCGGGCGTCGCCATGCCCGCATCCGCCAGGGCTGCCGCCCCGCGGGTCAGGATCGACGGCGGCGTCGTCATCGGCGCCGAGCAGGACGACACCGCCGTCTTCCTCGGCATCCCGTAGGCGCCCCCGCCGGTCGGGCCGCTGCGGTTCCGGCCACCACCGCCGTCTCCGGCGTCTGCTCGCAAGCGCGGGCCGGGGTGGCTACGGGCAGCGAGGACTGCCTCTACCTGAACGCCCGGACGAGGCTGTCCGCCGACCACGAGTCCGCCGCCGGCTACCGGCCGGTCATGGCGTTCGTCCATGGCGGCGGCCGCGAGTTCGGCAGCGGCCCGTATCCCTACTGCGGCGGCAGGATCATCGCCGGGAAGGGCGACGTCGTCGTCACGCTCAACTACAGGCTCGGCGCCCTCGGGTTCCTGACCGCTTCGGCGCTGGATGCGGAAAGCCCGTCCGAGGTCTCCGGCAACTACGGCATCCTGGACCAGGAGGCGGCGATCCGCTGGGTGCACGACAACATCGTGACGCTCGGCGGCGGTCCGCGCAACGTGACGCCGTTTGGAGGATCGGGCGGCGGCATCTCCGTCGAGCACGCCCTGGTGTCGCCGCTGCTGGCCCCCGGCCTGTTCCAGCGCGCCATCATCGAGAGCGCCATCGGCACGCAGTCGCTGCCGACGCTGGCCCAGTCGGAGACCGGCTTCAGCGCCGGCATCATCCGGGATGTCGGCTGCACCGGCGCCGCCGACGTCGCGGCCTACCTGCGGTTCCCGGCACCGCTTCAACCTCCTCCCCATCGCGCTCACCCCCGGCGCGGCGCACGACGTGATCGACGGCGTCGTCCTGCTGCGCCAGACCCTGTCCGCGTCCAGCAGCGGCCGGAGCTGGCGGCCGGCTGCTGGTGTTCGGGCTGTCGAAGCCTCTGGAACGACCACGACATGATGGTCTCGCACTCGCTGCAGGCGTTCTCGCTGGCGGCGGACGATCATGCGCCCGGTCTGGACGCCGCTCGGCAGGTCATGCGGGCTCGCGCCCGATCCTCCACGGCCGATGAGAGCCTCTTCCGTCGTCCCGGAAACGCCATGGGCGCGGCTGCCGTTCCCCTGCATCAAGCCCATCGGCATTCAAACCCAGTTAGCAATTTCCCGGTAGTCTGCTCGGGCCATGTCGTTTGCGGATACACGGGCCAGGGTCCCGAGCCATTTCGATGCCGCGGCGTTCTTCGGGCTTCTGACCGCCATCATCGTCTGCGTGTCACGCGGCGTACTGGGGGACGGGGACACCTATACCCACATCGCCGCCGGCACCTGGATGCTCGAGCACCGGTCGGTGCTGACGCGGGATCCGCTCAGCTGGACCTTCGCCGGTCATCCTTGGCAGGCCCACGAGTGGCTGTCCGAGCTGTTTCTCGCCATGGCGTATCGGGCGGCCGGACTCACGGGCGTCGTACTTCTGACCGCGACATCCACGGCGATCGCCTTCGTCAACCTTGCCCGGCACATCGCCCGGCGGAGCGGCTGGACGGAGACGATGCTCCTCACCGCCGCGGCTCTCGTCTGCGTCCTGCCCAGCATCCTCGCCCGTCCCCACATCCTGGCGTTGCCCCTCCTCGAGTTGTGGATCGCCGAGCTTCTGTCCGCCCGCCACGACCGCAGGGTTCCATCCTGGTGGCTTTTGCCGGTCATGACCCTCTGGGCCAACATGCATGGCGGGTTCGCGTTCGGCATCGTGATCACCATTCCGTTCGCCATCGAGGCGACCCTGGAGCATCCCGATCATCGTGACCGGACGGTGCGGCTCTGGTGGGCCTTTCTGATCGCAGCGATCGGTGCCGCCGTCGCCACGCCGCAGTTTCTGAACGGCCTGCTGTTTCCCCTTCGCTTGCTGCAACTCCACAGCCTGTCAGCAATCTACGAGTGGAAGCCGGTCGACTTCTCGACCGACGGCGGCTTCATGGTCGTGTTGCTCGCGCTGGTCGTGTTGCTTGGCAGCGGCCGGATCGGGTTGCCGTCACTCCGGCTGTTCCTGCTGGCGGGGCTGCTCTATCTGGCGCTCGCCCACAGGAGGCACTGCCTCCTCTTCGGCATCGCCGGCGCATCGATCCTGGCTGAGCCGGTCGGACGGGCCTTCGCTGCGGCCGTTCCGCCGCGCTCACGAGCAGTTGGCCGAGGTGCATGCCTGCTCGCGTCGGTGCTTCTTGTCGCGCTGCGGCTGGCGGATCCAGTCGGGAGCGTCGACGGCACGTCATCTCCCGTCTCGGCGGTTGCTCAGCTTCCACCTGGCATCGCCCGCACGCCCGTCCTCAACAGCTATCAGTTCGGGGGCTATCTCTCGCTCGTCGGCCTGCATCCCTTCGTCGACGGGCGGGCTGAACTGTTCGGCGACGCCTTCCTGTCCGACTTCCTCGCCATGTCACGATCATCCAGCACTCAGCTGGAGCGGAACCTGGATCACGCCGGCATCGGCTGGGCCCTTCTGACCATGGAAGACCCGTTGGTGGCACGGTTCGACGGGATGCCTGCATGGCGGCGCGAATACCACGATCGCACGGCTGTCGTCTTCGTCCGGAACGACAGCACGGAATATCGGCACCGGCCTGCTGCCGATACGGTTTCAGGTTGGAAGCCCTAGCCAACTGTCTCGGAACCGGCTGTGCCGGATGCCGCACCGGCGCGACGCGGCCGGCGCGACTGCCCGGAACCGGAGCGGCCTCATGGCCGTGAGACCGCGGCCTGGCGCAGGGGGGCGCGTCGGATCGCCGGCATGGCGCATTCCGCGCTCCTGACGCTCTGGCCGTCGATGATCGCGGCGGTCGGACTGCGCGGTCCTCGACAGTCCCCATCGAACGGCTCCTGCGGATCGGGGCTGCCGCACGGCATCACAACCGACTCCAGAGAGTCGAGGAATAGTCGTGGACGGACACCGAGACATCCCGTCCGGAAGGCGCAACGATGGTGAGCGGGCCCCGACCGCCGTGCACACGCACGCTTCGCGTCATGGCCCCGGTGAGGTCGAGGGGCGAAGCCTCTGGCCTTCTCTCCGCTGCGATGGTCGCGCCGCCTGGCGAACCAACTCCTGACGAACGGGTTCTCAGGGATCAGCCCCGAGCGGGTCCAGGGCGGCGCCCTGGCCTTGCCTTCCCGCCACCTTCGAGGAGCCCCGACAGATGGCCACCGACCCGCGTGCCAACGAGCAGCCGTTCCCGGGCGACCAGCAGCAGCCGGCGCCCGGCCTCACCTCGCGGATGACCCCGGCGCCCGACCATGGCGAGCAGAGCTATGTCGGGAAGGGCCTGCTGACCGGCCGGGTGGCGCTGATCACCGGTGGCGATTCCGGGATCGGCCGCGCCGTCGCCATCGCCTATGCCCGCGAGGGGGCCGACGTGGCGCTGTCCTACCTGCCGGTCGAGCAGTCCGACGCCGAGGACACCGCGCGCTGGATCGAGCGCGCCGGCCGCCGCGCGCTGCTGCTGCCGGGCGATATCCAGGACGAGGCGCATTGCCGCGCCCTGGTGGCGCGCACCGTGGCGGGGCTCGGCCGGCTCGACATCCTGGTCAACAACGCCGCTCACCAGACCACCAACGAGGACCTGTCCGACGTCACCGCCGAGCAGGTCGACACCGCATTCCGCACCAACGTGTTCGCGATGGTCTATCTGGCGCAGGCGGCGGTTCCGCACATGCGGCCAGGCTCGTCGATCGTGAACACCACCAGCGTGCAGGCGAAGACGGCGACGAAGTCGATGCTGGTCTATGCCGCCACCAAGGGCGCGATCGCCTCGCTGACCATCGGGCTGTCGAACCTGCTGGCCGACCAGGGCATCCGGGTGAACTGCGTGGCGCCCGGCCCGGTCTGGACCCCGATCCAGCCGATCGCCAAGGACCCCGAGCAGATCGAGGCGCTCGGCAAGACGGTGCCGCTCGGCCGCGCCGGCCAGCCGGCCGAACTCGCCGGCGCCTACGTGCTGCTGGCCTCCGATGCCGGCAGCTACATGAGCGGCGCGCTGATCCCGGTCACCGGCGGCGTGCCGATGTTCTGAGCCTGCTCGGAACCGGGCTGTGCCGGCGACCCGACGCGCCCTCCCGCGCTCGGGCCCTCGGCTCACGGCCAGGAGGCCGCTCCGCTCCGGTTCAGGCAGGATACGCCGTGGGTGCCGCGCCACCACGGCACCCTCGCTCGGAACCCCCCATCTCCGAACGGGCCGAGCCGGGCAGGGCGTGTCCGGCGCCGACCGCCTGCTGCCGTCCTGCCAGGCGATGATCGGCAGCCAGACCAGCATCGGGACCCCGTCCGGTCCCGGCACCTTGGTCGACAGGAAGGGCAACGCGAAGGCGGAGCCCGACAGACAAATCTCGTGACGACGCCGAAGATCTACACCAGGCTGGACCCGGCAGCGGAGCCATCGCGATCCGGAGCCCGCCGAACACGCGGCCGCATGGCGCATATGCTGATATATGCTGTCCACGACGCCGCCGTCACGTCGAGGATCAGCCGACCCGGGTGCCGCGAGCCCGGCCACCAGCATGGATACGGCCGGGGGAAACGGTATGTCCGGATCGTTGCGGATCTGGGTGGCGCCGCGGAGCGGGCCGGGCGATCACGGTCGGCTGGCGGACCACCAGCGCCGTCTCGGCGATCCGCCGGACCGTGACGGAACGGAGCGCATCGATCGTCGCCCACGGTCCTGCCGACGCCGCACAGATTTCGGTCATGCGGACGGCGCGATCCGCTTCGACATCCAGTAGCGGGTCTCTCCGGGCGGCAGGCCCGGCAATGCTCCGAACACGGCGCAGCCGTGCCGCCGGTAGAAGTCGGGCGCCTGGAAGCTGAACGTGCTGAGCAGGACACCGGTGCAGCCCGCGGCGGCGCCGGCCTCCTCGGCCCGACGCAGCGCCAGGGAGCCCAGCCCCCGGCCGCGCCGGCCCTCTTCCACCCGGAGCCAGTCCAGCAGCAGCCAGTCCCAGAGCACCACGCACCGGGCCCCGGCCACCAGCCGTCCGTCCGGGTCCCGGCACGCCACCCAGAGCGGCCGGCTCGGATCGGGTCCGACCCGGGACACGGCGTAGTGGTCGAGCCCGCCTTCGATGGCCGCCTGATCCGCGTCCTCCAGCGTGCCGGACGCCGTGACCGTCACGCCGCCCTCGGTCCCGACCGCCGGCGCCCCGTGCCGCGCCAGCCAGTCCGTCCGGTCCTGCCCCCAGAGCTCCACTCGCGCGTCCGCATGGGGCTCCGGCAGCCGCGTCGGCCCGCGCCGCCGCGATCCGAGCGCCCGCGCCACCGCGATCGACGCGGCGTTGTCCGGGTCGATCACATGGCCGATCTCGGTCCAGCCGAGCGCCTCGAACGCGAACCAGGCCGCGGCCCGCGCCGCCTCCAGGGCATAGCCGCGGCCCTGGAACGCCGGCAGCAGGCCCCAGCCGATTTCCGTCACCGGCCACCCCTCCGGCCGCAGCGGGCCGACGCGGCCGATCCACGGCCCGCCGTCGCCCAGCAGGACCGAGAACATCCCGAACCCCTGCAGCGACCAGCTTCCGGCGGTCATCGCCAGGCGGCCCCACGCGACCGGGCGCGGCTGCGGGCCGCCCAGGTATCGCATCGCCGCCGCGTCGCCCATGACTGCCGCCTACCCGTCGGAGTCGCAGGCCAGCGGCGGCCGCAGCACCAGCCGCTCGGTCCGCAGCACCGGGCGCGGCATCCCCGGCGTCCCTACCAGCTCCGGGTCCGCCGCAGCAGCGATGTCCAGCCGAGCGCCGCCCCCAGGTGACGCAGCAGCTGGAAGCTGAACGGCTCGACCACCGAGGCCAGGATCGCCAGCGCCGGCGACAGCGCGTGCGCCTGGCCGAGCCAGCGCCGGTAGAGCCGCAGCGACCAGAGGTGGAACGCGATGTCGAACGCGATCTTGGCGCCGATCGCCAGGAACGCGGCCTCCGCGACCCCGAACCGCCCCGTGAGCAGGAACCCCGCCAGCAGCACCACGCCGGAGAGCCCGTACAGCGGCTGCAGCGTGTCGAACGCCTTCACCGGCAGCATCATCGTCCCCAGCCGCCCGTAGGCGCGGTCGCCGACCATGTGCCGATACCAGTACTGGGTCTGCAGGAAGCCACCGAACCAGCGCCGCCGCTGCCGCAGGAACGCCGGCACCGTCGCCGGCGCCTCGGTGCGCCCCTGCGCGCCGCCGATCACGCCGGTGTGCCAGACCAGCCCGGCCCGCACCGCATGGTCGCGCAGCCGGTGCGTGAGCTCGTAGTCCTCGACCAGGCAGTCGGGATCGAAGCCGCCCACCGCCAGCAGCGGCCCGCGCCGATAGCAGGCGAACGCGCCCGAGATCAGCAGCAGCCCGCCCACCCGCATCCAGGCGTAGCGCGACAGGAAGTTGCGGACGTACTCGTAGGTCTGGAACCATTGCAGCAGCCGTCCGGAGGCGGTCGGCACGCAGACCGGGGTCAGAACCCCGGTGGCGGCCACCAGGGCCGGATCGTCCGCGAACGCGCGCCGCATCGCCGCCAGCGCCGACGGCTCCAGCAGCGTGTCGGCATCGACCGTCAGCACCAGCTCGGTGTCGGCCAGCGTCACCGCCACGTTGAGCGCGCGCGCCTTGCCGCCCTGGGCCAGCCTGAGCCAGCGCAGCGGAGGGTGGGGACCGCCGGCGGCGCCGATCACGCCGGCCGGCGCCGGCGCCAGCCCGTATGTCCGCTCGAGCAGCCGGTCGCTGCCGTCGGTGGAGCCGTCGTCGGCGATCAGGATGGTGTCGGCCGGCTCGGTCTGCGCCAGCAGCGCCGCCAGCGTCGCCGGCAGCGCCGCGCATTCGTCGTGGGCGGCGACGATCACCGTCATCGAGGCGGGCATGGAGGCGGGCCTCGGGCGCCGCGTGTCCCGTGGCGGAGCCCGGCGCGCCAGCCGCAGCGTCTGCGCGAACACGAACGCGATCAGCAGCGTGTCGTAGGCGATGTAGGCCAGCCCCGCCGACCAGGCCCAGATCCCGCCGCCGCCGGCAAACGCGCGCACGAACAGCAGCATCCAGACGCCTAGCACCGCGGCGTGGATGACGAGGCTGCGCAGCGGCGTCGGCGGCGGCGCATGGCGGGGCGAGATCGCCGCGCGCCGGCGCGCCATGGTCTCGGCGATCGTCGCGGCGTCGTCCAAGGTTCCTGTCGACATCCACCCTTCCTGGCCTCGAGTGTTGGCGCCGGGCGAGCGGCTCGGGCATGCTCCGGTACGGCGATCGCCTCGCCGGAGCCTGACCACCGATCCTGCGCCTCAAGGGACCAGCCGGCCATGTCGACCGCCTCGCGCTATACCAGGATCGCCATGCTGCTGCACTGGCTGGTCGCGGCGCTGATCGTCGGCAACCTCGCGCTGATCTGGACCATCGGCTGGTTCCCGGACGCGCTGGTGCGCCCCGCCATCAACACCCACAAGTCGATCGGCCTCACCGTGCTGGGCCTGGTGCTGCTGCGGCTGCTGTGGCGCTTCGGCCATCCGCCGCCGCCGCTGCCGCGCACCTATGCGCGCGGCGAGCGGCTCGGCGCCCACGCCGCCCACATCGTGCTCTACGCCCTGATCCTGGCGCTGCCGATCTCGGGCTACGTCCACGACTCTGCGTTCAAGGCCGCGGCCGCGCATCCGCTCATGCTCTACGGCTTGGTGCCGTTTCCGCGGATCGGCGCGATCATGGCGCTGGATCCGGCGACCAAGGCGCAGGTGCACGCGACCTGGTTCGCGCTCCACGGCTGGCTCGCGATCGTCCTCTACGTGCTGGTGGGGCTGCACCTGGCGGGGGTGCTGAAGCACCAGCTGTTCGATCGCGAGCCGGTGCTGCGGCGGATGCTGCCGGGGGGAGGAAGGCCAGGGGCCCTGCCCCTGGACCCCGCCAAAGGCGAGCCTTTGGAAACCGCTACTTGAGAATCGGGTGCTGGCGGGGGCCAGGGGCAGGGCGCCTGGCCTTCAGTGCGCTTATCACCTCCGCCACCACCGCTTCCCAATCGCCGGGTCCCGGCTGCCGGAAGATCCGCATCGTCGGATACCAGGGCGTATCCGCCCGGCCCTCGAGCCAGCGCCAGCAGCCGTCGTGGCGGGACAGCATCCAGACCGGCAGCCCGAGGCCGCCGGCCAGGTGCGCCATCGCGGTGTCGACGGTGATCAGCAGGTCGACGCCGGCCAGCCGGGTGGCGGTGTCGGCGAAGTCGGCGACGCCGGCAAGCGCGTCGTCCAGCCCGTATCGGGCGAGCTCGCAGCGGTCGGCACCGAGCTGGAAGCTCGAGCACCGGACGCCGGCCAGCTCCAGCAGCGGCGCCAGGGTGGCGAGCGTGGTCGAGCGGCGGCGGTCGATCAGGTTCGACCGCAGCACGGCCGGGCGCGGGTCGCCGGCCCAGACCAGCCCGACCCGAAGTTCGTCCGCCTCGCCGTCGGCCGCCGGCCGGGCCGTCGCCGGCGCGGCCAGGTAGGGTGCGGCCGGGATGGCGTCGATCGACAGGCGCAGCATGAGCGGCAGGCTCGCCATTGGGCAGTGCAGGTCGTGGCGCGGCAACGGCTCGCCGCATCCGACCACCTCGTCCACGCCCGCGACGCCGCGCAGCAGCCGCACCAGCGGGCCCGGCACCTCCAGCACCACCCGCGCGCCCCCTGCGGCGACCAGCGGCGCGAACCGCACGAACTGCAGCGTGTCCCCGTGGCCCTGCTCGGCGTGCAGCAGGATGGTCCGTCCCTGCGGCGCCTGGCCGCCCCAGGCCGGCGCGTCGAGGTCCAGCCTCGGCCGCTGGCAGTCCCGCCAGCGCCACTCGTACTCCGGCCAGCCGCGCTCGAAGTCGCCCGACTTCAGCAGCGCCAGGGCGCGTCCGAATTGCGCCGTCGGGTAATCCGCGCGCACCGTGATCGCGGCGTCGTAGAACCCCACCGCCTCGGCGCTGCGGTCCAGGTTGAGCAGCGCGTGGCCGACGTTGTTCTGCGCCTCGGCGCAGCCGGGATCGAGCCGGACGGCGACCCGCGCGCAGTCGCTGGCCTCCGCGAAGCGGCCCAGGCTGGCCAGCGCCGCGCTGAGGTCGGAGTGCATCTCGGCCGCACCCGGTCCGCCGGCGGCGCCGCGCAGGCGGATCGCCCGCCGATACGACAGGGTGGCGCCGTCGAAGTCGCCGGTCGCCTGCAGCGCCCGGCCGTGGCGGTGGTGCGCGTCGGCCCGATCCGGATCGAGCGCCAGGCAGGCGGCATAGAAGCGGGCCGCGCCGGCGGGGCAGCCGAGGCGGTCGAGCACCATGGCGACCGCGAAGTTCGCCGCCGCGGTCGGCGGCATCGTCGCGACCGCCGCCTCGACCTCGCGCAGCGCGTCGTCCCGGCGTCCGAGCTGATGCAGGCACAGCGACAGCCAGATCCGCAGGTCCAGCCGCGGCTCCAGCTCGACTGCCCGCCGCAGCGGCTCCAGCGCGCCGTCCGGCTGCTCGCGATGCAGCGCCACCCGGCCCAGCAGCGCCAGCGCCCGAGGA
Source organism: uncultured Acetobacteraceae bacterium (assembly GCA_964247725.1). Lineage (GTDB taxonomy): Bacteria > Pseudomonadota > Alphaproteobacteria > Acetobacterales > Acetobacteraceae > Lichenicola. The sequence goes on along the minus strand of CAXTVM010000015.1, from coordinate 29,102 downwards.
TGGTCGGGAGTGCCGGCCAGCACGCTCCAGGCCCGCTGCAGCGCCGCCTCGTGGCGGCCGGCGAGGAGGTCGCCCTCGCCCCGGCCGAGCAGCTCCCCCTCCGACGGCGTCGGCCGCGCGCGGACTGGCCGGTGCGACGGTGGGGCCGGGCGAAGGCTCTGATCCATGCTGCGCGGTTCCTCCCGGCCGCTTCATTGCCGGAGCGCGGTTAAGATCCCGCTAACCGAGCACACGCGGCCGTGTGCGCGGGCCGGCACTGCAGCGTTGACGAGGCCGCCCCCCGCGGCTACGCAAGGTTCGCTGACGTGGGAGAGACCGGCACCAGCCGGCGCCGAAGGAGCAACCGCCCCGGAAACTCTCAGGCAAAAGGACCACCCGGCAACGACTTCTGGAAAGTGGCGCCTGGCTCCGAGCCGGGACCGCCCGCCGACGGGATAACGATCTCAGGCCAACCGACAGAAGGGGCGCAGACTGGCCGGACCGCCGGCCTAGCGTCTGATCGTCTCGGGCTGAGTCAGCCTGGGACGTGAATCAGCCGCTAGAACAGACAGCTAGGGCAGGATCGGCTCTTTCGGAGCCTATCGCGCTCTAGGGGGCGCCATGAACTCGACCGAATCGCCGTTGTCGCAGCCTGACCACGAAGCCGGACCCTGGGCCGGCACGAGGCCGCCCCCCGACTCCTTCGCCGCGCGCCATATCGGCCCCGACCAGGCCGAGATCGCCGCCATGCTCGACGCGGTGGACGCCGCCGACCTCAAGGCCCTCACCGACGAGACCGTGCCGGCCTCGATCCGGATCCCCGCCCCGGACTGGGACCGGCTGGAGTGCCTCGGCACCGGCATGACCGAGCCCGAGGTGCTGGCGCGGCTGCGCGCCGTCGCCGGCCGCAACCGCGTGCTGACCTCGCTGATCGGGCAGGGCTACCACGGCACCGTCCTGCCCGGCGTGATCCAGCGCAACGTGCTGGAGAACCCGGCCTGGTACACCGCCTACACGCCCTACCAGCCGGAGATCGCGCAGGGGCGGCTGGAGGCGCTGCTCAACTTCCAGACCCTGATCTGCGACTTGACCGGCCTCGACGTCGCCAACGCGTCGCTGCTGGACGAGGCCACCGCCGCCGCCGAGGCGATGACGCTGTGCCTGCGGCTGTCGAAGTCGAAGGCGCGCGCGTTCCTGGTCGATGCCGGCTGCCACCCGCAGACGATCGCGGTGCTCCGCACCCGGGCCGAGCCGATCGGCGTCACGCTGGTCGTCGACGACCCCGAGGCGGCGCCGGATCCCGCCTCTCTGTTCGGCGCCCTCCTGCAGTATCCGGACACGCTCGGCCGCGTGCGCGACCACCGCGCCCTGATCGCGCGGCTCCGCGCCGCCGGCGCCCTGGTGGCGATGGCCGCCGACCCGCTGGCGCTGACGCTGCTGACGCCGCCCGGAGAGCTCGGCGCCGACATCGCGATCGGCTCGATGCAGCGCTACGGCGTGCCGATGGGCTATGGCGGCCCGCACGCCGCCTACCTGGCGGTGCGCGACGCCTTCAAGCGCGCGATCCCGGGCCGCCTGGTCGGCGTCTCGATCGATAGCGCCGGGCAGCCGGCCTACCGGCTGGCGCTGCAGACCCGCGAGCAGCACATCCGCCGCGAGAAGGCGACCTCCAACATCTGCACCGCGCAGGTGCTGCTGGCGGTGATCGCCGCGATGTATGCGGTCCATCACGGCCCGGACGGGCTCGCCGCAATCGCGCGGCGGGTCAACCGGCTAGCCCTGGTGCTGGCCGCCGGCCTGGAGGCGCTGGGCTTCACGCTGGAGACCGGCGCGCTGTTCGACACCGTGACGGTCCGGGCCGGCGACCGCGCCGAGGCGGTCCTCGCCGCCGCGCTCGTGGCCGGCATCAACCTGCGCCGCGCGGGCGACGGCCGCGTCGGCATCAGCCTCGACGAGACCACAACTCCGGAGACCGTGCGCGCCGTCTGGGCCGCCTTCGCGCCGGACGCCGACCTCGACGCGCTCGCCGCCACGCTGCGGCCCGCCGCCGAGAGCATCCCGGCGGCGCTGCGCCGCACCAGCCCGTTCCTGACCCATCCGGTGTTCCACGCGCACCGGTCCGAGACCGACATGCTGCGCTACCTGCGCCGGCTGTCCGACAAGGACCTGGCGCTCGACCGCACCATGATCCCGCTCGGCTCCTGCACCATGAAGCTGAACGCCACCGTCGAGATGGTGCCGATCACCTGGCCCGGGTTCTGCGACCTGCACCCGTTCGCGCCGGCCGACCAGGCCGCCGGCTACGCCGAGCTGTTCGCCGACCTCGAGGCGCGCCTGTGCGCCATCAGCGGGTACGACGCGGTGTCGCTGCAGCCCAACTCCGGGGCCCAGGGCGAGTATGCCGGCCTGCTGGCGATCCGCGGCTACCACCGCGCCCGCGGCGAGGCCGAGCGCGACGTCTGCCTGATCCCGGCCTCCGCGCACGGCACCAACCCGGCCTCGGCGCAGATGGCCGGCATGCGCGTGGTGGTGGTCGGCTGCGACCGCGACGGCAACATCGACGTCGCCGACCTGCAGGCGCGCATCGCCGCCCACCGCGACCGCCTGGCCGCGATCATGATCACCTACCCCTCGACCCACGGCGTGTTCGAGGAGGGCGTGCGCGAGATCTGCGAGCTGGTGCACGAGGCGGGCGGCCAGGTCTATCTCGACGGCGCCAACCTGAACGCCCAGGTCGGCCTGGCCCGGCCGGGCGCGTTCGGCGCCGACGTCAGCCACTTCAACCTGCACAAGACCTTCTGCATCCCGCACGGCGGCGGCGGCCCCGGCATGGGCCCGATCGGCGTGCGCGCGCACCTGGCGCCGTTCCTGCCCGACCGTCCGGACGCCGGCGGCCGCCGCGCGGTGTCGGCCGCCCCGTACGGCTCGGCCTCGATCCTGCCGATCTCCTGGGCCTACATGCTGCTGATGGGCGCGCCCGGCCTGCGCCGCGCCACCCAGGTGGCGATCCTGAACTCCAACTACGTCGCGTGCCGGCTGCGGCACGCCTTCCCGGTGCTCTATCGCGGCGCCCGCGGCCGCGTCGCGCACGAGTGCATCATCGACCTGCGGCCGTTCAAGGACAGCGTCGGCATCACCGTCGACGACATCGCCAAGCGGCTGATCGACCACGGCTTCCACGCGCCCACGGTCAGCTTCCCCGTGGCCGGCACCTTCATGATCGAGCCGACCGAGTCCGAGGGCCGCGCCGAGCTCGACCGCTTCTGCGACGCCATGCTGGCGATCCGCGCCGAGATCGCCGCAGTCGAGGAGGGCCGCCTCACCGCCGCCCAGTCGCCGCTGCGCCACGCCCCGCACACCGTCCGCGACCTGCTCGAGGGCGAGTGGAGCCGCGCCTACGACCGCAGGGTCGGCTGCCTTCCGGCCGGCGGCAGCGCCACCAAGTACTTCCCGCCGGTCGGGCGGCTCGACAACAGCTACGGCGACCGCAATCTGGTCTGCTCCTGTCCTCCGGTCGACGGCTACGCCGATGCCGCGGAGTAGCGTCCAGCAGGGTCGACCGCCGGCCTCAGGCTGTCGCATTTGAGGAGGCGGAAAAGGAGAAGGCCAGGGCGCTGCCCTGGACCCGTCGGGGCCGCGGGCCCCGATCCGTAAGAAGATACCCCGTGCATGGAGGTATGACCTTAACGAAATGGGGCCTTGGGCCCGCGGCCCGAGCGGGGTCCAGGGGCAAAGCCCCTGGCCTTCCCCCTCATGCGATAGCCGTGCCGCAGGCCGGTCCGGGAGCGGACCATCGAGATGGACCTGATCGACGGTCCGAGCCGGTAATGCCCGCCGCCGGCTTCAGCCTACTGGCCTGGTACGCCTTACGCCGGAGCGGCTCGGTGCCACTGTCCACCAAGGCCGGCAGGGCCGGCGGCTAGCCGTCAGGCTCGACGCTCCCGCACCGGCCGGGGCTCCCGCCGCGCAGATGGGCCGGGCCCGGATCACCTCCTCGTCAGCGCCAGGGCCTCATAAACAGGGTTAAACTTGTTGCGCTGATGTGCCAAATTCGATTTTGGCGTCGCAGCAATTTGCCGCGCGGCCAGGGCGGAGGCCTTGCGGCAGCATGTCGTCCCGCATCGTGATCTTCACCGTCGGCACGGAAGGGGATGCCCGGCCGTACGCGGCCCTCGGCCAGGGGCTGGCGAGGCAGGGCCATCGGGTGGTGATCGCCACCAGCCGCGAGTTCGAGCCGTTCGTGCGCGCCCACGGCCTCGGCTTCTCGCCGATCACGGCGGACTTTCTGGAGCTGATGGCCCGGAACAAGGCGGTCATGGACCGGCGCAGCCAGTTGGCCATGCTCCGCACGCTGATGGCGGAGACGCGCCGCATGGCCGGGACCTGGGCCGAGGAGGGGATGGCGGCCGCCTCGGGCGCGGACCTGGTGATCGGCTCGGGCAACGTGTCGCTGCTGGCCGCCAGCGTCGCCGAGCGGCTGGGCGTCCCGCTGGTCCGCTCGCAGCTGCAGCCGTTCGATCCCAGCCGGGACCTGCCGCCGCCGCTGTTCCGGCCGCCGCCGTTCAAGTTGCCCGGACCGGTCAACCTGGCGCTGTATCGGCTGCTCCGGGTCCTGGCCTGGCGGCTGATGCGGGGCTCGGTCGACGGGGTGCGGGACGGGCTGGGGCTTCCCGCCTATCCGGCCGGCGGCCCGTGGGCGCTGCCGAACGCCGCCGGCGGACGGATCCTCTACGGGTTCAGCCGCCACGTGGTGCCGCGCCAGCCGGAATGGCCGGACCGGATCGCCATGCCGGGCTACTTCATCCTCGACGCCGGTCGCTACCGGCCGAGCGCCGAGCTGGCCGGCTTCCTCGAAGCGGGCCCCGCGCCGATCTACGTCGGCTTCGGCAGCATGGTCACCAGCCGCGCCGTCGAGCTGGCGCGGCTGGTGGTCGCCGCGGTGGCCCGCTCCGGCCGGCGCGCCGTCGTCTCCAGCGGCTGGGCCGGGCTGGCGGCGCACCTGCCGCGCTCGGACGACGTCCTCGCCGTGTCCGGCGTGCCGCACGAGTGGCTGTTCCCCCGGGTGGCGCTCGCGGTCCACCACTGCGGCGCCGGGACCACCGCCGCGGCGGTGCGCGCCGGCATCCCGACGGTGCCGGTGCCGTTCGTCGGCGACCAGTTCTTCTGGGCCTGGCAGCTCGGCCGCCTCGGCGTCGCCACCCCGCCCCTGGAGCGCCGGTCGCTGACGCCGGCGCGCCTGGCCGAGGCGATCGGCCGGGCCGGGACGCCGCGGATGCGCGAGGCGGCGCTGGCGCTGGGCGAGCGCGTCCGGTCCGAGGATGGGGTCGAGGCGGCGGTCCGGCAGCTCGGCCTGTGGGGCCTGCTGAGCCGGGTCGAGACGCCCGGCGGGCCACGCCGGGCCGCCGGCCTGATCCGGGCGGGAGACGCCGCCGCCGACGCATGAGGCACCGATCGCTTCCTCACCCCGAGACCCCGGACCCCAGACCCCGGCCGACGAGGATCGCATGACGGACACCGGACCGCTTCCGCTCTCGACCGCGCAACGGGGCATGTGGGTAGGCCAGCAGATCGCGCCGCCCGGTTCCATCTCCAACCTCGCCGAGGCGATCGAGCTGCACGGCGCTATCGACCCGGACCTGCTGCGCCAGGCGCTGCGCGAGGTCGCGCAGGAAATGGAGACCATACGCGCCCGCATCGTCCAGACCGTCGGCATCCCGTTCCAGGTGGTGCTGCCCTCGTTCGACGACCCGATCGCGCTGCTCGACATGGGCGACCGGCCGGATCCGCGCGCGGCGGCGATGCGCTGGATGACCGACGAGTTCTCGGCGCCGTTCGACTTCGCCACCAGCCCGACCTGGGTCAGCGCGGTACTGAGGCTCTCGGAGCGGCACTGGATCTGGTACCACCGGGCGCATCACATCACCCTCGACGGCTTCTCCGGCGGCATGGTGGTGCAGCGGGTGGCCGAGCTCTACACCGCCCTGCGCCAGGGCCGGCCGCCGGCGCCGCACGGCTATGGTCCGCTCCGCACCCTGACCGAGGGCGAGGCCGCCTATCGCGGCTCGGAACGGTGCGCCCGGGACCGGGCCTACTGGCGGGCGCGGATGGAGGGCCGGCCCGAGCCGGTCACCCTGTCGCGCCGCCTCGCCGCGCCGACCGGCGGCCTGCTGCGCGCGACCGCGCTGCTGCCGCAGGCCACCGTGGCGCGGCTGCGCGAGCGGATCCGCGGCCTGAACGTCAGCCTGCCGCAGGCGCTGATCGCGCTGGTCGCCGCCTACTACTTCAGGATCACCGGCGCCGAGGACCTCGTGTTCGGGCTGCCGGTGACGGCGCGGACCGGCGGCGCCATGCGCCGCGTCCCGGGCATGGTCGCCAACGCGGTGCCGATCCGGCTCGCGATGTCGGAGGACGCCACCGCCGACGCGCTGTTCGTCCAGGTGTCGCGGACGGTGCGCGAAGCCCTCCGCCACCAGCAGTACCGCTACGAGGACCTGCGCCGCGACCTCGGCCTGCTGAACAACGACCAGCAGCTCGCCCGGCTCGGCATCAACATCGAGCCGTTCGACTACGAGCTCACCTTCGACGGGGTGCCGGCGACGCCGCACAACCTGTCGAACGCGCAGATCGAGGACCTGACCGTGTTCGTCTACGACCGCTCCGACGGCGCCGGCCTGCGGATCGACTTCGACGCCAACCCCGGGCTGTATGCCGCGGCCGAGCTGGAGGCGCACAACCGGCGGCTGTGCCGGCTGATCGAGGCCGTGGCCGGGCGGCCGGGGATCCGCCTGGGCGAGATCGACCTGCTGGACCCGGCCGAGCGCGACGCCGTCTCGCGGCGGTGGAACGACACCGCCGACCCGGCAGCGGCCGCGACCGTGCCGGAACTGTTCGCCGCGCACGCCGCGGCGACGCCGAACGCGGTCGCGGTGGTCTTCGACCGCGAGTCCGAACGCGCGCTCACCTATGCCGAGCTGGACCGGCGCAGCCTCCGGCTGGCCCGGACCCTGGCGGCGCAGGACATCGGCCCCGGCGACCTGGTCGCGGTGGCGCTGCCGCGGTCGGAGCTGGTGCCGGTGGCCCTGCTCGGCATCCTGCGCGCCGGCGCCGCCTACCTGCCGCTGGACCCGGACGGGCCGGCGGACCGGCTGGCGATGATGATGGCCGATGCGGCGCCGGTCTGCGTGCTGACGGTGCGGGACCGCCTGCATCGCCTCGAGGAGGCGGGCATCGCCATCCTGGTGCTGGACGAGCCGGCGGAGCCCGGTCCGGAGCAGGATGGGCCGGAGCCGGCAGCGCTGCCGCCGGCCGACCCGGAGGCGACCGCCTACGTCCTCCACACCTCGGGCTCGACCGGCCGGCCCAAGGGGGTCGAGGTGTCGCACCGCAACCTGTCGAACCTGATCGAGGGCATGCGCCAGCTGCTCCGGCCCGGCCGGTCGGACCGGCTGCTGGCGGTCACGACGCCGACCTTCGACATCGCCGCCCTGGAGCTGTTCCTGCCGCTCGCGGTCGGCGCCCGGGTGGTGGTCGCCGCCGCCGCCACGGTGCTGGACCCGGGCGCCATGGCCCGGCTGGTGCGCCTGCACGGCATCACCCTGCTGCAGGCGACGCCGTCGCTGTGGCGCCTGCTGCTCGCCGACCCGCGCGCCGAGCTGGGCGGGGTGCATGCGCTGGTGGGCGGCGAGGCGCTGTCGGCCGAGCTGGCCGCGCGCATGCTGGCCCGCACCCGCGCCGTCACCAACCTGTACGGCCCGACCGAGACCACGATCTGGTCGACCGCGATGACGCTGTCGGTGGACGACGCGGGTCCGCCGCCGATCGGCCGGCCGATCCGCAACACCCGGGTCCACGTGCTGGACCGGCACCTGCGGCCGGTTCCGGTCGGTGCCGCGGGCGAGCTGCACATCGGCGGCGACGGCGTGGCCAGGGGCTACCTCAACCAGCCGGCGCTCACCGCCGACCGCTTCCTGGCCGATCCCTGGGTGTCGGGCGGCCGGATCTACGCCACCGGCGACCTGGCGCGCTGGCGCGAGGACGGGGTGCTCGAGTACCTCGGCCGCGCCGACCAGCAGGTCAAGATACGCGGCCACCGGATCGAGCCCGGCGAGATCGAGACCCACCTGGCGCGGCACCCGGCCGTGGCCGAGGCGGTGGTGGTGGCGCGGCCCGATCCGGCCGGCGCGCCGACGCTGGTCGCGTACGTGGTCGCGGCGCCCGATGCCGGCGCGGCGCCGTCGCGCGAGGCGCTGCACCGGCACCTCGCCGGCCGGGTGCCCGACATCATGATCCCGGCGCTGTTCGTCGCGGTCGAGGCGCTGCCGCGCAGCCCGAACGGCAAGCTCGACCGCCGGGCGCTGCCGGCGCCGGACTGGGGCCGGGGCCAGGGCGCGCATCGGGCGGAGCGTCAGGCGGCGCCGCGCACGGAGACCGAGCGGCGGCTGCTGGCGCTCTGGCGGCAGGTGCTGGGCCGCGGCGACGTCGGCGTCCACGACAACTTCTTCGAGGCGGGCGGGGATTCGCTGCTCGGCGCCGAGCTGTTCGTCGCCATCGGACGCACGTTCGGCAAGGAGATCCCGCTGGCCAGCCTGTTCCGGGCCACCACGGTCGCCGGCATCGCGACGCTGCTGGAGGAGGACGTGCCGACCGGCGCGCTGGACGTGCTGCTGCCGCTGCGGGCCGGCGGCAGCCGGCCGCCCTTGTTCTGCCTGCCGCCGATCATCGGCTTCGGCTGGCCCTACACCTCGCTGATCCGGCACCTGCACCCCGCACAGCCGCTGTATGCGTTCCAGGCCGCCGGGCTGTCGCTCGACCCGGACCGGTCCGACGGGCGGCCGGACAGCATCGAGGCGATGGCCGCGGACTGCCTCGAACGGATCAGGGCGGTCCAGCCGCGCGGGCCCTACCACCTGCTCGGATGGTCGATGGGCGGCCTGGTCGCCCAGGCGGTGGCAGTCCGGCTGCGGCGCGGGGGCGAGGCGGTGGGCTTGCTGGCGCTGCTCGACAGCTACCCCTTCCTCGCCCCGGACGCCGCCGCGACGCCGGACGAGGCGCAGCAGGTCGAGCTGGCGCTGGCCTTCCTCGGCCTCGCCGATGCCGATGCCGATGCCGGCGCCGACGCCGTGGCCGGGGGCGGGGAGCGGCCGACCACCATGGCGGCGCTCGCGGACCACCTGTGCCGGGCCTACGACCTCATGTCGCAGCCCGGGGTGCAGGCGGTGCTGCGCACCGAGCCGGACATGATGCGGCGGCTGGCCCGCGTGGTGCGCGACAACCTCGCCCTGCTGCAGTCCCACGTGCCGCAGCCGGTCGACGTCGACGCGGTGTTCTGCCACGCGGCCAGGCGGTCCACCGAGGGCACCGGCCGCGTGCTGGACCATCGGCCGCAGGCCTGGCTGCCCCTGGTCCGAACCCTGTCGGTGCACGACATCGACTGCCACCACCAGGACATCCTGGCGGCGGAGCCGGCGCGGCGGATCGCCTCGATCCTGGAGCGGCACCTCGACGGGGAGGCCGGCGCGCACGGGCATGCGCCGGCCGGCGAGGTCGGCCGGAGCGCCCAGGCGTGATCGCCGGCTGGCGGGACTGGCCCCGCGGCCTCGCGGTGCTGGCGGGGCTGGTGGCGGCCGACCTCGGGCGCGGCCGGCCACCACGGCTCTCGACCGCCGAACGGCTGGCGATGCTGCCCACCGAGGCGCTGCCGGTGCGGGCACGGGTCACGGTGCGCTGGGACGACCACCAGATCCCGTTCATCGAGGCCGGCAGCGACCGCGACCTGGCGGTGGCGCTGGGCGTGGTGCACGCGCACCTGCGCCTGGGACAGATCGAGGTCGCGCGCCGCATCGCCCAGGGCCGCATCGCCGAGATGATCGGGCCGCTCGGCATCGAGCCCGACCGGGCGATCCGGCTGCTGGAGCTGGACCGCGCGGTGCCGGAGCTGGCGGCGCGGCTGCCGCCGGCAAGCCGCGACTGGGCGGAAGGGTTCGTCGCCGGCCTCAACCACCATCTGGAGCACGCGCCGGTCCTGCCGCGCGAGTTCGCGGTGCTGGCGCTGCGCCCGGAACCCTGGACGCTGGACCACCTCCTGCTTCTGCTGCGCCTGAACTCGGCCGACATCAGCTGGCTGGTCTGGGCCAGGCTGCTGCGCCTGCGCGGCCGCCTGCCGCCGGCCCGCTGGGCGGCGCTCTGGCCGCGCCTGCTGTCCGGCGGCGCGCCGCCGGCGATGGACGGCCAGGACGGTGGGATGGCCGGCGGGATGGGCGGCGGGGCGGTCGCCCGGGCGCTTGCCGCGGCCGCGCGCGGCGGCAGCAACTCGGTCGCGGTGTCCGGCGCGCTGACCGCGACCGGCGCCGCGCTGATCGCGAGCGATCCCCACCTGCCGTTCGGCCTGCCCAGCCCGTGCCTGATCGTCGGCATGCGGGCGCCCGGCCTCCACTGCGTCGGCATGATGATGCCGGGACTGCCCACGCTGGTGCTCGGCCGCAACCCCGATGCCGCCTGGGGCGCCACCAGCCTGCACGCGCAGGGCAGCGACCTGTTCGACGTGTCGGGGCTGGCGCCCGCGGAGTTCGCCGTGCGCCACCAGACGATCCGGGTGCGCGGGGGGGCGCCGCGTCGGTTGGCCCTGCGCCGCACCGCGCACGGGCCGGTGGTGTCGGACGGGCCGCTGCTGCCGTCGCGCCGGCCGCTGGCGCTGCGCTGGATGGGGCACCGGCCGAGCGACGAGCTGACCGCCCTGCTGTCGGTCGCGCGCTGCCGCGACTGGGCCGGCTTCCGCGCCGCGATGGAGGGGTTCGGCGTGCCCGGCCTCAACATGCTGTTCGCCGGCCGCGACGGCCAGGCCGGGCACCTGCTGGCGGCGCACCTGCCGTGCCGCCCGGCCGCGCCGCCGGGCGACCTGCCGGTGCCGCCCGCGGCGGCGGCGGCCTGGCAGGACGTCGTGCGCGCCTCCGGCCTGCCGGTCCGCGCCGCGCCGGAGCACCCGCTGCTGGTGTCGGCCAACGATGCGCCGGCCGGGAGCGGGGTGCCGGTCGGCCTGTTCTTCTCGGAGCCGGACCGCCGCCTCCGGATCGAGGCGCTGCTGTCGCGGCACCCGGTGGACCTCGAGGCGCTCGCGGCGATGCAGGCCGACGTGCTGGCGCCGCGCAGCCTGGCGCTGCGCGACCTGCTGCTGGGACGGCTGCCGTCCGGGCCGCGCTCGCGGCGCCTGCGCCGGTTCCTGGCCGTGCTGTCGGAGTGGGATGGGCGCTATGGCTCCGGGTCCGAGGGCGCCCTGGCGTTCGAGCTGCTGCTGGGCGGCGTCGTCCGCCGCCTGAGAGCACGTTCCTGGACGCCGCGCCTCGAAGCCTATGAAGCAGTGTGGATGACGCAGACGCTGCTGGCCGAGGACCTGCGCGCGCTGCCGGCGCGGCGGCTGCGGCGGCTGGTCGCGGCCGCCCTGGTGCCGGCGGCCCGACGCCAGGACCGCTATCGCGACTGGGGCGGCCTGCACCGGATCGCGCCGACGCATCCGCTGGGACGGCTGCCGCTGATCGGCGCCCGCTACCGCGCGCGGCCCTTCGCGGCCGCGGGCGGCAACCACACCGTGCACAAGTCCGCGCACCCGATCGGCACCCGGCCGCACGGATCGAGCTTCGGCTCCTGCGCCAGGCACCTGTCCGACCTGTCCGACCCCGACGCCAACCTGATGGTGCTGCTGGGCGGCCAGGACGGCTGGTTCGGCAGCGAGAACTTCGACGACCTCTCGCCGCTGTTCCGGCGCGGCGACTACGTGAGGGTGCCGCTGGGCACGGCGGCGGTGCGCGAGCGCCACCGGCGGGTGACCGTGCTCGTTCCGGCACGGCCGCCGGCGGTCGAAGGGCCCACGGGGACGATGCGCTAGAACGTCCCGCGGTCGAACGGCGCCATGGTCTTGCGGCCCACCTCGTCCAGCGTCACCCCCGGCGCCAGCTCCAGCAGCTTGAGGCCGCTCCCGGCCTTGTCGCACGCCATCACGCAGAGGTCGGTGACGACCAGGTCGACGACGCCGGTGCCGGTCAGCGGCAGGCTGCAGCGCTCGACCAGCTTCGAGGTGCCGTCCTTGCTGGCGTGCTCCATCACCACCACCACGCGCTTCACGCCCGCGACCAGGTCCATGGCGCCGCCCATGCCCTTCACCATCTTGCCCGGGATGGTCCAGTTGGCGATGTCGCCGCCGCCGGACACCTCCATGGCGCCCAGGATGGTGAGGTCGATGTGGCCGCCGCGGATCATCGCGAAGCTGTCCGACGACGAGAAGAACGACGAGGTCGGCAGCTCGGTGATGGTCTGCTTGCCGGCGTTGATCAGGTCGGCGTCGATCTCGTCCTCGTACGGGAACGGGCCCATGCCGAGCATGCCGTTCTCGCTCTGCAGCGTCACGTGCATGCCGGCGGGGATGTAGTTCGCGACCAGCGTCGGGATGCCGATGCCGAGGTTGACGTAGTAGCCGTCGCGCAGCTCCTGGGCTGCGCGGGCGGCGATCTGCTCGCGGGTCCAGGCCATCAGATCTCGCTCCCCGCCGCGGCCGGCGCCGCCGCGCGCGTGCGCGTGGTCCGCTTCTCGATCGGCTTCTCGTTCCGGGTGCACCGGATGATGCGGTCCACGTAGACGCCCGGCGTGTGGATGGTGTCGGGATCGAAGGTGCCGGGCGGGACCAGCTCCTCGGCCTCGACGATCGTGGTCTTGGCCGCCGTCGCCATCACCGGATTGAAGTTCCGCGCCGTCTTGCGATAGACGAGGTTTCCCTCGGGATCGGCGCGCCACGCCTTGACGATCGCGAGGTCGGCCTTGAGCCAGGTCTCGCGGACATAGGTCTCGCCGTCGAACACCTCGGTCGGCTTGCCCTCGGCGACCACGGTGCCGACGCCGGTCCGGGTGTAGAACGCCGGGATGCCGGCGCCGCCGGCGCGGATCCGCTCGGCCAGCGTGCCCTGCGGGTTGAGCTCGAGCTCCAGCCGCTCCGACAGATAGAGCGTCTCGAACAGCTTGTTCTCGCCGACATACGAGCTGACCATCTTGCGGATCTGCCCGTTGTCCAGCAGCACCCACAGCCCGAGGCCGTCGGCGCCGCAGTTGTTGGAGATGACGGTGAGGTCGCGGACGCCGTGCTCGCGGATCGCCGCGATCAGGCTCTCCGGGTTGCCGGACAGGCCGAAGCCGCCGCACATGATCGTCATGCCGTCGAACAGCACGCCCTCCAGCGCCGAGGACGTGCTGTCATGGACCTTCTTCATCGTTCCCTCCGACGGCGTGCCGAGTCCGCCCGAGCCGTTCGTCCCCGTGCTGGAGGCTGGTCCGGCCGGCGATCGTTTCGAGTCTCCTCACCATATCCGCCCACGTCGCGCAAGCCGCGGTCCGGCGCGGCGGCACGGCTATCGCATCGGGAAGAAGCCCAGGGGCTTCGCCCCTGGACCCCACTGGGGCCGCGGGCCCCAGGCCCCGATTCATCAGGGTTCTACTCCCATGCACGGATGATCTGCTTACGAAACGGGGTTTGGGGCCCGCGGCCCCGACGGGTCCAGGGCCGCGCCCTGGCCTTCTCCTCAAATGCGACAGCCCTGGGCGCGGCGGGCTCCCCCTTGTCAGTGCGCCGGCGCGTCCGGATCGAGCCAGCCGATGCGGCCGTCGCGGCGGCGATACACCACGTTGATGCCGCCGCTGGCGCTGTTGCGGAACATCAGCACGACGCGGTCGGCGAGATCGAGCTGCATCACCGCCTCGCCCACCGTGAGCGTGGCGATCTCGGTCTCCCGCTCGGCCATCACGGTGGCGTAGACCGTCCCGGCCCCGGCCCCGGCGTCGCCCGTCGCGACCGGGCCGGCCTCGTCCTGGCTCAGCACGTAGTGCCGGCCGACCTCCGGCGGCTCGCGGTGGGCGAGGTCGCGCGCATGCTGGCCGAGCCGGCGCCGGTAGCGGCGCAGGCGCCGCGCGATGTGCTCGGCCGCGTCGTCGAAGGCGCCGGGCGCGTCCGCCGCCTCGCCCTCGCCGCGCACCAGCAGACCGTGCGCCGCCTGCACGCTGATGTCGCAGGTGAAGAAGCTGCGCGCGCGGCCGAAGGTGACGCTGGCCTCCAGCGCATGGTCGAAATAGGTCTCGGCGATCGTGTCCAGATGCAGGGCAACGCGGGCCCTGAGGGATTCCGGGAGGTCGATCCGCCTCCCGGCCATACTGATCTGCATGGGCTGTGCTCCGGTTGCGGGAGGGCATCCCGTCGCGCGACCGGCCTCGCTCGGGCCCGTCAGGCGGACAGGGATTTCTCCCGCTTGCGCTGCACCGAACTCGGGATCCGCAGCGCGTCCCGATATTTGGCCACGGTGCGGCGCGCGATGTCCACGCCCTCGTAGCGCAGCGCCGCCACGATCGCGTCATCCGAGAGCACCGAGTGCGCGGCCTCCGCCGCGACCATGCCGCGGATGCGGTGCCGCACCGCCTCGGCGCTGTGGCTCTGGCCGCCGGCGGTGGCGGCGATCGCGGTGGTGAAGAAGTATTTCAGCTCGAACAGCCCGCGCGGCGTGGCGATGTACTTGTTGGCGGTGACGCGGCTGACCGTGCTCTCGTGCATCTCCACCGCTTCGGCGATGTCGCGCAGGATCAGCGGCCGCAGGTGGCCGACGCCGCGGGCAAGGAACCCCTCCTGCTGGCGCATCACCTCGGCCGACACCTTCAGGATGGTCTGCGCGCGCTGCTGCAGCGACTTCACCAGCCAGTTGGCGCTGGCCAGGTGCTCGGAGAGGAACGCCCGGTCCGCCCGGGGCGCCTTCATGAGCACCCGGGCATGGAACGCCGCCGACACCAGCAGCCGCGGCATCGTCTCCGGGTTCAGCTCCAGCAGGAAGTCGCCGCCGGGGGCCGCCCGCATCAGCACGTCGGGGATGACCGGCTGCGGCGGCGTGGCGTCGTATCCGGCGGCGGGCTTCGGGTCCAGCGCCCGGATCTCGGCGATCATGTCGGCGAGGTCGTCGGCGTCGACGCCGCACAGCGCCTGCAGCCGCCGCAGCTCGCGCCGGCCCAGCAGCTCCAGGTGGTCGAGCAGGATCGCCATCGCCGGGTCGAGCCGGTCGCGCTCGGCGAGCTGGGCGGCGAGGCAGCCGCGCAGGTCGGTGGCGAACAGCCCGACCGGATCGAAGCGCATCATCCGGGCCCGCACCCCGGCGACCGTCTCCGTCGTGCTGCCGAGTGCCCGCGCCAGCGCCGCGTCGTCCACCAGCACGCGGCCGGCGCCGTCCAGCAGCGCGATCAGGTGCGCGCCGATCAGCCGTTCGTGCGGCGCGTCGATGCCGAGCCGCAACTGCTCGCCCAGGTGCTCGCGCAGCGTGCGCGCCTGCGCCGCCAGCTGCGCCACCCCGTCCAGCGGCTCCGCGCCGCCGCGCCCGACCGAGCCGGCACCGGAGCCGACGCTCCAGTCCGACAGCGCCGCATCGCCGTAGCCGCCCTCGCTCGGGCCGTTGTCGAACTGCTCGGCGTGGTCGATGTCGAGCGGCGCGTGGTCGCCGCCGGGCAGCGTCTCGCCGCGCACCAGCAGGTCCGACGCCACCGGCCCTGCGTCGCCCGGGGGCCGTGCCGGCTCCCGCTGGTCGGGTGCGGGCCGCTCCGGCATCAGGTCGACGCGCTCGTCTCGCTCCAGCAACGGGTTGCGCTCGAGCTCCTCCTCGACGAAGGCGGCGACCTCCAGGTTCGAGAACTGCAGCAGCTTGATGGCCTGACGCAGCTGCGGCGTCATCACCAGGGATTGGCTCTGCCTGAGCTCCAGTCGCGGTCCGAGTGCCATGCCGCGACGCTACAACGAAAATCTTTCCCCGAGATATACGCGCCTGACGTCCTCGTGGGCGACCACCTCGTGCGGCGCCCCCTCCATCAGCACCTGGCCGCCGTGCATGATGTAGGCGCGGTCGATGATCTCCAGCGTCTCGCGGACGTTGTGGTCGGTGATCAGCACGCCGATGCCGCGGTGCTTCAGGTGCGACACCAGGTCGCGGATCTCGCCCACCGCGATCGGGTCGATGCCGGCCAGCGGCTCGTCCAGCAGGATGTAGTTGGGCTGGCTCGCCAGCGCCCGCGCGATCTCCAGCCGCCGGCGCTCGCCGCCGGACAGCGCCAGCGACGGCGCCCGCCGCAGGTGGCCGATGCCGAACTCCGCCAGCAGCTCGTCCAGCATGGCGTCGCGGCGGTCGGCGTCCGGCTCCACCACCTCGAGCGCCGCCATGACGTTCTGCTCGACGTTGAGGCCGCGGAAGATGCTGGCTTCCTGCGGCAGGTAGCCGATGCCGAGCCGGGCCCGCCTGTACATCGGCAGCTGCGTGATGTCAGCGCCGTCCAGGCTGATCGAGCCGGTGTCGGGCTGCACCAGGCCCACGATCATGTAGAAGGTGGTGGTCTTGCCGGCGCCGTTCGGACCCAGCAGCCCGACCGCCTCGCCGCGGCGGACGTGGATCGAGACGTTCCGCACCACGTCGCGCTTGCGGTAGGTCTTGCCGACGCCGTGCGCGTGCAGCCCTGCCAGCCGGTGCGCGTCCGAGCCGGCGGCCTCGTAGCGCTGCGGCTTGATCTCGTTCACCGCGACGCCCCGCCTGGCCCGGGCGGCCCCTGCGTCTCGTTGGGCACGATGAGCCCCTGAACGCGGGCGCCCGGGTCCTCGGTCATGGTGGCGACGCCGGTGTGCATGTTGATGATCGCCGCCGCTCCGTTCAGCTGGTTCTGGCCCCTCGTGATGTGGACGCTGCCGACCACCCGCGCAATGCCGCTGTCCGGCACGTAGACGCCGCGGTCGCCGCGCACCGTCTCGGTCTGCGTGCGCACCACCACGCGGCCGAACGCGTTCACCTTCTCCAGCTTGCCGGTGCTGCCGATCGGGTCCTGGCCGTTCACCGGCGCCGGCGGCCTGGCGGCGGTCTTGGCGGCCCCAGGCGCCGGCGGGGCAGGGGGCGCGCTGTAGCCGACCAGCACGTCGGCGCGGATGCGGCGGCCGTCGTTGGTGGTGACGACGGCGTCGCCGCGCCCGATCGAGATCCGCGTCTGCGAGTGGTACTCCATCTGGTCGCGCGCGGTCAGCAGGTCGGTGGGCGTGATCAGGCGCAGGTCGTGCCCGGTCAGCACCATCACCGCCTGGTCGATGTCGTAGATCCCGTGGTCGCCGAGCGCCTGCTGGGTGGCGGTGAAGATGTGCACGTGCCCGACCGCCTCGAGCCGGTAGATCTCGTTGGCCGAGCTGTCGTCGCCGCCGGGCAGCAGGCCGGGTGCCGATCCGCCACCCGGCGCCGCCGGCACGCCGAGCGGGTTCTCCGCCGTTGGGTCCGCCGCCGCCGCCGGCAGCGACCCGGCCAGCGCGGTCGACGCCGTGGGAGCGGGAGCGGCGGCCGACGGGGGACCGGCCGCAGAGGCCGATGCGGGGGCGATTGGAGCGGGGGTCGACGCCCTGGCCGCGCCGGGAGCGGCGGGCTTCTTGCGGTAGTAGGCGATCAGCCGGTCCGCGGTCACGGTGACGCCGCCGCGCACCGCCTGCGCGCTGCCATAGGCGGTGACGGTCTGCGCGTTCTGGTTCCAGTCGAAGCCGCCGACCGCGGTGACGGTGATCTGGCCGCCGTGCGACAGGTCGATCTGCTGCGCCGCGGCACGCTGCGGCAGCGCCGCCCCGACGAGGGCGAGCAGGAACGCCAGCCGCGTCGCCGCCACCGCCCGCATCAGGCGCCTCCCGGCCGGCCGGCCGGCGCCGGGCCCGCCGCCGGACGGGCGATGCGGTCGTCGTTCAGCACCAGCCGCGCCGGCCCCCTGAACTGCGCCAGCCCGTCGCGCTGCGACAGCACGTAGCCCTGCGCGTCCAGCACGCCGAACGGCCCTTCCGCATGCACCCAGTCGTCGGAGGCGACGATGCCGCGCTTGACGTCGAAATCGGCCACCGGGCTGGTCATCATGATGCCGTCGTCGCGATAGAGCGTGACGTCGCGCGCGACGTCCAGGATCTCGGCGCGCTGCACGTAGATCCCGTCGCGGGCGCTGATGCGGACCCACTGGCCGCCCTGGCCCAGCGTGTCGGCGACCGGACGGGTCAGGTTGATGCGGTCGCCCGACCCGCCGCCGGCTGGCTGCGCCCGGCTCCGCTCGGCCGCCGGCGCCGACACCTGCTGCGCCTCGGCGGCGGTGATCATGTAGGGGCGGTCGCGGCCGTCCAGCCCGCGATAGCGGGCGCCCAGCATGCGTCCGGAGTCGAGCCGCACCCGGCCGGCCTGCGCCAGCCCGATCCGCGCCGTCCCCAGCGAGCGCTGGATCTCCGGCCACGCCGCGATCGAGGCCAGCAGCAGCAGCGCGCCCGCCGGCAGCAGCCACTTGGTCCAGCGCAGCAGCCGCCGCCGGCGCGCGATCTGTCCTGAGTTCGGCAGCCGCCGCAGCCCGCCGCCGGTCTGCGGCAGGCTCATCCGCCGCCGTGCCGCGTCCGTGACCAACCGGGGACCAGGCCCGGGCGCGCCGGCCGTCCGCGGCGTCTCGTCCGGCGGGCTCACCCGTGCATCCGCTCGTTCATGGTCATGTCCGGCATGCACCGTTCCAGGGGGCCAGGGCCCGGCCGTCGCCTGTCGCCGGACGGGAGCCGGCCTGTATGGCCACCGCCGCCCGACCCCGTCAACCGACCGGTCAATGCGCGAAGATGTCCGGCTCCTCGTAGCCGAGCCGGTCGAGCCGCGCCCGCGCCGGCAGGAACGCGAAGCACGCCTCCGCCAGCTCCAGCCGCCGCTCCCGCACCAGCAGCGCCTCCAGCCTCGCCCACAGCGCATGCAGGTGCAGCACGTCCGAGGCCGCGTAGGCGAGCTGCTCCGGCGACAGCGCGTTGGCGCCCCAGTCGGAGGTCTGCTGCTGCTTGCTCAGGTCGACGCCCAGCAGCTCGCGGCAGAGCTGCGCCAGCCCGTGCCGGTCGGTAAAGGTGCGCACCAGCTTGGCCGCGATCTTGGTGCAGCGCACCGGCGCCACCGTGACGTCCAGCGCATGCTGCAGCACGCCGACGTCGAAGCGGGCGAAATGCATCAGCTTGACCACGCCGGGATCGGCCAGCAGCCGCTTCAGGTTCGGGTGGTCGCCGCTGCCGCCCAGCCGCTCCGGCACGATCTGCACCAGGTGCGCCACGCCGTCGCCCGCCGACAGCTGCACCAGGCACAGCCGGTCGCGCTGCGGCAGCAGCCCCATCGTCTCGGTGTCGACCGCCACCGAGGCGCCGAGGTCGAGCCCGTCCGGCAGGTCGTTGCGGTGCAGGTGGATGGTGGCGTTCGGCATGAACTGCGTGATGGTCATCATATGCAAGGAAGGCCAGGGGCTCTGCCCCTGGACCCCACTGGGGCCTTCACGCGAAGCGCGCTGGCGCACGACGGCCCCAGACCCCGATTCGCTAAGGGGTATGCTCTTATGGATCGGGTTCCAAGGACCGCGGGCCCTTGGGCGCGGTCCAGGGCAGGGCCCTGGCCTTGCGTCCCGATGTGTCCTTGGTGCCCAGGAGAAGACTCGAACTTCCACGACCTTGCGGCCACAGATACCTGAAACCTGCGCGTCTACCAATTCCGCCACCTGGGCCCAGGGGCAACCGCGGCCGACGGGGCCGCGGGTGGTGGGGGCGATGTAGAGGCGTGGCCGGCCGCCGTCAACTGCCGCCCGGCGGCGGCGTTGCTCCGGTCGGCCACCCCACTTTCCCCGAGGATCTCCATCCCATGGCAACCCGCAGCGTGGCGACCGTGTTCGGCGGCTCCGGCTTCCTCGGACGCTACATCGTGCGGCGGCTGGCCGCCGACGGCCACGTGGTGCGGGTCGCCGTGCGCCGCACCGCGCGCGCCAACGAGCTGCGCTCGATGGGCGACGTCGCCCAGATCGTGCCGCTCTACTGCTCGCTCGCCGACGAGGCGACCGTCTCCCGCGCCGTCGAGGGGGCCGACATCGTCGTCAACCTGGTCGGCATCCTGGCCGAGGCGCGGCCCGGCGACTTCGAGCGCCTGCAGGTGGAGGGCCCGGGGCGGATCGCCCGCCTGGCGGCGCTGGCCGGCGTCCGCCGCATGGTGCAGATGTCGGCGATCGGCGCCTCGCCCGACAGCCCCGCCGCCTACGGGCGCAGCAAGGCCGGCGGCGAGGCGGCGGTGACCGCCGCGTTCCCGGATGCGGTCGTGCTGCGGCCGTCGCTGGTGTTCGGGCCGGAGGACAGCTTCTTCAACCGGTTCGGCGGCCTGGCCCGGATCTCGCCGGTGATGCCGGTGTTCAGCGGCGGCACCCGGATGCAGCCGGTCTATGTCGGTGACGTCGCCGACGCGGTGCGCGCCGTGGTGGCCGACGGCGCGCCGCGCGGCGGGCTCTACGAGCTGGGCGGTCCGCGGGTCTGGACCTTCCGCGAGCTGCTGGCCTGGATGCTGGCCGAGATGCACCGCACCCGGCCGCTGATCGAGATCCCGCCGGCGCTGGCGCGGCTGCAGGCGACGATCCTGGAGCGCCTGCCCGGCAAGCCGCTGACCCGCGACCAGCTGGCGATGCTGTCGGTCGACAACGTGGTCTCGCCCGGCGCCGCCGGCCTGCACGAGCTGGGCATCGTGCCGACCCCGGTCGAGATGGTGGTGCCGTCCTATCTGGCACGCTACCGTCCCGGCGGCGGCCGGATGACGCTGCCGAGCTGACGAAAGGACCGTTCCGGCCTCTTTTCACCCGCCTGCCGGCATCGCCATCATCCCCGTGCCGCCGGAATCTGGGAAAAAGACAGGGGCGCTGTCTTTTAACCAGACCGGTCGTCCCGTTATCGTGATGGACGCTCGAATTCGAGGCGCCGCGCGAGGCAAGGGACCCAGGCAATGGCGGATCGCATGCTGCAGTTCGTGTCCGTGCAGCAGCGCCAGCCGGCCAAGCGCGGCGCGTCCGACCGCCGGCAGGACTTCGCCGAGATCTATCGCGACTTCGACACCAGCACGGCCGAGACCCAGTCCGGCCGCTGCTCGCAGTGCGGCGTGCCGTTCTGCTCGGTGCACTGCCCGCTTTCCAACAACATCCCCGACTGGCTGAAGCTCACCGCCGAGGGCCGCCTCGCCGAGGCCTACGAGGTCAGCGCCGCCACCAACAACTTCCCCGAGATCTGCGGCCGCATCTGCCCGCAGGACCGTCTCTGCGAGGGCAACTGCGTCATCGAGAAGGGCTTCGAGAGCGTCACCATCGGCGCCGTCGAGCGCTTCGTCACCGACAACGCCTGGGAGCAGGGCTGGGTGAAGCCGATCCGGCCGTCCGCCGAGCGCACCGCCTCGATCGGCATCGTCGGCGCCGGTCCCGGCGGCCTCGCGGCGGCCGAGCAGCTGCGCCGCCGCGGCTACCAGGTGCACGTGTACGACCGCCACGACCGCGTCGGCGGCCTGATGATCTACGGCATCCCCGGCTTCAAGCTGGAGAAGGAGATCGTGCTGCGCCGCCACGCGCTGATGGAGGAGGGCGGCATCAGCTTCCATCTCGGCCGCGGCGTCGGCGCCGTCGACGGCCCGCACGAGATCGCCTTCTCGACGCTGCGCGCCCGCCACGACGCGGTGCTGCTCGCCACCGGCGTCTACGAGAGCCGGGCGCTCGGCGGCCCCGGCTCGGGCCTGCCCGGCATCGTCAAGGCGATCGACTACCTGACGGCCTCCAACCGGCTCTCGCTCGGCGACGCGGTGCCGGCGTTCGAGAGCGGCGAGCTGGACGCGGCGGGCAAGCACGTCGTGGTCATCGGCGGCGGCGACACCGCGATGGACTGCGTGCGCACCGCGATCCGCCAGGGCGCGGCCTCGGTGAAGTGCCTCTACCGCCGCGACCGCGCCAACATGCCGGGCAGCTTGCGCGAGGTGAAGAACGCCGAGGAAGAGGGAGTCGAGTTCGTCTGGCTGGCCGCGCCGGAAGCGTTCCTGGGCGACGGTCGGGTGACGGCGGTGCGGGCCGTGCGGATGCGTCTGGGGCTGGCCGACGCCACCGGCCGGCAGTCGGTCGATCCGGTCGAGAACAGCGGCCACACGCTTCCCGCCGACCTCGTCATCAAGGCGCTGGGCTTCGACCCCGAGCCGCTGCCGGTGCTGTGGAACGAGCCGGCGCTGGAGGTGTCGCGCTGGGGCACGCTGAAGGTCGGCCAGGCCAGCTTCATGAGCAGCCTGCCGGGCGTGTTCGGCGCCGGCGACATCGTGCGCGGCGCCAGCCTGGTGGTGTGGGCGATCCGCGACGGCCGCGACGCCGCCGAGCAGATCCACCGCTGGCTGGAACGCCGCCCGGTCGAGGCTCCCCTGCAGGTCGCCGCGGAATGAGCCGGCACCCACTCGCCGCCGCATCGGGAAGGAGGCCAGGGGCTTTGCCCCTGGACCCCGCTGGGGCCGCGGGCCCCAGGCCCCGATTCGTTGAGGTCATACCTCAAAGCAGGAACCATCTCCTTGCGAATCGGGGTTTGGGGCCCGCGGCCCCAGCGGGTCCAGGGCAGCGTCCTGGCCTTCTCCTTGAACGCGGTAGCCGTGGGGTATCGCCATGACCGCCATCCAAACCGATGCGGAGACCGGACCCGGGTTCGTCGCCGCCTGGGCCGCCAATGCGGCCGTCCTCCACGACAGCTACGACCCGTCGATGGAGCACGACGCCTGCGGCGTCGGCCTGGTCGCCGCCCTCGACGGCCGGCCGCGGCGCGACATCGTCGAGGCCGCCATCGCCGCGTTGCGCGCGGTCTGGCACCGCGGCGCGGTCGACGCCGACGGCAAGACCGGCGACGGCGCCGGCATCCACCTTGAGATCCCGCAGGACTTCTTCGCCGACGCCATCGGCCGTACCGGCAACAAGACCGACGGCGGGCTGATCGCGGTCGGCCAGGTGTTCCTGCCCAAGACCGACCTCGGCGCGCAGGAGCGCTGCCGGCAGATCGTCGAGAGCGAGATCCTGCATTTCGGCTACGCCATCTACGGCTGGCGTCAGGTGCCGATCGACACCGCCTGCATCGGCGAGAAGGCGAACGCCACCCGGCCCGAGATCGAGCAGATCATGATCCGCAACCAGCGCGGAGCGTCGGAGGCGGAGTTCGAGCGTGACCTCTACGTGATCCGGCGGCGCATCGAGCGGCAGGTGATCGCGGCGCAGATCGGCGAGTTCTACATCTGCTCGCTGTCCTGCCGGTCGCTGATCTACAAGGGCATGTTCCTGGCCGAGAACCTGACCGACTTCTATCCCGACCTGCTCGATCCCCGCTTCGTCAGCCGCTTCGCGATCTACCACCAGCGCTACTCGACCAACACCTTCCCGACCTGGAAGCTGGCGCAGCCGTTCCGCAAGCTCGCCCACAACGGCGAGATCAACACGGTGTCGGGCAACACCAACTGGATGAAGAGCCACGAGACCCGGCTCGCCGACCCGCTGCTCGACCCGTACATGGACGACGTGAAGCCGGTGATCCAGGCCGGCGGCTCCGACACCGCGACGCTCGACAACGTGTTCGAGCTGCTGACCTTCACCGGCCGCGACGCGCCGATGGCCAAGGCGCTGCTGGTGCCCGCCGCCCTGTCGCAGGACGGCCGGACCAAGCCCGCGCACGACGCGATGTTCCAGTACTGCAACGCGGTGATGGAGCCGTGGGACGGGCCGGCCGCGATCTGCGCCACCGACGGGCGCTGGGTGATCGCCGGCCTCGACCGCAACGGTCTGCGCCCGCTGCGCTACACCGTGACGGCCAGCCGGATGCTGGTGGTCGGCTCCGAGACCGGCATGGTCAAGATCGCCGAGGCCGACATCGAGAGCCGCGGCCGTCTGGGCCCGGGCGAGACCATCGCCCTCGACCTCGACGAGGGCCGCCTCTACGGCGCCGGAGAGCTGCTCGACCTGCTGTCGTCGCGGCAGGACTTCGAGGGCTGGGTCCGGCGGATCAACCGGATCGACCGCATCGTCCGGTCCGACGCGGCCGAGCCGACCCGCTGGAGCGGCGAGGAGCTGCGCCGCCGCCAGACCGCGGTCGGCACCACCCTGGAGGAGCTCGAGGTCATCCTCCACCCGATGGTCGCCGACGGCTCGGAGGCGATCGGCAGCATGGGCGACGACACCCCGCTGGCGGTGCTGTCGGAGCATTACCGCGGCCTGTCGCACTATTTCCGCCAGGCCTTCAGCCAGGTCACCAACCCGCCGATCGACAGCCTGCGCGAGACCCGCGTGATGAGCCTGGTCACCCGGCTCGGCAACCTCGGCAACGTGCTGGGCGAGAACGCCGGCCAGTGCGAGCTGCTGCAGCTCGACAGCCCGATCCTGACCAGCGGCGAGCACGCCGCCCTGCTGGAGTTCCTGGGCGACAGCGCCGGCGTGATCGACTGCACCTTCCCCGTCGCCGTCGGCGAGGGGGGCTTGCGCGAGGCGCTGGGCCGCATCCGCCGCGAGGCGGAGGAGCGCGTGCGGGAAGGCTGCACCCACGTCTTCCTGACCGACGAGGCCCAGGGCCCGGCGCACGCCTACATCCCGATGATCCTGGCCACCGCGGCCGTGCACACCCACCTCGTGCGCACCTCGCTGCGCACCTTCACCAGCCTCAACGTGCGCACCGCCGAATGCCTGGACGTGCATGCGATCGCCATCATGATCGGCGCGGGTGCGACCACCGTGAACGCCTACCTGGCGCAGGAGAGCATCGCCGACCGCCACCGCCGCGGCCTGTTCGGCGACATGACGCTGCGCACCGCGGTCGAGCGCTACCGCAAGGCCATCGACAAGGGCCTGCTCAAGGTGATGTCGAAGATGGGCATCTCGGTGATCGCCTCCTATCGCGGCGGCTACAACTTCGAGGCGATCGGGCTGTCGCGCGCCCTGGTGGCCGAGTTCTTCCCCGGCATGCCGTCGCGCATCTCCGGCATCGGCCTGTCGGGGCTGGCCCGCAACGTGCTGGGCTTCCACGAGCGCGCCTGGAACCAGGACGCGGTGGCGCTGCCGGTGGGCGGGCTCTACAAGCTGCGCCGCAAGTCCGAGGTGCACGCCTTCGACGGCGGCCTGATCCACACGCTGCAGGCCGCCTGCGCCAACGACAGCTTCACCACCTACCGGCGCTACGCCGACGCGGTGCGCCGGCAGCCGCCGGTCGCACTCCGCGACCTGCTCGACTTCCGCGCCGGCCGCGTCGCCATCCCGGTCGAGGACGTCGAGAGCATCACCGCCATCAGGAAGCGCCTGCTGGCCCCCGGCATCTCGCTCGGCGCGCTGAGCCCGGAGGCGCACGAGACGCTCTCGATCGCCATGAACCGCATCGGCGCCCGCTCCGACTCCGGCGAGGGCGGCGAGGACCCGGCGCGCTCCAAACCGCGCCCGAACGGCGACA
This sequence comes from uncultured Acetobacteraceae bacterium, assembly GCA_964247725.1. GTDB lineage: Bacteria > Pseudomonadota > Alphaproteobacteria > Acetobacterales > Acetobacteraceae > Lichenicola. The sequence goes on along the minus strand of CAXTVM010000015.1, from coordinate 3,820 downwards.
ACGCCTCGTCGGCGATCAAGCAGGTCGGCTCCGGTCGCTTCGGCGTCACCGCGCAGTACCTGAACGACTGCCGCGAGATCGAGATCAAGATGGCCCAGGGCGCCAAGCCCGGCGAGGGCGGCCAGCTGCCGGGCTTCAAGGTCACCGGCCTGATCGCGCGGCTGCGCCACTCGACCCCGGGAGTCACCCTGATCTCGCCGCCGCCGCACCACGACATCTACTCGATCGAGGACCTCGCCCAGCTCATCTACGACCTGAAGCAGATCAACCCGGACGCCACCGTCACCGTGAAGCTGGTGGCGCGCTCGGGCATCGGCACCATCGCCGCCGGCGTCGCCAAGGCCCGGGCCGACTGCATCCTGATCTCGGGCCACAGCGGCGGCACCGGCGCGTCCCCGCAGACCTCGGTCAAGTACGCCGGCCTGCCCTGGGAGATGGGGCTCGCCGAGGCGCACCAGGTGCTGATGCTGAACCGCCTGCGCCACCGCGTCCGGCTGCGCACCGACGGCGGCCTCAAGACCGGCCGCGACGTCGTCATCGCCGCCATGCTGGGCGCGGAGGAGTTCGGCATCGGCACCGCGAGCCTGGTCGCCATGGGCTGCATCATGGTGCGGCAGTGCCACAGCAACACCTGCCCGGTGGGGGTGTGCACCCAGGACGAGAGCTTGCGGGAGAAGTTCGACGGCACCCCGGAGAAGGTGATCAACCTGTTCTCCTTCATCGCCGAGGACGTCCGCAACATCCTGGCCTCGCTCGGCGTGCGCCGGCTCGACGAGATCATCGGCCGCACCGACCTGCTGCACCAAGTCAGCCGCGGCGCCGACTACCTCGACGACCTCGACCTGAACCCGCTGCTGGCGCAGGCCGATCCCGGCCCGCACGCGCGCTACTGCACCCGCGAGGGCCGCAACGAGGTGCCCGACACCCTCGACGCGCAGATGATCGCCGACGCCGCGCCGCTGTTCGAGCACGGCGAGAAGATGCAGCTGCACTACAACGTGCAGAACACCCACCGCGCCATCGGCACCCGGATCTCGAGCCGCATCGTGCGCCGCTTCGGCCAGTCGAGTCTGGCGTCCGGGCACCTCACCGTGCGGCTGCGCGGCTCCGCCGGCCAGTCCCTCGGCGCCTTCGCGGTCCGCGGCCTGAAGCTCGACGTGATCGGCGACGCCAACGACTACGTCGGCAAAGGGCTGTCGGGCGCCACCATCGTCGTGCGCCAGCCGCCCTCGTCGCAGCTGGCCAGCAACCACAACGCCATCGTCGGCAACACCGTGCTCTACGGCGCCACCGCCGGTGCGCTCTACGCCGCCGGCCAGGCCGGCGAGCGCTTCGCGGTGCGCAACTCGGGCGCCACCGCGGTGGTCGAGGGCTGCGGCTCCAACGGCTGCGAGTACATGACCGGCGGCACCGTGGTGGTGCTGGGCCCGGTCGGCGACAATTTCGGCGCCGGCTTCACCGGCGGCATGGCCTTCGTCTACGACAGCGCCGGCGACTTCGAGATCCGCGTCAACCCCGACACCCTGACCTGGAGCCGCGTCGTCGAGGCGCGCTGGCACGACGAGCTGCTGCGCCTGGTCGAGACCCACGCGCGCGAGACCGGCAGCCGGTACGCGGCGCTGCTGCTGCACGAGTGGACCAAGGCGCTGCCGCGGTTCTGGCACGTCGTTCCCAAGGAGTACGCGAAGCATCTCGCGGTGCCCGAAGTGGAGCGGGCGGCGCTGGTGGGGTAGGGAAGGAAGGCCAGGGCTCTGCCCTAGACCCGCTCAAGGCAAGCCTTGAGAATCCACTCATAAGATTGGTTGGCTATGGCGGACGAGGACGATCAGGACGCCAAGCCCGACCGGGAGGAGGAGAAGCGGAAGAAGGCCAGGTAGCGCCGCTCCGGCATCCTCTCCTTCCTGGCCTTCCTCGGCGGCGTCGCCATCATCCTGGTGCTGGTCAGCTGGGGCGTCGGCTGGGACCAGTTCCTCGCCGACCGCACCAACCCCGAATCCGAGGACGCCTACGCCAACGGCACCGAGCGCCCGCTCGGCGCCCGCATCTCCGGCTACGTCACCCGGGTCCTGGTCACCGACAACCAGCCGGTCGCCGTCGGCCAGCTGCTGTTCGTGATCGAGGACGACCGGTACTGGGCCACCCTGGCGCAGACCCAGGCCCGCCTCGCCGCCGCCGACGCCACCCTGGCCGCACTCGCTCACCAGCTCGCGGCCCAGCGCGAGGCCGTGGCGCAGACCCGCTCGGCGACCGGCGCCGACCAGGCGCAGGCGACATTCGCGGCGCAGGAGGCCGCCCGCCAGCGCCTGATCCTGCGCTCCGACCTCGGCATCGCCCGGGTCACGCAGCAGGCGGTGGCCGAGCGCCGCGTCGCCGACGCCGACGTCGGCCAGTCCCGTAGCAACACCGGCTCGGCCGAGGCGCAGGCCGTGGCCCTCCGTGCCGGCTTGGAGCAGGCGCAGGCCTCGCGCGACCTCGCCGCCGCCCAGGCCCTGCGCGCCGGCCTCGACCTCGCCTACACCCGCATCCGCCCCCCGGTCGCCGGCGTGCTCGGCGTCCGCCGCGTCCAGCTCGGCGACCTGGTCTCGCCCGGCGACGAGGTGGTGCCGCTGACGCCGCTGGACGACGTCTGGGTCACCGCCTACTTCAACGAGCGCCAGCTCGACCGCGTGCTGGTCGGCGACCCCGCCTCGGTGCAGTTCGACGCCTACCCGAACATCCGGCTGCCGGCGCACGTGCAGGCGACCGGCCCGCTCACCGCGCAGCAGTTCTCCGCCGTGCCGCTCGACAACGTCACCGGCAACTACACCAAGGTGATCCAGCGCGTGCCGGTGAGGATCACGATCGACCCCGCCACCGACACGCTGCGCGGCGTGCTGCGGCCGGGCCTCTCGGCGCTGGCCCGGATCGACACGGTCGTTGCCTCCGGCAGCGCCACTCCGGGTTCCGCCGCCAGCCCGGATGCCTCCGTCGGCGTCAGGACCGAACGCTGATGGGCGCGGTCGTGCGCGGCATCGTCGCCTGCCTCGGCCTGGCCCTGGTCGTGGTGATGCTGGTCGACTGGAACGGCCTGGTCTGGACCGGCGCCGGCCGCGCCACCAACGACGCCCAGCTGCGCGGCCAGCCGGTCGTCATCGAGGCGCAGGTGGCCGGGCTGGTGACCGAGGAGGCGGTCGGCGGCGGCGTGCCGGTGCGGCGCGGCCAGCTGCTGTTCCGCATCGAGGACGACGACGCCCGCGCCGCCCTGGACCAGGCCCGCGCGACGGCGGCGCAGGCGCACGTGGCGGTGATGATGGAGCGCGCCCAGGCATTCGCCTCCGCCGCCCAAATCGACGTCGCCCGCCATGCCGCCGCCGCCAGCGACGCCCGGCTCGCCTTCGCCCGCCTCGACGCCGCGCGCTGGAACGCGCTCACCGGCGGCGCCGGCGAGCTCCGCCGCGAGACCCAGCAATCGAACGCCCGGCTCGCCGCGGCGCAGTCCGACACGCGCGGCGACACCGATGCCACTCGCATGGCGGAGGCCCGCCGCGACGCGCTCGCGGCGGACGCGGCGCAGGCCGAGGCGCAGGCCCGCGCCGCCGACCACGCCGTCACGCTGGCCGAGATCGACCTCGGCCATACGGCCGTTGTCGCCCCCGCCGACGGCCGCGTCACCGAGCGCGTGGTGCATGTCGGCAAGTTCGTGGGCCCCGGCCGCCCCATGATCGACTTCGTGCCGCCGCCCGGCACCTGGGCGCTGGCCTGGTATCGCGAGGAGCAGCTCGCCGGCATGGCGGTCGGCCAGCCGGTGCAGGTCCACGTCGACGCCTATCCGGAGCTGGCG
>CAXTVM010000014.1:67016-70254 GCA_964247725.1 uncultured Acetobacteraceae bacterium | reverse complement strand
GCGGCCCCAGTGGGGTCCAGGGGCAAAGCCCCTGGCCTTCTTCCTCATGCGATACCCGTGCCTAGATCGGGCGGACCAGGCGCTCGATCTCCTGGCGCACCAGGCGCTCGACCAGCGGTGGCAGGTGGCTGTCGAGCCAGAGCTTGAGCTGGCCGCGCAGCTCGTCGCGCACCAGGTCCTCGATCGTGGGGCCCCCGGACCGCAGCAGGCGCATCTCGGCCGGCGGCGGCGGCGGACGCACCGCCTCCTGCAGCGACGCCAGCGCCTGCGCCGCCAGCGCATGCGCCTGCGGGTCCAGCAGCGGTTCCTCGCCCAGCGCGGTCAGCGAGTGGGTCGGCCGCGGCAGCATCGTCGCCGGCATCGGTTCGGGCATGGGCTCGGGCATCGGCGCGGCGGCGGGCAGGGCGACGACGACCGGCGGCGCCACCGCGACCGGGGCCGGCATCGGCAGCGGCTCGTCGTCGAACAGGGCGGCGGCCAGCTCGGCGGCATCGCGGGCCGCACCCGCGAGCGGGAGATGGGTGGACACGGTGGCCTCCTCCGCGATGATCGGGCTGACCATCATCGATGGCTGCAGCACCAGCAGCTCGTCCTCGTCCTCCTCGGCCGGGTCGTCGGTCGCCGGCGGCTCGGTCCCGGCCTCGTCCTCGCGGATGATGCGGCGGATCGAGGCGAGGATGGTCTCCATCGAGCCGTCGCCGCCGTCCGCGTCCGCATCCGCATGCTGCGCCATGCTCAGCGGCCCGGCTGCGAGACGGCGTAGTCGTTCAGGCCCCAGAGCCGGTCGCGCACGGCGTTGTAGTAGGCGGTCTCGTCGTAGAGCGGCACGTGCAGGTCGAGGTCGCGGGCGGTGAGCCGGCCGATCGCCGCGGCGACGCCGTAGGAGGTCAGCACGAGGCTGCTCAGGCTCTGCACCAGCGCCACCTGCGCCGACAGCAGCGTCTGCTGCTGCTGCAGCACCTCCAGCGTGGTGCTGGTGCCGACGATCGCCTGCCGCTCGACGCCGTCCAGCGCGATGATGTTGGACTGGATCGCGGTGCGGTCGCTGTCGATCGAGGCCGCGAACGACACCAGGTTCTGCCAGTTCGAGATCGCCAGCTGGGCGGCGCTGCGCCGCTGCACGTCCACCTGCCGGCGCGCCTGCTGCGCGGTCTGCTTGGCCTGGCGCACGGTCGCATATTCGGAACCGCCCTGGTAGATCGGTATGGTGACGGTGCCTAGGAACTCCTTGACGTTGGTTGATTGGTCCGGGAACCCTTGGTTCTGGCTGAGGGAAAATTGCCCCTGCAGGCTCAGCTTCGGCATCAACACCGCCATTTCCACGTCCACCGCATCCTTATCGGAGGCCTCGGTAAACAAAGCGTTGATGACGTTCGGATTGTTGGCGACGGCGAGTGCCACCGCCTGGTCCTGGTTCTTCAACGGCAGCTGCAGCGGCTGCGGCGGGATCAGGTTCGAGGGCGGCGGGCTGCCGACCTGCTGGGTGTAGGTCGCCTGCGCGGTCTGCAGCGTGCCCTCGGCCTGCTGGCGGGCGGCGCGGGCGCTGGCCAGCGCCGCCTCGGCTTGCGCCACGTCGGTGCGGGTGATCTCGCCAACCCTGAAGCGGTCGTTTGTGGCGCGGAGCTGCTCCTCCAGCACCTTCTCGTTGTTGATCTGGAGCTGCAGCAGCTGCTGGTCCTCGATCACGCCGACATAGGCGCTGACCACGTTGGCGAACACCTGCTGCTCGGTGGAGATCAGGTTGGCGCGCTCGGCCATGACCCGGTTGACCGCCTGATGCGTCTGGCTGGTGGTGCGGCCTCCCTGGTAGAGCGGCTGAACCGCGGAAACTGCATTCGAGTAGCCGATGATGTGGTGCAGCCTCGTGGACGGGAAGAGGGCTCCTTCGCTCGAATTGCCGTCCTCCACCGTTCCGCTGGTCGTAACCGACACCGTCGGCCGCCAGCCGGCGAGCGCGATCGGCACGTTCTCGTCGACCGCGCGCAGGTTGGCGCGCTCCGCCGTGAGCGTCGGGTTGGTGGAGTAGGAGAGCTCCAGCGCCTCGTTCAGCGTGTGCGGGATGAAGGTCGGCGGCCCGCTGCCGTCGTACTTCTGGGCCAGCGCCGTGGTGCTGCACAGGATCGCGGCCAGCCCCACGCCCATGCCTCGGCCGGTCCGGCTGCCCTGGCTGGTCGACATGCTCGAAACCCCCTCGTCACGCTTCCGTCAACATGCGGCGTCGCACGGAACCCTTTCCTTGCCACAGGATCGGGCCCGGCTTCCAGTCCCGTAACGCTCTCGTCTCGATCCGAGGAAGAAGGCCAGGGCTCTGCCCTGGACCCGTTGGGGCCGCGGCCCCCAAACCCCGATTCGTAAGGAAGGCTACCCTTGACGAATCGGGGCCTGGGGCCGTCACGCGATAGCGTGCTGCGCACGACGGCCCCAGTGGGGTCCGGGGGCAAAGCCCCTGGCCTGCTCACCCGTCAGAAGCTGAAGCGAGGCGCCGGCGCCAGCTCCGGCAGCAGCGGGGTGGCGGCGTCGAACTGCGGGCGCGGGCGCAGGCCGGCCGCGGACGGCTCGGCCAGCACGCCGGTCGGCACCCGCCCGGGCAGCGCCAGCACCGTCGCCAGCCGGCCGCCGGCGCCGAGCTGGGCCGCCACCGCGTCGGGGATGGCGCGCACCGCGCCGTCGATCAGGATCAGGTCGTAGGGGGCGGCGTCGGCGTGGCCCTGCGCCAGCGGACCGACCTGGTAGCGCACGCCGCGGGCCAGCTCGGCCACCAGCCTCGCGCCGATCGCGGCCAGCGCCTCGCTCTGCTCCAACGCCAGCACCGACACGCCCAGCGCGGCCAGCAGGCAGGCGGCGTAGCCGGTGCCCGCCCCCACCACCAGCGCCCGCTCGCCGGCATGCGGGACCAGCGCCTGCACCAGGCGGGCGATCACCCGCGGCTCGGTCAGCACGCGGCCCCCGCCCAGCGGCACGTCGCGGTCCATGTAGGCCACGGCGGCCCGTTCCGGCGGCACGAAGCGCTCGCGCGGCAGCGTCCGCATCGCGGCCAGCACCCGCGGGTCGCTGACCTGCACCGGCCGGATCTGGGTGTCGACCATCCGCCGGCGGGCGAGCTCCATGTCCGGCAGCGGATCGGCGCCGGCAGGTGGGGACGCGGGCTGGCTCATGCTGCTCCATACACGGGGCGGGGACGTTGAGACGCCGCTTATAGGTGCGCGCCCCGGGACGTCATAGGGGGCGTCGTGGCGGC
>CAXTVM010000014.1:23194-66916 GCA_964247725.1 uncultured Acetobacteraceae bacterium | reverse complement strand
GAGACGCCGCTTATAGGTGCGCGCCCCGGGACGTCATAGGGGGCGTCGTGGCGGCGTCGTGGCGGCCGCTTGACCTGCCTGTCGCACCGCGGGATACAGCCAGCCGCGCCCGCCGGTCCGGTGGCAGAGTGGTGATGCAGCGGACTGCAAATCCGCGAATGTGGGTTCGATTCCCGCCCGGACCTCCAGGCAGCCCTCCCCGACCAGCCGCGACTGCCCCCGATTGCCAAGGCCACCGTCATGACCGCCGCCCCGTCGATCACCGCGCCCGGCGACGGCGCGGGACGGATGCGCGCGGTCCGGCTGATCGGGTTCGCGGCGCTGTCCGCCATGCTGCTGTTCCTGCGCAAGCCGCGGGCGCTGCTTCAGGCCGAGCTCTGGGCCGACGACGGCTGGACCTTCTATCCGCAGGCCTACGCGCATGGCTGGCGCTCGCTGCTGATCCCCTACGGCGGCTACCTCGACACGCTGCAGCGCCTGATCGCGCTCGCGGCGCAGCCGCTGCCGCTCGCGGCGGTGCCGACCGCGTTCGCGCTGGCGGCGTTCGCGGTGCAGGTGCTGCCGCCGGTGTTCCTGATCTCGAACCGGATGGCGCCGGCGCTGCCGTCCCCGCCGCTGCGGCTGGTGCTGGCGCTGCTGTTGCTGGCGATGCCGGACGAGATCGAGGTCTACGTCAACCTGACCAACTCGCAGTGGAACCTGGCGCTGCTGGCGCTGCTGGTGGTGCTCGGCCGGCCGGCACGGACCCGCGCCGGATCGGCGTTCGACGCCGCGGTGCTGGCGCTGTCCGGCGTCAGCGGGCCGTTCATGCTGATGCTGGCGCCGGTGGCGGCCTGGCAGGCGTGGCGGCAGCCGGGAGCGTCGACATGGCTGCGGCTGGCGCTGATCGTCGCGACCGCGGCGATCCAGCTGGCCGTGCTGCTGGCGTCGCACGACCAGAGAGCATCGACGCCGCTCGGCGCCGGGCCGCGGATGCTGGCGCGGGTGCTGTCGGAGCAGCTGGTGCTGGCAGCCGAGCTCGGCTGGCGCAGCACCTACCCGGTGCAGGCGCTGGCGGTGTGGCGGGACAACCTGCTGCCGCTGCTGCTGACGCTCGGGGCTGCTTCGGTGGTGGCGCTGGCGCTCTGGCGCGGGCCGCTGGTGCTGCGCCAGCTGGCGCTGTTCGCCGGCCTGATGCTGGCGGCGGCGCTGGTGGACCCGACCGTCTCGGCGACCGGGCCGAGCTGGGAGGTGATGACCCATCTGCCGATCGGCAACCGCTACTTCACGGTGCCGGTGATGACCTGGATCGCCATGGTGCTGACGCTCGCCCTCGACCGCTGGTGGCCGGTGCGCACGCTCGGCGTGCTGCTGCTGGCGCCGATCCTGCTGCTGGCGATCCCGCGCGACTGGTCGGTGCTTGGCTGGCCTCGCACCGCCTTCCAGGCGCAGGCAGGCACCTGGGAGCACGTGCCGGCCGGGACCCGGATGACCTTCCAGATCGTGCCGGACGGGCTGCAGCCGATGGAGCTGGTGAAGCGGCGGGATTAGGCCTGCATGAACGAGACGTGCGCGGAGACGATGCGCCAGCCTTCGGGCAGGCGCGCCCACGCCTGCGTCTGCCGGCCGCGACGGGGCTGGTCCAGCGGCTCGAACTCGATGTCGGCGGTGGCGAAGTCGCGGCCGAAGCTGGTGATCGACTGCCGGACGATGCGGCGCGGCGGCGCGCCGCCCGGACGCGCGACCCGGTAGGCGGCGATCGCCGCGTGGCCGTAGAGGCACTCGCCGGCGCCGAAGCGCCGCACGTGCTCCGAGCGCCGGAACAGCGCGTCGAGCACGGCGACGTCGTTGGCCATCGGCGCCGCCTCGTAGCGCGCCAGCAGCGCGGCGACCTCGGCCAGCACCCCAGGGTCGTTGACGGAGTCGCGGGCCGGGTCAGCCATGGCCGGTCGTCCGGCAACGAACGGCGCCCGCCCGCTCGAGCCGACGCGCCGCCTGCAGCGCCAACCCTTCCGCCCAGGGCGGCGCGATCAGCTGCACCCCGATCGGCAGCCGGTCCCCGTCGCGCCACACCGGCACCGTCACCACCGGCAGGCCGATGAAGCTGATCGGCTGGGTGTAGAGCCCGAGATTGGCCCGCGCCGGCACCGGCCGGCCGTCCAGCAGGATGGTCGCATCGCCGCGCGGCACCGCGGCGCAGGGGGTCGCCGGCGCCAGCAGCAGGTGGGCGCGCTCGAACAGCCGCGCCGCCTGCGCCCGAAAATGTGTTCGTATCCGCTGCGCCTGCAGCACCGCCGCCGCCGGGATCATCGCGCCGGCGATCAGCCGGTCGCGCACGGCGGGGTCGTACAGCGCGCCGTGACGGCGCAGCCAGGGCAGATGCAGCGTGCCGCCCTCGGCGCCGGTCAGGCAGAACGCCGCCGAACGGGCCGCCTCGGCGTCGGCCAGCAGCACGGACTCCGGGACCCACCCTGCCCCGGCCAGCGCCTCGGCCACGCGCTCGACCGCCGCCAGCGCCTGCTCATCGGCGCCGCGGGCGAACCAGCCGCGCAGGATGCCGACGCGCAGGCCCTCCGGCATCGGCGCGTCGAGCCCGCCGAAGGTCGGTGCGGCCTCGCGCGCCGCCTGCGCCGGGTCGCGCGGATCGGGCCCCTGCATCAGGTCGTAGGCGAGCGCCAGGTCGCCGACGCTGCCGGCGAAGGCGCCGACATGGTCGAGGCTGTGCACGAACGGGAACGCGCCGGTCCGCGGCAGCCGCCCGTAGGTCGGCTTGCATCCGAACACGCCGCACAGCGACGCCGGCACCCGGATCGAGCCGTTGGTGTCCGAGCCCAGGCTCAGCGGCACCAGCCCGGCGGCGACCGCGGCGGCCGAGCCGCCGGAGGAGCCGCCGGCGATCCGGGCGGTGTCGTGCGGGTTGGCGGTGGTGCCGTAATGGCTGTTCTCGGTGGAGAAGCCGTAGGCGAACTCATCCATGTTGAGCTGGCCGAGCAGCACGGCGCCGGCGGCGCGCAGCCGGGCGACGACCGTGGCGTCCCGCCGCGCCGGCGGCGCGTCGGCCAGCACCCGGGACCCGGCCAACGTGGTGGCGCCGGCGACGTCGAACAGGTTCTTGACCGCGAACGGCACCCCGGCCAGGGCCCCGAGCGCTTCGCCGCGCGCCCGCGCGGCATCCACCCGGGCGGCCTCGGCCAGCGCCGCCTCGCCGCGCACGGCGGTGAAGCAGTTCAGCACCGGGTCGTGGCAAGCGATCCGCTCCAGCGCCGCCCCCACCAGGGCGGCGGCGGTCCAGCGTCCGTCCCGCACCCCGGCGGCCAGGCCGACCGCCTCGGTCACGGGGTGAACACCGGGGCCGGCTCCAGCTCGGGCGGCAGCTCCACCGCCAGCACCGCCGCCACGTGCCGCGACAGGAGCTCGAGCTGGGCCGCGACCCGCTCCAGCCGGTCGGGCGGCAGCACGAGGCCGAGCGCCTGCGCGCCGTGCTCGGCCTGTTGTCGGGACGCGGTCATGGCGTGGTCGGGCATGCGGGCATCGTGCGGTTCCGGAAGGTCGCCGGCGGGCAGCAAGCGGCAGGCCAGGCGTGGTGCTAGAAGTGGCTCCATCCCGGGCGGGCGAAGACCAGCTCGCTGCCGTCCGCGGCATCCGCACGGACGCCGTCCACACCGTCATCGAAGGCGCCGATCCGCGTGACCGGGATGTCCGCCGCGGCCGCGGTCCGCCGCAGCGCCGCCGCCTCACCCGGCGGCACCGCCAGCAGCAGCTCGTAATCGTCGCCGCCGGTCAGCCGACGCTCCAGCAAGGCGGGGCCGGCGGCGGCGGCGGCGGCGGAGGCCGGCACCAGGGCCGCCTCGATCCGGGCCCCCACGCCGCTCTCCCGGCACAGGTGGCCGAGATCCTGCAGCAGCCCGTCGGACACGTCGATCGCCGCGTGCGCGACGCCGGCCAGCGCCATGCCGAGCCGCGGCCGCGGCAGCCGGTAGCGGTCGGCGAGGCTGCCGTCCGGATCGGCCAACCCCTCCTGCAACGCCGCCAGCCCGAGCGCGCCGTCGCCGATCGTGCCGGTCACCCACACCTCGTCGCCGGAGCGGGCGCCGTTGCGGCGCAGCGCCGCCCCCGGCGCCACGTGGCCGAGGATGGTGAGCGACAGCACCAGCGGGCCCCGGGTCGAGGTGGTGTCGCCGCCCAGCAGCGAGACGGCGTAGCGCGCCTGGTCGTCGCGCAAGCCCTCGGCGAAGGCGGCGAACCAGTCCGGCGGCAGGCCGGGCGGGATCGACAGCGTCATCAGGTAGCCGAGCGGCGTCGCCCCCATCGCCGCCAGGTCCGACAGGTTCACCCGCAGCAGCTTGGCGCCGACCGTGCGCGGCGGGTCGTCGGCCAGGAAGTGCACGCCCGCCACCATCGCGTCGGCCGCGACCACCAGCTCGCGGCCCGGCGGCGGCAGGAACACCGCGGCGTCGTCGGACAGGCCGAGCGCGCCGGGGCCGGCGAGGTCGCGGAAGTGCCGGGCGATGAACGCGAACTCGCGGGCCGGCTCGGTCAAGGAAGGCCAGGGGCCCTGCCCCTGGACCCCGCCAGGGCCGGCGGCCCTAGGACCCGATCCCCTAAGAATCGTTTCCAAAGGCCGAGCCTTTGGCGGGGTCCAGAGGCGTCGTGCGAAGCACGCTCGCGCGTGACGCCCCTGGCCTTCCTAGCCACCCACAAAGTCCTGCGGCCTGAGCCGCCGCCCGATCCGGTCCAGCAACCCATTCACCATGCGCGGCTCGTCGCCGGAGAAGAAGCCCCCGGCGACGTCGAGGTACTCGTTGATGACCACCCGGCCTGGCGGCCCGTCCGCCATCGTCAGCTCGCCGCCGGCGGCGCGCAGCAGCGCCCGCAGCACCGGATCGAGCCGGCCCAGCGGCCAGTCGGCCGGCAGCGCCTCGGCGATCATGGCGTCAAGCCGGTCCTGCTGCTCGACCGCGGTGCGCACGATGCGGGCGAACAGCGCCACGTCGGCGTCCGGCACCCGGCCCTCGTCGTAGCCGCCGGTGCCGGGCAGCTCGCCCAGCCGGTGGCGCACGAACTGGTCGATGACGCTCTCGGCGTTGTCCGCCCCCTGCTCGCTCTGGAACAGCGCCTGCACTGCGCCGACCCGGGCGGCGGTGCGCGTCCGTGCGCGGGCGCCCGGGCGGCGGCGCGGCGGTTCGTCCGCCATCAGGGCTGGCCCCGACGGCGCTGCGCGCATGTCCTTTTGATCATGGCGGGCTTCATCGGCCCTTTGGCCGGTCAGGTCCAGCCTCGTCGGCATCGGCGCCGGCGGCCTCGGCGGGCAGCGGCGCCGGGGTCAGCGAGCCGACGATCGCCTCGAAGTCGCGCGCCTCGCGGAAGTCGCGATAGACGCTGGCGAAGCGCACGTAGGCGACCGCGTCCACCTCGCGCAGCGTGTCCATCACCAGCTCGCCCAGCCGGGTGCTGGAGATCTCGGTGTCGCCGGATGCCTCCAGGTGGCGCACCAGCCCGTTGACGATGCGCTCGCGGCGCTCCTCGTCGACCGGGCGCTTGGCGGTGGCGATGCGGATCGAGCGGCCGAGCTTGTCGCGCTCGAACGGCACCCGGCGGCCGTCGGACTTGACCACCACCAGCTCGCGCAGCTGCACGCGCTCGATCGTGGTGAAGCGCTGGCCGCAGCTGGCGCAGGAGCGCCGGCGCCGGATCGCGGCGCCGTCCTCGTTCGGGCGGCTGTCTTTGACCTGCGTGTCCTCGTGGCCGCAGAACGGGCAGCGCATGCGATGGTCCTGACGGTGATCGTCGAACGGGCGCAGACAGGTGCGCCCGGGCATCCGCCGTGGCAAGTCTTGGGGCTTGCCTCGACCGCAGACGCCATCCCCAGGAGGTCGAATGCCCACCGGTCCCCGATGCAGCCGCACCCGTCGCCTCGCGGCCTTGATCCTGCTCGCCGGGCCCATACCGGCCCGGGCCGCGCCGCCCCCCGGCGTCACGCTGAGCAAGGGGCAGATCCTGCTGGTGCAGGGATCGCCGGCGCTCGGCTTCTTCACCGTCACCAACACGTCCGACCAGGCGCTGCTGATGACCGGCTGGAGCACGCCGGCCTGCGGCGCGCTGCAGCTCGAGGAGGCGGGGACCACGGCGGGTGGCGTCTCCAAGCTCACGCTGCCGGGGAAGCAGGAGATGGTCCTGGCGCCGGGCGGCTATCACCTGATCTGTTCGAAGCCGACGCCGGCGCTCCACGCCGGCGCCACGGTCCCGGTGACCGTCAGCTTCGATGGCGGCGCCACGCTGACGGCGCCATTCCAGGTCCAGGCCGGCAGCCGCGAGATCACGAGATAGAGGCCGGGACAGGCTGATCGACAGGTCCGGGCGGGGTCAGCGCCCGGCGCAGCGCGTCCTGCCAGCCGACGATCCGCGCCGCGCGCCGCGACGCCTCCATGCCGGGCTCGAACACGGCGCCGCGGGTCCAGGTCGCGGCCAGCGCCGCGGGGTCCGGCCAGACGCCGGTGGCGAGCCCGGCCAGCAGCGCCGCACCCCGCGCCGTGGTCTCGAGGTGGCGCGGGCGCTCGACCGGCACCTGCAGCATGTCGGCCAGGAACCGGCAGAACCAGTCGTTGGCCGCCATGCCGCCGTCGATCCGGACCGCCCGCGGCGCCGCGGCGCCGTCGCGCCGCATGGCGTCGGCGAGGTCGAGCGTCTGGAACGCGACGCACTCCAGCGCCGCCCGGACCAGGTGGCTCGCGGTGCTGTCCAGGGTGAGGCCGCAGATCAGCCCGCGCGCCTGCGGGTCCCAGTGCGGCGCGCCCAGCCCGACGAAGCCCGGCACCATGAATACGCCATGGTCGTCGGGCACGGACGCCGCCATCGCGCCCGTCTGCGCGGCGTCCGGGACCAGGCCGAGGCCGCGGCGCAGCCAGCCGATCGCGGCACCCGCGGTGAAGATGGCGCCCTCCAGCGCATAGGAGGTGCGGCCGCCGAGCCGGAAGGCGATCGTGGTCAGCAGCCGGCTCGCCGAGGCGACGGCATCGGCCCCGGTGTTGAGCAGCATGAAGCAGCCGGTGCCGTAGGTGGACTTCGCCAGGCCGGGCGCGAGGCAGGCCTGGCCGATCATCGCCGCCTGCTGGTCGCCCGCCATGCCGCCGACCGCGATGGCCCGGCCGAACAGCGAGCGGTCGGTGTCGCCGAACCGGGCATCGTTGTCGCGCACGGCGGGCAGCAGCGCCTCCGGGATGCCGAACAGCCGCAGCAGCTCCGGGTCCCAGCAGCGCCGGTGGATGTCGAACAGCAGCGTGCGGGAGGCGTTGCTGACGTCGGTGGCGTGCACGCGGCCGCCGGTCAGCCGCCACAGCAGGAAGCTGTCGACGGTGCCGAAGGCGAGATGCCCGTCCTCGGCCCGGTGCCGGGCGCCGGGGACTGCGTCGAGCAGCCAGGCGAGCTTGGTGGCCGAGAAGTACGGGTCGAGCAGCAGCCCGGTGCGGGCCCGCACCAGCGGCTCGGCGCCGTCGCTGCGGAGCCGGTCGCAGCGCGCGGCGGTGCGGCGGTCCTGCCAGACGATGGCGGGGTGGATCGGCGCCCCGGTCTCGCGGTCCCACACCACCACCGTCTCGCGCTGGTTGGCGATGCCGATCGCGGCGACGCGCGCCGGATCGCCGTGCCGGAGCGCCGCCCGCGCGGTCCCGAGCACGTCGCGCCAGATCCGCTCGGGATCATGCTCGACCAGGCCGGGGCCGGGATACCGCTGGGCCAGCTCCCGCTGCTCCCGCGCCAGGGGCACGGCGCCGTCGCCGAACAGGATGCTGCGGGTCGAGCTGGTGCCCTGGTCGATCGCCAGCACGGTCGGCCCGTCGCCCGTGGCGCGCCTCGCTCGCGGCATCAGCACGACAGGCGTCGGACCGCCAGGTCCGGGTCCGTCGCGGACGGCCAGGCGGTCCCGGATGCGGCCACCGATCGCCGCCTGGCACAGACGGCGATCCTGCCGCCGGGGCCCGCCGCGGCGTGGCCGACCGGATGATCCCCCGGGTCCAAGGCCGAGAGCACGAGGCCGAGCCCATGGGCCGGATCGAGGTGGGCCGCGCCGCGATGCTGCGGCAGCCTTCGTCCCTGCATCATGTCCCCCCGCGTCCCCGGCTCGAGCAGGCGGCCGGCGACGAGGGCACCCAGCAGACGGGCCGCGTCCGCCACCGTGCCGACGACGAGGCCGTGATAGGCCCATCCGGGATGGCAGGACGAGACGGCCCCCATCCGCACGCCCTCCAGGTCCGCGGGCGAGGTCGCCGGCCGGGCCGTCGCGAGCTGGCAGGGCGCGGACACCAGCGTCCCGAGGGCGACCCTCAGCGTCGAGCCGGTCACCTGCTCGATGAGCCGAGCCAGCTTGAGATAGCCGATGTTCGAATAGGCCCGGCCGGTCCGGCTCGAATCGCAGCCTGTCCGCATCCACCGCGGCCGGCAGCCTCGACACCGGCCAGGGCGGCCTGCCGGCGGCGACGTCCTCACGGTAGCGGCCGAGGCCGCCATAGTCCGGCAGGCCCGCCTCGTGGCGCAGGAGCTGCCGCAGGGTGAAGCGCCGGCCGTCCACGGGCGCCTCCAGACCGAGCGCACCCCGATCGACGAGCCGAAGGATCGCCGCCGCCGGCACGGTCTTCGTGAAGCTCCACCACGGCACCGGATCGGTGACGCCGGACAGTTCGAGGTCGCCCGCCTCGTCGATCCTGGCCGTCGCCAGCATGCCGGCACCCACGTCACGATGGCCGGAACGAGAGGCCGGATGCCCCGGCGCGGAGCCGCCGGTTCAGCGGGTCCGAGTAGCAGCGGCTCACAAGCACCGCCAGCGCCGCGGAAAGCACCAGGTAGGCGGCGAGCAGTGCCAATTTCGCGTCGCCCACGGTCGCCTCCGGCCGCCACGCGGTCCGCAGCAGGCCCAGCACCACCAGGTGGAACAGATAGAGCTCGTAGCTGAGGCGGCCGCATTGCCGGAGCGGGCCGAAGATCGCGGCGGGCGGGGCCGCCGGCTGCACCGGCCGGTCCTGGCCGATCAGCAGGATCGCCGTGCCCAGCGCCATCAGGCTGACCCCGGCGACGGCCGTCTCGGCGATCGGCCGCGCCAGGTAGAACCACGCCATCGCCAGCACGGCCAGTCCCTGCAGCGGCCGCAGCCAGCGGACCGGGAGGCGGAAATGCCGGTCGAGCACCGCGGCGCAGCAGCCGAGCGCGATGCCGTCGAAACACGACAGGTACGAGTTCAGCTCCTCGTATTCGGAGGCCTGGTGGGTGAGGCGCCAGATCGGCCCGATCGCGATGAAGGCGCCCCACGCGGCGAGCAGGTGCCGCTCCCGCCCGAGCAGCCGGCACAGGATCGGAAACGACAGGTAGAACGCCTCCTCGATCGACAGCGACCACTGCACGCAGAGCGCGTAGTTGAACCAGCCGGCGCGGCTCATCAGCACGTTGGTCCAGAACGTGAGCGAGGCGAGGCCGGCGAGCCAGAACGGCACCGGCGCCCCGAACTCCGCACGATCGCGGAAGATGTCGACCCCGGCGGCGGCGAGGATGCCGACGGCCAGCAGCAGCAGCAGCACGCACGGCATGATCCGGGCCGCGCGATACCGGTAGAACGTCCCGGCCCGGACGTTGCGCAGACCGCCCCATCGCCGGTCCGCGTTCGCGGTGATGAGGTATCCGGAGACGACGAAGAACATGGTCACGGCGTAGTTGCCGTTCCGGACCACGGCGTGCAGCGCGGGCCATCCGGCCGGGCCGGCAAGCGATGTGTCGCGCAGCCGGTAGGCGATGTTGAAATGGTGCAGCAGCACCAGCAGGATCGACAGGCCGCGCAGCAGGTCGATGCGCGGGTTCCTCACGCCGGCGGTTCGGCCAGCACCTGCAGCACCCGCTCGCCGTAGCGCTCCAGCTTGGAGGCGCCGACCCCCTTGATGCCGGCAAACGCGGCCAGCGTGCGCGGCCGGTCGGCGGCGATGTCGCGCAGGGTGGCGTCGCTGAAGATGACGTAGGGCGGCACCGCCTGCGCGCGCGCCTCGGCGGTGCGCCAGGCCCGCAGCGCCTGGAACCGGGCTTCGGCGCCCTCGTCCAGCGGGCGCAGGACGCCGGCGCCGCGCGGCGACGACGAGGCGGTGCCCTCAGCGAGCGCGCCGGCGACGCCGGCCTCGGCCTCCTCGTGCAGCATCACCCGCTCCTCGCCGCGCAGGATCGGCCGCGCCGCGGTCTCCTGCAGCGCCAGGCTGGCGTATTCGCCCTCCACCACCCGCACCGCGCCGCGCGCCACCAGCTGGCGGATCACGCCGCGCCAGAACCCGTCCGGCCGCTCGCGGCCGATGCCGTACAGCGCCAGCTGGTCGTGCCGGTGCCGGCGGACGGCCTCGGTCTGCTTGCCGCGCAGCACCGCCACGATGTGCAGCGCGCCGAACATCTGGCCGGTGCGGTAGATCGCCGAGAGCACCTTCTGCGCCGCCACCGTGCCGTCGAACATCGCCAGCGGGTTGCGGCAGGTGTCGCAATGGCCGCAATCCTCCCCCAGCGCCTCGCCGAAGCAGGCCAGCAGGACGCGAGTGCGGCAGGAGGTCGCCTCGGCCAGCCCGATCATCGCCTCCAGCCGCTGGCCCATGACCCGCTTCTGCGCGTCCGGCGCCTGGCTCTGCTCCAGCCAGTGCCGCGCCCGCGCCATGTCCTCGGCGCCATACAGCAGCAGCGTGTCGGAGCGCAGCCCGTCGCGGCCGGCGCGGCCGATCTGCTGGTAGTAGCCCTCCGGGCTGTCCGGCATGTCGAGATGCACCACCGAGCGCACGTCCGGCCGGTCGATGCCCATGCCGAACGCGATGGTGGCGCAGATCACGATCGGCTCGCCGGAGCGGAAGCGCAGCAGGCCGGCCCGCTTCTCGATCGGCGACAGCCCGGCATGGAACGGGATCGCCGGCCAGTCCCGCTCGCGCAAGCTGCGCGCGATGCGCTCGGTCTTGTTGCGGCTGCCGCAATAGACGATCGAGGCGGCGTCGCGATGCCGCGCCAGCACCTCGAGCAGCTGGTTCAGCTCGGACCCCTTCGGCCGCGCCGCGATGTGCAGGTTCGGCCGGTGGAACGACGACACCAGCAGCTCGGCGTCCGGCATCGCCAGCGCGTCCAGGATGTCGGCGCGGGTGCGCGGGTCGGCGGTGGCGGTGAGCGCGATCCGCGGCACCCCGGGCAGGTGCCGCGGCAGCTGCGCCAGCGCGCGATACTCCGGCCGGAACTCGTGGCCCCAGGCGGACACGCAGTGCGCCTCGTCGATGGCGATGACCGAGATCTCGAGCCGCGACAGCCGCTCCAGCATGCTGCCCGACAGCAGCCGCTCGGGCGAGACGTAGAGCAGGTCGAGGCGGCCGGCGGCGAGCTCGTTCCGGATCCGAGCGGCCTCGTCGGGCTCCAGCTCCGAGTGCAGCGCAGCCGCCTTGATGCCGAGCTGGCGCATCGCCGCCACCTGGTCGTCCATCAGCGCGATCAGCGGCGAGATCACCAGCCCCATGCCGGGTCGGCACAGCGCCGGGAGCTGGTAGCAGATGCTCTTGCCGCCGCCGGTCGGCATCAGCAGCAGGGTATCGCCGCCGGCCATGACGCGGTCGATCGCGCGCCGCTGCAGGCCGCGGAAGCCGGGGAAGCCGAACACCCGGGCCAGCACCGCGTCCGGGTCGTCCCGGCCCGCCATGGCGGCGGGATCGGACGCGGCGGCGGTCAGCATGGCGCCCAGGGCGGCAAAGGCGGCGCCGGATCAGCCCGGCGCGGCGAAGCCGATCTCCACCCGGCGGGCGGCGACCGCGGGCTGCTCGTTGGCCGGCGGGCGGGGGTTCTCGCGCACCCGCGCCGGCCCGACGCCGTCGGCCTCGAGCGCCGCGGCGACCGCGTCGGCGCGCGCGGCCGACAGCGCCTGGTCGGCATCGGCGTTGCCGTGCGCCGCCGCGTAGCCGGCGACCACGATGGCCAGGGTCGGATTGCGCTTGGCGACCGCGGCCGCGAGCGACACCACGCCGGTGCCGGGCCCCTCGATCGCGGCCGAGCCGGCGGTGAAGAACACGACGTACTTGTGGCCGGTCTCGGCGTCGCCGCCCGCCCCCTCGCTGGCGCAGCCCGACAGCAGGCAGAGTGTGGCGAGGATCGACAGGCGACGCATGAGGCGGGATTCCGGAACTGTTGCGCTACAGGTGCCGCCAAGCCGGCGCACCGTCAATCCGCCTAGGGAAGGCCAGGGCTCTGCCCTGGACCCGCCAAGGGCCTGCAGCCCTTGGAACCGGATTTATAAGAAGATGGCCCTTGGGCAAAGCGGCCTGAACTCAACCCAACGGGACGGCTGTCACCGGGCGGATACGCCACAGGAACTCCCAGCGTCATCGATGTGCGCCGACGCCGATTTCGGAGGCCGGTCACCCCCGAGGAGGAGGTCGCCATCCAGTTCCGTTCCACAGATCAGAGGCTCTAGTATCGTTCATCGTGCGTCCGTGAGCATCCTGAACGTCCTCCCGAAACGGGGGGGGGGGAGCGTAAAGCCAGCCGGATGGTGAGGCGCCAACAGAACCTAGTGGCGGACGACGCGGATGCCGGTCACCCCGAGTAGGCCGTCGAGCGGCACGTCCGTCTTGCGCTGGTTGGGATCGACCGAGAAGTTGTTCGCGCGCAGCATGTCGAGCAGCATGCCGGCGAGCGGCATCACCATGTTTTGGCCCCAGCATCGCTCCGAGCGATGGCCGAACGGCACAAATCCGGGATGATTGTCCGGATCAAGCGTGTTCCAGCGTTCGGGACGGAATGCGTCCGCCTCGTCCCACAGCGCCGGGTCACGATGGCTCAGCAGTGGCAGGATGAGGATGTCGTCGTCGGAACCAATCCGCTCGTCGAGTGCGGTGTATTCCACGGACGCATAGCGAAGGATGTTCCACGACGGCGGCAACAACCGTAGCGCTTCGAACAGGATGTTGCGGTTTGGCATGTCGTCGTCGAACGGCGCGCCAAGCCACAGCGCGTTGGCGACGAGCGTCGAAATGGTGAAGCAGATCGGCGCCGCGGTGCGTCGATACAGGCCCATGGCGTAACGACGATCGTGGTAGCCGGAAGCGTTCGCCGTCTGCACCGCCACCTGCGACGCGCCCGGCTTCAAACGCAGGCGCGGCATGGCGCCAGCCGCGATCACGCTCCAGGTCAGTTTTGGCGTCAGTTCAAGCACGCGGTTCATCAGGAACTGCAAACGGCCGGGATCCCGGCCGAGAATGAAGTCCCGCAGATAGTTGTGGCCGACATGCGGCCATTCGCCGGAAAGGTCGACGTCATCCGGCAGCGGCTTCTTCAGCGCGCTGCGCACATCCTTGCCGATCGCCTGGATGGAACGGAGCGCATCTGTTCTCGGGATCGAGCGGCCATGCAGCGGCTTGAAGGTCGGGCGCTCGAACTCGGTCGCGGGCCTGGCCGCCAGGATCCGGTCGATCAGCTCCGGCCCGGCCACGCCGATCGTGCGCGGTTCGAGACGGAACGCGTCCTTGCCGCGATGATCGTGCAGCAGCGCCTGCAGTCGCGGAGCGAATGAAGTGCTTCGGATCTGTTGATTCCGCATCAACATGATTCGTAACGGTCTCCGTTAGAAAATGGGTCCGCGCACGCTTCGGACGACACGCGGACCCGTTCAGCACGCCCGTCCTCGCAAGGACGAACGGTGACCCGCTAGTACCAGCCGTACCAGGCGTAGTCCTTCAGGCTCTTGCGCGGGGCAAGGATGTCACGAATACGGAACAAGGTCTTCATGGTTCACTCCAAAAGAAAACCAGATCAATCTCGACAGGACATCCTCAAAAAAAAGATGCCCGGGCGCCGAGATCCTCGAAGAACGCAGAGACACTTACTGTGCGTCCTTCTCCACACTTGCAGCACCAGCCGAAGCAGGCAAGAGCTAATTACAAGCGGGCAAAGCTTTTGAGACGCATCTTCTGCTTAATTAAACGCCACAAGCTGCCGCGTTAGGCAGAAGGACGGGTTAGTTAAGTCCAATCCCCCAAACCCGGTTCGCATAGGGGCCGGCTAGGCCCTCTTAGCATTTGGTCCAGACGCATATGGCGGCAAAGCAATGGAGCTTGGTCTTTTCACGACGTATCGCGACCGCACGTCACTCCTTCAGTCTCCCTCAAAGCCGCTCGACCTGGTTGCGGTTCGTGTAGATCCTGAGCAGAGAGGACGGCGTCTCCTCATCCGGCGGGTCGGGATCGCGGGGCGTGCGCCCAGGCTCCAGATGTGCTTCCGGAAGCGTGACTGCTGTAGCCGCAGTCGGCGACCATCCACTTCGGCACGCCAGGCAGCTTGTCTGGCAGCGGGATGGCATGAGGTAGTTCGTGATCCTGGCTTGGTGCCAGCACAAGGCCACAGCCGGCCAATGGCGTCGGTGATCAAGCAAGCTTTTCGTGCCGAAGCCGTCTCGAGACCGGCCCAGCGCCTCACGCTCGCCCCGTTGTGCTGGCATGTTCTCTCTCGAGGCGCACCTGCGGCGCCGGACTGGATCGCGCGGGAGGTGGAGGCCTCTCTGCAGCGTCTGCGCACCGACCACATCGACCTCTACCAGGCGCACCGCGACGACGGGGCGACACCGTTGGAGGACACGCTCGGTGCCTTCGCCCTGTTGATCGAGCAGGGGAAGGTGCGGGCGATCGGAGCCTCCAACTACACGGCCCCCCCGGCTGCGGGAGGCGCTGCGTGCCAGCGGCCGGCTCGGCCTGCCGCGCTACGAGTCGCTGCAACCGCACTACAACCTGCTGGAGCGAGCGGGCTACGAGGACGAGCTCGACGGTCTCTGCCGCGCCGAGGCTTAGAGCGCCTTTCAAAACCTGCCCTGTAACTTGTTGAAGCAGATGAGCGAGCAGGCGAGCGCGGTGAAGGAAAGGTGCTCTAAGCCGCCGCCGCGGTGGCGCGGCCGCCGGCGAGGCGCCAAATGCGGTCGAGGCGCTCCACGCCGGTCAGGCGGTGCGCGATCAGGATCACGGTGCGGCCGGCCGCGACCTGGTTCAGCGTCGACAGCAGCGCCTGCTCGGTCTCGGAATCGAGCCCGGCGCCGGGCTCGTCCAGGATCAGCACCGGGGCCGGCGACAGCAGCGCGCGGGCCAGCGCCACCCGGCGCGCCTGGCCGCCGGACAGGCCGGCGCCGCCCTCGCCGAGCCAGCTGTCGAGCCGGTCGGGCAGGCCGCGCACCACCTCGCCGATCGCAGCCTGGTCGAGCGCCTGCCAGAGCTGGGCATCGGTGGCGTCGGGCCGGCCGAGCAGCAGGTTGGCGCGGATGGTGTCCTCGAACAGGTGCGTCGACTGGCTCAGCCAGGCGAAGTGCCGCCGCAGCACCGCCTCGTCGAGCCGCCCGAGATCGACGCCGCCCAGCGTGACGGCGCCGATCTGGGGGGTCGCCACCCGCAGCAGCAGCGCCGCCAGCGTGGACTTGCCGGAGCCGGACGGCCCCAGCACGGCGATCCGGGCCCCTTGCGGGATCTCCAGCGTGAGGTGCTCGAACACCGGCGGCCGCCCGTCCTGCCAGCGGTAGCCGACGTCGGCGAAGCGCAGCGCGCTGCCCTGCGGGACCAATGCCGGGGAGTCAGGCTCCGCGAGCGCCGGCGCGCCGCCAACCTCGACCACGCGGGCGGCGGCATGGGAGATGTTGCCGG
Organism: uncultured Acetobacteraceae bacterium; assembly: GCA_964247725.1. GTDB lineage: Bacteria > Pseudomonadota > Alphaproteobacteria > Acetobacterales > Acetobacteraceae > Lichenicola. Next base: position 51,284 of record CAXTVM010000014.1, on the reverse strand, counting down.
CCAGCGCTCCGGCCCGGGTCAGGCCGCCGGCCAGCTCGAAGGCGCCGATCAGCACGAACAGCAGCACGGCGGCGTCGAGCGCGCCGAGCCGGCCGAAGGCGAGGCCGGCGGTCGCCGCCAGCACCGCCAGCACCGCCGCCTGCTGGCACAGGAAGGAGAGCGCGCCGGCGACCGCGGTCCGCCGCGCCAGCCGCAGCTGCAGCGACAGCAGGGCGGCCTCCTGCGCCTGCACCCCGGCCAGGGCACGGCCCTCGGCGCCGAACGCCCGGATCTCGCGCAAGCCCCCGACCAGGTCGAGCACGGCGACGCGCAGCGCGGCGTTGCGTCCGGACAGCGCGCCCGCATCGGCGCCGACCAGAATCGCGGCCAGCAGCGGCAGCACGAACGCCGCCAGCCCGAAGGCGAGCCCGACCGCCAGCGCCAGCACCGCGCCGTGATGGAGCGCCAGCACGACCACCAGCGGCAGGGCGATCGCCGCACCGGCCAGCGGCACCGCGATGCGCAGGTAGAGCCCGTCCAGCGCCTCGACGTCGCCGACCAGCCGCGACAGCAGGTCGCCCGAGCGGCGGTAGCCGAGGCCGCCGCCGGCGCCGTGCGCCAGCCGCCGGAAGAACCAGACGCGCAGGTCGGCCAGCGCGCGGAACATGGCGTCGTGGGTCAGCAGCCGCTCGCCGTAGCGCAGCGCCACCCGGCCCAGGCCCAGCAGCCGCAGCAGCAGCGCCGAGGCCAGCAGCAGCCCGGCGCCGCTGCCGGCCAGGTGCCACCCGGACACGCCGAGCAGGGCGACGAACGCGAGCAGGGCCAGCAGCGACACCACGACCCCGGCCGCCAGTCCAGGCGCCCGGCGGCGCCAGAGCGACACGATCTGCAGCAGCGGCCCCAGCCTCGGAATGGCCAGCCTCGACGTGGGCGGCAGGGGGAGCGGCGCGCTCATGCCGACGCAACCCCCTGCAGCTGCACGACGCGGCCCCGGCTGAGGTCGATGCGCCGTCCGGAAAAGGCGTGTGCGGCGGAGGAATGGCTGGCCAGCAGCACCGTGCGGCCGACCGCCAGACGGCGCAGGCTGTCCAGGATCTCGGCTTCGGTGCCGGGATCGAGATGCGCGGTCGGCTCGTCCAGCAGCAGCAGCGGCGCGTTGCGCAGGAACGCGCGCGCGATCGCCACCCGCTGCGCCTGGCCGCCCGAGAGACCGTAGCCGCCCTCGCCGATGCGGGTGTCGACGCCGTCGGGAAGCCGGCTGGCGAAGCCGTCGACCGCGGCCGCGCGGAGGGCGGCGTCGAGCTCGGCCTCGCTGGCGTGCGGCCGGGCGAACAGCACGTTCTCGCGGATGCTGCCGGCGAACAGCAGCGGGCGCTGGCCGATCCAGGCGGTCATCTGCGCCAGCGCGTTCGGCACGATGCTGGCAAGGTCGGCGCCGTTCAGGGTGACGCGGCCGCCGTCGGGGGACACGAAGCCCAGCAGCATCTCGATGACGGTCGACTTGCCGCTTCCCGACGGCCCGACCAGCACCACGGTCTCCTGCGCCGGGATGCGGAAGCTGACGTCATCGAGGGCGGGCCCGCGGGACGCGTCCCAGGCGAAGCTGACATGCTCGAAGGCGACCGTGACACCATGCGCCGACACCATCCGCACCGTGGCCGGCGCCGGCAGCGGCGCGGCCGCCTGGGCCGCCGGCGTCAGGGCGTGGAACGCCTCCGCCGCGCCGGCGGCCTGCAGGCGATCCTGGTACGCCAGAGCGAAGCTGCGCAGCGGCTGGAAGAACTCCGGCACCAGCAGCAGGGCGAACAGCGAGTGTCGCAACAGCGCCAGATCCGGACCCGGGGTCCCGGATGCTCCGGCGCCGACGGCGAGCAGGGTGCGCCCGTCCAGCAGGACGACCAGCACCAGCGCCGCCGCGAACGCGCAGTCGAGCGCCGCCGACGACAGGAACGCCACCCGCAGCACCCGCATGGTCATCCTGCGCAGCTCGTCGGCGGCGGCGCCCAGCCGCGCGGCCTCGTCGTCGGCGCGGCCGGCCAGCACGATGGTGGCGATGCCGCGCACCCGGTCGAGGAAGCGGGCCTGCAGCCGGCCCATGGCGACGAACTGCTGCCGGGCGGCGACGGCGGCGCCGATGCCGAACGCCGCCTGCGACACCGGCACCGCCAGCCCGCAGCAGAGCAGCACCAGGGCGGCGCGCGGCTGCACCGCCCAGACCACCGCCAGCACCAGCGCCGGGGACGCCAGCGCCAGCGCCGAGACCGGGATCCAGCGCCCGAAGAAGCCGTCCAGCGCCTCGATGCGGTCGACCGCCAGCACGCCCAGCACGCCGGTCGGCTGCCGCCGGAGCAGGGTCGGGCCCAGCGCCAGCATCGCCGCCAGCGCCTCGCCGCGCAGCCGTCGGCGGGACGCGCCCGAGGCGACCGCGGCCCGCATGTCGGCGACGGCCAGCAGCAGCGCGCGCAGCAGCGCCAGCACTGCGAATGCGGCGACGGCGGCCCCATCGCCGGCGGTGACGACCTTCCCGCGCAGCAGCGCGTGCGCCAGCACGCTCGCCAGGCACCAACCCTGCCCGGCGGCGAGAGCGGTCGAGACGAGCCCGAGCAGGATGGTCGGCATCGCCTGGCGACGGCCGAGACGGAACTGGCGTCGCGACCAGGCGCGGACGATGGAGCGGTCGGGTGTCATGCCGTCATCGATCTGGCGACGGCGCCGTCCGCTGCATAGGTCGCGGGGATCCAGGTTGACGAAGCTTCATCGGGCGGCGTTCACGCCGGCGCCGGCTCGGCCGCATCCTGCTCACGCACGTAGGCCTGCGGATGCAGCGGCACCATCAGCGTGTAGCGGGTTCCGCCGGCGCCGCCCGCCGGCGCGGCATCCGCCCCCGCATCCACATGGGAGCCGCCCTCGGCGACGTCGAGCGTGGCGCCGAGCTGGCGGGCGAAACCGCGGATCAGCTGGATGCCGATGCCGTCGCGCACCCCGCTCTCGGTCTCGGCGCGCCCGGCCGGGATCCCGATGCCGTCGTCCTCGACCACCAGCGTGGCGATGCCCTCGACCTCCTCGGCGAGCCGCACCGACACCAGGCCGCTGCGACCGCCGGGAAAGGCGTACTTGATCGCGTTGCTGACCGCCTCCGTCACCACCAGCGCCAGCGGCACCGCCTGATCGGTCGACATGACGATCTCCGGCGCCTCGATCTCGAGGCGGATGCGCCGCCCCTCCTTCTCGCCGATCGCCTGGAACAGCTGGCCGCACAGCTCCTCGAGGAAGGAGCGCATGTTCAGCGTGTCCAGCTCGCCCTCGGAGTAGAGGTGGCGGTGCAGCGTCGCCAGCGCCCGCACCCGGTCGCGTGCGGAGGCGAACTCGGCGCGCGCCTCCGGCTGGCGGATGCGGTTGGCCTGCAGGTTGAGCAGGGAGGCGATGATCTGGAGGTTGTTCTTCACGCGATGGTGGATCTCCTTGATCAGCAGCTCCTGCTTGGTCTCCGCCCGCCGCAGCCGTTCCTCGTGCGCCGCCAACGCGTGCGTCGCGTGCGCGAAGGCACGCGAAAGCTGCCGCAGCTCGATCGGCGTCGAGCGGGTGTGGCGCGGGTCATAGGCGCCGGCGCGGCGCCATGCGGTGACGGAGCGGGTGATGGCGCGCAGCGGCGCCACGATCAGCTGGGTGGCGCCGATCCAGACCGCCACCAGCCCCGCCGCCAGCAGCGTCGCGATGGCGACCACGCGCCACAGGAACACTAACAGGGCGTGGCTCTCGGCGCGGCTCGCCATGGTGGTGACCAGCAGGTCGACGTCGCCAACCATCGCGTGCTTGAGGAAGTGCCCCTCGATCGCCGGCCCGGTCAGCGCCGCCGGCCGGACCTGGTCGTCGGTCCAACCGCACCCGGCGCAGAGCGGGACGTGGCGGCCGTCATGGCCGACCAGCCAGGCCTGGGTGTCGCCGCCGCGGCCGAGCCGGCTGCGCCACAGGTCGGAGGCGTCGAGCTGGGACGCCGTCCAGCCGAGGCGCATGTCGGCCACGAGGCGACCGCGTCCCGCCGGACCGTCCACCGGCAGGGTCACCCGCAATACCGGCCGGTGCGTCAGCCGGTCGCCGTCGAGCAGCGTCTGCAACGCGATCGGGGCGGCGGTCGAGGCCGCCGTCACCGCTCCAGATGCAGGCCCAGCAACCTGTCCGCCTTCAGGGATGGCGCCGGGGCCGGCATCCGGGGACCCGCAGGGCGTCGGCCGCCCCAGATCGACATAGGCGAGATCGACCAGACGGGTGGTCTCCAGCGCCCGGGTCAGGCGCAGCAGCCCGTCGCAGGTGCTATCGGCGTGCAGCCCGGGCTGCTCTGCGACCGCACGCAACATGCGCTCGGTCGCGGCGATCTGCTCGTCGGACTGCGCCAACAGCGCCTCGGCCACGACCGCAGCGCGATTCGAGCTGGCGTCGAGCGCTGACTCGTAGCTGTGCCAAGCCATGAACCCGCTGAGTGCCGCCATCGGCACCACCGAGAACAGGATCACGACCAGGAGCCGGGCGCTGACGCTGTCGAACCAGCGGACGGCTCGGCGCGGCCGGCGGACCATTCGGATCCGGCGCACCCCCGGCAGCCTCACGTCATGGCTCGCGATCGTCTTCGATGAGGCGGCGCAGCTCGTCGGGGACCGGCTCGTTGGCGATCTCGTCGAACATCTCGTGCAGGCCGCGCTGCAGCCACAGGTCGAACGCGCTGTCGCCTTTCCGCTTGCCCTTGCTGCCCGGTTGCGAACGCCCCTCGGAGGGCCCGTCGCCCGCTCGCGTATTCAACCCAATCCACCCCAGGACGATGTCGCCGTAGCTGGGGTCAAAACGAGGCGAGGTCGGACGCGTTCCCTTCAAAGTACAAATGAGAGGCGCCATCCCGGTGCCGAGGCACGGGATGGCGGGCGCAGGGGCATTCAGGCGGGACGACGGCCCCGCTCGGCGTCGGCGAGCTTGGTGTCGAGGGCCCGGCTCAGCATGGAGGCCCGCGCGGCAGCGGCGCGATCGTCGGACCGCTCCGGGGTGTCGCCGATCAGCCACGCCTCGAGCTGGCGCCGCGCGCGAAACACCCGGCTCTTCGCAGTGCCGACGGCGCAGTCGGTTGCCTCGGCGAGCGCCTCGTAGCTCATGCCCTGCACCACCACCATCACCAGCGCCTCGCGCTGGTCGGCCGGCAGCCGGGTCATCGCCTTGCCGAGGTCCTTCAGGGCCAGCCGGTCCTCGTGCGGCGCCTCGGTGGCGAAGGCGGACGCCGGCACGTCGTCGATGTCGGTGGTGTCGCGGCGCTTGCGAAGATTGGAGATGAAGCGGTTGCGCAGGATCCGGTGCATCCAGGCCGGAAAGTTCGTGCCCGGAATGAAACTTGCCTGCGCCGCGAGCGCATTGCACACCGCGTCCTGGACCAGATCCTCGGCAGCCGCTCGGTTGCGGGTGAGCGCCAGGGCCTGCACCCGGAGCTTCGGCAGGATGGTGATCACCTGGTCGTGGAAGCTGTTCGGCATCTGCAGGCTCTCCGGTTGCTTGCCCGATCAATGACCAGCCGACGAGACACGTTGCACGTCCCTACCGGTCTGCCAGTCACGAAACGGAGAGGTCGCGGTCGGTTGCGAATGCGTCATCGTGCTGATTTGTCTGGCGCCGTCGGGTTGAGCCGGGGTTTACATGGAGCGATCGATACCACGGCGGCGACGGCCGCCGGCCGGGCAGTTGCAAGCCGGTCCCGGGCGGTGCCATGGATGTCGCGCCCGATGCCGTGCGGCGTCCCTGCCGCGCAGCCACGATCGGACCTCACAACCGGGAGGCAGGATGATCACGCGACATCGCATCGTTCCCGCAACCGGTCTGGGGCCCGCATCGCCAGACCGCTCAACCTTCGTCGCCATCCTCCGCCGCCTGCAGACCGCCGGCCTCGATGGCGGCCATGCTGCGCGCCAGCTGCCCTCGCGCGCGCGAAACGCGCGCCTTCATGGTGCCGATCGGCACGCCGCAGATCGCCGCCGCCTCTTCGTGACTGAGCTCCTGGGCGCCGACCAGCACCAGCGCTTCTCGCAGCAGCGGCGGCAGCGTCCACAGCATGCGCGACAGGTCGGCGAGCTCGGCACGCCGGTGCGCCTCCGGCGACTGCGCCTCCGCGCCCGGCAGCTGCTCGCTGAGCAGCCTGGTCTCCCGCCGAGCCCGCCTCGCCTGCTCGTAAAAGGCGTTGCGCTCGATGGTGAACAGCCACGCCTTCAGGTTGGTGCCGCGCTGGAACGAGGCTTGCGCCGCCAGCGCACGCACCAGCGTATCCTGTACCAGGTCGTCGGCGGCGCTGGCGTCGCGGGTCAGGAAGCGGGCGAAGGCGCGCAGGTCGGGCAGCAGCCGTGCCATCTCGCGGTGGATCTCGGCGCCGCCAGCCTCGCCGACCGTCGCCGCCGGGCTGGCCGAAATGCGCCCACAAAGCTCCTGCGGCGGATCATCCAAGTCCAATCCCGCTCCTAATCTAGAGGAAGACGCCTGATGGCCAGCACGCGGCGCGACGATCTACTCCGCGCCCTTCCCTACGCACGACGTTATGCGCGCGCCCTGACCGGAAGCCAACCACGCGGCGACCTGCTGGTGGCCGAGAGCCTGCGCGAGATGCTGGCGTCCACCGACGACACGCTGACCCCGCGCTACGGCCTGTACCACTGGGTGACCAGACGCTTCGATGCCGGCATCTCGACGCTGCCCTCGATGGTGGACGGGCTCAGCTCCAAGCAGCGCCAGCTGCTGCTGCTGACGGCGCTGGAGGAGGTGCCGGTCGAGGAGGCGGCGCCGATCGTCATGCTGGACGCGGCCGACGCCAGCGGGCAGCTCGGCGATGCGCGCGAGCGGCTGCGCGCGTCCGCCGCCACCGACGTGCTGATCATCGAGGACGAGCCGATCATCGCCATGGACATCGAGGAGCTGGTGCAGGGCTGCGGCCACCGCGTGGTCGGCGTCGCCTCCACCGAGGCGGACGCGGTGCGGCTGGCGCAGGCGACCAAGCCCGGGCTGATCCTGGCCGACATCAACCTCGGGCTCGGCGGCGACGGCACCTCGGCGGTGAGCCGCATCCTCAAGCACCATTACGCTCCTGTGATCTTCGTCACCGCCTATCCGGAGCGGCTGCTGACGGGCGAGGCGGTGGAGCCCGCCTTCGTCATCACCAAGCCATTCGAGCCGCTGACGCTGGCGATCGCGACCTACCAGGCGGTCAGCGGCGGCGTCGACCTGCAGTGAGCCCGGTCTGGAGATGACAGCGCGGGGATGACGGCACGGCGGCGCCGGGAACCGGGCCGCGCGCGGCGACGTTCGCCCTGCCGGAGCCGCCGGCGCCGTATCGAACGATCCTCGTCCAGGCCCGATGTCCGGCCGGCGGTTCCCGGGCGCATCCGGGCCGGCGCCGTGGCCGCGTCGGGTTGATCGGACGGCGTCGCCGGCGCAGACCAGACACCGCAGCACCGGGGGCAGCATGGATGTGATCGAGCCGATCGGCGGCAACGACGTCGGGCGCGGGCCGGCCGTGCCGGCCGCGTCCCGCCCTGCCCTGTCGCGGTTTGCGCTGCGCAACGCGGCCGATGCCGGTCTCGAGCTGCCTGCTGGGTTCGAGGCGGTGCTGCTGCGCGACGCGTTCCATGCCGGCGGCATCGACGGGCTGGTCGCCGACGACGGGATCGAGGTGGCTGGCCCGGCCGGCACGCCGGTCCTGGTCGATCTGCTGCTGGACCGGGTGGCGGCGGACGGCGCGCTTGCGGCGGCCGAGCCCACCCTGTTCCCGCCGCCGCGCAGCGACCTCGCCCGCGATCCGCGGCACGCCTACTCCGCCGCGGTCGCCGAGGCGGCGCTGGCGAATGCCGACGCGGCCGCCGCAATTGGCCGCGTCTGGGGCCGGATGCTCGCCGGACTGTCGGCGCACGGCATCGCCGGCGCCCGGCTGGGCGGGCTGGCGTCGGTGCCGACCGGCCTCGCGCGCCCGCTGCTTCGGGCGCTGCGCCAGGCGGCACCCGACGCCGTGCTCGTCGCCGACACCACCGGCCTCGCCTGGGACCGGATCGCGACGCTGGCCGGGATCGGCCTGGACGGGGTGCTGTGCTCGCTTGCCTGGTGGGACGGTCGTCAGGGCTGGTTCGCGGACGAGCTGCAGGTGCTGCGCGACGTGGCGCCGGTGCTGGCGGCGATCCCGGACGGGTACGCCGAGCCGCGTCGGGCACTCGGCCTCGCCGTGGCCGAGGGGATCGGCTGGATCGTCTCGGAGGCTGCCGCGGCCGACGCCTCGGTGGCGGCGCTGGCGGCGATCGCCGACCATGTCGGCGGCACCGGCTCGCCAAGGCAGCTGAACGCGCCGGGCGAGGCGGTGGCGGCGATCCTGCGCTGCAGCCACGACGACCCGCGCACGAGCCACGATGCCACCCTGATGCTGCTGAACACGCGCGGCAACCGGGCGGTGGCGTTCGATCCCGCCGCGGTGCTGCCGTTCGTCGGCGGCGCGTTCTCGCCGTTCGCGCCCTTGGACCCCGGCTTCCTGCCCGCCCATGATGGATCCGGGCATGAGAAGCTGGTGCCGGGCCATACGCTGCCGGTGCCGCCGGGCGGCCTGTTCGCGTTCCGCGCCAACCGCCTCGGCCTCGGCACGCCGCTGCCGCTCGACCCGGACTCCGCGGTGCGCGCCGCCGCCCGGCCCCGCCTGGCGCTGGAGGACCCGACGCCTTGCGTCGACGGCGGGCGGTTCGCGGTGAAGCGCCTCGCCGGCGAGGTGGTGACCGTAGAGATCGACGTGATCGGCGACGGCCACGACGTGCTGTCGGCGGCGCTGCAATGGCAGGGCCCGGGCGATGCGCAGTGGCACGAGACGCGGATGCGGCTGCTTGGCAACGACCGCTGGCAGGCGAGCTTCCCGCTCGAGACCCGCGGCCTGCACCTGTACCGGGTGCAGGCATGGCGCGACCGCTGGGCCAACTACCGCCACGAGCTCGGCGCCAAGTACGGCGCCGGCGTGTCGGTCGCGCTGGAGCTGGTCGAGGGCACCAACCTGGTGCGCGATGCGGTGGCGCGCGGCAACGCGACGCTGGCGGATAGCCTGGCCGCGGTCGAGGCGGCGGACGCGGACGGCAAGCGCGTGCTGATGCTGAGCGAGACGCTGCTGGCGCTTATGCAGGCGGCCGACGACCGGCCGCACGGCGTGACCAGCGCCGAGATCCCGGTCGATGCTGAGCGCACCGGCGCCGGCTACGCCAGCTGGTACGAGGTGTTCCCGCGCTCGATGGCCGACGAGGCCGGCCGGCATGGCACCTTCCGCGACGTCGAGCGCCACCTGCCACGCATCCGCGCGATGGGATTCGACGTTCTGTACTTCCCGCCGATTCACCCCATCGGGCGGGTGAACCGCAAGGGCCCGAACAACACCCTGACGCCCGGGCCGGCCGATGTCGGCAGCCCGTATGCGGTCGGCAACGAGCAGGGCGGCCACGACGCGATCCACCCCGAGCTCGGCACGCTGGAGGAGTTCCTGCACCTGCGCGCCGAAGCGGAGCGGCACGGGCTGGAGCTGGCGCTGGATTTCGCGATCCAGTGCGCGCCGGACCATCCCTGGCTCGCGCAGCACAAGGACTGGTTTGACTGGCGGCCGGACGGCAGCATCCGCTATGCCGAGAACCCGCCCAAGAAGTACCAGGACATCGTCAACGTCGACTTCTATGCAGCCGGCAGCGTGCCCGGCCTGTGGCTGGCACTGGCCGAGACGGTGCTGTTCTGGTGCCGCCAGGGCATCCGGCTGTTCCGCGTCGACAACCCGCACACCAAGCCGTTCCCGTTCTGGGAGTGGATGATCGCCGAGGTGCGGGCCCGCTATCCGGACGCGGTGTTCCTGGCCGAGGCGTTCACGCGGCCCAAGGTGATGCACCGGCTGGCCAAGGTCGGCTTCGGTCAGAGCTACACCTACTTCACCTGGCGCAACAGCAAGGCGGAGCTGACGGAGTACCTGACCCAGCTCAGCACCGGGGCGGCGGCGGACTTCTTCCGGCCGCACTTCTTCGTCAACACGCCCGACATCAACCCATCCTTCCTGCAGAACGCCGGGCGGGCGGCGTTCCTGATCCGTGCCGCGGCGGCCGCGACCCTGTCCGGGCTGTTCGGGGTCTATAACGGCTTCGAGCTGTGCGAGGGGACGCCGCTGGCACCGGGCAAGGAGGAGTATCTCGACAGCGAGAAGTTCCAGATCCGGCACTGGGACTGGGACCGGCCCGGCAACATCGTGACCGAGATCACGCGGCTGAACGCGATCCGCGCCGAGAACCCGGCGCTGCGCACGCACCTCGGCATCGACTTCCTGCCGGCCGCGAACGACGCCGTGCTGTTCTTCCGCAAGGCGACAGCAAACGGCGGCAACACCGTAATGGTCGCGATCAGCCTCGATCCGAATACCGTGCAGCGGGCCCGGATCGAGCTGCCGCTGTGGCGCTGGGGCCTGCCCGACCAGGGCACGCTGGCGCTGGACGACCTGGTCGGCGGCGGCCGCTTCACGTTGGCCGGCAAATACCACGAGATCACGCTGACGCCGGACCGGCCCTATCTGATATGGCGGGCAGAGCCCGCCGGCTGACCAGCCGCCGCCGCGCCCTTGCCCTACCCCACGCATCGTTCTCCAGGACCGCGCCCATGACACTGCCCGCGACATCGACGCCGACCCTGGACCCGCTCTGGTACAAGGACGCGGTGATCTACCAGATCCACATCAAGTCGTTCTTTGACGGCAACAACGACGGCGTTGGCGACTTTGCCGGCCTGCTGCAGAAGCTGGACTACATCGTCGATCTCGGCGTCACCGCGATCTGGATGCTGCCGTTCTATCCGAGCCCGCGCCGCGACGACGGCTACGACATCTCCGACTATCGCGGCGTGCATCCCGACTACGGCACGCTGGCCGACCTGCACGAGTTCGTGGTGGCGGCGCACGCGCGAGGCCTGCGCATCATCACCGAGCTGGTGATCAACCACACGTCGGATCAGCACAGCTGGTTCCAGCGCGCGCGCCGCGCGCCGGCCGGCTCGCCGGAACGCGACTTCTACGTCTGGTCCGACACCGACGACAAGTATGCTGGCACCCGCATCATCTTCTGCGACACCGAGAAGTCGAACTGGACCTGGGACGACGAGGCCAAGGCGTACTACTGGCACCGCTTCTACGGCCACCAGCCGGACCTCAACTTCGACAACCCGCTGGTGATGGAGGAGGTGCTTTCGGCGATGCGGTTCTGGCTCGACCTCGGCGTCGACGGGCTGCGCCTCGACGCGGTGCCGTACCTGATCGAGCGCGACGGCACCAGCAACGAGAACCTGCCCGAGACGCACGACATCATCCGCCGCATGCGCGCTGAGATCGACGCCTACGCGCCCGGCCGCATGCTCCTGGCCGAGGCCAACATGTGGCCGGAGGACGCGCAGGTCTATTTCGGCCAGGGCGACGAGTGCCACATGTCGTTCCACTTCCCGCTGATGCCGCGCATGTACATGGCGATCGCGCGCGAGGACCGCTTCCCGATCACCGACATCATGCGCCAGACCCCGGCGATCCCGGAGAACTGCCAGTGGGCGGTGTTCCTGCGCAACCACGACGAGCTGACGCTCGAGATGGTGACGTCGTCGGAGCGCGACTACCTGTGGGAGACGTATGCGGCGGACAAGCGCGCGCGCATCAACCTCGGCATCCGGCGCCGGCTGGCGCCGCTGATGCAGCACGACCGCCGCCGCATCGAGCTGATGAACGGGCTGCTGCTGTCGATGCCCGGAACGCCGGTGATCTATTACGGCGACGAGATCGGCATGGGCGACAACATCTATCTCGGCGACCGCGACGGCGTGCGCACGCCGATGCAGTGGTCGATCGACCGCAACGGCGGCTTCTCGCGCGCCGACCCGGCCGGGCTGGTGATGCCGCCGATCATGGACCCGGTCTACGGCTACCAGGCGGTGAACGTCGAGGCGCAGGCGGCCGGCCAGCACTCGCTGCTGAACTGGATGCGCCGGATGCTGGAGGTACGCCGCCGCCACCGCGCGTTCGGCCGCGGCACCCAGCGCTTCCTCTATCCCGGCAACCGCAAGGTGCTGGCCTACCTGCGCCAGCACCCGGCCGACGACGGCCACGAGGAAACGCTGCTTTGCGTCTACAACCTGTCGCGCTCGACGCAGGCGGTCGAGCTCGATCTCGCCGACTTCGCCGAGGCGGTGCCGGTGGACGTGATCGGCGGCTCGGTGCTGCCGCCGATCGGGCAGCTGACCTACCTGCTGACGCTGCCGCCGTACGGGTTCTACTGGTTCCTGCTGGCGACCGAGCAGGCGCTGCCGCCCTGGCACTCGCCGACGCCGGAGCCGCTGCCGGATCTGTCGACCATCGTCGTGCGCAACACGCTGACCGAGATCGGCACCGGCTCGTCGCGCCGGCTGCTGGAGGCCGAGGTGCTGCCGGCCTACCTGCCCAAGCGCCGCTGGTTCTCGTCGAAGAGCGAGACGCTGCGCGGCGTGTCGCTGGCGTACGTGGCCGCAATGGGGGACGAGCGCAACAATAGGGCGCTGATGGCCGAGATCGCGGTCTCGGTCGGCGACCGCGTCGAGCGCTACTTCCTGCCCATCGGCGTGGTGCGCGAGGAGAGCGCGATCCCGCTGGCGCAGCAGCTGGCGCTGACCCGGGTGCGGCGCGGCCCGCTGGTCGGCTACGTCACCGACGGCTTCGCCACCGACGCCTTCGCCGTCGCCGCGTTGTCGCTGATCGGGCAGGGCGCGGTGCTGCCGCTGGACGGCGAGGCGGACGGCCACCGGCTGGTGTTCAGCAAGACCGAGCGCTTCGACGAGCTGCAGCGCGCACCCGAGATGTCGATCCGCCGGCTGTCGGCCGAGCAGTCCAACAGCTCGGCGATCATCGACGACCAGATGGTGCTGAAGGTGGTGCGCAAGGTGCTGGCCGGCGTGCATCCGGAGGCCGAGATCTCGCGCTACCTGACCGCCCGCGGCTACGCCAACTCGCCGCCGCTCTACGGCGAGGTGACCCGCTACGACGCCGACGGCACGCCCAACACGCTGATGCTGCTGCAGGGCTTCGTGCGCAACCAGGGCGACGGCTGGCAGTGGACGCTGGAGTTCCTGGCACGCGCGGTCGACGAGAGCGTCCCGGTCGAGGCCGGCGGCGAGAGCGAGCAGCACGCCGACCTCTACAGCAACTACGCGAGCTTCGCGCATGCGCTCGGCCGCCGCCTGGCGCAGCTGCACGAGGTGTTCAGCCAGCCTACCGACGACCCGGCGTTCCGGCCGGAGCCGGTCACCGAGGCCGACCTCGCCGGCTGGGCCGACGGCGCGATCGAGCAGATCGATCGGGCGATGCCGGCCCTGCGCCGGCTGGCCGAGGGGCCGGCCGACGACGGCACCGCCGCGATGGCGCGCGACGTGGTGGCGCGCGAGGCGCAGCTGCACGGGCTGGCGCGGCGGCTGGCCGCGGCCGGCGCCGGCGCCCTGCGCACCCGCGTGCACGGCGACTTCCATCTGGGCCAGGTGCTGGTGACCGGCGGCGACGCCTACCTGATCGACTTCGAGGGCGAGCCGGCGAAGTCGATGGAGCAGCGCCGGGCGCACTCGTCCGGCCTGCGCGACGTCGCCGGCATGCTGCGCTCGTTCGACTACGCCGCCGCCACCGCCTCGTCCCGCCTGCACGGCACCAGCGAGCGCGCCGCCGAGCGCCGCGAGGCGCTGGTCGAGCAGTTCCGCAGCCGGGCCGGCGCCGACTTCCTGGCCGCCTACCGCGAGGTGCTGGAGGCCAGCGAGGTGCGCTGGGCGCCGCGGGCGGCCGAGCAGGCGCTGCTCGACCTGTTCCTGCTGGAGAAGGCCGCCTACGAGATCCGCTACGAGGCGGACAACCGTCCCGACTGGATCGGCATCCCGCTGGGCGGACTCGACCAGATCGTGACGCGCCTGCTCGGCGCCACCGCGCCCACCGGAGCCTGACCGATGGCCGACCTGATGACGACGCACCTGCCGCATCCGGCCCCCGTCGACAGCCTGCTGCGGGCGCGGCACGGCGACCCGTTCTCGCTGCTGGGCCCGCACCAGGTCGAGGGCGGCTGGGCGATCCGCGCGTTCCTGCCCGACGCCTCCGCGGTGGAGGTGGTCGACGCCACCAGCCTGCTGCCGCACGGCAGCCTCACGCGCGTGCATCCGGACGGGCTGTGGTCGGGGCTGGTCGCCAGCGGCGCGCCGTACCGGCTGCGGATCACGACGCCGGACGGGGGTGGCGGCGAGACCGTGCGCGACGAGGCCGATCCGTACGCGTTCTCGCCGTTGCTGGGCGATCTCGACGTCCACCTGATCTCGGAGGGCCGTCACCGCGAGCTGGGCCAGGTGCTGGGCGCCCACGTGATGGCGGTGGACGGCGTGGACGGCACCCGGTTCGCGGTTTGGGCGCCGAACGCGCAGCGCGTGTCGGTGGTCGGCTCGTTCAACGGCTGGGACGGGCGGCGCCACCCGATGCGGGTGCGGGCGCCGTCGGGGGTGTGGGAGCTGTTCGTGCCCGGGGTGGCGGCGGGCGCCACCTACAAGTACGAGCTGGTCGGGCCGCACGGCGAGCTGCTGCCCTGCCGCGCCGACCCGGTGGCGTGGCGCACCGAGCCGCCGCCGGCGACCGCCTCGGTGGTGGACGATCCGGCGCCGTTCGCCTGGACCGATGCCGACTGGATGGCCCGGCGCGGCGCCCTGCAGGCGCCCGACGCGCCGATCTCGATCTACGAGCTGCACGCGATGTCTTGGCTGCCGCACGACGGCACGCCGCCGAGCTGGCAGACGCTCGGCGACCGGCTGATCCCCTACATCGCCGAGCTCGGCTTCACCCACATCGAGCTGATGCCGATCATGGAGCACCCGTTCGGCGGCTCCTGGGGCTACCAGGTGCTGGGCCAGTTCGCGCCGACCGCGCGCATGGGCACGCCGGCGGAGTTCGCGGGCTTCGTCGATCGCTGCCACGCCGCCGGGATCGGCGTGCTGCTCGACTGGGTGCCGGCGCACTTCCCGACCGACGCGCACGGGCTGGCGCGTTTCGACGGCACCGCGCTCTACGAGCACGGCAACCCGTTCGAGGGCTACCACCAGGACTGGAACACCTTCATCTACAACCTCGGCCGCAACGAGGTGCGCGGCTTCATGATCGCCGGCGGGCTGTTCTGGCTCAGGCACTTCCACGTCGACGGGCTGCGCGTCGATGCGGTCGCCTCCATGCTGTATCGCGACTACAGCCGCAAGGAGGGCGAATGGGTGCCGAACCGCGACGGCGGCCGCGAGAACCTGGAGTCGATCGCCTTCCTGCAGGAGCTGAGCCGCGCGGTGCGGGAGACGAGCCCGGGTGCGGTGCTGATCGCCGAGGAATCCACCTCGTTCCCAGGCGTCACCCGCCCCGCCGACGAGGGCGGGCTCGGCTTCGACTACAAGTGGAACATGGGCTGGATGCATGACACGCTGCACTACATCGAGGAGCAGCCGGTCTATCGCCGCTGGCACCACGGCGAGATCTCGTTCGGTCTGGTCTATGCCTTTTCCGAGCGCTTCGTGCTGCCGATCAGCCACGACGAGGTGGTGTACGGCAAGGGCTCGATGATTGGGAAGATGCCTGGCGACGACTGGCAGAAGTTCGCCAACCTGCGCGCCTACTACGGCTTCATGTGGACCCATCCCGGCAAGAAGCTGCTGTTCATGGGCAGCGAGATCGCGCAGTGGCGCGAGTGGAACCACGATACCGGGCTCGACTGGTGGCTGCTGGACGATCCCCGCCACCGCGGCCTGCAGACGCTGCTGCGCGACCTCAACGCGATCTATCGCGGCGAGCCGGCGCTGCACGCGCGCGACGCCGAGCCCGAGGGCTTCCGCTGGGTGGTGCTGCACGACGCCGAGAACAGCGTCTATGCCTGGCTGCGATACGGGCACTGGGGGCAGCGGCCACTTCTGGTGGTGTGCAACTTCACGCCCGTGCCGCGGCACGGCTACCGGCTCGGCGTGTTGCAGGCCGGCGTCTGGCAGGAGCTGCTGAACACCGACTCGGAGCGCTACGGCGGCTCCAACGTCGGCAACCACGGCGCGGTGGAGGCGACGGAGACGCCGTCGCACGACCAGCCCGCCTCGCTGACGCTCACGCTGCCGCCGCTGGCGACGCTGATCCTGGGTCCGGCCCAGGAGTCTGTCCTGGATGCCTCCCAGGATCCCGGCACGTGAGCGTGGACGACGCGCTGCTGGCGACGCTGTGCCGGCAGGCCGGCCTCACGACCCGCTGGCAGGACGCGTTCGGGCGGCAGCACGACGTGGCTCCGGACGACCTGCGCGCGATCCTGGCCGCACTCGATCTCGAGGCGTCGAGCGATGCGGACGCGCATGAGCGGATCGCGGCGCTGGAGGCCGAGGCGGCGGCGCTGCCGCCGCTGCTGACCGGCGATGCCGGCGGGACGCTGCTGGTGCCGGCGCGGCCGGGGCGGTGGCGGCTGCAGGCGGAAGACGGCCAGGTCGTGTCCGGCGACGCCGCCGCGTCGGATCGGGCCGGGCACGCCAGCCTGACGTTGCCGGCCGAGCCCGGCTACCACCGGCTGGAGATCGACGGGCGGGAGGTGACGGTGGCGGTGGCCCCGCCGCGCTGCCACACGCTGGCCGATGCGTTCGCGGCCGCGGGACGGCCGCCGCGCGGCTGGGGCCTGGCGCAGCAGCTCTACGCGCTGCGCCGCCCGGGCGACGGCGGGCTCGGCGATTTCGAGGCCCTGGCCGGCTTCGTGCGCGAGGCCGCCGCCCACGGCGCCGCCGCGGTGACCATCAGCCCGGTGCACGCGCAGTTCTCCGCCGACCCGGACCGGTTCAGCCCGTATGCGCCGTCGAGCCGGATCATGCTGAACGCGCTGCACGTCGCGGCGGGCGACCCCGGAGCGAAGGCGGACGTGCTGGAGCGGCTGGAGCTGGTCGACTGGCCGGCAGTCGGGCGCGAGCGGCTGGCGTGCCTGCGCCGGCAGTTCGACGGCGGCGCCGGCGGCGACCCGGCGTTCGCGCGCTGGCGGGCGGACGAGGGCGACAAGCTGGAGTCGCACGCGCTGTTCGAGGCGCTGCACGCGCACCTCTGGCGCGACGACCACGGCTCCTGGCACTGGAAGGACTGGCCGGCAGGCTTCGAAACGCCGCAGGCGCCGGAGGCGCGCCGGTACGCCGCCGGGCACGCGCGCGAGGTCGCCTTCCACGCCTGGCTGCAGTTCCGCGCCGATGCCGGGCTGGCCGCGGCGCAGGCGGCGGCGCGGGCGGCCGGCATGGCGGTCGGGCTGATCGCCGACCTCGCGGTCGGCACCGACTCCGGCGGCAGCCATTGCTGGAGCCGGCAAGGCGAGACGCTGGTCGGGCTGACGGTCGGAGCGCCGCCCGACCTGCTGCAGCGCGACGGCCAGAACTGGGGCATCACCGCGTTCTCGGCGCGAGGCCTGCGCGCCAACGGCTACCGCGCCTTCATCGAGATGCTGGCCGGCGCCATGCGCCATGCAGGCGGCGTGCGCATCGACCACGCGATGGGCCTGAACCGGCTCTGGATCGTGCCGGAGGGCGCCAGCGCCGCGTCGGGCATCTACATGCGGATGCCGGAGGCCGACCTGATCCGGCTGACCCGGCTCGAGTCGGCGCGCAACCGCGCCGTCGTGCTGGGCGAGGATCTCGGCACGGTGCCGGACGGCTTCTCCGAGCGGCTGCAGGAGGCCGGCATCGACGGCATGCGGGTGCTGTGGTTCGAGCGCGATCGGGACGCCTTCACCCCGCCGGGACAGTGGACCGCGCAGGCGAGCGCCATGACCAGCACGCACGACCTGGCGACCGTGGCGGGCTGGTGGAAGGGCATCGACATCGGGCACCGCCGGACGCTGGGCGGCACCGAGGCGGAGGAGCAAAGGCAGCTGGAGGAGCGCGCCGGCGAGCGCGCCGCGCTGTGGAGCGCGATGCTGGCGAGTGACGCCGCCGCCGGCCCGCAGCCGGCGGTGTGGGATGCGGCGCCGGTGGTCGATGCGGCGGTGGCGCATGTCGGCGGCTCGGCATGCGAGCTGGCGATGATCCCGACCGAGGACGTGCTGGGGCTGGAGCAGCAGCCCAACATCCCCGGCACCACCGACGAGCATCCGAACTGGCGCCGCCGGCTGGCCGAGCCGGTCGGGCAGGTGCTGGCCGGCGAGCGCGCCACGTTGCGGCTGCGGCGGCTGGAGCAGCTCCGCGGCGCCTGATTCATCGCGGACGTGCAACTCGGACGCTGTCCCGCGACTTAGTTCGGCATAGTATGGCTCTCCAGACGACCACCGGGATGGCGGCGCCATCCAAGCTCTCCCCCCGGTCTGCGCCTGCAGCGAACGGAGTGTAGGATGAGCAGACTGGTGGTGGTGTCGAACCGGGTCTCGATCCCGAACGGCGACGCCAAGGCCGGCGGACTGGCGGTCGCCTTGAACGACCTGATGGAGCGCCAGGGCGGGCTCTGGTTCGGCTGGAGCGGCCGGACCTCGGACGACCAGAAGGCGTGCGGCGTGCCGTCGCTGGTGCAGCACGGCTCGGTCGAGTACGCGACCGTCGACCTCACGCCGAACGAACTCGACCTCTACTACAACAACTTCTCCAACGGCACGCTGTGGCCTCTGCTGCACTCCCTGCCCGAGCAGATGAACTTCGACCGCCGCAGTCAGCAGGGCTACCGCGCCACCAATGCCCGACTGACCGAGGTGCTGCTGCCGCTGCTGCGGCCGACCGACACCATCTGGATCCACGACTACCACCTGATGGCGATGGCCGCAGCGATGCGTGCGCGCAACGTCACCTGCCCGATCGGCTTCTTCCTGCACACGCCGTTCCCGAGCCCCGACATGCTGTCGAGCGTGCCGGACGCGGCGCTGTTCATCCGCGACCTGCTGTCGGCCGACCTGCTCGGCTTCCAGACCGCCAACGACGCGGAGAACTTCTCGGCCTCGGCGCAGCGCATCGCCGGCGCCGCACGTTTGGCGGGCGGCGGCCTGCAGCTCGGCAACCGGCAGATCCGGGTCGGCGCCTTCCCGGTCGAGATCGAGCCACGCGAGTTCGCCGAGACCGCCGAGATCGCCTACGCCAGCTCCGAGACGGCGCGGCTGCGGCGCAGCCTCGACGGCCAGAGCCTGATCCTGGGCATCGACCGCATGGACCCGACCAAAGGCCTGCGCCACCGCCTGGCAGGCTACCGGCGGCTGCTGGAGACCCGCCAGGAGTGGAGCCGCCAGACCACCTTCCTGCAGATCGCCGCCGCCAGCCGGCAGGACGTCGACGCCTACCAGCAGCTGCGCGACGACCTCCACGACGCGGCCGGCTCGATCAATGCCACGCTGGGCGAGCCGGACTGGACGCCGCTGCGTCTGCTCAGCCGCGGCGTGCCGCGCGACTCGATCGCCGGATTCATGAGGGAGGCGCGGATCGGGCTGGTGACTCCGCTGCGGGACGGCATGAACCTCGTCGCCAAGGAGTACGTGGCGGCGCAGGACCCGGACGATCCCGGCGTGCTGGTGCTGTCCAAGTTCGCAGGCGCGGCCCGGCAGCTGGGCGCCGCGATCCTGGTCAACCCGGTCGATCCGGACGAGATCGCCGACGCGCTTGACCTGGCGCTGCGCATGAGCAGGCCGGAGCGGCAGGACCGCTGGAAGGCGTGCTGGGAGGCGATCAAGGACGCCTCCGCGCTCGAATGGGGTCGCTCGTTCGTCTCGGCGCTGTCGCGCGCCGGCGGCGAAATGCCGCGGCCGGCGCGCCCGGCGCGCTCGGAGGCCCCGATCGAGCGCCGCACCGGCACCGGCAACGATATCCGCATCGTCTCCACCCAGCCGCCGTCCCGTGCCGTGAACTGAGGAAGGCCATGGCGCTGCCCTGAACCCGTTGGGGCCGTTACGCGAAGCGTGCGGCGCAAGATGGTCCCGAGCCGTTCTTTGTAAGAGGGTAGCGCCCGCATGACCTTGCAACCTTAACGAATTGGGGTCTGGAGCCCGCGGCCCCAGTGGGGTCCAGGGGCAAGGGCCCCGGTCCTGGCGTTGCGCCAACCGGCCGCATCGGTCAGAACCGCCCGATGGCGCCCCCCTTGCTGTTGCTGACTGACATCACGCTCACGCTCGGCGGCAAGCCGCTGCTGGACGGTGCCGGCTTCGGGGTGTCGCCGGGGGAGCGGCTCTGCCTGGTCGGGCGCAACGGGTCCGGCAAGTCGACCCTGCTGCGCATCGCCGCCGCCGAGCTGCAGGCGGACTCCGGCACCCGCTTCCTGCAGCCGGGCACCACGCTGCGCACCCTGCCGCAGGAGCCGGACCTGTCCGGCCATGCCACCACGCTCGACTACGTGCGCGCCGGGCTCGGGCCGAACGATGCCGAGCACCGGGCGGCGGCGCTGCTGGGCGAGCTCGGGCTGGACGGCACCGAGGACCCAAGGCGCCTCTCCGGCGGCGAGGCCAGGCGTGCCGCGCTGGCCCGGGCCCTGGCCCCCTCGCCCGACCTGCTGCTGCTCGACGAGCCGACCAACCACCTCGACATGCCGACCATCGAGTGGCTGGAGCGCGAGCTGCTGTCGCTGCAGTCGGCGATGGTGATCATCAGCCACGACCGGCGCCTGTTGCAGACGCTGTCGCGCAGCGTGGTGTGGCTGGACCGCGGCGTCACGAGGCGCTTGGACCAGGGCTTCGCGCGGTTCGAGAGCTGGCGCGAGGAGGTGCTGGAGCAGGAGGAGCGGGACGCGCACAAGCTTGACCGGCAGATCGCGCGCGAGGAGGACTGGATGCGCTACGGCGTCACCGCCCGCCGCAAGCGCAACGTGCGCCGGGTCGGCGAGCTGGCGGCGCTGCGCCAGGCACGGCGGGAGGCGGTGCGGGCGCCGGGCGGGCTGCGGCTGGAGGCGAGCGGCACCGGTCTGTCGGGGAAACTGGTGGCGGTCGCCGAGGGTGCCTCGAAATCCTACGGCGAGCGGCCGATCGTGCGCGACCTCGACCTGCGCGTGCTGCGCGGCGACCGGCTCGGCATCGTCGGCGCCAACGGCGCCGGCAAGACCACGCTGCTGCGGCTGCTGACCGGGCTGGAGCCGCCGGACGGCGGCCGGGTGGCGCTCGGCAGCAGCCTCTCGGTGGTGACGCTGGACCAGCAGCGGCGCAGCCTCGACCCCGCCGCCACCCTGTCTGACACGCTGACCGGCGGCGGCGGCGACACCGTGCAGGTGGGCGCCGAGCGCCGCCACGTGATCGGCTACATGAAGGACTTCCTGTTCCGGCCGGAGCAGGCGCGCACCCCGGTCGGCGTGCTGTCGGGCGGCGAGCGCGGCCGGCTGATGCTGGCCTGCGCGCTGGCGCGGCCGTCCAACCTGCTGGTGCTGGACGAGCCGACCAACGACCTCGACCTGGAGACGCTCGACCTGCTGCAGGAGATGCTGGCCGCGTATGGGGGCACCGTGCTGGTGGTGAGCCACGACCGCGACTTCCTGGACCGCGTCGCCACCTCGATCGTGGCCTCCGGCGATGGCGGGCGCTGGACCGAATATGCCGGCGGCTACAGCGACATGGTGGCCCAGGGTGGCGGGCTGGGCGGGGGTTCCGCGGCGGCGCCCGGGACACGGCGGGGGTCCTCTGCCGCGAGGCCGGACAAGGCGGCCGTCCGCAAGCTGTCCTTCAAGGACAGGCACGCGCTGGAGCAGCTGCCGCGCGAGATCGCTGGCCTTGAGGCCGAGATCGTCCGGCTGCGGCGGGTGCTGTCGGACGGCAACCTGTTCCGCCGCGACCCGGCCAAGTTCACCCGCTCCACCGACGCGCTCGCCGCCGCCGAGGCGGGGCTGGCGGCGGCCGAGGAGCGCTGGCTGGAGCTCGAGGTCCGGCGCGAGACCCTGGGAGGCTGAGCATGGATGCGGACGAGGTGGTGCTGCGGCTGCGGGCCCTGCCCGGCTGGAGCCTGGAGGAGGGACCGGCGATCGGGCGGCGCTACCGGCTCCCGGACTTCGCCCGCGCGTTCGAGCTCGTGCGCACGATCGCGGCGCTGGCCGAGGCGGCGGACCACCATCCCGACCACGGCCTCGGCTGGGGCTACGTCACGGTCCGGCTGCGCACCCACGACATCGGTGGGCTGGGTCAGAAGGATTTCCATCTGGCGGCCCAGATCCAGGCCATGGCTCCCTCGGCGCCCGAAGCCGCATTCTGACGATGCGGGGGCCAGGCATCGTCCCTCGACGGGAGCACGCGCATGGATGAGGCCGAAGGCCTGCACCGCTACCCGATGGCTCGGCGCGGCTTCGTCATGAGCAGCCTGATCAGCGGGCTCACCCTGGCCGCGGCGCGGGCCGACACGCCGGCGATCCACACCGACGACATCGGCCTGGTCGCCGGCGAGGTGCGGATCCCGGTGGCGGACGGCCGACTGCCCGGCTACTCGGCCCGGCCGGACGGCGCAGGGCCGTTTCCGGTGGTGCTGGTGATCGAGGAGATCTTCGGCGTCCACGAGTACATCAAGGACGTCTGCCGTCGGCTGGCCCACCTCGGCTATCTCGCGGTGGCGCCCGAGCTGTATGCCCGGCTGGCCGACCTGTCCAAGATGACGGACGCGCACCAGATCGTGCGCGACGTGATCGCCAAGGCGCCGGACGCCGCCGTGCTCGCCGACCTCGACGCCGCCGTCGCCTGGGCCGGCACGCAGCACGGCGACCCGCACCGCCTGGGCGTGATCGGCTTCTGCCGCGGCGGCCGCGACAGCTGGCTCTACGCCGAGCACAACCCGGCGCTGCGGGCGGCGGTGGCGTTCTACGGGCCGGTGGCGACGCCGGACACGCCGATCCAGCCGCACAACCCGCTCGACCTCGCCGGCCAGCTGAAGTGCCCGCTGCTCGGGCTGTATGGCGGCCAGGACACCGGCATCGCCCAGGCCGACGTGCGCGCGGCGCAGGAGAAGGCGCGGGCCGCCGGCCAGGCGGTCGAGATCGTGGTGTATCCGGACGCGCCGCACGGCTTCCACGCCGACTACCGGCCGAGCTACCGCAAGGCCGATGCGGAGGCCGCCTGGACCCGCGCCATCGCCTGGCTGCGGGCGCATGGCGTCGGCGGGTGACCTCCCAGGGCTATCGCATTTGAGGAGACGTGAAGGGGACGGCCAGGGCGCTGCCCTGGACCCGTTGGGGCCGTCACGCGAAGCGTGCTGGCGCACGACGGCCCCAAACCCCGATTCGCAAGGAGATGTCGCAAGCGTGGAGGTAGGACCTTGTTGGATTGGGGTCTGGGGCCAGCGGCCCCAGTGGGTCCAGGGGCAAAGCCCATGACCTTCTTCCTAATGCGATAGCCGTGGGTGACCTCCGGCCTCCCCACACGTCCGCAACCCGCTACAGTCCGGCCTGGCCGCGCGGCCGCAGCTCTATTTCGGTCACCGCCACCCGGTCCGGCAGCTCGATGCAGTAGCGGATCGCCTCGGCGACCTCGAGCGGCGTCAGCATCGCCTCGCGCGCGACCGCGGCGCGTTTCCCATCCTCGGTCTCGGTCACCATGCCCGATGCGATCTGGCCCGGGTTCAGCAGCACGACCCGGATGCCGCGCGGCGCCACCTCCTTGCGGAAGGCGTCCGTGAAGCCGGCGACGCCGAGCTTGGTCGCGACGTAGAGGCTGGCGCCGCCGTCCCGGATCCGGACGCAGAGCGAGCCCAGGTTCACGATCGTCCCGCCCGGCAACATGCGCCGCGCGGCCTCCCGCGCGCACAGCATGGTGCCCACCAGGTTCACCATCACCACCGCGGCGATCGTCTCCGCCGCCGCCGCCTCGATGCCGCCGGCGGGCAGGCCGGCCGCGTTCACCAGCACGTCCACCCGGCTGCCGATGCGCTCGAACGCGCACGCCACCGCGGCCGCGTCGGCGACGTCGCACGGCAGCGCCTCCGCGGCGCAGCCCTCGCGGCGCAGCGCCTCGGCGAGCGGCCGCAGCCGATCGGCGCGCCGGGCCAGGAGCCACAGGCGCCGGTCCGGTCCCGCCAGGAGCCGTGCCGCGGCGGCGCCCACGCCGCTGCTGGCGCCGGTGACGACGATGTGCCTCGGGTCCGACGACGCCGGCATCCGCGCACCCGGTTCGGGCACCGGCTCAGCCCTCCCCGATCCGGGCCGGGTCGGCGCGGACCATGTCGGTCATGGCCTCCGCGCGGACGGCGATCCCCGCCGCCCTCGGCGTCCCCGACGCGTGATCGGGTCGCCGGCGGCGCCCGGACCGGAGGCGGGGCCACCGATCCGCACGGGAGCACTCCACCGATTCACGGCCGATCACCCTACGGCTGCTTCTTCGCCGACATGGTGCCGGTCTCGTTTCCGGCCGCGGCCACCGCTAGGCGGGCGAGTGCGGGGATCGACGTCACTCCCATCTTCTTCATGACGGAGGCACGATGGTTCTCGACGGTCCGCTGGCTGATGTGCAGGTCGGCGGCGATGTTCTTGCTCGGACTGCCGGCGAGCACCATCCTCATGACCTCGTGCTGCCGCGAGGTGAGCCTCGAGATACGGCCGGTGGCCTCGTCCCTGCCTGCCGAAAGCTTCCTGAAGTCGGCGGACTTGTCCAGTGCCGAGCTGACGCTGGCCAGGAGCTCCGGAGCGCTGATCGGCTTCTCGATGAAATCGATCGCGCCCGCCTTCATGGCCTCCACCGCAAGCGGGACGTCGCTGTGGCCGGTGATCATGATGACCGGCAGACGGCGATCGTCGGCGCCAAGCCGGTGGAGCAACCCCATCCCGCTGAGGCCGGGCAGCTTGGCGTCGATCAGCAGGCAGCCTTTCCTGTCGGCGGGATAGGGGTCCAGATATGCCTCGGCGGTCGCGAAGCCCTCGACTTTGTAGCCTTCCTGCTCCAGCACCTCCTGTATCAGCTGGCGGATGTGAATATCGTCGTCTACAATGAATACCACCGGAATCCCGATGTCCAGCTTCGCCGTCGGATCGGGTTTCGGCGGTGTCTGCTCCGCCGCCGTGGCCGCGAGGCAATGCTGGATGACCGCCGTCAGCTCGGAGTGCTTGACCGGCTTGTTCAGCTGAAGACAGTCGTTCCCGGCCACGTCCGCAGCCGTCTCCGACGAGAGATCGCCGGTCAGGACGATCGCCGGAAGCGTCCTGTCCGACCTTCTCCGCAGCCTATCCACCAGCTGCAGCCCGTTCAGCTGGCCGGGAAGATTGTAGTCGACGAGGAGGAGATCGGGCTCGATCGAATCCCGTGCCACGAGATCGAGGGCTGCCTGGCCGTCGGATGACGAACCGACCCGATACCCTTCATGCCTCAGCAGAAGCCCCAGCAGGTCTCTCATGTCCGGATCGTCCTCCACGACCAGGATCAGGCCTGAGCGATCCGGCGGGAGCAGCGTCGCCGCGACGCGGTCGCCGTCGCCCAGATCGTCCCCGGCCGACGCATCGACCCGAAGCGGAACCTCGATGGAGAACATCGAGCCCTTGTGGACGCTGGAACGGACCGCGACCCTGTGGTCCAGGAGCAGGCTCAGGCGCCGCACGATCGACAGCCCGAGCCCGAGGCCGCGGCTCCGCTCGCGTGCCGCGTTGTCGACCTGATGATACTCGTTGAAGATGGCGTCGAGTTCCTGCGGCGGGATCCCGACGCCGGTGTCCCAGATCTCGAGGGTCAGCGTGCCGCCGTGCCGTCGGCAGCCCAGGAGGATCTTGCCTCGGATGGTGTATTTCAGCGCGTTCGCGAGCAGGTTCCGGACCATCTGCTCGAGCAGCCGCACGTCGCTGACCGCCGACAGGCTGCACGGGACGACGTGAAGCTGCAGCCCTTTCGACTGCACGTGGTAGTTGAACTCGTCGCGCATCCGGCGGAGCAGGTCGTCGACCGGGAAGGCGACCATCTCGGGACGAACCTCGCCGTCCTCGATCTGGTTGATGTCCAGCAGGGTGTTCAGCATCGACGAGGTGGCGGTCAACGTCTCGTCCAGGCGCGCCACCAGGCCCTGCGCCGCCGCACCTTCCACGGTCCTGGCCAGCAGCCCCTGCAGCAGGGACAGGGTCTGCAACGGCTGCCGGAGGTCGTGGCTTGCCGCGGCCAGGAAGCGCGACTTGGCCATGTTGGCGACCTCGGCCTCCTTCTTGGCGGCCTCCAGCGCCTTGGAGGTGTTCCTGCGGCTGGTGATGTCGTTGAAGGTGATCACCACGCCTTCGATACGTCCGTCATGGCTGTGATAGGGCAGGATCCGGCGCCGGAACCAGACCCCGCTCCCAGCCTCGATCTCGCGCTCGAGCGGCGCATGGCCGCTCAGCACGGTCCGGGCGTCGACCTCCAGCGCATCGTCCGACGCCAACGGCCGCAGGTCGACCAGGGGCCGGCCGACGTCGCCGGGAATGACGGCGAACAGCGACCGGGTGGCCGGCGTGAAGAAACGGATCCTGAGGTCGAGATCGAGGAACAGCGTCGCGACGTCGGTGCTGTAGAGAACGTTCTGGAGATCGTCGGACGTGACCCTCTGCCGCTCGAGGGTTTCCTGGAGCTGGCTGTTGAGGGCAACGAGTTCCTCGTTGAGGGACTGCAGCTCCTCCTTGGAGGCCATCAGCTCCTCGTTCGTCGACTGGTATTCCTCGTTGACGGACCGGGCCTCCTCGTTCGCCGCCCGGTGGTCCTCGGCGGCGAGATCGAGGTCGCGGATCGCCTTCTGCAGCGCGCTCCGGCTGGCCTTGAGCTCGCGCTCCAGCCTGGCGGTCGCCAGAGCCGCCCGGTCGCCGCCGTCGCCAGATCCAGCGTGCGGCTCCGGAACATCCACGAAGCACACCAGGAGCGGCCGCTCGCCGTTCTCGGCGACGGGCTGCACCTCCAGGTTGAACGAGACCTGGACCCGGTCCCGGATCGTGCGGGCGGCCATGACGATCGGGGCATCGGCGCCGCGCGCCTGCTCGATCGCCGAACGGAGCTGGGCGCGCAGGCCCGGATGCGCCAGGGTCAGCACGTCGGGGCCCGACTGCCCGGACGCCAGCCGCAGATACCGGTCGATCGGGCCGAGTGCCAGCAGGCAACGGTTGGAGCCGTCGATCAGGATCGAGGCGGGGGCGTGAGCCTCCAGCACCAGCCTGCGGCCGGTCTCGGCCAGCCGGGACTGCCGGGATGGCGTCGGCGTCGCGGCAGCGGCCAGAGACGCGGCGAGGGACGCGGCGGGGGACGTCGATCGTGCGCCGGGTCTGGAAGCCGGCAGGCCGAGCCCCAGGCGATGGCGGCCGATCCGGCGGTAGAGCCGCTCCGGCTTCGACACCAGCTCGAAGCTGCCGTCCATGCCGGCCGGCGTCTCGGCGTTGCCGAGGACGAGGATGCCGCCCTGGCGAAGCGCGAAGTGCAGCAGCGAGAGCACCTTCGTCTGCGCCTCGGGCTGCAGGTAGATCAACAGGTTGCGACACGACACCAGGTCGAGCTGCGCGAACGGCGGGTCGGCGAGCAGGTCCTGGACCGTGAACACCACGGTGGCGCGCAGCTCCGGCGACACACGGTAGCCGGTCGGCTCCCTCGAGAAGAAGTGGGCCAGCCGGGCCGCGGAGACCGAACTCTCGATGGTCGCCGGATAGAGGCCGTCGCGAGCGCGGACGATCGCGCCGGCATCCAGGTCGGATCCGAACATCTGCAGTCTGATGTCGCGGTTGCTCGCCTTGATCTTCTCCTGGAACAGGATCGCCAGCGAGTAGGTCTCCTCGCCCGTGCTGCACCCGGCGACCCAGACGCGGATGGGACGTCCAGCCGGATGGTCGCGGATGAGGTCGGGGACGATCGTGTCGGCGAGACGGTCGAAGACCGCCTGGTCACGAAAGAAGCTCGTGACCTGGATCAGCAGGTCCTTTGCGAGCAGCAGGATCTCCTCTCGATCTCCGCGCAGGACCTCCAGGTAACGGTGCAGCCCGTCCGGCGGGAGCCCCTTCAGCGCCATGCGCCGTCCGATCTGGCGCCGCACCGTGCCTTGCTTGTAGAGGGCGAAGTCGTGCCCGCTCTCGCGGCGCAGCAGGTCGATGATCGCCGCGAGGCCATCGTCCGGCGCCGGGATGCGGCCAGGGACGCGGCCAGGGACGCGGGCAACGCCGGGGAACCCGGCTTCGCCCCGCCGGTCGCGG
>CAXTVM010000014.1:0-23094 GCA_964247725.1 uncultured Acetobacteraceae bacterium | reverse complement strand
GCGGCCAGGGACGCGGGCAACGCCGGGGAACCCGGCTTCGCCCCGCCGGTCGCGGTCGTGCTCGATCAGCGCGTTCGGGATGTCGGCCGCCCGAAGCACGAGATCCACGACCCCGGTCCGGATGGCGCTCTCCGGCATGCCTGCGTGGGACGCCTCGCCGGGGTCCTGGGCGATGACGAAGCCGCCCTTCTCCTTGATCGCCCGGAGGCCGAGGCTGCCGTCGGATCCGGTCCCCGACAGGATCACGCAGGTGGTCCGCAAGCCCCAGGCAAGTGCCAGCGAGTTCAGGAGGATGTCGCACCGCAGATGCACCCCCGGTCGTACGTCGGGCTCCGACAGGCGCAGCATCCCATCCGTGACCCAGAGGTCGCAGCCCGGCGCGATGATGTAGAGGTGGTCCGGCCGCAGCTGGGTCCGGTCCACCGCCTGCTCGACGGTCATGGCCGTGTGTACGGCGAGCAGCTCCACCATCATGCTCTTGCGGGTCGGCTCCAGGTGCTGGACCAGGATGATCGCGAGGCCGTGATCCGACGGCAGCGCACCGACCAGCGCGATGCAGGCCTCGAGCCCGCCGGCCGAGGCGCCGATCGCCACGATCCCGAACGCCTTCGCGGAATCGGCCGAACCCTGCCGGCGGGGAGTGGCCTGGCTCACCGGCGTTCGATCGGATGCCGGCGGGTCGCCTCGAGGCGCGGCATGCGGGATGTCTCCCTCCATGTCCTACTCCACCGGTCCGGGTAACGTGCCTTAACACTTGTCAGTGCCGATGGCGACCTGACGACGATCGAATCCCGTCCGTGTCCACGTCCGCCCCCATCGCCAACGCCGGGCTCGACCGTTCGTCGCCGACCGGCCTCCCGAGGTCCGACGCGCCTCGGCCATGGCGTCCGCAAGCCTGCATCCGACGCCGGGACGCTGCCTCGCCGCCGTCCTTGAGACCGTTGGGTAGTTCCCGGTCCTCCCCCGAACCCGCCCCCTACCCGTAGGATGTCGCACTGCACGGAGCGCGGCCGATCGCTGCCGCCGTCCCGGTCGGCGTGGCGGTCGCGGTCCTCATGACGTCCGGAGCTCCGGTGCCACCGGCCTGGACGGCAGAGGCCACATGACGGATGCACCTAGAGATGGCGAACTCGATCCTGGTCCTGAACTCCGGCTCGTCCAGCCTCAAGTTCGGCCTGTACAGGGCCGCCGACCGGCCCGGCGCCGGGATCGAGGCCACCGCCGACGGTGCTGTCACCGATCTCGACGAGGCGCCGCACCTGCTCGCGCACGATCGGGGCGGCACCGTCCTGGCGGACCGGACCTGGTCCGCGGGACAGGCGAACTCGTTCGATACCATCCTCCAGGCCCTTCTGGCGGTCACCGACGCGTACCTGGGCCAGGACGGGCTGGTTGCGGTGGGCCACCGGATCGTCCATGGGGGCGCCACGCACAGTGGGCCGGTCCTGGTGACGCCGCAGGTCCTGGCCGAACTCGAGGAGCTCGTCCCGCTCGATCCGCTGCACCTGCCGCACAACCTGGCGCCGATCCATGCCCTGACGGCGGCGAGACCGCGGCTCGCGCAGGTCGCCTGCTTCGACACCGCCTTCCACCACACGTTGCCGCCGGTGGCGCGGCGGTTCGGCCTGCCGCTGGCACTGGAGGCGGCCGGCCTGCGCCGCTACGGCTTTCACGGCCTGTCCTACGAGTTCATCGCCGGCGAGCTCGCGGCGCGGGCACCCGGACTGGCCGGCGGCCGCGTGATCGTGGCCCATCTGGGATCCGGAGCCAGCCTGTGCGCCTTGCGCGACGGCCGCAGCGTCGCCACCACCATGGGCTTCAGCGCCCTCGACGGGCTCGTCATGGCGACGCGATGCGGCAGCCTCGACCCGGGGATCCTGCTCCATCTCGGCCGTCAGGGATGGAGCTTCCCCGACATCGAGGACATGCTCTACCGCCGCTCCGGCCTGCTGGGCGTCTCAGGGATCAGCGGTGACATCCGCGAGCTGATGGCGAGCGGCGACGCCCGGGCCGGCGATGCCGTCGAGCTGTTCACCTACCGCATCGCGGCCGAGGCCGGGGCGCTCGTCAGCGCGCTCGGCGGCCTCGACGGGCTCGTGTTCACGGCCGGCATCGGCCAGCACGCGCCCGCGGTGCGCGCCGCCGTCTGCGCCCGGCTGGCGTGGCTCGGCATCCGGATCGACGACGCCGCCAACCTCGCCGGAGCGTCCCGAATCAGCAGGCCCGGCAGCGCGGTCGAGGTGCACGTCATCGCCACCGACGAGGAGACCATGATCGCGCGGCACACGCTGGCGACGCTTCGGGACCAGGTGCCGGCGGCCCGCCCGGGGTAGCACCCGACCCCGGCCGGCATCCGTCGCGTTCCGCCGGGCACGGCCCCACGAGCGTCGTCGACGCAGCCAGGATCCCGGCGTGGACGCGAGCCGATCGGGTCGGTCACCGCGGCGCTAGGTAGTTCCCGAGGCTGGTGACGACCATCCCGGAGGGTCCATTCCTCCGGTCGTCCTGCGCCAGGTCCCCTGGCCACCCCGCGAGCGGCCCGATCGAACCGCCGATCGTGGAGCCGGCCGCCGGACCCTGCATGCCGGCCCCAACGGAGGAACGAGAATGACCCACGGCTACTGGAACGGCGGCGACTTCGGCGGGGTCTGGATCTTCTGGCTCGGCTTCGTCGTCCTGATGCTGTCCAGCTTGTGGACCCGGGGCCGCCCCAGCCGTGCCGATCGGAAGGGTTTGAGCCGGACCGACAGCCGGGTGCTCGATATCGTCAACGAGATGTATGCGAGCGGCAAGATCAGCCGCACGGAGCGCGGACGGTTCGAGGCCGACGTCAGGAACGGCGCGAGCCGTGCCGCGGCGGGTGGCCGCCTCGCTTCGGGCGGTCCGGCCTCGGATCGCGGCGACCGGGCATCCCGATACTTGGCATCCCGATACTGGGCATCCCGATGACGTCCGCCGCATGCGGCCGCTGATCGCCGGCAACTGGAAGATGCACGGCCTCGACGGCCAGCTGCCGGAGATCGAGCGTGCAGCGGCCTGCGTCGCGTCGAGGCCGCTGCACGCCGAGGCGCTGCTATGCGTCCCGGCGACCTTGGTGTCCCGAGCCGTCCAGGTCTCGGCGGGCCGGCTCCCGATCGGCGGCGAGGACTGCCACGCACAGCCATCCGGCTCGTTCACCGGAGACGTCAGCGCGGAGATGCTGAGGGATGCCGGCGCCGCCACGGTGATCGTCGGTCATTCGGAACGCCGGCGGCTGCACCAGGAGACCGACGCCGTGGTGGCCGCCAAGGCGCAGGCGGCCTGGAGGGCCGGACTGTCCGCCATCGTCTGCATCGGCGAGACGCAGGACCAGCGCAGCGACGGCCGCGCGCTGTCCGTGTGCGCCGGCCAGATCGCCGGCAGCCTCCCCGATCCATCGGGCCGCGCCCAGGCGACCGCGATCGCCTACGAGCCGCTGTGGGCGATCGGCAGCGGCAACCTGCCGACGGCGGCGCAGGTCGCCGAGATGCACCGGCACATCCGTTCGTGCCTGACGGCGCGCTTCGGCGCCGCGGGGTCCGGGATCCGGATCCTGTACGGCGGCTCGGCGACATCTCGGAACTCGGCCGGGATCCTGGACATCGCCGAGGTCGACGGCCTGCTGATCGGCGGCGCCAGTCTGCAGGCGCACGAGTTCGACGCGATCCTGCGCCTGACGGAACCCTAGCCTGGACTGCGAGCCGGCGCGTGCGATCTCGCGCAGAGTAGCCAGGATCAGGCAGCCAGATCGGGCAGCCAAGACGGGAAGCATCATGACGACGCCAGACCACGACCGGGCCGGGTCGTCCGGGGCCGGGTCGCCGCCCTCGCCCGGGCTCGAGACCCGGCTGGCCACATCGCGGGACAGCCTCGCGCAGGCGGAGGACGGGACGGTCGCGACGCCGCTCGACACGAAGCTCGGCGATGTCCTTCCAGCTGGCGTCGTCACGGATCCGGCCGTCGCCGGCCGCAGCGCCCGCGGCCGGAGCCCCGCATGCTGATTGCAGGGGACATCGGGGCGACCACGACCCGGCTGGCGCTGGTCTCCGAGGAAGCCGGGCCCAGGCGGTTCCTGGCGAAGCGCGACTACGCGAGCGCCGACCAGGCGGAGCTGCAGCCGATCGTCGAGGCGTTCCTGGCGGGCACCGGCGGCCGCCCGACCTCGGCCTGCTTCGACGTAGCGGGTCCCGTGATCGGCGGCCGGGCGCATCTGACCAACCTCCCCTGGGACCTCGAGGAACAGGCCCTGTGTCGGGCGCTGCGCCTCGATCGCGTCACCCTCCTGAACGACCTCGAGGCGATCGCGCATGCGGTGCCGCACCTGCTGCCCGACGAGATCGTCGAGATCAACGCCGGACGCCCGGTGCCGCACTCCGCGATCGCGGTGCTGGCGCCGGGCACCGGGCTCGGCGAGGCGTTCCTGATCTGGAGCGGAGAGGGCTACGTGACGTGCGCCTCGGAGGGCGGGCACGCCGACTTCGCGCCGATCAACGAGGTCCAGGCCGGGCTCTGGCGGTTCCTGACCGACCGGTACCGCCACGCCGGCTACGAGCGCGTCTGCGCCGGCTCGGGCCTGCCCAACGTGTACGACTACGTGCGGTCGCGCGACCCGTCCTCGGAGGCTCCCGCCTTCGCGCGGCGGCTGCAGGCAGCGCACGACCGGACTCCGGTCATCGTCGATGCGGCGCTGCACGATGCCGACAACAACCCGCTGGCGGCCGAGACCCTGCGCATCGTGATCGACGTCTGGGGCGCCGAGGCGGGCAACCTGGCGCTGAAGGTCATGGCGACCGGCGGCGTCTACCTGGCGGGCGGCCTGCCGCCCCGGCTGCTGCCGCAGCTGCAGGACGGCGCGTTCATGCACACCTTCACCTCGAAGGGGCGGTTCGCCAACCTCCTGCGCGAGGTCCCGGTCCACGTCGTCACGATCAATGCCGCCCTGCTCGGCACCGCGATCTACGGCCTGAGACAGGAGGCCGGGCACAGGCTGCCGCGGACGCCCGTGCAGGCGCATCCGCGGGATGCCGCCATCCGGCCGTCACGATCCCCGGGACCTTCCGGCGGCGGCGCGACACCGTCTTCATCTGAGTAGTTTCCGAGGCTGCACCCGGCCGGGAGCGGAACTTAGGGTCCGGCCCGAGGACCGTGACGGACTCCGAGGATCTTCAGGCATGGATACGATCGTGACCACCCCGGGGCTCCCGGTCTCCACCACGGAGCGCACCCCGCAGGGCGCCGTCGTCGGTGCCGACGAGCTGCGGCTGATGCACGCCTACTGGCGCGCCGCCAACTACCTCTCGGTCGGCCAGATCTACCTCTACGACAACCCGCTGCTGCGTGAGCCCCTGACCCTGGCCCACGTCAAGCCGCTGGTGGTCGGCCACTGGGGCACCACGCCCGGGCAGAACTTCATCTATCTGCATCTGAACCGGATCATCAAGAAGTTCGATCTCGACATGTTCTATGTCGCCGGGCCCGGCCACGGCGGCCCGGCCCTTGTCGCGAACACCTACCTCGAGGGCAGCTACAGCGAGATCTACCCGAACGTCAGCCAGGACGAGGCCGGGCTGAAGGCGCTGTTCACGCAGTTCTCCTTCCCCGGCGGCATCTCCAGCCACGTGGCGCCGACGACCCCGGGATCGATCCACGAAGGCGGCGAACTCGGCTACTCGCTCAGCCACGCCTTCGGCGCCGTCCTCGACTCCCCCGACCTCATCGTCGCCTGCGTCGTCGGCGACGGCGAGGCGGAGACCGGGCCGCTCGCGACGTCCTGGCACTCCAACAAGCTCCTGAACCCGATCTCCGACGGCGTCGTGCTGCCGATCCTGCACCTCAACGGGTTCAAGATCAGCAACCCGACCGTGCTGGCCCGCATCGACCACGAGGAGCTCGAGCAGTTCCTCCGCGGCTGCGGCTGGACCCCGCACTTCGTCGAGGGCGACGATCCGGAAACCATGCACATGCTCATGGCGACGACCATGGA
Source organism: uncultured Acetobacteraceae bacterium (assembly GCA_964247725.1). Lineage (GTDB taxonomy): Bacteria > Pseudomonadota > Alphaproteobacteria > Acetobacterales > Acetobacteraceae > Lichenicola. Next base: position 17,093 of record CAXTVM010000014.1, on the reverse strand, counting down.
GCGCATCGTCCAGGACATCCGGCAGATCCAGGCGCAGGCACGCTCGACCGGCATCCCCGTCCGCCCGCGCTGGCCGATGATCGTGCTGCGGTCGCCCAAGGGCTGGACCGGGCCGAAGAGCGTCGACGGGCTGCGGGTGGAGGGGACGTTCCGCGCCCATCAGGTGCCGATCCTGGTGGACCCGCAGCATCCGGAGCACGTGGCGCAGCTGGAAGCCTGGATGCGCAGCTACAAGCCCCAGGAGCTGTTCGACCAGCACGGCCGACTGGTTCCCGAGCTGGCGGCGCTGGCGCCCCGCGGCGACCGCCGCATGGGGGCCAACCCGCGCACGAACGGCGGCCTGCTGCTGCGCGACCTGTGCATGCCCGACTTCCGTGCGCACGCCGTCGACGTGCCGTCGCCGGGCGCCGTCACGGCGCAGGACACGATGGTGCTCGGCCGGTTCTTCCGCGACGTCGTCGCGGCGAACGGCGCGCCGCGCAACTTCCGCATCTTCGGGCCGGACGAGACGCTGTCGAACATGCTCGGCGCGGTCTTCGAGGTCACGAACCGCCAGTGGGACGCGATGGAGGCGTCCGACGACGAGTTCCTCTCGGCCGAAGGCGGCGTCGTCGATTCGATGCTGAGTGAGCACCAGTGCGAAGGCTTTCTCGAAGGCTACCTGCTGACCGGGCGCCACGGCCTGTTCAACAGCTACGAGGCCTTCATCCGCATCGTCGACTCCATGTTCAGCCAGCATGCCAAGTGGCTGAAGGTGACCGCGGAACTGCCCTGGCGCCGCCGGATCGCGTCGCTCAACTACCTGCTCGCGTCGCACGTCTGGCAGCAGGACCATAACGGCTTCACGCATCAGGACCCGGGCTTCCTCGACCACGTGGTCAACAAGAAGGCCGACATCGTGCGCGCCTACCTGCCGCCCGACGCGAACTGCCTGCTTTCGGTGTTCGACCACTGCCTGCGCAGCCGCCACTACGTCAACGTCGTGGTCGCCGGCAAGCACGCGATGCCGCAATGGCTGACCATGCAGGAGGCGGCGATCCATTGCACCGAGGGGCTCGGCATCTGGAAATGGGCGAGCAACGACCACACCGAGGAGCCGGATGTCGTCATGGCCTGCTGCGGCGACACGCCCACCCTCGAGATCCTCGCCGCGGTGTCGATCCTGCGCCAGCATCTCCCGGACCTGCGGATGCGCGTGATCAACGTCGTCGACCTGATGCGGCTGCAGTCGGCGAGCGAGCACCCGCACGGCCTGGCCGAGGCGGAGTACGACGAGCTGTTCACCAAGCAGAAGCACATCATCTTCGGCTTCCACGGCTACCCGTCGCTGGTGCACCGCCTGACCTACCGCCGCGCCAACCGCAACCTGCACGTCCGCGGCTACGTCGAGGAAGGCACCATCACCACCGCCTTCGACATCCGGGTCCAGAACAAGCTCGACCGGTTCCACCTGGTGCAGGACGTCGTCGACCGCGTGCCCGGCCTCGGCACCAAGGGCGCCTACCTGCGGCAGGCGATGGCGGACAAGCTGATCGAGCACAAGCACTACATCGACAGGCACGGCGAGGACCTGCCGGAGATCCGCAATTGGAAGTGGGGTGCCGCGGCATGAGCGCGCGAGCCCTCGCGGCCACGGCGCAGAGCCTGGTGTCGGCCGGAAAAGGCCTGCTGGCGATGGATGAGAGCACGCCCACCTGTGACAAGCGCTTCGCGGCGGTCGGCATCGCGCAGACGGTCGATGCGCGCCGCGCCTGGCGGGAACTGCTGGTCAGCACTTCCGGTCTGGGCGACTGCGTCAGCGGCGCGATCCTCCACGACGACACCATCCGCCAGCAGGACCGCCACGGCGTGCTCATGGTCGAACGGCTGGTGAGTGCGGGCATCATCCCGGGGATCAAGGTCGATCGGGGCGCCAAGCCATTGGCGCTGCATCCGGGCGAACGGGTCACCGAGGGGCTGGACGGGCTGCGCGCCCGCCTCGGGGACTACGCCCTGCTCGGCGCACGCTTCGCCAAGTGGCGCGGCGTGATCGCCCTCGCCCATGGTCTCCCGAGCCTGGCCTGCATCAAGGCGAACGCCCAGGCGTTGGTGCGCTACGCGGCCCTGTGCCAGGAGGCGGGCCTGGTGCCGATCGTCGAGCCGGAAGTGCTGATGACCGGCAACCATGCGCTGGAACGCTGCCGGACCGTGACCGGCGACGTGCTGGCGGTCCTGTTCGACGAGCTTGCCGCCCAGGACGTGGCGCTGGACGGCCTCATCCTGAAGCCGAACATGGTCCTGGCCGGGCTGGATTGCCGGGAGCAGGCCTCGCCGGACCGCGTCGCGATCGCCACCGTCGCCTGCCTGCTGCAGAACGTGCCGGCGGAGGTGGCCGGCATCGCCTTCCTGTCCGGCGGACAATCCGCCGAGCTGGCCTCGGCGCGGCTGAACGCGATCAACGTCCAGGCCCGCTCCACCGACCGGCAGATGCCGTGGCCGCTCGTCTTCTCCTTCGCCCGGGCGATCCAGCAGCCGGCGCTGGAGATCTGGCGTGGCGACGACGCCAACCGCGACGAGGCCCAGGAGGCGCTCCATCATCGTGCCCGGTGCAACCAGGCGGCGCTGCGCGGCGAATACGATGCCGCGACGGACGGGCAGACCTGCGTCCGCACCGTTTTTGCTCGGCCGACGGGCATGATGACGGCCGGCGTGTCCAGCCTCTGACGTCGAACCATCCAAGCCTCCCGGCCGACCGGGCGCCCGCCTGCATCTACCTCGTCCGGCACGGCGAGACCGCCTGGTGCCTGTCCGGCCGGCATACCGGCCGATCCGACATCGCGCTGACGGAGCGGGGCGAGGACCAGGCACGGGCGCTGCGCCCGACGCTGGGCTCCATCCCGTTCGGCCGGGTGTTCGTCAGCCCGGACTCGCGTGCGCGGCGGACCTGCATCCTGGCAGGGCTGGGCGATGCCGCCGAGGAGGACCCGGATCTGGCCGAGTGGGACTACGGCGCCTACGAGGGCCGCCGCTCGGTCGACATCCGGGCGGAGCGACCCGGCTGGGGCGTGTATCGCGACGGCTGCCCGGGCGGGGAGACGCCGGGCGACGTGGCCCGGCGCGCCGATCGCCTCGCCGCGCGGCTGCGGGCGCTGGGCGGCACCATCGCCCTGTTCTCGCACGGCCAGATCGGCAGCAGCCTGGCGGTCCGATGGATCGGCCTGCCGATCGTGGACGCGCGGCACCTCGTGCTGGCCACCGCCGCCATCGGCATCCTGGGCTGCAACCCGAGCCATCCCGACGTGCCGATCATCGGCGCCTGGAACCGCGAAGCCTCCCGATGATCGTCCGGATGACGGCCTGCGTCATGGCGGAGGCGCCGACGGTGCCGGCGTCCGGCGCGACCCGCCCCGCCCTCCGTTGAATCCCCCCCCCCGACCTCGTCGATCGGGTCCGGGCCGACCTCGCCCGCGCCTGCGGTCGGGATCATCTGGCCGGCAGGCGGACGCCGGCACCGGGAGACGCCCTGGCGGCGAGCGGCAGGCCGCCCATTGGCCGCGATCGCCGGTGATGGGGGCGCCGATGACGGTCCCGCCCTCGACCCGGTCGAGCTCCGGCGCAGGCGCCCGCGGCCACCAGCACCAGGGCCTGCATCTCGCGCGGGTCCAGCGCCGCGTCGATGACGAGGTTGATCACGCCGCCGGTCGAGCTCTGTCCGTAGAGGCTCCCCTGCGGTCCGCGCAGCACCTCGACGCGGTCGATGTCGAACAGGGTCTGGTCGAGCGAGATCGAGTTCGCCAGGTAGACGCCGTCGACCAAGAACGCCATGCCGGGCTGCGTCACCAGCGCGTTCCCCGGCGTCGACGAGCCGACGCCGGAGATGTTCACCAGCTTCTCGAAGCCGGCGGCCTCGGTGACCGTAAGGCCGGGGACCAGCCCGTTGCGGCCCGCGACATCGGTGACGTCGGACCGGCCGAGCCGCGCGCCCGGGGACCGCCGTGATCGCGGCAGGGGCCTTCCGCAGGGTCGATCTCTGCCGCAGCGCGGTGACGATGACCTGCTCGACCGTGCCGCCCGGATCCGATCCGCCGGCACCCTTCGCCGCGTTGCCGTTCATCGCGTCGTCACCCGTCGCGCTATCGGCCGCCACGGGCCGGGAGGGCGCCGTCCGGGTCGCCGGTTGGGCCATCGCCACGTCCAATCCAATGCCCGGGCAGGCCGAGGCAGAGGCCGTGAAGGGTCAGGATGCCTGGCAGCGTCCGTGTCGACGCGCGCATGGCGATCCCCTGGAGGCGACAGGCGGGATACGTCCGCCGTTCAAGACAGCTGGCTCCGATGAAACCGCAGCCCGTGAGGCTTTGACTTGATCAACTCGTTGATCCGCACCCGATCCGAGCGCGATCTGCGCCGACGTTGGACATGGACGCCATATCGGGCCCAAGACCTCGGCGGTCGTCGACGCCGCAGCGGCAGGATGATGCTGGAGCCGATCCCGCGTCAGGCCTGCGGGGCCGGGTGGGACAGGTAGGCCAGGCGCTTGAACTCCAGGCGGCCGCGGGTGACGCTGTCGAGGATCAGGCCGCAGACGAAGCTGAGGCAGGCCAGCAGCACGAAGCCCAGCGCCAGCACCGCACTCGGCAGCCGCGGCACCGTGCGGGTGCGGAAGAACTCGGCCACCACCGGCAGGCCGACGGCCAGCCCGATCAGCAGCATCAGCAGGCCGATCGCGGAGAAGAACGCCAGCGGCCGCTCCTGCTTCACCAGCACCACGATGGTGCGCAGGATGCGGATGCCGTCGCGATAGGTGTTGAGCTTGGAGACCGACCCGGCCGGGCGCTCGACATAGCGGGTCGGCAGCTCGGCGAGCGGCATGCGCAGCTCGAGCGCGTGCACGGTGAGCTCGGTCTCGGTCTCGAAGCCGACCGACAGCGCCGGGAACGACTTCACGAAGCGACGCGAGAACACCCGGTAGCCCGACAGCATGTCGGACAGGCGCTTGCCGAAGATGGCGGCGACCAGCCCGGTCAGCACGCGGTTGCCGAGCACGTGGCCGCGCCGGTAGGCCGGGCCGCATTCGGCGACCCGGGCGGCGTTGATCATGTCGAGGCCGCGCGCCCGCAGCTGGCTGACCAGCTCGGGTGCGGCGGCGGCGTCGTAGGTGCCGTCGCCGTCGACCAGCACGTAGATGTCGGCCTCGACGTCGGCGAACATGCGGCGGACCACGTGGCCCTTGCCCTGCAGCGTCTCGGTCCGCACGACGGCGCCGGCGGCGGCGGCGGCGGCGGCGGTGTCGTCGCGGGAGTTGTTGTCGTAGACGTGGATCGCGGCCTCCGGCAGGGCGGCACGGAAGTCGCGCACCACCTGGCCGATGGCGACCGCCTCGTTGTAGCACGGGATCAGCACCGCGACGCGGACGGAGGCCGTGGCCTCCGGCATCACGAAGGCGCCGACATCGCGACGGGGCTGGTATCGGGACGGGGCCGGCATCACGACAGGAACTGCGCCGTCGAACGGGTGAGGATGGCGGCCTCGATCGCGAACAGCAGCGGCACCAGCAGGTATTGCAGGGCCAGCAGCACGACCAGCGGGCTGAGGTCCACGGTGCCGAACTGCGGCAGGATCCGGCGCACCGGCGCCAGCACCGGCTCGGTGGCACGGAACAGGAAATCGCCGACGCCGCGCACCAGCCGGTTGCGGCCGTCGAGCACGTTGAAGGCGTAGAGCATGCTGAACACGCAGGAGATCAGCAGCACCAGGACGTAGATGCGGATCACCAGGTAGAGCAGCGCGAAGATGGCCGTGATCACGGCGTGCGGATCCTAGCGGATGTGGGGCGTGGGCGCCAAGCTACCGAGGCGGCCGGGCCGGCGCAACCGCCGGTCCGGCCCCTTGACTTGCCCCCCGCCCGGGCTACTTTCCGCCGCCTGCACGGCGGGGCTGTAGCTCAGTTGGGAGAGCGCCTCGTTCGCAATGAGGAGGTCAGCGGTTCGATCCCGCTCAGCTCCACCACCGCCTGCAGATCCCTCTGCCGTGACGATCCGATGGGCCCCGCCGGCGGCGGAGCCCCAGGCGGTGTCGATCGGCCTACTGCATCAGCAGCGGCACGCCGACCAGGTCGCGGTCCAGGGTGCCGGCGCCGTTGTCGAGGTGCTCGACGGTGAACACCAGCACCGGCGTGAGGGAGTCGATGGTCTCGAAGTTGCGGGTCTTGCTGAACGGATCCAGCAGGACCGGATAGAGGTCGACCTCGGTCTTGGAATCCACGCCCGCGGCCCGCGGCAGGTTCAACAGGAACTGCGGCGGCGTCCAGCTCACCAGGTCGGGCGAGGTCGAGTAGTAGGCTCCGGGGACCGGGGCCGCGTCGCCGGCGAGCTGCAGCGTAGCCTGGAACACGGCCACGTAGATGCCCTTGCGCGGGACGTAGTTGACCGATTCGACGGTGCCGAGCAGCGAGTTGGCGCCGACCGCGGCGCAGGGGATCGCGGTCGGGTCGGCCAGCGGCTGCAGCGTCACGGTGAAGCCGGACCCGTCATAGCCGAGCCACGAGGTCGGATCGGCCAGGTTGTCGGTCCGCAGCAGACAGGTGCGCGACTGCTTGCTGTAGTTGTTCTGCACGAACGACAGCATGTAGTAGTAGCCGCCGCGCTTGACGATGTTCGACGAGGAGAAAAAGCCGTCCGGACTGGTCATGGTGGTCGACAGCGTGTGGCTCAGCGCCGCGACATCGCCGTTGGTGGACGAGGTGAAGCTGTAGCTGTCGCCCCTGTCGGTGGAGGTGACGGCCTCGATGTCGTTCAGCCAGCAGTTGCCGTTGCCGTCGTCCTGGCAGCCGAGCGCCTCGTTCAGCGGCGAAAGGTCCTGGCCGGCGAAGGCGTAGATGGTCTGGCCGTCCTCGGTGTAGGTGGCCTGGATGCCGGTCATGCCGCGGTTGAGCAGGCCGTACTGGCTGGAGGACAGGATCGACGGGCAGGACACCTTCAGGGTGAACGGGCTGCTACCGACCAGCTGCCAGTTGTCCAGTTCCTCGGCCAGCAGCGCGAACGCGCCGTCGGCGCGCTGGAACGCGCGGGCCGGGCCGTCGGGATAATATTTCTCCGGGCAGGGATTGGCGGAATAGTCGTAGATCGTCTGCCGCGGCAGGATCTGCGTGAAGGTGAGGCCCGGGGGCGGCGCGGACTGCGCCGACGCGGGCCGTGCGGCGATCGCGACGAGACAGCCGAACGCGATCAGCAGGCCCAGCTGCCGCAACGTCGGGAAGGATTTGATCATGGGAAAGCCTTTAGCATAGGGTCAGACGGTCCACGCGGCCTGATGCCGCGCGGCGGTAATGCTGGTCGCCGGGCGCCAGCCGGTCCGGCGCCACATCGCGTCCAGGCGACCCCTCACCTCAATGGGAGCCGGTTCGAAACAGGACGAAGTTTGCATATCGTTAATATATCATCAACCCATGATATCACGGCGGCGTGTGGTGTCGGTCGGGGGCTTCGGACCAGTGCCGTCGCCGGCACCCGATCGCCATGACCGCCGACCGCGCCGTGCCGCTCGGCCCCCGCTACTGGACCGGGCTGTCGATCGCCAGCGTGTTCGGCGCCACGCTGGGCGACGTGCTGTCGCACGACCTGCGTCTGGGCCACTGGCGCGGCGTGTTGCCGCTGCTGCTGCTGGCCTGGCTCGCGGTGCACGGCGGACGGCGCGGCTGGCTCTACCGCGAGCTCGCCTACTGGGGCGCGGTCGTGCTCGTGCGCGCGATGGCGACCAACATTGCCGACCTCGGCGCGCATGACGCGCATCTTCGCCAGCCCGTGCTGCTGGCGACGCTGGCGGGGGCGATCCTGGCGGGTGCCTGGTTACGGCCGGCGAGCGCCGGCGGCGCGGCCCCTCCGCCGGGCCTGCCGGACACGCGCGGCGCCTACTGGATCCTGCTGTTCCTGGCCGGGGTGCTGGGCACCGTGCTGGGCGACGACAGCTCGCACCGGCTCGGGCTCGTCATCGCCTCCGCGGCGCTGGGCACCATGCTCGGCCTCGCATTGCTGTCGCGCCGGCTGCTGCGGGACGTGCCGATGCCCGGCGTCGTCGCCCGGACCGGCTACTGGGCGACCGTGGCGGCGGCGCGGACCGCCGGCACCAGCGTCGGCGACCTGATCGCCGATCACAGCGGGCTCGGGCTGGCCGGCAGCGCCGCCGCCGAGGGGCTGCTGATGCTGGGGACGCTGCGGGCCTGGCCGCGGCGGTAGCTCCGCAGGCCCGGGCGTCACGCGACAGCGTGCTTCGCACGACGCCCCTGGACTCCGCCAAAGGCGAGCCTCCGGAAACCTCTTCTTCAAGGATATTCGACCGCAAGGGACGGGATGCGGTCATGGCGGCAGCGGAACATGCTGATATGACGGCACGAGAGGCAGCCATGGACATTGCGGGACTGGACGATGACGGCCTCTACGAGGCGGTGCGGCGACGGGACGCCGGCCTCGACGGGCGCTTCGTCTATGGCGTGCGCACCACCGGCATCTACTGCCGGCCGGGGTGCGGGGCCCGGCTGCCGCTGCGCGGCAACGTGTCGTTCCATCGGGACTCGGCCGCAGCCGAGCGGGCCGGCCTGCGCGCGTGCCGGCGCTGTCGTCCGGATGCGGAGGGCCCGCGGGACCGGCAGGCGGCGATGGTGGGCGACGCCTGCCGGTCGATCGAGCGCGCAGATACGCCGCCGCGCCTGGCCGAACTCGCGGCCGCGGCCGGGCTGAGCCGGTTCCACTTCCATCGCGTGTTCCGCGAGGTTACCGGGGTCACGCCCGCCGCCTATGCGTCGGCGCGGCGGGCGGAGCGGCTGCGGGCGGCGCTGGAGGCGGAACCGAGCGTGACGCGGGCGATCTACGAGGCAGGCTTCAACGCGCCCAGCCGCTGCTACGACAGCGCGCCGGCCCGGCTCGGCATGACCCCAGGCACCTACCGGCGCGGCGGCGCCGAGGCCGCGATCCGGTACGCGGTCGCCCGTTGCGCGCTAGGCCAGGTGCTGGTGGCGGCGACCGCGATCGGCCTTTGCGCGATCACGCTCGGCGACGATCCCGAGGCGCTGGTGCAGGCGCTGCGAGACCGGTTCCCGAACGCCGCGCTGGCGGATGGCGATCCTGTCTTCGCGGCCGCGGTGGCACAGGTGGTCCAGCTGGTGGACCGGCCGGGCAGCGCCGTCCCGCTGCCGCTCGACATCCGCGGCACCGCGTTCCAGCAGCGGGTCTGGCAGGCCCTCGCCGCGATCCCGCCCGGCCGCACCATCAGCTATGCCGCCCTGGCGGACTCGCTCGGCATCCCGGGTGGCGCTCGCGCGGTGGCCGGCGCCTGCGCCGCCAACGTGCTGGCGGTGGCGATCCCCTGCCATCGGGCCGTGCGGTCGAACGGCGACCTCGCCGGCTACCGCTGGGGCACGGCCCGCAAGCGCAGCCTTCTCGGCCGCGAATCGTGAAGGATGGCCATCGGATCAGGAAGGCGGCCAGGGCTTTGCCCCTGGACCCCACCGGGGCCGTCACGCGAAGCGTGCTGGCGCACGACGGCCTGCATGGACTGGAGACATGGCTGACACGTGGAGGCGTAGCGCGGCGGGAGCCGAGCGATGCCCTGCAAGTCGATGTCGGAGATGGATCAACGGCTGGAGCTTGCTCGTCTGGCCCAGGCGGATGGCGTCGGCGTGACCGAGCTGTGCCGACGGTTTGGCATCAGCCGCGAGACCGGTCAGCCGCGCTCGCCGGTCGCGGAAACAGCCCGCGCCGGACGTCGTCCGAGCTTGAGCAGCTGGTGCTCGAGCAGCGTGGCCAGCATCCGGCATGGGGCGGGCGCAAGATCGCCCGCCGCCTTGCTGATCTTGGCCATGCCGACGCGCCCTCGCCCGCGACCGTGACCGAGATCCTGCGCCGGCGTGGCCGGCTGGACCCGGCCGAGGGCGCACGCCACCGAGCGTTCGGGCGCGAGCGGCTCAACGAGCTGTGGTTGCACCCACACGAATCGGCTTCCAAGGGCCACGGGCCCTTGGCGGATCCGGGGCAGAGCCCTGGCCTTAACCGGCCTCCGGCCCCAGTAGCACCCACAGCCCGAGCTGGAGCACGATCCCGACCAAGCAGCCGACCAGCGTGCCGTTGATCCGGACGAACTGCAGGTCGCCGCCGACCCGCAGCTCGATCCGGTCCACCAGCCGGTCGGTGTCCCAGCTGCCGACCACCTGGGCGATGAAGTCGGACAGGTAACCCTGCAGCCCCGGCAGCACCTGGCGGGCGAACCGGACGACGGCGTGGTCGATCGCCGCCCGCACCCGCTCGTCCCCCTCCAGCGTGTCCGCCGCCCGCGCCAGCGCGTCGCCGACCAGGCGGCCGACCCAGCCGTCCTCGTGCTCGAGCTCGGCCTCGACGGCACCCCGCAGCCGGGCCCAGATGTCGGCCGACCAGGCGCGCAGGCTGTCGTGCGTCACCAGCCCGCGCAGCGTGTCGGCCAGCTCGCGGCCGCGGCCCGGGTCGGTCTCGATCAGGTCGATCTCGCGCCGGATCCACGCCGTCGCCGCCTCGCGCAGGTCGCTCTCGCGCGGGTTGGTGCGGTCGAGCTCAAGGTTGATGGCGCTCAGCACCCGGCTCGCCACCGATCCGCCGATCGCCCAGCCGACCAGGCGGCCGCCCTGCTCGCGCACGCGGTCCTCGATCAGCTGGTGCAGGTGCGCCTCCCGGCTCTTCAGCAGCAGCTTGATCTGGTCGAGCAGGAACGACAGCACCTCCTGGTGCCGGTCGCCGTCGACCAGCGCGCGCAGCGCGCGCGCCACCACCGGCGCCAGCTGGCCGTCCGCCAGCATCAGCGGCAGCCGGCGAGCGATCATCTCCTGCGCCCGCCCGGCCTCGAGCCCGTCGAGCAGGTGCGGCACCAGCCGCGTGGCGCCGGCGACCGCCATCGCGGCGACGTCCGGGTCCAGCACCAGCCGGCGCAGCAGCGACGGCAGGTCGAGCCGCGCCAGCGCCCGTTCGAGGTCGGCGGCGGTGAAGACGTGGGTGGCGACGAAGCCGCCCAGCGCCCGGCCGAGGCGCTGCTTCTGCGCCGGCAGGATCGCGGTGTGCGGGATCGGCAGCCCCAGCGGCCGCCTGAACAGGGCGGTCACCGCGAACCAGTCGGCGAGCCCGCCGACCAGCCCAGCCTTGCCGCCGGCCTGCAGCAGGCCCGGCCAGAACCCGTGCCCGACGGCATAACCCAAGGCCATCACGCCGCCCATGCCGACCAGCAGCAAGCTGGCGCGCCGCCGCTGCCGGGCGAGCCGTCGCCGCGCCGCCGGGTCCGTGTCGCCGGGAGGGTCGTGGGCAGGGATGTCGGGGGGGTGTGGAGCAGGCTCCGGCCGCACAGCCATGAGCCTGACTAGCACCGACTGCCCACCCTGCCCACGCCCGGGCCAAACGCCCGCAGGGCTATCGCATTGAGGGGACGTGAAAGGAAAAGGCCAGGGCGCTGCCCTGGACCCGTCGGGGCCGCGGGCCCCAAACCCCGATGCGTAAGGAGATCAGCCGCGCATGAAAGTGGAACCCTAACGAATCGGGGTCCGGGGCCCGCGGCCCCAGTGGGGTCCAGGGGCAAGGCCCCTGGCCTTCTTCCTCATGCGATAGCCGTGCAAAGGCCCGGCGGTCGCCCCCGCGGCCGCATAAACCGAGACCAGTGCCGGATGTTGCCGTGCCGGCGCGGACATGGAACGGTGCGCCGCCCTTGCCGGCGTCATGCACCCGACGGCCCGAGCAGGGCGGAGCGCCGCGCCGATGAACCACCTGTCCGCTCCGGAGCCCGACGCCCCGCCTGAAGCTGGGTCTGTATCCGGGCCCGACACGCGGCCGCCGCCGGACCTCCGCCTCGACCAGCTGGTGGCGCTGGCGCGCCAGCTGGTCGAGCGACAGGAGGAGGACCCGTTCGGCAACCCGGTGCTGGCGATCTCGCTGCTGCTGTCGCGCCGGCTCGACGAGGGCAGCCTTTCCATCGACGACGTGGGCGCGCTGGTCTGCCGGCTCCGCGACGACGCCTTCGAGCGCCGCGCCGCCCGCCTCGCCCGCTATGTCGGGCTCGGCCCCGAGCCTGACATGGCGGTCCGGCTGCAGCGGATCGCCGCCCGGCTGATCCGTCCCGACCCCGACGACAGCCCGGTGCCGCTGGCGCAGTTCCGCAGCACGATCCAGCGCACCCGCTTCGCGGCCGTCTTCACCGCCCACCCCACCTTCGCGCTGGCGACCCCGGTATACGCGGCGCTGGCCGCCACCGCAGGCGGCACCCGCACGATGCCGGATCTCGCCTCGCACCGTCCGGCCGCCCCCACCCTCGACGAGGAGTTCCAGCTCGCCGCCGAGGCGATCGGGCGCGGCCGCGACGCCATCGACGGGTTGAACCGGGCGCTGCTGGCCGAGGCCGCGCGCCACTGGCCGCAGGCATGGACCGGGCTGGTCCCCCGCCCGCTGATCCTGGCCAGCTGGGTCGGCTACGACACCGACGGCCGCACCGACATCGGCTGGTGGGACACACTGCGGCTGCGGCTGCGCATGAAGCAGATGCAGCTGCAGCGGCTCGGCGCCCAGCTGGCGGCACTGGCCGCACCGCCGGCGGCGCTGGCGGCGCGGGTCGCCGGCGCCGTCGCCGCGGTCGGCGCGCAGATCGCCGCCGCCCCCACCGGCGCCGACCCGGAGCAGGTCGCCGCCTTCGCCCGCGCGCTGATCGACCGCGGCGACGCGGCGATCGCCGACCCGCGGACGCTGGACGCGGACCTCGTGGCCGCCATCGCGGCCGCGCCGGACGCGGACCGGCTGCCGCTCGCCGTCGCCCGGGCCGGCCTCGCCTCGCACGGCATGGGCCTGGCCCACACCCATGTCCGCCTGAACGCCACCCAGATCCACAACGTCGCCCGGCAGCGGCTCGGCATCGAGGACAGCCCGGAGAACCCGGGCCAGCGCCGCGCCCTGCTCGCCGCCATCAACGACGCGCTGTCCGCGGTGGTGCCGGTGCCGGTCGATTTCGGGGCGCTGCTGTTCGAGCAGGCCTCCGCCGCCCGGCTGATGATGACCGTCGCCCAGATCACGAAGTACGTCGACACCGCAAGCCCGGTGCGCTTCCTCGTCGCCGAGACCGAGAGCGGCTACACCTTGCTGGTGGCGCTCTGGCTGGCCCGGCTGTTCGGCGTCGAGGAGCGGACCCAGATCTCGCCGCTGTTCGAGACCCGCGAGGCGCTGATGCAGGGTGGCCGCGTCCTCGAGGAGGCGCTGCACTCGCCGCACTACCGCGACTACCTGCGCCGCACCGGCACGCTGGCGCTGCAGTTCGGCTACTCCGACTCCGGCCGCTATGTCGGCCAGCTCGCCGCGACCTACCTGGTCGAGCGGCTGCGCCTCAAGGTGGTCGACCTGCTGGTCCGGCGCGGCCTCGCCGACGTCGAGGTGATCCTGTTCGACACCCACGGCGAGAGCATCGGCCGCGGCGCGCATCCGGTCTCACTGGCCGACCGGCTCGACTACCTGTCGACGCCGCACACGCGGCTCGCCCTGCAGGATGCCGGCATCGCCTACCGCGAGGAGGCGGCGTTCCAGGGCGGCGACGGCTACCTGCTGTTCGGCACCCGCGCGCTGGCCGAGGCGGTGGTCGGCACGATCGCGGAGCACGCGTTCGGCATCGTCCGGCAGGCGCGCGACCCGATCTACGACGAGCCCGACTTCTCGGCCGACTTCTTCGCCGCGATCGGGCTGGGCATGACCGAGCTGGTCGAGGACCCCGGCTATGCCGGCCTGCTGGGCGCGTTCGGCCCGGCCCTGATCGACCGCACCGGCTCCCGCCCGCAGGCCCGCCAGGGCGACGGCGCCGGCGGCTCCGCCCGCATCCGCCACCCGCGCGAGCTGCGCGCGATCCCCAACAACGCGATCCTGCAGCAGCTCGGCTGGTGCGCCAACACGCTGCAGGGGCTGGGCCTGGCCGCCGCCCGCCATCCCGAGACGTTCGAGGCGTTCCTGCACAAGAGCCCGCGCTTCCGCCGCGCCCTTGATTTCGCCGCCCATGCGCTGGCCCACTCCGACCGCGGCGTGCTGCGCGCGATCGTGCTGACGCTCGACCCCGGGGTCTGGCTCGATCGCGCCGCCCACGAGCCCGATCCGGCCCGCCGCAATGCGCTGATCCGGCTGTCGGCCGGGCTGGAGCGGCTCGACCTGTGGGCGGTGACACAGTCGATGTTCCGCCGCATCCAGGCCGACCACCTGGCGCTGCGCGCCGCCTGGCCCGACGCGCCCCGCATGGCGCTGCCCGAGCTGCTTCTGCACGCGATCCGGCTCACGCTGATCGAGCGCATCTGGCTGCTGTCGACCCGCATCCCCTATTTCTCGCCGCGCCAGGGCTTCACCCGCGAGACGCTCGACGACCAAGTACTGCGGCTCGAGATCCCAGGCGTCCTCAGCGAACTGGCGGCGATCTTCCCGCAGGCTGCCGACCAGCGGGTCCGGCTCGATTTCCGAGAGCCGGCCGGCCCGCGCTCCGAGAATGCCTACACCAGGGAGGATGCCGAGATCTTCCAGCCGATGCGTCGCCTGTTCGAGCTGGTCCGCGAGATCAGCGTCGCCGTGATGCATGAACTCGGCGCCTTCGGCTAGCGTGGCGGCCGACGCGGTGGCCGCGGCGCAGCCCCCGCGGCGGCGCGGCTGGCGCCTGGTCGAGCCGCCACCGCCGCCCACCGTCCCGCTTCCGGTCGAGCCCGGCATCCGGCGCATCGTCGCCCCCAACCCGGGCCCGATGACCTATAACGGCACCAACAGCTGGCTGGTCGACTGGGAGGGCGGCGTCGTCGTCATAGATCCCGGCACCGAGGACGCCGCGCACCTCGACGCCATCGTCGCCGAGGCGGGCGGGCGCCTCAGCCACATCCTGATCACCCACACCCACAGCGACCACGTCGAGGGGGCCGCCAGCCTCAGCCGCCGCACCGGCGCGCCGGTGGCGGGCCACGCGCTCGACGCGCAGCCGGGCCTGTCCGCCTGGATCCGGCTGCGCGACGGCGACCGCATCGGCGGCCTGGACGTGCTGCACACGCCCGGCCACGCCATGGACCACCTGTGCTTCGCGCGCGACGACCGGGTGCTGTTCAGCGGCGACCACGTGATGGGCTGGTCGACCTCGGTGGTGCCGCCGCCGCCGTATGGCGACTTGGTCGCGTTCATCGCCAACCTGCACCGCGTCCGCGACCGCGACGACCGGCTGATGCTCTCGGCGCACGGGCCCGCCATCGTCCACCCGTACCAGCTGGTGCAGTCCCTGCTCGACCACCGCGCGGCGCGCGAGGCGTCGATCGCGGCGGTGCTGTCGTCGAAGCCCGCCTCGCTGGAGGCGGTGCTCGGCCGCGCCTACTTCAACCTGCGTCCCGAGCTGCTGCAGCCGGCACGCAGCAACCTGCTCTCGCACCTCGCCAAGCTGCAGGCCGAGGGCCGCGCCGTCTCCGACGCCGACGGCTGGCGCTCGCTCGGCTGAGCGCCGGCCGCCCAACTCCCCCAGAGGACCCGCCCTTGCGACATGCCCGCCCGCTGCTGCCCGCCATCCTGCTGTCGCTGCCGATCCTGGCTACCGGGTCGGCCACCGGGCTGGTCACGGGGGCGGACGCGGCGCCGGCGGCGGATGCCACCGTCAAGATCGGCCACCCGGACCGCCCGGCGCCGCACCTCGCCGCCGACGAGAAGACCAGCGACGGCACCGTCACCGTCGGCGGCCAGCTGATCAGCTACCAGGCGGTCGCCGGCACCCTGGTGGTGCACCCCAAGGGCTGGGACGACGCGGCCAAGCCCGACGGGGACGGCGACAAGTCGGGCGACGACGCCAACCCCACCGCGGAGGCGTCGATGTTCTACGTCGCCTACTTCCGCAAAGGCGCCCGGCCGGACACCCGCCCGATCACCTTCCTCTACAACGGCGGGCCGGGCTCGCCCTCGGTCTGGCTGCACATGGGGGCGCTGGGGCCGCGCCGCGTCGTCACCGGCGACCACGCGCACGGGCCCGCCGCCCCCTACCAGCTCGTCGACAACGACCAGAGCCTGCTTGACGCCAGCGACCTCGTGTTCATCGACGCGCCCGGCACCGGCTTCTCGCGCATTGCCGGCAAGGACCGGGAGAAGGACTTCTACGGCGTCGACCAAGATGCCCACGCGTTCGAGACCTTCATCACCGGCTTCCTGTCGCGCTATGGCCGCTGGAACTCGCCGAAATACCTGTTCGGCGAAAGCTACGGCACCACTCGCTCGGCGGTGCTGATCAACCTGCTGGAGCAGGATGCCAGCGTCGACTTCAACGGCGTGATGATGCTGTCGCAGGTGCTGAACTTCGACGCCAGCATCGACGGCCCGGAGGCCAATCCGGGCATCGACCTGCCCTACGTCGCGGGCCTGCCGACGTTTGCCGCCAGCGCCTGGTATCACCGCCGGCTGCCCGGCATGGCGGGGGGCGCCACGCCGGACCTCGGCCGGCTGCTGGCCGAGGTCGAGCGCTTCGCCAGCACCGACTACGCAAGCGCGCTGCAGCAGGGCGCGGCCCTGGACCCCGCCCGCCGCGATGCGGTCGCCCGGCAGCTCAGCGCCTACACGGGGCTGCCCGTCGACTACCTGAAGAGGGCCGACCTGCGCGTCGACGGCGGCATGTTCGAGAAGACGCTGCTGGACGGCGGCGACACCCTCACCGGCCGCTTCGACACCCGCTTCTCCGGCCCGACCATGGACCCGCTGGCCAAGGAGGCCGAGTACGACCCGCAGTCGGCCGCGATCGGCTCGGCCTACATCTCCGCCTTCAACGACTACGTGCGCAAGCAGCTCGGCTATGGCGAGGGCAAGGTCTACAAGGTCGAGATCGACGTGCCCGACTGGGACATGAGGCACGTGCAGCCGAACACGACGCAGCCCGACACCGGCTCGCTGAACGTGATGCCAGACCTGGCGGCGGCGATGATCTACGACCCCAACCTGAAGGTGCAGCTCAACCAGGGCTACTTCGACCTGGCGACCCCGTACTACGAGGGCGTCTACGAGATGCAGCACCTGCCGATGCCGGCGGCGCTGCAGGCCAACATCGAATACCGCCGCTACCAGTCCGGCCACATGGTCTACGCGCACCAGGAC
>CAXTVM010000013.1:0-74423 GCA_964247725.1 uncultured Acetobacteraceae bacterium | reverse complement strand
GGGTTTGGGGCCCGCGGCCCCAACGGGTCCAGGGCAGCGCCCTGGCCTTCTTCTCCCACCGGGTGCAGGCACGCAGCCCGATGTCTCGGTCCCATCGCGAGCAGCGGCGGCTGTTCCGGCAGGCAGTCGGCCTCCACCCGGTCGCAGCGCCCGGCGAAGCAGCAGCCGGGCCCGCGCGCGAACGGCGGCGGCACCTGGCCCGGGATCGTCGGCAGCACCGTGCCGGGAACGGCGAGGCCGGCATGCAGCGAGCAGCCGAACAGCCCCGCGGTGTAGGGGTGGCGGCGGGCCGCGAACAGCGCCGCGGTGGGGGCGATCTCCACCGCGCGGCCGGCATACAGCACCAGCGCCCGCGCGCAGACCTGCGCCAGCAGCCCGAGATCGTGCGTGATCATCAGCAGCGCGGTGCCGCGCTCGGCCACCAGCTCGGCCAGCAGCGCCACCACCTGCGCCTGCGTGCCCATGTCGAGCGCGGTCGAGACCTCGTCGGCGATCAGCAGCGCCGGATCGGAGGCGAGGGCGATCGCGATCATCACCCGCTGCCGCTGCCCGCCGGACAGGCGGTGCGGCAGCGCGTGCGGCGAGGCGACCGAGCCCGGCAGCCCGACCCGGTCGAGCAGCACCCGCGTCCGCGCCTCCGCCTCCGCCCGCCCGAGCCCGAGCTGCGAGCGCATGCCCTCCGCCACCTGGCCGCCGATCGGCTGCATCGGGTTCAGGGCCCGCATCGGCTCCTGGAACACCATCGCGATCCGCCGGCCGCGATACCGGCGGCGCGCACGTTCCGGCAGCGGCAGCAGGTCGGTGCCCTCCAGCCGGATGGCGCCCGACGCCGCCACGCCCCGCGGCAGCAGCCCGATCAGCATCAGCCCCAGCATCGACTTGCCGCAGCCGGACTCGCCGACCACGCCGAGCGTGCCGCCGGCCGGCAGCGCGAAGCCCACCCCCTCCAGCAGCGCCGCGCGCTCGCGGCCGCGCCGCACGTGCAGCGACAGCCCGTCCACCTCCAGCAGCGCGCTCACGAGGCCGGCGCCACGGTCGGGTCGAGCCAGTCGCGCAGCCCGTCGCCGAGCAGGTTGCAGCCCAGCACCAGCAGCGCCACCACCGCGCCCGGCGCGATCACCAGCAGCGGGGCGTCGAAGATGCGCGCCTGGTCGTCGGCCAGGATGCGGCCGAGGCTCGGCAGCGGCGGCGGCATGCCGAGCCCGAGATAGGACAGCCCGGCCTCCGACAGCGCCGCCACTGCCAGCGCCAGCGTCCCCTGCACCAGCAGGGTCGGGCTGGCGTTGGGCAGCACGTGCGCGACCAGGATGGCGGTGCGGCTGCGTCCGGCGACGCGGGCGGCGGCGATGAAGTCGCGGGCCAGGACCCCGGCGGCGGCGGCGCGGGTGAGGCGGATGAAGGCCGGCGCGTTGAAGGCGCCGATGGCGACGATCTCGGCCCCGACCCCGGTGCCCTGGGCTGCGACCAGCAGCGAGGCGGTCAGCAGCGGCGGGAACGCCAGCCCGAGGTCGGCCAGCCGCATCGCCAGCGCGCCGCCCCAGCCGCTCCCGGCGCCGAGCAGGCCGAGCGGGATGCCGACCGCGGCCCCCGCGGCGACCGCGGCGATGCAGACCAGCACGCTGTTCAGGCACGCCACCATCAGCCGGGAGGCGACGTCGCGGCCGAACGGGTCGGTGCCGAGCAGGTGCAGCGGCGACGGCGCTCGCAGCCGGTGCGCGATGTCGATGGCGCCAGGCGGGAACGGCGTCCACACCGCCGACAGCGCCGCCGGCGCCAGCACCAGCGCCAGAATCAGCAGCCCAGCCCAGAGGCTCGGATGGCGCCCCCTCAACCGGCCGGCCCGCCGCGCAGCCGCGGATCGAGCCGCAGCGACACCAGGTCGACCGCAAGGTTGACCAGCAGCACGATCGCCACCAGCAGCACCACCAGGTCCTGCACCACCGGCAGGTCGCGCTGGTTGATCGCATCGAGCAACAGCCGGCCGAGGCCCGGTAGGTCAAACACGGTCTCGACGATGATGGTGCCGGTCAGCAGCAGCGGGAACTGGATGCCGATCAGCGTCACGACCGGCAGCAGCGCGTTCGGCACTGCGTGCCGCCACAGCGTGGCGCCGACGCCGAGGCCCTTGGCGCGCGCGGTGCGGATGAAGTCCTCCGACAGGGCTGCGATGGTGGCCGACCGCATCAGCCGCGCCAGGATCGCCGCCTGCGGCAGCGCCAGCGCCAGCGCCGGCAGCAGCAGCGCCCGCAGCGCCGCCGCCGGCGACGGCGCCCAGCCGGGGAAGCCGCCGGACGGCAGCCAGCGGAGCGCCAGCGAGAACAGCAGGATCAGCAGCACCCCGCCCCAGAAGTCGGGGATTGCTTTGAACAGCTGGGCGGCCAGCATGATGGCGGTGTCGGAGGCCCGGCCTTGGCGCGCCGCCGCGGCGACGCCCACGGGCACGCCGATCGCGACCGACAGCAGCAGCGCGACGCCGGCCAGCGGCAGCGTCACCTGCAGCCGGTCCGCCAGCAGCTGCGCCACCGGAACGCCGTAGGTGATGCTGGCGCCGAGCCGCAACGTGGCGAGGCCGCCGATCCAGCGCAGGTAGCGGAGCGGCAGCGGCACGTCGAGGCCGAGCCGGTGGTGCAGCAGCGCCACTGCGTCGGGCCGCGCGTCCAGCCCGAGCATCACCAGCGCCGGATCGCCGGGCAAAGCGTTCAGCGCCAGGAACACCAGCACCGAGCCCAGCAGCAGCGTGAACGCCATGCCGCCGAGCCTGGCGCCGATGGCCCCGCTCACTGCACCCCTTTCACGGCGCCCAGCTCACGCCGGCGATCGGCACCGCCGGGATCGGCTGGTCGTGCCACATGCCGCGCAGATGGCTGTCCCACACGTTGGCGCGCGGCAACGAGAACAGGAACACGTTCGGCTCGTCGTCGGCGAGCTTCCGCTGCAGCGCCGCCGCCAGAAGGTGCCGCTGGGCCGGGTCGCCGCTGGCGTCGTACTGCCGGTAGAGCGCAGCGTAGACGGCGTCATGATAGCCGAAATAATAGTCCGGCCGGGCATAGACGTCGAGGTCGTGCGGCTCGACGTGCGCGATCACGGTGGCGTCGTAGGCGCCGTGGCCGAACACCTGCGACAGCCACTGCGGCCATTCGGTCGGCACCAGTGCCGCGTCCAGCCCGACCTGGCCGAGATAGGCGGCGATCAGCTCACCGGTCTGCCGGGCGTAGTCGATCGGCGGGATCCTGATCGCGAACCGGGTGCCGGGCCGGATCCCGGCGGCTGCGAGCAGCCGCCGTGATCCGACCGGGTCGTACGGGTAGTGCTGCGAGAGGTCCACGTAATCCGGGTCGGACGGTGCCATGTGCGAGCCGATCACCCGGCCGTCGGGGGCGTCGAGCGCCTGCAGGATCGCCGGGCGATCGATCGCCATCGCCAGCGCACGGCGCACGCGGACGTCGTCGAACGGGCGCCGGGTCTCGTTCAGCGCCAGCAGCACCTTGACCGGCAAGCTGCCGGCGACCACGGCGAATCGCGGGTCGCCCGTGAAGCGCCCCAGCAGCTGGCGCGACGGGAACGAGGGAAAGGCGTCGAGCCCGCCGCCTTCGAGCGCGTTGGTCGCCGCCAGCGGGTCGCCGATGAAGCGGAACGTCACGGTCCGGATCACCGGCTTCGCTCCCCAGTAGCCGTCGTTGCGCACCAGCACCACGCTGTCGCCGCGGCGCCAGGACTGGAACCGATACGGCCCGGTGCCGACCGGGTGCAGGCTGTTGCCCGCGGCACTGGCCGGCGACACCATCGCCGCGTCCGGCCAGGCCATGTCGTAGGGGAAGCTGCCGACCGGGTGGTCCAGCGTCACCACCGCCCGCAGCGGCGACGGGCAGTCGACCGCCTTGATCGGCGCGAACAGCTGCCGCTGTGGGTTGATGCTGCCAGCTGCGGCGGCGCGGCCGTAGGAGTATCGGACCACCTGGCAGTCGAATACGGTGCCGTCGTGGAAGCGCACCCCCGGCTGCAACGCGAAGTCGTAGCGTCGTCCGTCCGCCGAGACGGTCCAGCTTTGCGCCAGCAGCGGCTGTACCTGGCCCTGCTGGTCGATGCGCAGCAGGCCCTCCAGCACGTTGCCGTTGGTGATGAACCGGATCGGCTCGGCCGGGTTCGCCGTGGGGTCGAGCACCGGCGGCTCCAGCGACATGCCGACCGACAGCGTGGTCTTCTGCGCCAGCGCCGGGTGGGCCGTCATCGCCAGCAGCAAGAGAAGGCCAGGGGCTTTGCCCCTGGACCCCACCGGGGCCGTCACGCGAAGCGTGCTGGCGCACGACGGCCCCAGGCCCCGATTCGTCAAGGTTTCGGCTTCACCCACGGACTGTCTTCTTATGAATTGGGGTTTGGGGCCCGCGGTCCCAACGGGCCCAGGGCAGAGCCCTGGCCTTTGCCACGTCCGGGCGACAGCGGCCAAGGGCGCATCGGCCCGCGCCGCCCCTCGTACCATCGCGCCAGCTGGATCGCCTGCAGGTCGGCGTGGCGACGGGTGACGATCTGCAGCCCGATCGGCGTGCCGCCGGCCGAGTGGCCGCAGCTGATCGAGACCGCCGGCTGCTCGCCCATGTTCCAAGGCAGGGTGAAGGCGATGTGCTCGAACGGCCGCTCGGGATCGTTCAGCGGCGACGCCCACTCCGCCGGGAACGACAGGTTCGGCGTCGTTGGCAACAGCACGGCATCGACCGTCTCGAACAGGGCGGCGCAGCGCCGGCGCAGCTCGAAGGTGCGGCCGAACGCGGCGATCGCGTCCGGCCCGGAGACCGCGGCGCCGTCCCGCGCCCAATCCAGGATGTAGGGCAGGATCAGCGCCCGCCGCTCCGGCGGGTAGCCCGCGATGTCGCCCGCGGCGCGCGCGCGCCAGTAGACGTCGATCGCGTCCAGCATGGCGCGGTCCATCACCGGCGCCGCCGGCACCAGCACCGCGCCCTCGGCCTCGAACAGCCGCGCCGCCGCTTGCACGGCATCCAGGATCTCCGGCTCGGCCGCCATGCCGCAGCCGGCGTCGGGCATCAGCCCGATGCGCAGGCCCCGAACCCCGGGGAGCGGCCGGTCCCAGTCGATCTCCTCCGGCGGCAGGCTGGTGGCGTCGCGCCAGTCCGGGCGGGCCAGCACCCGCATCAGCAGCGCCGCGTCGGCGACGGTGCGGGTCATCGGCCCAGCGCAGCGGCCGACATAGGCGGGGTCGATCGGGACCCGGCCGAAGCTCGGCTTGAAGCCGACCAGCCCGCACCAGGCCGCCGGCAGCCGCACCGAGCCGCCGATGTCGGTGCCGACATGCAGCGGCCCGTAGCCGGCCGCCGCCGCCGCCGCGGCCCCGGCGCTCGACCCGCCCGGGTTGGTGGCCATGTCCCACGGGTTGCGCGCCAGGGGGTGGATGCTCGACAGGCCCGACGACAGCATGCCGAGGTCGGGCGAGGTGGTCTTGGCGAACAGGATGGCGCCGGCCTCGCGCAGCCGCGCCGCCGGCGGTGCGTCCTCGGCCGCGGGCACCGGCAGGCTGGCGGCGGTGCCGAGCGGGGTCGGCGTGCCGCGGGTGGCGATCAGCTCCTTCAGCGTTGCCGGCACCCCGTCGAGCGGGCCGGCGGTACCGCGGCGCCAGCGCTCGGTCGCCGCCGCCGCCTCGCGCATCGCCCGCTCCGGGTCGTAGGCGTAGAGCGCGCAGAGGTGCGGCTCCCAGGCGGCGACGTGGCGGATCACCGCCGCCATCGCCTCGCTGGGGCTGAACTGCCCGGACGCGTAGCCGGCCAGCAGGCCGGCGGCGTCCAGCTCGTGCAGTTCGGTCAATAGTTCACCGACAACCGCACGCCCCAGGTTGCCGGCAGCCCGGCCAGCGCGATGTCGTCGCCCTGGACGAAGAAGTTGCGGGTTACGTCGTACCGCTTGTTCAGGATGTTCTGGCCGAAGGCGGCGATGCTCCAGCGGTTGGTCTTCGGCGACAGCGCGACGCTGGTGTTGAACAGCGTGTAGCCGGCAACGTCGTAGAGCGGGCCGAACAGCGAGCGGTCGGTGCTGCGCAGGCTGTAGTCGCCCTCGGTGACGAGGTTGAAGCGGCCGAGGTCCCAGCGATAGCTGACCGAACCGTTCAGCGTGATCTTCGGCGCCGGCAGGCTGTCGCCCTTGCGGTTGGCCGAGACCGCGACGTAGGTGCCGCCCACGAGGGTGTCGCCGACCACCGCGTTGAACACGTCGAACTGCCCGGTGGCCCAGCCGCCCGACTGCGTCAGGATCAGGCCCGGCAGCGGCGTCCAGTCGGCCTCGAACTCGCCGCCATACAGGTGCGAGCGCGGCGCGTTGACGATGATGCCGATCGGACCCACCGTCGGGTTGACCACCTCCGACTGCACCTGCTCGTCGTGGTAGTCGTAGTAGAAGGCCGACACGTTGAGGCGCAGGTTGTCGCGTGGCAGCTCCAGCTTGTTGCCGATCTCGTATGCCCACAGCTGCTCCGGCTTGAACGGCTGCGTGGATGCCGCCGGATCGGGCGAGTTGTAGGTGGTAAAGCCGCCCGACTTCACGCCGCGGCTGACCGAGGCATAGAGCAGATCGTGCCGAAACGGGTCGTAGTCCAGTTCGACCTTCCCGGACGGCAGGGTGTAGTCGGTGCTGCGCGGACCGATCGAATCGTCGGGATTGGTGAGCACGCCCGCGGCCAGGAACTGCGAGGTGAAGTTGTTCAGCCGGCGGCTCTCGTGCTCGATGCGTAGGCCGCCGATCAGGGTCAGGGCGCGGGCGATCCTGTAGTTGGCCTGGCCGAAACCGCTGATCGTGTTGACCGTCTGCGAGTAGTGCACGTTGCCTTCGAGACCGTAGATGTCGTCGAAGCCGGAGCGGTAGATGTCGGAGAGGAACTGGTTCGAGTAGAAGATGCCGCCGACCCAGCTGAATGGGCCGTTCCCGCGCGAGGTCAGCCGCAGCTCGTTGGCGAACACGTCGGCGCGGCTATTATAGTACACGTCGGCAATCGACTGCGGCGAGGCGTCAAAATCGTCGTACTCGGTGCGCTGCGCGTAGTCCTCGCTGACGAGGTCGGTGAGGGTGGCGAAGCTCAGCGCCTGGTCGGCGCGCAGGCTGGTGCCGCCGGTGTCGACGTGGTTGAACGGCTTCTGGTTCGGCTGGATGCCGATCTGGTTCGCGAAGATCGTCGACGTGCCCCAGCCGGTGGCATAGCGGTCGGTGTCGGCGGGCTCGATCGGCGCCAGAGGATTGAGGTCGTTGACCGCGGTGAGCGGCGCGTACAGGTGCAGGCCGTTGCCGTCCGAGCGGTCGTGGCTGCCGTGCAGGTTCAGCTCCAGCTTCAGCGTGTCGGTAACCTCGGCGTCGAGCAGCAGGCGCAGCGCGTTGCGGTCGACGTCGCCCAGCATCGAGCCGTCGCCGTCGCGGTTGTGCTCAAACGCGCCGCCCTGCTGGGTCTCGCCGGACAGCCGGAACTGCACCCGGTCGCCAAGCGGCCCGGACGCGTAGCCATCGACCTTGGCGCTGTCGAACCGGCCGTACTGCACGTCGAGGCCGCCCAGCAGGGTGTCGGTCGGCTTGTTCAGGATGTAGTTGATGGCGCCGCCAGTGGTGTTGCGGCCGTACAGCGTGCCCTGCGGCCCGCGCAGCACCTCGACCCGCTGGATGTCGAACGTCTGCTCGTTGGTGGCGAACGGAACCGGCAGCGACACCTCGTCCTGGTAGATGCCGACGGTGGGCGCGTTGTTGCTGGCGTAGTCGTCGAAGCCAAGGCCGCGGATCGCGAACGAGGGCTGGCCGCTACCGAACTGCGGCGTCACCTGCAGCGACGGAGTCAGGTACTGCAGGTCGAACACGTCGTTGACGTTGCGGGTCTGCAGCGTCTTGGCCGAGATCACGCTGATCGACGTGCCGACGGTCTGGGCGCTCTGCGTGCGGCGTTCGGAGGTCACCGTGATCTGTTCCAGCGCCTCGCCGCCCGCGGCGGGTGCCGCGGACGGAACGGACGTTCCGGGCGGCGGCGTGGAGGTGGTTAGCGTCCCGGCCACAGTCTGGGACGCCGTCTGAGCGGCGGCCGGCAATGGCGCGTCGGCGAGAATGCAGGCGGTGCCAAGGGTCGCGAACCATGCAGTCCTGCCGATGGGCCGGGTCATGGGTCGGAAGTAGTGGGTCATGCCGATGACGCTAGACGCAGATCAGTCGTTCGGAAACCGGAATTTCCAAATTTTGTCAGCCGATCACACATGCCATCGGACAGAAAAAGAGCAGTTGCTTTCTCATGGGGCAGGTTCTGCTCGGATAAGCGCACGCATCATTCAGCAACCAGTGCCTAACGATGGTCAAGGGTCCAAACGCTACTTGTGTCGTAGCCTGCGACGCCACCTGTGCTGCCAAAATCGACGGCAGCCGCATCACCACGGCTGGGCGCCGCCAGCCCGGATGTCACGACCACCCGCGATCTGAAAAACCATACCCGCGAGGGTCCGCCGGAATGGACGCTAGGCTGCCTGCTTCGCGAGATAGGCATGGACGATCGACGGGAGGTTGGTGCCGAGCCAGTCCCCCATCTCCTGCTCTTCCTTCATCGACATCTCCAGCGTGGCGACATCGCCGGGGGAGCCGACGGCCTCCGCCAATGAGATCAGCATCTTGTAGGAGCCGATCTCGTATGCCTTGTACCCGATGGCGGCGAGGACGTTCTTCACCACCTCGTCGGACGAAAGCGAGTGTATGAAGCCCGCAACGGTGGCGACCGCACCAGTGACCACTTTCTTGGCCGCCGAGGCGCTGGTGCCGTGCTTGGCCAGCAGGGTATCGAGGCGGGCCGCCTGTTCGACCGAGCGAGCGTGATCCGCCTGCATCTGTGCGTGCAGCTCCGGATACGGCTCCATTCGTGGCAGCTGGTTCTGGATGGTCCCGATCGCTTGTACCTCAACGGCGTGCTGGTTGCGCAGGCCCGTCAGGTAGAAGGTCATGGTCGCGTTCTGGTCGCTCATGCGGCACTCCAATGCTTGCAGCCCATCGCAACGTCGGCACCCCCGAAAAGGCTGCGGAAAGGCCGGACCGCCGCTGCGCAACTTACCGGGAGTTTCTTGAGGGCGCTGCCGGACCAGGTTGTCGCGGCCGGGGCCGTTCCCCGTTCGGCCTGCATATCGGTCCGCGGCATGATTGGCCGGATGTCGAGCAGCCGGCCCGTCCGCCAGTACGGCGGGGCAAGGCTGGCGGCGGACGGCTTCACCGGATCGGCCGATGCCGCCCTTGTGTGGCTGGGGACCGCCCGTGGGTCGGTCCGATCGGCTGCCGTCCCGCCATGCGCATGCTACGGACGCGCATGATCGAGATCGACCGCAGGGACCTGTTCCGGATCGCGACGCTGGGCGCGGTGGCGAACGTCGTCGACGTCGGCACGGCGGCGGCCGCACCCCCGGCCACGCCGCCGGCCGCCGCCGATCAAAGTGCCGATCCGACCACCGCCGACATCATCGTCGACATCCTGATCACATGGGGCGCCCGCTACGCCTTCGGCATCGTCGGCGACGGCATCAACCCGGTGATCGAGGCGATCCGGCGGCGGCGGCGCGAGATGGCGTTCGTCGGCGTCCGCCACGAGGAGGCGGCGGCGTTCATGGCGTCCGGGACGCCCAAGCACGGCGGCCGCCTCGGCGTCTGCGTCGCCACCACCGGGCCGGGCGCCATCCACCTGCTGAACGGGCTGTTCGACGCCCGGCTCGACGGCGCGCCGGTGGTCGCCGTGACCGGCTCGACGTTCCACGACATGGAGGGGATGCGCTATCCGCAGAGCGTCGACACGACGCGGCTGATGCAGGACGTGGCCTGCTTCGACGAGCGGGTCAGCGGCCCGTCGCACGCGTTGCGCGTGGTCGATCGCGCCTGCCGGGCCGCGCTGTCGGAGCGCGGCGTGGCGCACCTCACGGTGGCCAAGGACGTGCAGGGCTGGCGCCTCGGCCAGGAGAGCCCGTCGGTACCAACCCGCCCCGGCACGCCCAAGGTCGATCGCATGCTCACCTCAAGCGTGCCGGCGCCGGACCGGCTGGCGCAGGCGGCCGCGATCCTGAATGCGGGCCAGCGGGTGGCGATCCTGGCCGGGCAGGGTTGCCTGGGCGCCGCCCCAGAGCTCGAGCGCCTCGCCGACACGCTGGCGGCCCCCGTCGCCAAGTCCTACCTCGCCAAGTCGCTGCTGCCGGACGACCACCCGCTCACCACCGGCGGCATCGGCCATCTCGGCACGGTGCCGTCGCGCGACGCGATGCGCTCCTGCGACACGCTGCTGATCCTGGGCTCCACCATGCCCTGGACCGACTACTATCCGCAGCCGGGACAGGCGCGGGTGGTGCAGGTCGATCGCCGGGCCGACCGCCTCGGCCTGCGCTGCCCGATCGAGCTCGGCTTGGTCGGCGACATGCGCGAGACGCTGGCGCAGCTGCAGCCGCTGCTGGCGCGCCAGCCCGACCGGCGCTTCCTGACGGCCAGCCAGTCGCGCATGCGCGACTGGACCGGCCTGCTCCGGCAGGTGGAGGCGACGCAGCCGCGGTCGCGCCTGCGGCCGCAGGCGGTGGTCCGCGCACTCGGCGAGCAGGCGCCCGACACCGCCCTGTTCAGCCTCGATTGCGGCGCCAACGCGCAGTTCGCCGCCCGCCACCTCGCACTCCGCGCCGGCCAGGGCTGGACCGGCTGCGGCACGCTGGTGTCGATGGGCTCGGCGCTGCCGCTGGCGATCGCCGGCGCGTTCGCCCACCCCGACCGGATGTCGATCGCGATCGCCGGCGACGGCGGCCTGGCCATGCTGATGGCCGAGCTGTCGACCGCCGTGCTGCACCGGCTAGACCTGAAGGTCCTGGTGCTGAACAACGATTCCCTGTCTGAGGTGCGGTTCGAGCAGGCCGACATCGGCAACCCGGAGTATGGCTGCGCGCTCGGCCACATCGATTTCGCCGCCTACTCCGAGGCGGTGGGGGCTCGCGGCTTCCGCTGCGCCAGCCGCGACGGTCTCGACGCGACCTTGCGCGCCGCCCTGGCCACGCCCGGCCCGGTGCTGATCGACGCCCTGGTCGATCCGGACGAGCCGCCGCTGCCGCCGATGGAGCTGCAAGCTTAAGTCTTAGGGAAGGAAGGCCAGGAGCTTTGCCCCTGGACCCCAGCAAAGGCCGAGCCTTTGCAATCAATTCCTTAGGAGGATCGTCCATTCATTAAAATATAATCTAGATGCATCAGGATCTGGGGCCCGCGGTCCCAGTAGAGTCCAGAGGCAAAGCCTCTGGCCTTCTTTCTGATCCGATATTCGAGTCTTGTTTCCCTAAGCAGAAACCTCGATCCGCACCTCATCGTCATCCAAGGGTTGAAACCAGTTTCTTAAGCCCATGAAGGTATCCCGGGCGATGAAAAGGGAGTCCGTCAGGGCCTC
Organism: uncultured Acetobacteraceae bacterium; assembly: GCA_964247725.1. Lineage (GTDB taxonomy): Bacteria > Pseudomonadota > Alphaproteobacteria > Acetobacterales > Acetobacteraceae > Lichenicola. The sequence continues at coordinate 63,022 of CAXTVM010000013.1, read as the reverse complement.
GTTCCGTCGCTCGACCCGCCTCAACGCCTCCTCATCTGGACAGGACAGGCGATAGAGCCGGGTAGTCGCGGCGAGCCTGGCTGCGATCGACCGCACCGCGTTCCTCTGCTCGCGGGACCAGAAGTTCAGGTCGAGCACCACGTCCACGCCGAGGACGATGCATCGGGTCCATACGGCCTCGATCCGCCCGGACACGCGGTCGAAGAAAATCCGGAACCGCTCCGGCGACGGATCCTCGCCGTAGAGTTCCAGCATCCATTCGTCGTGGGTCAGCCGGAGCGCCGGCAGCGTTCGCGTTCGCACCAGCTCGCGGGCGAACGTGGTCTTTCCAGTGCCCAGGAAGCCGTGAATCATGTGAACGGTTGCCATCGCGTGATGATGGCATGCTCGCGGCAAGTCCGCTGCGGCTACCGTGCAGGTCGCCGCATCGCGTTGAGCGTCTCTGCGAACGCCACCTGTTCCGGCACTGGCGCCAGCTCGTCCACCGTCAGGAATAGGCCGAGCCGGCGAGCCAGCAGGCCGAGCCGGACGCTGGCCGACCAGCGGGCCAGCGGGATCGACAGGATCGGGCCGAGCAGCAGCGGTATCGACCAGGGCAGCAGGCCGGGCCGCGCCAGCAGCAGCGCCAGGGCGGCGGCCGCGCCCAGGCCCGTGTGCAGGCTGAACCGGCGCGCCGCCTCGCGCCAGCCGAGCGGCCGGTCGCCCCGCGGCGGCGTGGTCCAGCCCGCCGTACGGCCGCAGAACGTCTCCACGACGAACAGGGTGATCGACAGCAGCATCACCGGTGCCAGCACCGTGCTCGCGACCTGCTCCAGCAGCACGCTCGCGATCAGCCTGGCGCGGCCGCCGAACCCCGCCGCCAGCTCCCACCGCAGCAGCACGCGCGCCAGGCTCGCCAGCTTCGGCGCCAGCAGCAGCACCAGGATGCAGCCGGCGCAGAACCAGATCGTACCCGGCGGCGGCGGGCTCGCTGGCCCGGACGGCAGCAAGCCCGACAGCAGCAGTGCCAGGCTCAGCAGCAGGCCGATCGGCGAGGCCAGGTAGTAGAGGACGCCCATGCCGAGATGCAGGCGGCTTTCCGGCACCAGGCCGGGTGCGGCCAGAAGCCGCAGGTGCTGCAGGTTGCCCTGGCACCAGCGCCGCTCCCGCGCCAGGTGGTCGACTAGGTTGCTCGGCGTGGTCTCGAACGAACCCTCGATCTCGGTGTCCAGCCCCACCTCCCAGCCGCCGCGCAGCAGCAGCGCCGCCTCGACGGTGTCGTGGCACAGGATCTCGCCGCCCAGCGGCGGCCGGCCCGGCAGCAGCGGCAGGCCGGCGTGCTCCATGAACGGCCGCAGCCGCAGGACCGCATTGTGGCCCCAGTAGGTGCCGCGCCGCCCCTGCCAGAGATCCTGGCCGACGACTGAGAGCGGCGTGTTCAGCCGGGCGCCGAACTGCTGCAGCCGCGCGAACAGGGTGGTGCCGCCGATCGGATACGACACCGACTGCACCAGCCCCAGGGCGGGATCGTCGCGCAGCCGGTCGATCAGGCCGCGGATCGAGGCCGCCGTCATCAGGCTGTCCGCATCCAACACCAGCGCGAAGTCGAACTCGTGGCCGTGATCCTGGCAGAAGCGGTCGATGTTGCCGGCCTTGCGGCGGGTGTTGATCGCACGGCGTCGATAGGAGATATCGACGCCGGAGGCGGACCGGCCGTGCGGCGGGAAGTGGCCGGCCTCGATCCGGGCCAGCGCCGGGTCCTGGGTGTCGCTCAGCACGAAGAACGCGACGTTGTCCTCCGGCAGCAAGGCGTCCGCCATGACGCGCAGTGCCGCCGCCACCGGCTCCGCCGGCTCGTTGAAGATCGGCAGCAGGATGGCGGTGGAGACCGCCGGCCGGGCGCGGCCGATCAGGTGGGGGAAGGGGACGGCGGCCGGGTGGGATTTCGGACGCGGCAGCAGCCCCAGCAGCGGACCGGAGGCGCTGAGCGCGGTGCGCCCGTACGACAGCAGCAGCAGCAGCAGGCAGATCGGCGCCAGCGGCCCATCGCGGTGGGGCAGGGCGAGCACCGCGCTGCCGAAGCCGATCCCGCCCAGCAGCAGCGTCAGCGCCAGCAGCAGCCAGGCGCGGGCCGGCCGCGGCGCGCGCCGGGCCGGCGTCGCCAGCGCGTCCGGCGTGAAGGCCTCGACCCGATCCATGGCGGCCGAGGCTCAGCCCGGCGCCATGGTCGCGCGCCGCGCCAGCTGCGACGACAGCGCGCCGGGCTCGCGGTAGAGCGGATAGACGCGGTCCACCCGCGCGTCGATCGTGCGCGTGTCCAGCCAGGCCTCGCCGCCGGCGCGCGCCGCGTCCTCCGGCCGCAGCCGGACCGGCCGGTAGCCGTCGCCGGGCCGGTCCGCGATCAGGGCGTCGTCACGAGCCCGCAGTCGCGCCACGCCGCGCCAGCCGATCCGATGGTAGCTCATGGTCTCGCTCTCGAGACCGGGCACCACCACCTTCACCGCGCGCACCGGCTGTCCGGGCGGCGAGCAGTCGACCCACAGGATGTCCATGCCCTGGTCCGCCAGCATCCGCGCCAGCCAGGCCAGCCGGGCCGCGCTGTCGCCGAGATCGGCCGGCCCGTCTGGCAGGCGCCCGAACGGGATGGTGCCGTCGCGCAGGAACACGGTGCCGGCGAGCCGCCGCCTGAGCTCCTCGCCGTCCTGGTCGAGCCACTCGGCCATGGCGGCCAGGGCCCGCGGCTCCTCGCCCCCCGCCTCGGCCACCGCACGCTGCCGGGCCAGGCAGTCCGGCGGCAGCACGCCCTGCAGCACGTCGAGCGGGCCGTGGCTGGCGACCTTGCGCGAGCGCGAGCCGATGAACTCCAGCAGCGCCTTGCGCAGGCCGCGCATCCGGTCCGGATGGGCCGCCTCGCCGCAGGCGGTGATCTGGATCGGCATGAAGGGGACGCCGCCGTCGTCGCCGACCACGTACAGGTTGGCGAGGCCGAACTCGGTGCTGGCCAGCTTGACGGTGACGTCGATGCCGGCGTCCTGCAGCAACGCGATCAGGCGCCGGCAGTCCGCGTCCGGCCCGTGCGTCACGTCGACCACCAGGCCGCGGTCGAAGGCGCGGTAGCTCAGCACGTTGCCGTCGCGCTGCAGCAGCTCCATCACGCCGTGCGCGATCGCGTGCGGCAGGTCGAGGCCGGCGCCGAGCCCGTTGGTGATCGGCGTGATCAGCCGCGGCCGGCCGCGGAGCTGGGACGGCGCGATCGCCAGCCACTCCAGCGGCACCAGCACCGTCTCGTCGTCCGGGTAGCGCCGGGCCGGCAGCCAGGCGCGCACCGCGTCGAGATCGTAGTCGGAGCCGGCCGGCAGGCACAGCGTCAGCGGATCGGCCACGGCGCGGGCGCCCGGCCGGGCCGCGAGCGCGCGGGCGCTGCCCAGCACCGGCTCCTGCCGCTCCAGCCAGGCGGCGAGATGCACCTCCTCGCACAGCTCGCCCAGTGCCCCGGTGGCGGCCTCCGCCTCGGTGAGGCCGTAGCCGTGGCCGATCACCGGCGGCCGGTCGCCCCACAGCAGGTCGGCCTGCACCACCGGGATGCCGAGCCGGTCCAGCCCGTCGATCCGGAACCACCGCGTGACGGTATCGGCGGGCAGGCTGGCGCGGAACAGCTCGGCGACGGCGGAGAGGTCGGTCATGGGGTTACCCGTATCATGCGGCCGTCGGCATCGGCGAGCAGCCCGAGGCCGGTCCGGATCGTGGTCCGGCACTCGATCCCGAGCGCCGCGGCGAGCCCGCGCGGATCGCCGCGGGAATGGAGGATGTCGCCGACCCGCTCCGGCCCGGCGCGCACCGAGGCGGCCAGGCCGGACAGCTCGCACAGCATCCGAGCCAGCTCGCCGACGCTGGTGGCGCGGCCGGTGCAGACGTTGAGCACCTGCGGCTCGACCGCGGTTGCGGGCCGCGCGGCGTCGAGCTGGTCCATCGCCGCCGCCAGCGCCGCCACCACGTCGGCGACGTAGACGAAGTCTCGCGTCTGCTCGCCGCCGCCGTTCAGCACCAGGGTCCGGTTGCGCGCGAGCGCGTGCCGGAACGCCGAGATCACCCCGGAATAGGGCGAGGCGCCGTCCTGCCGCGGCCCATACACGTTGAAGAAGCGCAGGCCCGTGGTCGGCACCGCGAACAGGCGGCTGGCGACGGCGGCGTGCAGCTCGCTGCCCAGCTTGTCGCAGCCATAGGCCGAGCACGGCCGGGTCGGATGCCGCTCGGCGATCGGCTCGCCCGAGGTCTCGCCATAGACCGCGGCCGAGGAGGCGTACACCACCGGCAGCCCGCCGACCCGCCGCGCCGCCTCCAGCACGGTGACGGTGCCGGTCTGGTTCACCGCATGGGTCTCCGCCCAGCGCTCGGTGCAGCGGCCGACCGAGGCGACCGCGGCCAGGTGGAACACGCCGCGGACGCCGCGGATCGCGCGCGCCACCGCGGCCGGATCGGTCACGTCGCCGACCATCAGTTCGGCCGCCGGCGGGAGGTTGCCGCGAGCGCCGGACGACAGGTCGTCGAGCGTGCGGACCCGGTCGCCGCGGCGCAGCAACGCGTCGACGAGGTGGGAGCCGATGAACCCGGCTCCGCCGGTCACCAGCCAGTCGGCCATGCATGCTCCCCCACGCCGGCGGGCTGCGACAGCAACAGCCGCTCGGCAAGGCCGCCGGCCTGCCCACCAGCCTCCCGGCGCATCAGCGCGTCGATCGCCGCCGCCGCCGGCGCGGCGCCGCCGAACTGGAAGCCGAGCTGCGTCGCATAGCAGGCGATCGCCTCCTGCTTGGCCGCGACCGCGGCGTGGCCGAGCAGGACCGCCGTCTCGCGCGCCGCCGCCGCCGCGCGCCGGTCCGGTGCCGCGCACGGATCGCGGATCACGTAGGGCGTGTCGCGGTAGTAGCCGAGCAGCGGCGGGTCCGCGAGGCTAGCGCAGACGGCGAGGCCGGCCTCGATCGCGAGCAGGTGGTCGACATGGCCGCCGCAGCCCTGCGGCAGCAGCATCAACGTGGGCCGTGACGACGCGACCAGCGCCGCCAGCTCCTCGGTGAGCGCCCCCGTGACGGTGTCGTCGGGCGACGGCCCCGCGAACAGGGCGGCGGCCGAGCCATAGCCGCGGTGCGGCGCCTCGGGGAGATCGAACCAGACCGGCTGGGCGCCCAGCGCGCGGCAGGCGGCGCGGTCCTCGTCGCGGCGCAGCGCCATGTAGTCGGCGGCGTCCGGCAGGCCCTTGTCGCGCTGGCATTGGAGTGCAAACCCGCGGGCCGGGTGCACCGAGCGGGTGAAGCAGGTCGCCACCAGCACCGTCCAGCCCGACGCCGCCAGAGTCGCCGCGATGCCGCCGCAGGAGAAGGCGACGTCGTCGAGATGCGGCGACAGCAGCAGCGCCGAATCGGGCGGGGCGGCGCTCACAGCAGGTGCGGGGCGTCGCGGAACCGGCACGGATCCCGCGGCAGGCTGGTTTCGAAGCCGAGGTCGACCGGCCGTCCGACCACCTCGCCGTAGGCCGCCATGATCTGGCCGGCGACGGTCGGCCAGGCGTAGAGCCGCCGGCATTCGGCGAGCCCAGTCGCTGCCAGCCGCTTCCGCAATGGCCGATCCAGGATCAGACGGCGCAGCGCCGCCGTCAGCGCGTCCACGTCGCCGGGCTCGGTCAGCAGGCCGTTCTCGCCGTCGCGCACGCAGTCCACCACGCCCACCACGGCGCAGGACGCGACCGCGAGCCCGCAGGCCATCGCCTCCAGGATGGTGTTCGAGAACCCCTCCGCGTAGGTCGGCGAGACGAAGACATCGGCGCCGGCATAGGCGTCCGGCGCCCGCTCGTAGTCGACATAGCCGCGCAGCGTGGTGAGCCCTGCCAGCCCGACCTCGCCCAGTCGTCGCGTCGCCTCGTCGAGATCGGGCCCGATCCCCGACAGCACCAGCCGGAAGCCGAGCCCCTCTGCCCGCAGCCTGCGCAGGGCGTCGATCATGTCGAACACGCCCTTCCGGCGGTCGACGCGGCCATGGTACAGCAGCACGGGCTCCGCGCCGTCGTGCCCACCGTCCGGCCGGAACCGGCCGGTGTCGACGGCGCCGGGCACGATCGTGAAGCGCGCCGGGTCGGTGCCCAGCCGTCCGCTCACCTCGTCCGCGAACGAGCGGCAGCCGATCAGCACCGCGCCGGCATGGTCCAGCACCCGCACCATCGCCAGCCGGTGCGCCTCGCAGCACGAGCCGACCCAGTGCCCGTCGCCGCCTTGGATCGACACCAGGTTCGGCACGCCGATCTCCCGCGACGCCAGCAGCGCCGCCCAGCCGGTCGGATAGCCGTACTGCGCGTGCAGCAGGTCGAACGGCATGCGCGCATGCTCCTGGGCGATCGTGCGCACCATCACCTCGATGTCGCGCTCGAAGTCGCCGCTCTCGGCCTCGCCCAGCTGCGGCAGCCCGATCACACGCACGCCCGGCACCGCCGGCGGCGGCCCGCCGCCATAAACGCCGATGCCGTAGGCGTCGTCGCGATACTGGCTGATCATGGTGACCTGGTGACCGGCCGCGACCAGCTCGTGCAGCAGGTTCCGGGCGTACACGCTCATGCCGGAGATCGCCGGGAAGTAGCGCCGGCTGACCAGGCAGATCCTCATGCGATCGCCGCCTCGGCCGCCCGCAGCACGCCGATCGCCTCGGGGACCATACGGTCGGCGCGGTGGCTGTCGCGGGACAGCTCGACGCAGACCAGCCGGTCGAAGCCCACTTCGCGCAGCGCGCCGAGCGCCGCACCCACATCCATGTCGCCGGCGCCGAACGGCAGGTGCTCGTGCACGCCGCGCCTCATGTCCTCGATCGTGACGGTGCCGAGCCGGTCCGCATACTGTCGCACCGCGTCGTGCGGCTCGATGTCGCGCGTCACCAGGCAATGGCCAAGGTCGAGCGCCAGCCGCAGGTTGGGCAGGCCGTCAGCGATCGCGTCGAAATCCGCCACGGTCTCGATCAGCATGCCCGGCTCCGGCTCCAGGGCAGCCACCACGCCCAGCCGTTCCGCCCGCAGCGCCACCTCCTCCAGGCCCGCGCGCAGCCAGCCGCGCGCCTGCGCCGGGTCCAGCCCGGGGGCCGGGATGCCGGCCCAGAACGACATCGCCTCCGCCCCGGTCTCGGCGCCGGCCTCGAGCGCCCGGGTCAGGAACTCCACCCGTCGCAGCCGGCCCGCCGGCGCCGCGGTGACCAGCGTGGGCTCGTGCTTGGCGCGCGGGTCGAGCAGGAACCGCGCGCCGGTCTCGATCACCACGCCGAGGCCCCGGCGCGACAGGCTCGCCGCCGCTCGCCGGATCGCCGCCGGATGGTCGTCCGCGAACGGGTCGAGCAGGCCTACGTCCAGGGTCAGCGCGATGCCGTCATAGCCGCTGTCGGCGACCAGCCCGATGGCGTCGTCCAGCCGGTGGTGCGCGCAGCCATTGGTGTTGAAGGCGTAGCGCAGGCTCATGCGGCGCGGCCCTCGCGCACCGGCGGCAGCGGGTCCGGCCGCCGCACCGGTACCGGACGGGTCGAGGCGGTGCCGCCGATCATGAGGTCCAGCAGCTCCAGCACTGCCGATTTCGGCACGCCGGTGGCGCACTCGAACGGCGTGAACACGGTGTCGAACTCAAGCGCCTCGAACACCACGCGGTAGCGCCGCGCCTCGTCCGGCGAGAGCGGGATCTGCTTGTGGTAGGCCTTGTGGCAGGACAGCCCCGCCACCTGCCCAGCCGCATCGAGGTCGAGCTTCAGCGCGTCGCCGACGAACACCGCGCCGCGGGTGGCGTCATGCAGGATCGCGTGTCCCTCGTAATGGCCGCCGGTATGGTGCAGCACCAGCCCCGGCCGGATCTCGTGGCGCTCGTCCCACGGGTGGGTGACGCGGAACGCCTTGGTCCATTGCAGGTCGTCCTTCTGGATCAGCAGGGCGGGCGCGAAGCGCTGCTGCAGCTGCCACAGCGCGCCGTAGCCGTGCGGGTGCGAGGCGGCCAGCGTGCCGATGCCGCCCAGCGCCTCGATCGCCCGCAGGCTCTCCTCGTCGTAGAAGGGCGCAGCCTCGAACGCCACGTTGCCGCCATGAGGGCCGCAGTTCGGATCGTCCTCGATCAGCAGCCAGCCATGGCTGTCGAGCCCGAAGCGCGGCGTGCTCCAGAACTCCCAGATCCCCGGCACCACCTCCCGGCGATGGTGCGAGAGGCCAGGCGCCAGCTGGGCCGGCGTGCGGAAGTCCCAGCCCTCCTCCGGCAGGTCGTTGCGCACGTCCGAGCAGATCGGGCAGACCGGCGGCACCGCGAAGTAGCTCTGCCAGTGGCCGCAGTTGCTGCAGGCGAAGGGGGACAGCGGCATCGGTCAGGATCGTCCTTGGCTGTCCGGCGACTCGGCGATGCGATCGCGCAGCGCCGTGAGCAGTTGCATCAGCGCCAGGTCCTGGCGCGGCGCGTGGCCGAACGGGCACCGGCCCAGCAGGTGGTCCGCGAACGCCTCGACCTGCCCCAGGAACGGCGAGCGGTCGATGCCGGAGACGGCGAGCTCGCGGATCCCGTCCGCGTCCTGCAGCGCCATCGTGCCGCCCGGGTCCTGGCCCATGGTATCAGTCAGCGTGAGCTGGCCGCGATCGCCGACGATCTCCAGGCGTCGCCGCGGCAGGAACTCGGGGCAGTTGTAGGCGACGTGCAGCGAGGCCAGCACCCCGGAGGCGGTGCGCGCCACCACCATGGCGCCGTCGTCGATCGAGCCGCGCGCATAGCCGTGCACGCGGTGCTGGCCGATGATCTCCGCCCGCACCAGCGGCTCGCCCAGCAGCGTGGCGGCGAGGTCGAGCCCGTGCGGCGCCAGGTCGAAGAAGGCGCCGCCGCCGGCGCGCGCCGGGTCGATGCGCCAGTTGTCGTCCGACCAGTCGGAGCCGACCCAGCAGGCATAGACGATGCGCAAGCCCGCCACGCGCCCTACCGCGCCCTCCCGGACCAACGCCGCGGCGGCCTGGTGCGCCGGGTGGAACCGCTGGTCGAACGCGGTCGCGTAATATCGGCCGGCGCGCTCGCAGGCGTCGACCATCGCGCGCGCGTCGGCCAGCGACGGCGCCATCGGCTTCTCGCACAACACCGCCTTGCCGGCGGCGGCGGCGGCCTCGACGATCGGCCGGTGCAGGTGGTTGGGGGTCGCGACATAGACCGCGTCCAGCCCGGGGCTGTCCAGGAACCGTGCCAGGTCCGAGGTGCGGACCGGCGCGTCGTCCCCGCCGGGGATGCGCCGCATCGCCTCCGGATCGGCGTCGAACAGCGCCGCCAGGCGGCCGTTGCGGCTGGCCGCGATCGCCGGCGCCGCGTAGTCCCGCGCCACCCAGCCGCAGCCGGCGATGCCCCAGCCCACGTCGCTCACCATCTCGGCGGCAGATCCACGTGGGTGCGGCGGCGCAGCGCCTGCTCGCGCTGCGCCGGCAGGATCGGATCGGGCCCGGCCCAGACCGGCGGATAGGTGGCCAGCGCCGCATATTCGTCCTGATAGCGCCGGCTCGGCCAGGCGACGCGCCAGGCGTCGCCGTCCCGCCGGTAGAGCGGGTTGAGCCGCAGGCTGCCATGCGCCGGGTCTGGACCCGCCAGCGCCGGACGCACGGCACGAAGCGGCGGGTGGCCGAGCGGCGCCGACAGCAGCGAGACCGCCGCCGCTTGCTCCAGCCGCGACGCCGGCACCGGGTCCGGAGCCCGGCCGTTGGCGAAAGAGGCGGTCAGCTCGGCATCGTCGAACAGCAGCGCGCCGAGGAACAGAGCCGCGTAGCCCCCCACGTCGAGCGCCGCACCGGCGGAGTGGTTGGCGGCGGCGGCGTTGTGGGCGTGCCCGACCGCCAGCGTGCCGGCCGGCCCCGCCAGGGCCCGCATCCGCCGCGCGATGCCGGGCTTGTGGGGCATGAAGTAGAACGCATCGTGGCAGAACAGCGCCGCCACCGCCCCGTCCGCCAGCGGCCACGGCGCCGCGGCGTCGTGGCAGACCAGCCGCGCCCGCGGGCTCACGAAGTGGCGTGCCAGCCAGAGCTTGGAGAACACGATGTCGCCGCCGATGGCGGTGAACCCGGCTTCGTCCATCGCCGACAGAAAGTGCCCGACGCCGCAGGCCAGCTCGAATATGCCGGCCTTGGGGTCGGCCGGCAGCGCCTGTTCGAGCAGGGCGAGGCCGGACAGGAAGGTCGGGTCGGTCCAGCGGTGCGCGAAGTAGTCGCCGACGCGGCCGTACTCGAGCGCCCGCATCGCGTCGCGGAAGCTCACCGTGTCGCGCCGCTCGACCAGCGCCCGGCAGGCCGCCACGGTCGGCGGCGGATCGGGCGCGAACGGGTCCTGGTCGGTCAGCAGCAGGGCCGCCGCCGCCGTCGCGTCGCCCGCTTCCAGGGCCGCGACCGCGGCCCACGCCAGCTCCGCGCGGCCGGTGCGCAGGAACGGGATGCCGTCCACCATCGGCCACGCCTCGTCGCCGGCAACCAGGACCGCGCCGCCAGGGACCGGCAGCGGCCGCACCGACAGCGATCGTCCCGACATCGGGCTGCGCAGCGCACCGTCGGCCCAGCCGGCCTGCTTCACGTCCACGGTCATGCCAGCTGTACGGCCGACAGCACCTGCATCTGGAACCCCTTGAGCGGGCCGGCATGCACCAGATCGAGGTCCCCCAACGCCTGGTCGACGGTGAAGGCGGCGGCGCGCGCATGGTGGTGCGCCTGCAGCACGCGGTCGATCACGTCGGCGGCGTGGAACGCGCGCGCCTCAGGCGTCGCCGCTTCAGCGATGCCGCCGAGCGCGTTCTCAGTCGGTTGCCGTAGCGTCGGCGGCAGCGTCGCCAGCTCCCGTTGCGTGAGCCGGTGCATCAGCGGCCCCAGCGCCTCGTCCAGAAGCAGCTCGCCGGCGAAGCCGGTGTCCGGCAGCCGCGCGTTGTGCAGGTGATGCGCAAGCCCGGCCAGGAACACCGGCGCCGGGTCGGCTCCCGACTGCAACGCGATGACCGTGCCCAGCACCGCGACCGCCAGGCAGTGGTCGCCGTGGCTTTCCGCCGGCTCCAGCGCCAGCCGGGGCTTGCCCGGCGCCGTGGCGCCCGCCCGCGGCTGCCGGATCAGCGCGCCCACGAACCACGGCAGGTCCGCTTCCACCGACATCTCTTCATTGGGGACCGCCAGCCGATCAAAAGCCGCCGGCATCAACCCGGCGCCGGCCTCGGCGAGCGCGGTCGCGAGGATGGCGCCGCGCGCCGCCGGCTCCACCTCGAGGTCGACGAGCAGCATTGCGTCGATGCCGGCCAGCCTGGTCGCCACCAGCGCCTCGGCGGTGACGGCGAGGCTTGCCGCCGCCGGCGCCGCGCCCCGCAGCAGCATTGCCCAGGCGCGTCGAAAGAGTCGCTCCGCCACACTGTCGGAGGTTGACTGATCGCGCATCCGCTTGAGCTCGGAGAGGTCGCGGGCCACGGCGGCGATGCCGGCGAACGCATCCCCGTCCGAGGCTGGACCGAGCATCGGGATCAGCCGGTCCGCTCCAACCAGTCCATCAGCGCCCGCTGCTGACGGAAGAAGTCGTGCTCCGGCGCGCGCCCGTCGCGGGTCGCGGGCGACTTGAAGAACACGCCCAGCTGCTCCTGCGCGCCGCCCTCGCCGCGCCGCCGCGCCAGGTCCAGGCAGCGCGCGATCTCGATCACCAGCGGGGCGGCCAGCACGCTGTCCTTGCACAGGAAGTTCAGCTTGACCTGCATCCGCTGGCCGAGGAAGCCCGAGATGTCGACGTTGTCCCACGCCTCCTTGTCGTCGCCGCGCGGGCGGTAGTAGTGGATGTGGCAGACGTGGTCCTCGACCCGGTAGCCCAGGATGTCGTCGAGCACCGAGCCCTTGGTGCGGAGCTTGGACCGGAGGCTGGCGGGATCGTCCAGCGCCAGCCCGTCGTTGTTGCCCAGGATGTTGGTCGAGAACCAGCCGTCGACGTGCAGGGCGCGGTCGCGGAAGGCAGGCGCCAGCACGGTCTTCAGCAGGGTCTGGCCGGTCTTGCCGTCCTTGCCGGCGACCGGCACGCCGCGGGCCTCGGCCAGTGCCGCCAGGGCCGGGATGTCGGCGCCCAGGCTCGGCGTGAAGTTGCCGTACGGGATGCCCTCGCGGATGGCGGCGTAGGCGTAGAGCATGGCCGGGCTGATCGCCGGGTCGTTGTCCTGCAGTGCCCGCTCGAAGCGCTCGGGCGTGGCGAAGGCGGCGGTGTCGTCCGGCCAGCTTTCCACCGAGGCCAGGTTGATCACGACCAGCCGCTCGATGCCGGTGCGGGAACGAAACTGGCTTATGTCTCGGCGGATCTGTTCCACCGCGCCGAGGTGGGAGTTCACCCGGGTGCTGTTGTCGCCGACGATGTTGCGGCAGAACGCCGTGTTGCCGGAGCCGGCCCAGGGCCGGATCGCGGCCAGGCCCGGCTGTATCGCGGACATCATCCCAGGCGGAAGGACGCCGTGCCGGGCGGCGGCGGTGGCCAGGTCGTCCGGGTTCAGGTCCCAGCCGGCGATCTCGATCCGGTCGTAATCGGCCAGCCCAGTGCCGCTCAGCGCCGCGAGCGGGAGCCCGGACCGATCCTCGAAACCCTGCCGGATCCGTTCCAGCCCGGCCGCCACGGTCGTCGCGACGGCGCCGCCCAGCCCGACCAGCAACAAGCCGATCCGAGGATCACCGCCACCACCGACCGTCGCCGCCATTCACTGTTCCTCAACAACCCGTACCCGCGCTATAAGTGGTTTCTCCTTCCCGAACCTCAGGTCAAGACCTTGTGATGAGGCCGTAGAGTCAATTTCGCCAGACGATCCAGCAGGCCCAGGAACGGCGACGTTGTACTGGTGGGCGCGGCGTTCTCGCCCCGACGGAAGCCCAATGACCGAGCCGGAACATGCCGACACCCCCGCCGGCGAGAGACGGGTCAATGGCGTCCGGATCGTGTCCGGTGACGCGAAGGCGGCGGAAACGATGGCTCAGATGGTCGCGGCGCTGCCAGACAAGCTCTGCCAGACCATCGTGTCCGTCCGCCGGGATGCAGCAAGCCGGCACTACATGGTCGAGATGGAGCACGGGCTCGACTGCGCCGAGCTCACCCAGCCGATCGCCGACGGGCTCGCCAGGGTGCTCCACCGGTTGGGCCTCCGGCACGACCGCATCTCCGTGGGCGACAGCACCCAAGGGCGAGAAGAAGGCCAGGACTCTGCCCTGGACCCGTTGGGGCCGCGGGCCCCAAATCCCAATTCGTAAAGAAAAAAGCCTCTTAACGAATCGGGGCCTGGGGCCCGCGGCCCCAGTGGGGTCCAGGGGCAAAGCCCCTGGCCTTACTTCCTAGCTTGAGTGCTTGCGGTGGCCGCGGCCCTCCTGCGTCTTCATCGATCCGGCCCCGGCCGCGTGCTCCTTCTCGAGCCGTCCCGCCGTCGCCGTGCTGGTATTCTCGCCCTCCACGGCGTGCTCCAGGTGCGCGGTCGAGGCGGCGCCCTTGGGTGCGCCGTGCCCCTCGGTCGGGGACGGCGCCGGACCCCCCTCGGTCACCTCGTCGCCTGGCTTGTCGTGATGCCCCTTCACGGTGCCGCGGCTGGTGGTGGTGTCGTCGTCGTGGTGGCGTCTGGTCACGTCCTTGGTCATCGCCGTCGGGTCCCGTCATGCTGTGCGCCGGCCTGCAACCGCAGCGCGGGGATGCGGTTGCGTTGAGGTTCCCGTGAGCCGCCCGGATGCTCCGCCGCATCTCGGCCTTCCCGTGCCGGACCGTCGCAGGAGACAGTGCTTGGATCATCGCGTTCCCGCCGCGGCCGACGACGGCGCGCCCTGCGGCCCGCAGGACGGGTTCTGGCCGATCCAGGACTATGCGGCGCTCGGCGACGGCCGCTGCGTCGCGCTGGTCGCCCCGGACGGCAGCGTCGACTGGTGGTGCGCGCCCGCGATCGACTCGCCGCCGCTGTTCGACCGCACGCTGCAGCGCGATGGCGGCCACTTCCAGATCCGGCCGGTGGGCGCATTCGACGTCAGCCGCCGCTACCGCCCGGGCAGCAACGTGCTGGAAAGCCTGGTCCGGACCGACCAGGGCGAGGTCCGCATCCTGGAGTCGCTGAACAGCAGCCTGGCCGGACGCCTGCCTTGGACCGAGCTCGCGCGGCGCATCGAGGGGCGGTCGGGACGGGTCCGGTTCCGCATCCGGCTGGTGCTCAGCACCGTCTGCGGCACGGCGTCGCCCTGGCTGCAGCCGAACCCGAACGGCACCATCTTCCACCTGGGCGGCGTGCTGGGCCTGCTGCGCCATACCGGCAACGTCCGCGTCACCGCCGAGGACGACCGCGGCATCGACGCCGAGGTCACGGTGGCGGCGGGCGAGCGGGCGACGGTGGCGCTGCTCGCCGGCGAGGACGAGCCGCTCGCCGTGCCGCCGATCGAGCAGATCGACGCCCGCATCGAGGTGAGCGACCACGCCTGGCATGAGTGGGCGGAGTCCATCGACTACGACGGCCCGCACCGCGACGTCGTGCACCGCAGCGCGCTGGCGCTGAAGCTGCTGATCTACTCGCCGAGCGGCGCCGTCGCCGCCGCCGCGACCACGTCGCTGCCCGAGCGGATCGGCGGCGCCAAGAACTGGGACTACCGCTATGCCTGGATCCGGGACGCCGCCTACGTCGGCAACGCGTTCATCCGAATCGGCGCCATCTCGGAGGCGAAGGCCGCCTTCGCCTGGCTGATCCACCGCCTGGGCGAGCATGGCCCGCGCGTTCTCTACACGCTGTCCGGCGGCCTTGCGCCGGATGCGCGGGCGCTGGACGACGTCGAGGGCTATCGCGGCTCGACCCCGGTCGTGCTCGGCAACCAGGCCGCCTCGCAGCACCAGCACGGCATCTACGGCGACATCTTCGAGACCGCCGCCCTGTTCGTCGGCCGCGGCAACGTGCTGGACCAGGAGAGCACCCGCCTGCTGGCCGGCCTCGCCGACATCTGCGCCGACAGCTGGCGCCAGCGCGACGCCGGCATCTGGGAACTGACCGAGCGGCGCCACTACACGATGTCCAAGATCAGCTGCTGGCAGGCGTTGGCGCGCGCCAGCGAGCTGGCCGGGCTCGGCCACCTCCCGGCCGACTGCCTGGAGCGCTGGCGGCGCGAGCGGGACCGCATCGCCGAGTGGATCGGCGAGAACTGCTGGTCGGAGGCCCGGCAGGCGTACGTGTTCTATGCCGGCGGCGACCAGCTCGACGCCTCGCTGGCGCTCGCCGTCCGGTTCGGCTTCGACGGCAAGGGCCGGCTCGGCTCCACCATGGACGCGATCCGCGCCGAGCTCGGCCACGGCCCGTTCCTGTATCGCTATTCCGGTGCCGCGGCGGAGGAGGGCGCGTTCCTGGCCTGCTCGTTCTGGATGGCCGAGGCGCTGTGCCTGCTCGACCGGCGCGAGGAGGCCGCGGCGCTGTTCGACGAGATCCTGGCCAGCCTGCCGCCCAACACCGGCACGCTGGCGGAGATGGTCGACCCGGCGACGGGCGAGCATCTGGGTAATACGCCGCAGGGCCTGAGCCACTTGGCGCTGGTCCATGCGGCCTGCACCCTGGCCGGCGACACCGCGCAGGCCCTGGCGCCGGACGGCGGCCGCGCGGCCTAGCTCGACCTTGGCTCAGCCCGGCGCCTCCCGCATGTGCAGGCCGGGCAGCCGGGCCGGCTCGCGGACGACGATCGCGGCCACGACCACCGAGCTGCCGATCGCGAGTGCGGCGATCGCGGTGGCGAGGCCGGTCGCCGCGCCGAGTGCCGGCACGACGTAGCCCGAGACCGCGGCGCCGAAGGAGGCCACGGCGTAGGCGATGCCCATGCCGAACGAGCGCACGTCGGAGGCGAACCGGATCGCCAGGTAGTCCGGCACCAGCGCGAACATCCCGCTGCTGGCGCCGCCGACCAGGAACGCCGAGCCCAGCAGCACCGGGACGGTGGCGCCGGACACGAACGGGACGACGAAGGCGACCGTGACCGCGAGGTAGAGCAGCAGCGTGGCACGCTGGCCGAACCGGGTCGACAGCCAGCCGCCCAGCAGCTTGCCGAGGATGGAGCCGATCGAATAGGTCGCGATCGCGTAGAACACGAAGGCGGGCCCGGCATGGTGTGCGGTCTTCAGCAGGGTCGGGTAGAAGCTGTAGATCGAGGCGGTGTCGAACTGCACCAGCAGCATGAAGGCGCAGGCCTGGAGGGTCGCGAACCCGATCAGCAGGCGCCCGCGCCCCGCCGGCGTCCCAGCTCGGCGGTCCGCCGCGGACGCCTGCCGGCGGGCGAGCCAGACCGGGCTCTCCTGGATGCCCACCCGGATGAAGATCGCGAGCAGGGCCGGGGCGACGCCGACGAAGAACATCGCTCGCCAGCCGAGCGAGGACAGCAGCAGCGCCTGCACGCCGGACGCAGCGAAGAAGCCGAATTCGTAGCCCATCATCATCAGCGATGATGCCGCCGCCCGCGAGCGCTCCGGTACCGTCTCCATCAGCAGGGCGGCGGACGCGGTCCACTCGCCGCCGAACCCCATCCCGAACAGCAGCTGGATCGCCAGCAGCGCCGTGTAGCTCCAGGCCAGGCCGGACAGGCCGGAGAACGCCGCGAACCAGATCACGCCGGCCATGAAGGTGAGCTTGCGGCCGTAGCGGTCGGCGAGCCACCCCCAGGCGGTGTTGCCGACCATCCGCCCGACGCTCTGCAGCGTCAGCACCAGGCCCATCGCGGTCAGCGTGACCCGGAAGCTGCGCGCGATCTCGGGCAGCAGCAGGATCAGCGTGACCTGGTCGAAGGCGTCGAGGAACCAGCCGAGGAAGCAGGCGATGACCAGCTTGCGGTGGTCGAGCAGTCCCGCATAGGCGCCGGCCGCGGCCGGACCTCGTCCCGTCTGCATCGCACCCCCTGCCGCTCCGGCCGCAGCTTGCCGCCGCGGCGCAGACAAGTCGATCCGCCTCCTGGGCAGGAGGCGGGGGTGCAGCGCCTTGCGCGACCGGGATCAAAACCCACCTGCGGAACGAGCTGAGGAAAACGTGAAGGTGATTCGCAGGCTCGTTTCAGAGATGAGATTGACGATCGGGTCCGGCTCCATGATGAAGAAGCTGGAGCGGCCGCCTGTTCATGACGCTTGCCGGAGCATCGTCTCGATGAGTTCCACAAAGATCATGAAGCCGCCGCACCGGCCGGGCGCCGACGCAACGATGTGGGACGCCCCGACATACGTGTCATCGCGCTGAACCGCGCCGGTTGACGTCACGTGGCGATGCGAAGCCTACGCCGCAGCCGAACGCCTGATCTCTCGACCCGGCCTCGCAGCCCGTTCCCGGCGGGCCGCCGCACGCATGTCCAATCCCCCTAAAACAGGAGCGTACTATGTCTACGTGGGACCAGATCTGGCTCTGGATCGGCACGATCGCCATGCTCTTGGGCGGCGCCGCGATCCTCGCCATCGGTAAGCGGCGCACCGCCGCAGAAGAGGGCGACACCATCTATCACGGCATCGTGCCAATCATCGCGGCCTTCTCCTACTTCGCGATGGCGTCCGGTGTCGGCGCCACCATCATCCCGCACGGGACCCTGGTCGCGGCCACCAGCGACACAACCGCGGTCGCGGCGCCGCTCGGGCGCCTGTTCTACTACGCGCGCTATGTCGACTGGCTGTTCACCACCCCGCTGCTGCTGCTGTCGCTGGCTTATGCGGGCATGCATTCGGGGCTGCGCCGCGGCGGGCTGATCGCTGGGCTGCTGCTGTCCGACGTCCTGATGATCGTCGCCGCGTTCCTGTTCGGCGCCATCGACATCACGTGGATGAAGTGGACCTGGTTCCTGATCTCGTGCATCGCGTTCCTGCCGATCTACTACGTGATGTGGGGCCCGCTGCTGGAGCAGTCCCGGCTCGAGACGCCGGCGGCGCAGGCGAACTACCGCCGCAACGCCACCTTGCTGTCGGTCCTGTGGGGCCTCTACCCGCTCCTGCTGGCGCTCAGCACCGATGGGCTCGGCGTGTTCGGAAGCGCCACCGGCGTGGCGCTGATCATGGTCCTCGACGTCACCTCGAAGGTGGTCTACGGCCTGTTGGCCACGGTCAGCATGGGCAAGATCGTCAACAACGAGGAGGCGGCGGGCCTGACCGCCACCAAGCGGCCGGTCGCCCGCGCTGCCTGAACCGGCGGATCTCCGGGCCGTGGTGGCCGCCGCCGATCGGCGGCAGCCACCACGGTGATCCGGAACGTCGGACGGCGTCAGGCGAGCCCGGTGCCGCCGGTCGCGCCGTAGGTCTCGCCGGTGACGTAGCTCGCCTCCTGCGAGGCGAGGAACACGTAGATCGGCGCGATCTCGACCGGCTGGCCCGGGCGCCCGAGCGGCACCGAGCTGCCGAACGTCTCCACCGCCTCCTGCGGCTGGCCGCCCGACGGCTGCAGCGGAGTCCAGAACGGGCCCGGCGCCACCGCGTTCACGCGGATGCCCTTCTCGATCAGCTGCTTGGCCAGCACCTTGGTGAAGGTGATGATGCCGGCCTTGGTGGTCGAGTAGTCGAGCAGGATGTCCGGCGCTTTGTAGGCCACCACCGAGGCGCTGTTGATGATCGAGGCCCCCGGCGGCATGTGCGGGGCCGCCGCCTTGCAGATCCAGAACATCGCGTAGAGGTTGGTCTTCATCGTGCGGTCGAACTGCTCGGCCGTGATGTCGGCGATGTTGGACTGGTTGGTCTGCTTGCCGGCGTTGTTGACCAGGATGTCGATCCCGCCCAGCCCGTCCACGGTATGCTGGACCAGTCGGGCGCAGAACTCCTGGTCGGTGATGTCGCCGGGCAGCAGCAGCACCTTCCGTCCCGCTGCCTCGATCAGCTGCGCCAGGCTGGCGGCATCGGCCTTCTCCTCTGGCAGGTAGCTCAGCGCCACGTCGGCGCCCTCCCGCGCGAAGGCCAAAGCGGCAGCGCGGCCGATTCCGGAATCCGCACCGGTGACCAGGGCGCGCCGTCCGGCCAGACGCCCGTGGCCGACATAGCTGGTCTCGCCGTGGTCCGGTTGCGGGTCCATGTCCGATATCAGCCCCGGGGCCCGCATTGGCTGGCGCGGGAACGGGGGCTGCGGGTACTGGGTGCGCGGGTCCTGCATGCGCAGGCGCGGGTCGGTGGTAGCGCTCATGTCTGTTACTCCAAGTCTAGGATGGGCGAGAGAACCGCAGGTCGGACGCAGGGTTCCGGCCCCGGCCTCAGCCAGGCTTGGCCGCGATCACGTCCAGCCGGCTGATCTCGGCGGGCCTGGCCAGCAGCGCGTCGGAGCGCGCCATCAGCCGTGCCGCGCCGGCACCTGCGAGGTGCGCGCGCCGCGCGCGCTCGTCGGGAAACCGCTCGAAGATGGCGAAGGCGCGCCGACCCTGCCGGACGCCGAACCACGGCCCTGTGCCCGGTTCCGACCGCACGTCCTCCAGGATGTCGCGGACCAGTGCCTCGACCTCTGCCTCGCGGCCGCGGCGAGCCTCGAGGCGAACGTGCAGCGCCTTCTCGGTGGCATCGCCACGGCCGCCTCGGATCCGGGCCGGACGGTGGTGGCCAGAGCGCAGGCTGGCCCTCACGCCGGCCAGGAACAGCAGGCTGAACCCGGCCGTGGCCGCCGCGGCGATCGCCGGATGCAGGGCCGCCTGAGTGTAGAGGCTGATCCGCGCGACGTGGCCGGGATAGTTGCCGGCGCTGGTCAGCGCCTCGGTCGGCGCATCGAGCCCGCTGCGGTCGCGGGCGCGGCGCGGCGGCCGGCCGGACGGGGTGCCGGGGATGATGGTCCGCTCCATCAGGCGGTCCGCGAGGCCGGGCGCCACGCGGCCCAGCAGCGACACCAGTACCCCGCCGCCGCCGACGAATACGCTGCGCACCGGCCGGGTCGCCGCGTGCAGGATCGCCGACGCCACCACCTCCGCCGCATACACCTTCGGTACGTGCTGCGGCTCGGACGGCAGGTAGTTGCGGGCGTTCACGGTAAACGGCGTGTCGATCTGCGCCGGCTTGACCAGGGTGACCGAGATCGGCGCGCCCTCGTGCTCCAGCTCCATCCGCAGTGCCTCGGTGAAGCCCTTGACCGCGAACTTGGTGGCCGAATAGGCCCCTTGCAGCGGCACCGCGCGCTCCGACACCTCGCTGCCGAGGTTGATGATGGCGCCGCCGCCCGACCGCCGCAGCCGCGCCGCCGCCTCGCGGGAGCCGTAGACCAGGCCCCAATAGTTCACCTCGAACACGCGCCGCATGTCGGCGACCGAGACCTCGTCGACGCGGCCATAGACGCCGGTGCCGGCATTGTTGATCCAGGTGTCGAAGCTGCCGAAGGCCAGGGTCGCCTTGTCGGCGACCGCGGTGCTGGAGGCCTCCTCGGCAATGTCAGCGACGACCGACACCGCGGTGCCGCCGGCCGCAGCGATCTCGTCCACCAGCTGGGCGAGGGCGGCCTCGCTGCGGCCGGTCAGCACCAGCCGCGCGCCGTGCCGTGCCGCCATGCGGGCGGTGGCGAGGCCGATGCCGGAGGTGGCGCCGGTGATGACGATGACCTGCTCGTGCAGCGGCTTCAGCGTGACCTTCATGTCGGCATCTCCCCGATGCCGGCCCGTCTGCCGGAACTGGCCCGGCCCGTGATCCCGGGCCGGGCGGCCAGCGTCCCGGCGCACCACAGGTCCAGCGCGGTCACGCCCAGCACCAAGGCGAAGGCCACCTGGGCGACGCGGCGCCGGGGGTTGGTGCGACCGAGGGCGCCCAGCAGCACCGCGATGTCCATGGCGTCCCCGGCCACTCGGGCGAGCGGCCCAGCCGGGCTGGCCGGTCGGGCCAGCACGCCGATCCCGGCTGCGATCTCGCGTGCGCCGAACGCCCGCACCAGCCACGCTTCCTGCCGCAGGCCGAGCTGGCGGCGCAGCGCCGCCGGCAGCACCATCTCGGCCGAGCCGAGGCCGAGGCTGAACCAGCCGAGCCCCCGGGCGAGACGGACCACGCCTGTCACGCCGGCACCTCGCCCGAGGCGGTCGGTTCCATCTGACGCTGCCGGTTCTCCCCATGCCGGTGCGCGGACAGCGCTTCGTAGGTCCGTAGCCGCGCCCGCATCAGCGAGCCGAGCGGCCGGTGCGCCGCCAGCGAATGCGCCGGCTGGAATGACAGCACCTCGTCGTAATAGGCTTGCCGCGCTGGGCTATAGGCGTCCTGCGGCGGGACGGTGATCCGGGCTACGGTGCGATACGGGCTCGGCGCCTCGGGCCACGGCACCGACGCGTCCTCGACCGGCATCGCCGCGAGATCGGTGCAGAGCTGCGCCCGCAGCTCGAAGGCGGCGCCGTGACGGCGCACGTGGTCCACGGCGGCGTGGCGGAAGGCGTCGCGGTCGGAGCCGGTGTCCAGCGTCCGGTCGATGAGGGCGATCAGCTCTGGCGAGATTGGGAACAGCCCGATCTTGGCGACGTAGTCGCCGTGGCGCAGCGCCGCCTGGCTGTAATAGGCGTCGGCCAGCGGGTTGCGCCGCGTGTGGCCGAAGAAGCCGAGGGTCGGGCTGTCGCCCCCGAGGGCGTTCAGCCCCGCGTTCAGCACGCGCGCGGTGGACGACACCGCACCCTTGGCGGCCTCCGGCAAGCCCGTCGCCCGCTCGACGCCCTTCATCGCGGAGAGGAAGCTGCGGGCGTCGGACTGCGCGAACGCCGGGCCGGTGGCGAGGACGAAATCCTGCGTGGCGCCGTCATGGCCGGGCAGCCTCGCGCCGTCCACGCCCAGCACCTTGATGCCGACGCCGCGATGGGTCGACACGCTGTCGGACAGCACTTCGCCCGGACCCTGCGCGAACCGCATCAGCACCGGGTAGCTTCGCGCCGCGGCGAACAGGCCTTGGCGCAGCGGCTCCGGCAGGTCGGGCAGCACCGCGAGCGTGCCCGTCACCAGGCAGGTGCTCTTCGCGTGCGACGCCCGCACGGTGCGCCCGTCGCGCTCGGCCACGGTTCGGCTCTCGCGCATCATCGCGGCGATGATGTCGGCCGTGACTGCGTCCTCGTCATACGACAGCGTCTCGATCGCGTCGCCGTAGCGTACGCAGCCGATGCTGTCGGCGCTCGTCGTTTCGGCCATGCCTGCTCCCCGTATCCTCGGCGGCGCACTGGACGACGGTCATATCGTTACAGTATCGTAACCGTACCATGTGGTGTCCCGGGGGCGTTCGGGTGATGTCCCGGCCGGCCCGCCGCCGTTTTGCTAAAGGGCCCCGCGACGGATATGTTCAGGTCGCGGCACGACACAACTGCGTCAGCGGCGATGCGGCCTGCTGGTGATCAGCCTCCGAGCCCCTCGGCCGCCAGGATCGTCGGGATCGCCGACTTCATCTGGAAGAAGCCCCGGGTCGCATGCGGCCAGCACAGGCTGTCCCAGGCGCGGCGCAGGCGCAGGCAGGACGGCAGCGCCGCGGCGGACGGTCCGACCGGCGCCCAGGCCGCCAGCACCGGAAGCTCCTCCGCCCAGCCCGCCGTCGCCAGGCCGGCCGGACAGCCGAAATGTGCGCCCGCCCGGGCCAGCGCGTCTGCCATCGCCGCCCGGTCCGCGGCCAGCACGCGGTCCGAGGCGCCGTCGGCGTGCGCGAGCAGCCCGCCCACCCGACGCACCCGCGCCCCGTCCAGCGGCAGCGTCTCCGGGTTCAGGTCGTCCCCGTGCAGCAGCAGGGCCACATCGGCCCCGGGGGCCGCGTCCGGCGGCGGCAGCGGCTGGATCGCCGCCACCATGTCCTCCCGCAGCGCTGCCGGGTTCCGGGCCAACCCGACCGGATCGAACCGTCCCTCGGTGAAGCGCCGGATGTTCTCGGCGGTCGCCACGTAGGGCTTGCCCCGCGTGTGCAGCCCGGCCACCCAGCGCCAGGATAGCGTGTTGCTGGCCGGGTCGCCATCGACCAGCCGGCGCAGGAACAGGTCGGCGCCTAGCGCCCAAGGCAGCCGCAGGGTGAAGATCCAGATCGAGGCGAACCACATGCGGGCGTGGTTGTGCAGCCAGCCGGTCGCCTCCAGCTCCCGTGCCCAGTCGTCGAACCCATCGATGCCGGTGCGCCCCGCCGCCGCATCCTCGACCGCGCGGCGCAGGCCGGCATTGCCTGCCATCCGCGCCTGGCCGTCCGCGACCAGCCGCTCGTAGTCCATCCATAGCGCCGGCCGGGTCTCCAGGTGGCCCTTGAAGTAGCTGCGCCAGAACACCTCGTGGACGAACCGTTCGCTCGCCGCGGTGCCGTGCGCGCGTAGCGCCGCGGCCGCCACCTCGCGCTCCAGCAACAGCCGGCGGCGCAGGTAGGGCGACAGCGCCGAGGTGGTCGCCTCGCCGTCCGGGCCGCGGTCGGTGTTGCGGCCGCCGGCATAGGCCTCGCCCATGTGGGCGGCAAAGTCGGCCAGGCGGGCGAGGCCCTCTGCGCGGGTTAGGGCGATGGCGCGCTCCATTCCAAACGCCGAAGCCGCACCGCCGGCCGGGAGCCTGCTCGAGACCGCGCCGTGCTGGCGATCCGACGCGCTTCCCGCACTTGCCGAGGGTCACGGCCAGGAGGCCGCTCCGCTCCGGTTCTCGAAGGACGGGCCGGGGGTGCCGCGTCGCCGCGGCGCAGTCGCTCGGCACACCCCGTTCCCGAACGGGCGCTCACGCCTTGTCCCGCAGCGGGTCGTGGCCCCAGTTCATCAGCGAGGCGCGCCAGCGGCTGTGCTCGACGTCGCTGGACGGCCTCTGCGCCAAGTGCCGGTGCACGTAGCCGACCACCTTCCTCATTTGCGCGTAATCGTCCTCAGTCAGGTCGGTCGCCTTCTTGTGGCGGATCTCGACGATGCGGTGGCCGGACTCGTGGCCGACCGCCTCGGTGCCGCCGGCCTTCGTCTTGCTGGCGCCATCGGCCCAGCCGACCGAGCGGGACTCCTCGGTGCCCAGCCATCTCTCCAGCGCCGATGGCGTCATGTTCACCGCCTCCTTGAAGGCGGCGCTGATCTCCCGGTGATCGTCGTCGGTCATGCCGTCTCCTCGCGTCCGGCGCTGCAACGGGGCAGGGTCGCGCCGGTTCGAGCGGCCTCCGACGGCGCCGCGGCCGTGCCGGCAGGATGGCGTCAGCCGACCGACCAGGCGATGTCGGCGTCGCGGGCGACCGCCTCGAACAGCGGCCTCCCGAAGTGGAAGCCCTGCACGAAGCGCGCGCCGACCGACCGCAGCGCCTCGACCTCTCCCAGCCGCTCCACGCCCTCGACGATCACTTTCACGCCGAGCTCGGCGCCGATCCGCACCATGCCCGCCACGATCGCCAGCCGGTAGCGGTCGCGGTCGCAGTCCGCCACCAGGAGGCGGTCGATCTTGACGATGTCGGGCCGCAGCTCCGCCAGCCGCGCCAGCCCGGAGTAGCCGGTGGCGAAGTCGTCGAGGGCGATCTTGAAGCCGTGCCGGCGGTACTCGCCGACGATGTTGATCAGGTGGCGGGTGTCGGCGATGCTCTCCGACTCCAGGATCTCGAAGGTCAGCCGGTCGAGCGGGAAGCCGGTCCTCGAGGCAGCGTTCAGCGTCGTCTGGATGCAGGCGCGCGGCTCGTAGACGGCGTTGGGCAGGAAGTTGATGCTCAGCTGCCGGTCCAGCCCCAGCCGGGCCGCCAGCTCGATCGCCTTGACCCGGCAGGCCTGGTCGAAGGCGTAGGTGTTCTCCGGCCGGACCTGGTCCAGCACGTGGCCGGCGCCTTCGCCCGACGGCCCCCGCACCAGCGCCTCGTAGGCGTCGATGCGGTTCTCCTCGAGGTCGACGATCGGCTGGAACGCCATGGTGAACGGGAACAGCGGCTGATGCTCCCGGCAGGCGGCGCATCCGCGGTTTCCCCTGGCCGTAACCGGCTTGGCGCCCGCCGGACGCAGGGCGAGGGTCGTGGCACCGCTGCCGATCGTGATGTCCATGTCGAACGCGCCTCGCCAACCCGTGTGATCCCGGCGCGAACATGGGGGGAGGCTGGTAAAGGCCCGGTTAAGGCCGCCGATGCGATCAGCCCGTGGTCCCGGACCGCGCCTCGGCCACCAGCCGCAGGACCAGCGGCGTCAGGCGGCGCACGATGATGGCGACGCCCGCCGGCTGCGGATGGATCCCGTCGGCCTGGTTCAGCGCGCGGTCGCCGGCGACGTTGGCCAGGAAGAACGGGTCGTAGAGCAGCCCCGGTCGCTGCGACAATCGGTCGTACACGCCGCGAAACGCCTGCTCGTAGCCCGCGCCGAGGTTGGGCGGCGCGTACATGCCGCTCAGCAGCACCGGGATGTGCAGCGCCTGCAGGCGGTCGAGGATGGCGCCGAGGTTGCGCTGCAGCTGTCCAGGATCGAGCCCGCGCAGCCCGTCATTGGCGCCGAGCTCGACGATGGCGGCGTCCGGACGGTCGCCCAACGCCCAGTCCAGGCGCGCCAGGCCGTCGGCGCTGGTGTCGCCGGACACGCCGGCGTCGAGCACCGTCGCGTGGGCGCCGGCCCGGTCGAGTGCCGCCTGCAGCTGCGCCACGAAGCCATCACCGTGCGGCAGCCCGTAGCCGGCGGTCAGGCTGTCGCCGAAGGCCAGGATGCGCACGGTGCGCGGGGGCGCGTCCGCGGCCGCCGCAGCCGGCCCCAGCAGCGGCGCCAGCACCGCCAGCCGGCGCACGAATGCCGTCACCGCGCATACGGCCGCCATCCGTCCGCGGGCTGGGCGGCCGCCCTTGGTGTTGCCGGAACCGCGGCCATATGCAGCCTCCATGGATGTTCATCCGCCTTCGATCGAGCCGCCGGTCCTGGTCGAGGCGCGTGACCTGTGGCTCACGGTGGCGACGCGGCCTAATACCCCCGACGGGGATACCAACGCCGGGCGGTGGCGGCCGTTTCGGCATGCCGCCGGGCGGGGCCCTCGCAACCCGGCCGGCGGGGTCGAGGCGGCCGGCAGCCTCGACATCGTGTGCGGCATGTCGCTGCAGGTGGCGGCCGGCGAGTCCGTGGGCGTGGTGGGGCCGTCCGGATCGGGCAAGACCAGCCTGCTGATGCTGCTGGCCGGGCTGGAACGTCCGACGCGCGGGCAGGTGCTGGTCGACGGGATCGACCTGGCGACGCTGGACGAGGATGCGCGCGCCCGATATCGCGGCCGCCGCATCGGCATCGTGTTCCAGTCGTTCCACCTGATCCCGACCATGACCGCGCTCGAGAACGTCGCCGTGCCGCTGGAGCTGGCCGGCCGCGCCGACGCGTTCGCGGCGGCCGAGGCGGCGCTGCGCCAGGTCGGGCTCGGGCCTAGGCTCGGCCACCTGCCGGGACAGCTCTCGGGCGGCGAGCAGCAGCGCGTGGCGCTGGCGCGCGCGTTCGCGCCGCGGCCGGCGCTGCTGCTGGCCGACGAGCCGACCGGCAACCTCGACGCCCGCACCGGCGACACCGTGCAGGCGCTGCTGTTCGAGCTGCAGCGGCTGCACGGCACCGGCCTGCTGCTGATCACGCATGACGCGGCGCTGGCGGCGCGCTGCGACCGACGGTTGGGGGTGACCGAGGGGTGCCTGCACGCGCTCGAAGCCGATGGCGCCACCGTCGGGGCCTCCGCTGGAGCCCCCGCTGGAGCCAGCGTCCGCTGAGCCTCGGGCTCGCCGTCCGGCTGGCGCTGCGCGATTGGCGCGGCGGTCGGGGCATGGTCCGCGGCGTGGGCATCGTGCTGCTGTGCCTGGCGCTGGGCGTGGCTGCGATCGGTACCATCGGCGGCCTGCGCGACGCGATCCAGCAGGGGGTGGCCGAGCAGCGCCGCGCCATCCTCGGCGGCGATCTCGCCATCGAGGGCAGCGAGCCGCTGCCGGACCGGCTGGCGGCCTTCCTGCGGGCACGGGGCGCCCGGACCTCATCGGTCGAGCGCATGCGCTCGATGCTCTACGCCGGGAACGGCCGCCGCATGCTGGTCGAGCTGTCGGCGGTGGATCCGGCCTACCCTCTGGTCGGGCGGGCGTCGGTGGCGGGCGGCGGTACGATCGCGGCGGCGCTGGCGGACGGCGGCGTGCCGGGTTTGGCGCCGGACCCGCTGGTGCCGGACCGGCTGGGCCTGGCGCCCGGCGCCGTGGTTCGGGTCGGCGACGAGCGGTTCCGGATCACGGCCCCGCTCGACCGGGTGCCCGACGCGGCCGGGCAGGCGGCGCTGGCGCCGTCGGTGCTGATCGCCCGCTCGGCGCTGGCCGCCGCGGACCTGGTGCGGCCGGGCGCGCTGCTGACGGATTCGCTGCGGGTGGTGCTGCCGGACGCCGGCCGCCACGAGACCGGCCGGGCGCGGCTGGCGCGGTCGCGGGCGCTGGCCCGCGCGGTCGCCGACGCCTTCCCCGGCCAGGACTGGCACATCCGCGACATCGACGACGCGGCGCCGGCGCTGAGCCGGGCGGTCGGCCAGGTCGCGCTGTTCATGACCCTGATCGCGCTTGCCGCCCTGCTGCTGGGCGGCATGGGGGTGGCGGCCGGGGTGTCGAGCTGGCTCGAGTCGCGGGCGCGCACGCTGGCGGTGCTGCGGGCGCTGGGGGCGACTCCGGCGCTGGCGGCCTCCGTGTTCGCCCTACAGGTGGCGGGGCTCTGCGCCGCCGGCATCGCTGCCGGCGTGCTGGTCGGGCTGGTGCTGCCGCCGCTTGCAGTGCGGGCGCTGGGCTCGCTGCTGCCGGTGGCGCCGCAGGGCGGGCTGCAATGGGCGCCGGTCGGGCTGGCGTCGGCGTTCGGGATTGTGGTCTCGCTGCTGTTCACGCTGTCGCCGATCGTCCGCGCCGCCACGGTGGCGCCGGCGGTGCTGTTCCGCGGGCCAGGCGGGGGACCGGGCGGGGCCCCGGCGCTGGACCGGCGCCGGCGGATCGGCAGCCTCGCCGCGATCGCCGCCCTGTCGCTGCTGCTGGTGCTGCTGGCGGTGCTGACCGCGCCGGACCGGCGGCTTGCGCTCGGCTTCTGCGCCGTGACCGCGGTGGTGCTGGGCGGCTTCCGGCTGGCGGGCTGGGGGCTGACGTGGCTGGCGCACCGGCTGCCGCGGCCGCGCGGCGGGGCCGGCACGGCCCGGATCGCGCTGCGGCTGGGGCTGGCCGCCCTCGGCCGTCCGGCGGCGCCGGCGGCGCGGCTGCTGCTGGCGCTGGGGGTCGGGCTCACCGTGCTGGCGACGGTGGCGCTGGCCGACGGCGACCTGCGCGCCGCCCTGCTCGACCAGCTGCCGCGGCAGGCGCCCTCCTTCTACTTCATCGACCTGCAGCCGGACGAGATGGCCCGCTTCGACGCGGTGCTGGCCGGCCAGGGCACGGTCGGCCAGGTGCGGGCGCTGCCCAGCCTGCGCACCCGCGTGGTCGCGGTGGACGGGGTGCCGGCGGAGCGGGTGCGGGCCAGCGCCGGCACCCGCTGGGCGCTGCGCGGCGACCACGGGCTCACCATCGCCGGGGCGCCGCCGCCGGATACGCACGTCGTGGCGGGGCGGTGGTGGCCGGCCGGCTATGACGGGCCGCCGCTGCTGTCGTTCGATTCCGGGCTCGCCGCCGGCTGGGGGGTGCATGTCGGCTCGGTAGTGACGCTCAACGTGCTCGGCCGCGACATCGACCTGCGCGTCGCCAGCCTGCGCGACATCGCCTGGCGCTCGCTGCAGCTCAACTTCGCCTTCGTCGCCTCGCCCGGGCTGCTGTCGGCGGCGCCGCACACGATGGTCGCCACGGTGGCGACGACCGGCGGCGAGCGCGGCGACGCGGCGGTGCTGGCGGCGGTGACCGACGCGCTGCCCAGCGTCACCGGCATCCGCGTGGCCGACATCCTGGAACAGGTCGGCCTCCTGGTCGGGCGCCTGGCCGGGGCGCTGGCGGCGATCGGCGCGGTGGCGCTGCTGTCGGGCGCGCTGGTGCTGGCGGCGACGCTGGCCTCGACGCAGCGCCAGCGGGTCGCGGAGGCGGCGGTGCTGCGCGTGCTGGGCGCCACCGGCGCGCAGCTGCAGGCGGCGTGGCTGGTCGAGTTCGCGGTGCTGGGGGCGGTCGCCGGCGGGCTGGCGGCCCTGGTCGGCGCCCTGCTGAGCTGGCTGCTGATGCGCTGGGTGCTGCAGGCGCCATGGGCGTTCCTGGGCGGCACCGTGGCCGCGGTCGGCGGGGCCGCGATTCTGCTGATGCTGCTGGCCGGACACCTGGCCACCCGCCGCGCGCTGGCCGCGAGCCCGGCCTCGCTGCTCCGGCAGGACTAGGCGTCCAGGACCGCGCTCGCGAACGCCAGGCAGGGCCCGACGACAACGCGGGCGGGCGCCGTCGCGAGAGCTGACGGCCAGCAGCTTCACCATAGGTAGATTCCGACCCTTCCCTCCGCGCCAGACGAGTCGGAGACTTGATCTTCGATGCAGGGCGTCGGTTGGCGAGGCCCGTCGACTCCACGGCCTTCACCGGCATGGCCCGCCGGAACCGAAGCCGTCCACCGCCAGCTTGCAGTCGGACGAAGCGACGACGACACGCCTTGATGAGCGTAGCCGGCATGGGGAAACTAAGTGGGTCTCGTCCTTTTCGCCCTGAAGTATCGTATAAGCATCTTCGTCCTCGCCGTGCTCATCATGTTTCTGGGTGGATCGGCGATCGTCACCACTCCTGAAGACGTGCTGCCGGACGTCAATATTCCCGTCGTGTCGGTCGTCTGGACCTATACCGGCCTCTCCGCGAAGGAGATGGAAAACCGCGTCACGACCTATACGGAATTTGCGCTCTCCAACAGCGTG
Organism: uncultured Acetobacteraceae bacterium; assembly: GCA_964247725.1. Lineage (GTDB taxonomy): Bacteria > Pseudomonadota > Alphaproteobacteria > Acetobacterales > Acetobacteraceae > Lichenicola. The sequence goes on along the minus strand of CAXTVM010000013.1, from coordinate 33,368 downwards.
AGCGGCATCAAGAACATAGAGAGCCTCACGTTGCAGGGCATCACCGTCGAGAAGGTGTTCTTCCAGCCCAACGTGAGCGTAGACCTCGCGATCTCTCAAGTCGTATCGTCGATGAATTCGATCCGTGCTCTGCTTCCTCCTGGCATCAATCCTCCGACCGTACAGCAGTACAGCGCGTCTTCGGTGGCCGTCATACAGCTGGCCATGTCCGGAGAGAGCGAGGAAAAGCTGTACGACTACGGCAATTACCGCCTCCGCCAGGCGATCTCGCAAGTCCCCGGAAGCAGCTTGCCGACGCCGTCGGGCGGCAAGCTCCGCGAGGTCATCATCGACCTGGACCTGCACGCCCTGCAGGGTTACGGCTTGACGCCATCGCAGGTGACAAGCGCCATCGTCGACCAGAACGTCACCTTGCCGTCGGGAGAGGTCAAGTTCGGCGATCTGCAGTATGTCGTCAAGCTCAACGATTCTCCGAACGCCATTGATACCTTCAACAACTTTCCGGTCGCCACGGTCAATGGCGCGCCGGTGCTGATCCGCGACGTCGCTCATGTCCGCGACGGGTTCCAGGTGCAGCAGAATATCGTGCGCGTGAACGGCAGCCTCGCGGTCTTGATGGACGTGCTCAAGAACGGCAGCGCCTCGACGCTGTCGGTCGTCGACAACGTGAAGCAGCTCCTGCCGGGACTGAAGGCGGCGGCGCCGAAGGACCTGGTCGTCACGCCCCTGTTCGACCAGTCGGTCCTCGTAACGAGCTCGATCTCCGACGTGGTTACCGAAGGGTGCATCGCCGCCGGCCTTACCGGGCTCATGATCCTCTTGTTCCTGGGGTCCTGGCGATCGACGGTGATCGTGATGGTCTCGATCCCGCTCGCCATCCTGAGTTCCCTGATCGTCCTCTCCGCCCTGGGCGCCACGATCAACGTCATGACCCTCGGCGGCTTGGCCCTTGCGGTGGGGATCCTGGTGGACGATGCGACCGTGGCGATAGAGAACACCTACCGGCTGCTCGAGGAAGGCCGCGACTTCAGACACGCCATCGTCGAAGGCGCCGCCGGCATCGCCAAGCCGGCGCTCATCTCGACGCTCGCGATCTGCTGCGCCTTCGTCGCCGTCCTGTTCCTGACGGACGCCGCGAAATACCTGTTCACCCCGCAGGCGCTCGCCGTGGTCTTCGCCATGCTTGCATCCTACGGCCTGTCCCGGACGCTGGTACCGGTTCTGGCCGACATCCTCATCGCGGGCGAGAAGCGTGGCGCAGACGAAGCCAGTCCGCCGAAGCCTGGAGTTCGGGGGATCTTCGGCCGTTTTCACGCAGGCTTCGAACGAGGGTTCGAGCGCTTCCGCCTTGGTTACGGCAAGCTCCTGCGGATCGTCCTGAGCCGTCGTATCGGAACCTCCCTGGTCGTCGCCGCGGTGCTCGCAAGCGGCGCCGGCCTGTTCATGGTCGTCGGACGCGACTACTTCCCGCAGATCGATACCGGAGAGATGCAGTTGCACGTACGTGCGCGATCCGGGCTGCGCATCGAGAACGCCGAGCAGTTCTTCCAGAATGTCGACGACACCATCCGCGGCGTTGTCCCGGCGAAGTATCTCGGCCTAGTGCTCGACAACATCGGGCTGCCGAACAACAACTACAACTTCGCGTTCGGCATCGTCGACTCGACCGCCTACTACGACGGAACTATCCTGGTCAGCCTCAACAAGGGGCATGCACCGAGCGTCGACTACATGCGGACGCTTCGGGCGGAACTGCGGCAGCGGTTCCCCGACGGAATATTCTATTTCGAGGCAGCGGACTTTGTGACCCAGGTGCTTGATTTCGGTCTGCCCTCGCCCATCGACATCCAGGTCGGTGGACAGGACGCGGCCGGGAACCTGGCCGCGACAGAGCGCCTGCTCGATCGGGTGCAGAAGGTCAGGGGCATCGTCGACGCCCACATCCAGCAGATCGTCGATGCTCCTCAATACCTCCTGAACGTCGATCGGGAACGCGCACTGCAGTTTCAGCTCACCGAGCAGCAGGTCTCGACCAACCTCAACATCTCCCTCGCGTCGAGCTACCAGACGCAGCCGAACTTCTGGGTCGATCCGGCAGACGGGATCCCCTACAACGTCGCGGTGCAGACGCCTGAATATCTGGTGAGCAAGATGTCGGACTTGATGAACACCCCGCTGACCACCTCGACCAACGGAACGACAACCTTGCTATCGAACGTGGCCTCGCTCACCCGGCAGGGATCACAAACCTCCATCAATCACAGTAATATACAGCCGATGTTCGATATCTATGCAAACGTTCAGGATCGCGACCTCGCCTCGGTCGCAGCCGATCTGCAGCCCCTCGTCGGCGCCGCCCGAAAGCAGCTGCCTGCCGGAAACTATGTCACCATCGCAGGACAGATAGTGAGCATGCAGAGCGCGTTCCGTCATATCGGAATCGGTCTCGTCGTAGCCCTGCTGTTCGTCTATCTGCTCATGGCGATCAACTACCAGAGCTGGGGCGACCCGTTCGTTGTCCTTGCCGGTCTGCCGATCGCCTTCTGCGGGATCTGCGTGATGCTGTTCGCGACATCGACCACCCTGTCCATCCCATCGCTCATGGGCGCCATCATGTCCGTGGGCGTTGCGTCCTCGAACTCGATCCTGCTCATCACGTTCGCGCGCCAGCACCGCGACAGCACCGGCTGCAGCGCTGGCGAGGCCGCGATCCATGCGGGTGAGACCCGGCTCCGGCCCATCTTGATGACGGCGATCGCCATGTTCGTCGGGCTTACGCCGATGGCGCTCGGCCTCGGCACCGGTTCGGAGCAGAATGCGGCGCTGGCTCGCGCGGTGCTGGGCGGCGTCTCGTTCGGGACCTGCTCCACGCTGCTGTTCGTGCCGTTCCTGTACACCGTCCTGCGCGGCAGCGCGCCGAAGCCGGTCCAGAACTACCTGGAGGATGCACCATGACCACCCGTCCCGAGGACGCAAAGAGTTCGGATCTGACACCTGCGGCCAACCCGAAGGATGGTGCAGGTACCGCTACCGGCAAGGAGAAGGACCATCTTTCGCCGGTCGTCTACCTGGTTCCGGCATTGCTGGTCCTGTCGCTTATCGGCTGGGGAGCCTGGAGCCATTGGCAGACAAACGCCATCGCGGCGACGACGCAGCAGCAGGCGATCGAGTACCGGCCGACCCTGCAGGTCTCGGAGGCGATGCGCGTCGATGGGCCGGTCACGCTGACCCTTCCTGGCGCTACCGCGCCGTTCGACCAGGCGAACATCTACACCCGCGCGACGGGCTACATCGTCGAGCGACGGGTCGATATCGGGAGCAGGGTCAAGAGCGGGGACTTGCTCGTGCGGATAGCGGCTGCCGACCTGGACGGACAACTGGCGCAGGCAGCCGGCCAGCTCAGCCAGACCAACGCCGCTCTAGCCGTGGCTCAGGCCAACGTCCGGCAGACCCAAGCCAACATCAAGCTGGGAACGGTCACGAACGCCAGAACGGGCAAGCTTGCGGCTGACGGCTGGGCCTCGAAGCAGGACGCCGATACGACGCGTCTCAATCTGCAGGCGGACGACGCGACCCTGAAAAGCAATCAGGCCAGCGTGGCGGTGGCGGAGGGCAACCTGAAGGCCCAGCTCGGGGACGTCCAGTATCTGAAGGCGTTGGTGAGCTATGAGTTGGTGACGGCGCCGTTCGACGGCATCGTCACGGTCCGCAACATCGACACCGGCGACTTGGTGACCGCCAATTCGGGAACCGGCATGCCCGCGTTCACCGTGGAGCGTCAGGATGTGCTGCGGATCTTCGTCGATGTCCCCCAAAGCAACGCCGTCGAGCTTCGCAGCGGAGTACCTGCTGAGGTCCGCGTGCCGGAACTGCCTGGTCGCACGTTCACGGGCGTGGTGACCCGCAGCAGCGTAGCACTCAACCCCGGGTCAAGGACTGTGCGCGCGGAGGTCGACGTGGCCAATCCCGACGGAACGCTGCGCCCTGGACTGTACGTAGATGTCGATCTTGCCATCCCGCGGGCGGCGCCGGGCGTTGTCGTGCCAGCCGAGGCGATCATCTTCAACGGGCAGGGTCTGCGTGTCGCGGTCGTCAAGGATGGTGTCGCCCATCTCGTTGACGTCACTATCTCCCGAGACTTCGGTACAACCGTCGAATTGCGGACGGGCCTGCACGGGGGCGAGCAGGTTGCCCTCAGCCCGCCGGCAGGGCTCGAAGACGGAGGACAGGTCAGCGTGAAGGCCCAAGCGAAGATGCCGTCGTAGAAAGAAGTCAGGGGCGCCGGCAAGCTCGGGAGCTGATCGTCGTTGACGGGATTGGGAAGAAGTTCGTTCCGGCTCGCGTCACCAGTTGCTGCCCGAACGGGAGGCCGGCAGTTGATGACACGAACCTGCTAAAGTGTTTGGTCGCCGCAATGCCGAGCGGTCGCAAATGTCCTAACGTTGTCGAGGCGTTCGCCGTTAGCGTTCGGCGCCAGCATGATGTCCAGGCGTATTGGCACGGGACGTCATCTGCCGCTGCCGCCCGAGCTGTGGATCAGGACGCGTCGTCCAACGATCGGGATCGACCACTGCTCCGTCCCGTCCTACGGCGCACCCGCCCTCGCTGGCGGCGCGAGCCGCCAAGGCGCCGCCGTGGCAGAGGATCACACCGTCCGGGCCGAGTGGGACTACTCGGCGGCGTGCTCGGGAACCAGCGCCTGCGTGGTCATCGGGCAAGGGATCAGGTTCCAGAGCGTACGCCTGCTCTCTACGGCCGGCTCGCTCCGGACGATGTCGTAACCCGCGCGGCGTAGCGACCGGATCGCGACCAGGTCGAGATGCGGGACCGCATCGCGGATGGCGCTGAGATCCTCGTTGGTAAAATCGGTCTGCATGGTCTGAAATCTCCCCATGCCACCCTATTGGCGGCAGATTGACGACGGTCCCGTCTTGCGCGGGACTCGGTTGCGACGGACTTCGCCCGTGCGCTGAACGTCATACGGCTCTACCCATTCCGCAAGACCTGCAGCGTGCAAGGCTGTCACAACATTGCAACATCGCCGACGGACGATCGTTGCCGCCGCACCTGTGGCGAATGGGTGTTTTTCATGCGCCTCGCGGATGGGGACGGTTCAGGCACGGTATCGTGCGCCGATTGACCTCGGGCGCCGCTCGGGCCGACGATACTCATGCGGGAAGCGGCGGCAAGCCGACCTGCCGGGGGCGCCGATGTCCAGCGACATGATCTTCCACGTCAAGCCGGGCCTGGCCGCCTCCGCGCACGTCAACGCCGCGCGGTTCGGGCTGATGAGCAACCACGCCCTGAACGATCCCGAGCCGTTCTGGCTCGAGCAGGCTAAGCGGCTCGATTGGGAGCAGGCGCCGCAGATCGCCGGCAGCGGCGGCTTTGAGGGCGATGCGCGAGTGTCCTGGTTCGCCGACGGCACCCTCAACGCCTGCGTGAACTGCGTCGACCGCCACCTGGCCACGCGTGCCGACCAGACCGCGCTGATCTGGCAGGGCGAAGACGAGGACCAGTCGCGGCGGATCAGCTTCCGGGCGCTGCACGACGAGGTCTGCCGCCTCGCCAACGTGCTGAAGTCGATGGGCGTCAGGCGCGGCGACCGGGTGGCCACCTACCTGCCGATGGTGGCCGAGGGCGTGGTGGCGATGCTCGCCTGTGCCCGCATCGGCGCGGTGCACGTCGTGATGTTCGCGGGCTTGGCGGCGTCGGGCGTCGCCGGCCGGCTGCGCGACAGCGGCGCCGTGCTGCTGATCACCGCCGACGAGGGCCGCCGCGGCGGCCGGCGAAGCGCGCTGAAGGCGATCGCCGACCAGGCGCTGGCCGAGCTGGACCGCCGTGGCGACCCCCCGCTGCGTTCGGTGCTGGTGCTGGCGGCGACCGGTGCCGCGGTGCCGATGCAGGCGGGGCGCGACCACGATTACGCAAGCCTGGTGCAGGCGGCCGATCCGGCCTGCGCGGCGGAGGTCATGGCGGCGGAGGACCCGCTGCTGATCCTCTACACCTCTGGCAGCACCGGCGCGCCCAAGGGCGTGCTGCACACCACCGCCGGCTATCTGCTCTGGGCCAGCCTGACCCACGAGATCGCGTTCGACCACCGGCCGGGCGACGTGTTTTGGTGCACCGCCGACCTCGGCTGGGTGACCGGGCACAGCTACGTGGTCTACGGGCCGCTTGCGAACGGCGGCACCACCCTGATGTTCGAGGGCACGCCGTCCTGGCCGTCGCCCGGGCGGTGGTGGCGCGAGATCGACCGCCACCAGGTGAATGCCTTCTACACCGCGCCGACCGCGATCCGGGCGCTGATGCGCGACGACCCGGCGGTGCTGGCGGCGACGTCGCGCGACAGCCTGCGCGTGCTGGGCTCGGTCGGCGAGCCGATCAACCCGGAGGCCTGGCTGTGGTATCACGAGAAGGTCGGGCGCGGGCGCTGTCCGGTGGTCGACACTTGGTGGCAGACCGAGACCGGCGGCATCATGATTGCGCCACTGCCGGGGGCGGTGGCGCAGAAGCCGGGCTCGGCTGCGCTGCCTCTGCCCGGCGTCCGCCCCGTCATCATGGGCGACAAGGGCCAGCCGTTGGACGGCGAGGCGGAAGGTGCGCTCTGCATCGCCGCCAGCTGGCCTGGCCAGGCGCGCACCATCTGGGGCGACCACGGCCGGTACGTGCAGACCTATTTCAGCGCCTATCCCAGCCACTACTTCTCCGGCGACGGTGCTCGCCGCGACGCCGACGGCTACACCTGGATCACCGGGCGGATCGACGACGTGATCAACGTGTCCGGGCATCGGATCGGCTCGGCCGAGGTCGAGGCGGCGTTTGGAACCCATGACGCGGTGGCGGAGAGCGCCGTGGTCGGCATCCCGCACGACGTCAAGGGCCAGGCGCTCGCCGCCTTCGTCGTGCTGAAGGCGGGCGGCGCGGCGCGCGAGGGGCTGGAGGCGGAGCTCGCCCACCATGTCGGCCAGGAGATCGGCCGCTACGCCGCGCCTGACCTGGTGGTGCTGGTGGACGAGCTGCCGAAGACGCGCTCGGGCAAGATCATGCGCCGCATCCTGCGCAAGATCGCCACCGGCGCGCATGACGAGCTGGGCGACATCTCGACGCTGGCGGATCCCTCGGTGGTGGAGGTACTGGTCGAGCGGCTGCGGAAGTAAGGCAGGCCAGGGGCTCTCAGGGCTATCGCTTCTGAGGAGACGTGGAGGGAGAAGGCCAGGGCGCTGCCGTGGATCCGTTGGGGCCGCGAGCCCCAAAACCCCGATTCGTTAAGGAGATAGTTCCTGCATGAGACTATTTTCTTATGAATCGGGGCCTGGAGCCCGCGGCCCCACTGGGGTCCAGGGGCAAGGCCCCTGGCCTTCTTCTTCCTCATGCGGTAGCCGTGCGTGGGCTCTGCCCTGGCCTTCCTGATCCGCAGGCCCTGTGCCAGGAACTGCCCCCGTGACCGCTCCCGCCGTGATCCATACCGACATCCCGGCCCGGCTCGACCGGCTGCCGTGGTCCCGCTTCCATCTGCTGGTGGTGGCAGCGCTCGGCATCACCTGGATCCTTGACGGGCTCGAGGTCACCATCGTCGGCTCGATCGGCCCGGCGCTGGAAAGCCCGGCGACGCTGGGGCTGTCGGCTGCCGACATCGGCCTGGCGGCGTCGCTCTACCTCGCCGGCGCGGTGGCGGGCGCGCTGCTGTTCGGCTGGCTCACCGACCGGGTCGGCCGCAGGCGGATCTTCAGCGTGACGTTGGGCATCTACATCCTGAGCGTGCTGGCCACCGCCTGCTCGTGGAATTTCACCAGCTTCGTGCTGTTCCGGTTCCTGACCGGGCTCGGCATCGGCGGCGAGTATTCGGCGATCAACTCGGCGATCGACGAGCTGATCCCGGCCCGGGTGCGCGGCCGCGTCGACCTGCTGGTAAACGGCTCGTACTGGTTCGGCGCCGCCGCCGGCGCGGTGGCGGCGCTGCTGCTGGTGCGGGACGACGGCTCGTTCCCGGGCGGCTGGCGCTACGGGTTCGCGATCGGCGGCGTGCTCGGGCTGCTGGTGCTGATGCTGCGGCGCTGGGTGCCCGAGAGCCCGCGCTGGCTCGTCACGCACGGGCAGCACGAGGCGGCCGACGCCGCCACCGCGCAGATCGAGGCCCGCGTCGAGGCCGCCATCGGCGCCGCCCTGCCGCCGGTGCACGACCGCCTCGCCGTGCATCCGCAGCGGGTGTTCGGCTTCGGGCTGATCCTGCGGACCATGTGGGCGGAGTACAAGCTCCGCTCGGCGCTGGCGCTGCTGATGATGGCGGCGCAGGCGTTCCTCTACAACGCGGTGTTCTTCACCTACGGCCAGGTGCTGACCCACGACCAGGGGGTGGCGCCGCACCGGGTCGGGCTGTTCATCCTGCCGCTGGCGCTGGCCAACGTGCTGGGCGTGGTGCTGCTGGGACCGCTGTTCGACACCGTCGGTCGGCGTCGCATGATCTTCGCCACCTACGGCGTGTCCGGCCTGCTGATCATCGCGGTGGCCTGGCTGTTCGCCCGCGGAGCGCTCTCCGCCGTCACCCAGACCGCCGGCTGGGTGGCGATCTTCTTCTTCGCGTCGCCCGCCGCCAGCGCCGCCTACCTCACCGCGAGCGAGATCTTCCCGCTGGAGACGCGGGCGATGGCGATCTCGGTGTTCTTCGTGCTGGGCACGCTGATCGGCGGCGTGGGGGCGCCCTCGCTGTTCGGCTGGCTGATCCAGGCCGGCGGCATGGTGCCGCTGGCCTACGGCTATGCCGGCGCCGGAGTGCTGATGATCGCGGCGGCCTGCATGGCGTTGCGGTTCGGCGTCGATGCGGAAGGCAAGTCGCTGGAGCAGGTGGCGCGGCCGTTGTCCGGATGAGCCGGATCGGCCATGGACTGCAAGGATGATCCCCATGCGCCTACGACGCCTCGCCCTGCCCAGCCTCTCGGCCGTGTTCCTGGCCGGCTGCATCTACGAGGCGCCGCCGCCGCCGCCGCGCGTGGTGTATCGGACCGCGCCGGTCGTAGTTCGGCCGCCGCCGCCGGCGGTGATCGTCGAGCAGCGGCCGCCGCCGCCGCGCGAGCACCCGTACTGGGCCTGGCAGCCGGGCCACTGGCGCTGGGACGGCTATCGCTGGGTATGGGCGCACGGCCACTACGTCGAGCGGCTCGGCTGACCGACCCGCCCCGGCTCGACCGCCCCCGCCTTGGCCAACTCCACCTTGGCCGCCGCCGGCTCGGCGCCCTGGCGGTCCCGGCCGGCCTGCTGCTGACGGCGTGTTCCCCCGCCTCGGTGCTGAACGCGCTGGCTCCCGGCCGCCTCGCCGCAGCCGGGATCGCCTATGGGCCGGACCCACGGCAGCGGCTCGACGTCTACCGGCCCGCAGGGCCCGGGCCGTTCCCGACGATGGTGTTCATCTACGGCGGCGGCTGGGCCCGCGGTGCGCGGGGGATGTACGGCTTCGTCGGTGGCGCCTTCGCGGCGCACGGCATCCTCACGATCATCCCGGACTACCGGCTCTACCCGCAGGTGCGCTGGCGCGGGATCCTGGCCGACTGCGCGCAGGCGTTCGCGTGGGCTCGCGCCCACGCCGGGCGGTTCGGCGGCGACGCGGCGCCGCCGGCGCTGGCCGGGCACTCCGCCGGCGCCTACAACGCCGCCATGCTGACCCTAGACCCCGGCCTGTTGGGGGCGGTCGGGCTGTCGCCGGCGCGCGACGTCTCGCGCGCGATCGGGCTCGCCGGACCATACGACTTCCTGCCGCTCGACACCGAGCGGCTGCGGCGAATCTTCGGGCCGGGACCGGCGACCGCGGTCACGCAGCCGATCAGCTACGTGGACGGCCGCAACCCGCCGATGCTGCTGCTCGCCGGCAGCGCCGACCGGACCGTACGGCCGGCCAACACCGTCCGGCTCGCCGCGCGCATCCGGGCCGCAGGCGGCCCGGTGCAGGAGCGGATCTACCCCGGCATCGACCATGTCGAGATCGTCGGCGCGATCGGCCGGCCGCTGCATGGGCTGGCGCCGACGCTGCACCATTGCCTGGACTTCCTGCGCGGGTGATGCGCGGCCGGCGGGTGCGGGGTCATCCGCCGCCGCCGATCACGCGTAGGGAGGCATGTCCGCAACGATCGTCCATCCGTCCTGGTCGACCACCGCGACCGCCTCGCCACGCTCGTTCCGGTCGGCTATGTTCGGCGCCACGCTGCGGGGGTCACGCCGGGGTATGGATGATCGGGACGGGCGGGCCGCGCCGGCTGAGGCTGACGTCGCCTCGCTGCTGCGAGCCTGCGCGGAGGGCGACCGCGGCGCGTTCCGCCGCCTGTACGAGCTGCAGTCGCCGCGCCTCTACGCGCTGGCGCTGCGGCTGATGCAGCAGCCGGCGCTGGCCGCGGACGCGGTGCACGACGCCTTCATCCAGGTCTGGCAGCGCTCGGCGCAGTTCGATCCGGCCCGCGGCGCCGCCGAGGCGTGGCTGACCAGCCTGGTGCGCTACCGCGCCATCGACATCCTGCGCCGCCGCTCGCGCGAGCAGTATGGCCACGAGCGCGAGGACGAGCCGGACCCGTCGCCCGACATCCTGCAGCAGCTCGGCGAGCGGGCCGATGGGGCGGCGCTGCATCGCTGCCTGCGCGAGCTCGACGAGGACCAGCGCAAGGTGGTCCTGCTCGCCTTCATGGACGGGCTGTCGCACAGCGAGCTGGCGGCGCGCCTGCAGGCGCCGCTCGGCACCGTGAAGTCCTGGGTGCGGCGGGCGCTGCTCGGCCTGCGCCGGTGTCTCGAATCATGAGCGGCATCGACCCGGGACCCGCGGACGAGATCGTGGTGCTCGCCGGCGAGTACGTGCTGGGCACGCTGCCGGCCGACGAGGCCGCCCGCGTGCTGGCAGAGGCCGCCGGCGATCCGGCGCTGGCCGCTGCCATCACCGATTGGGAGCGACGCCTGACGCCGCTCGCCACCCTGATGGCGCCGATCGCACCGCCGGCGGCGCTGTGGCTGCGGATCGAGGCGAGTGTCGGGGCATCCCCCCAGGCATCTCCAGGGGAGGGCGCCTCCGTGACGACGCTGCGGCCGAACCAAGACCGGGACGCTGGCCTGGCCAAGGTGGGCATCTGGCGCGGCCTCGCCGCGGCAGGCTTCCTGCTTGCGGCAACCTTCGCCGGGATCGCCGTGCTGTCGCGGCAGCCGCCGGCCGGGTCGCAGCCGACGGTGGTCGCGGCGCTCTCGCCGATCGGCGCCAGCCCGGCCGCCTTCGTGGTGGAGGCGGGCCCGGACGGCGCGCTGTCGGTGCGGCCGCTGCGGCCGGAGGCGGTGCCGTCCGGTCGCGACCTCGAACTCTGGTCGCTGCCCGCGGGCGCCAAGGCGCCGCGAGCGCTGGGCGTGCTGCCGGCCGGCGGCCTGCGCCTGGCCGCCGGCGCCGTTCCGGCCGGCGCGGTGCAGATCCTGGTCAGCCTGGAGCCGAAGGGGGGGTCGCCGACCGGGCTGCCGACCGGCCCGGTGCTGTATGGCGGCGCCCTCGCCCGCGCGGAGTGACGTGGCACCGGCCGCGCGGTATGCGGGGCCGATGGGATCAGTTCACGCGCCGGGCCTATCCGCCATGCCGTTCGAGGACTGGCTGCGCGACCGGCTGAGCCGGCTGCCGCCGGCGCGACCGTCGCCCTGGCCCGATCAAGCAGGCAGAACGGTCGAGGCTGCCGCGGTGCTGGTGCCGATCGTGCTAGCTTCGGCGCCGTTCGTGCTGCTGACCCGGCGCTCGGCGCTGCTGCGCCACCATGCCGGGCAGGTCAGCTTCCCGGGCGGCCGGGCGGATCCGCAGGATGCGGACGCGGTGGCGACCGCGCTGCGCGAGGCGGGCGAGGAGATCGGACTCGATCCGTCCCTGGCCGAGGTGATGGGCCGGCTGCCGGACCAGCCGACGATCGCCGGCCGCTTCACCATCGTGCCGATCGTCGCCCTGCTGTCGCCGCGGGCGACATGGCGGGCCTCGGCGGACGAGGTGGCGGCGATCTTCCGGCTCCCGCTCGGCGTGCTGACCGATCCGGACGCGCCGCGGCGCATCACCGACGGGCCGCGGGCCGGAACCTGGTCGTGGCCGCATCCCGAGCACGACGTCTGGGGGGCGACGGCGGCGATCCTGGTGCGGCTGGCCGGCATCCTGCAGGGGGAGGCGGCTTAGGCATCGGCCTCCAGCATCCCGGCTTCGCGCGCATAGAGCGCCATCTCGTCGGCGACCGGCGCGCCGAGGGCGGCCTCGAAGGCTTCGCGGCCGGACGCGGCGAGCGGCGTTTCGGTGCCGCCGGCTTCCCCGGTCCCGAGATTGGAGCGGAAGATGCCGGCGGCACTCACCGGCAGGAAGTCCTCGTACAGGATCGGGTCGTGCGTGCCCGGCCGGAAGAAGGCGAGCCCCTCCGCGTGCAGCTCGCCCGGGTCGTCCGGGAACGTGGCGAACACCGCTTCCGCCTCGGCGTGCGGAACCCCGGCTTCCAGCGCCGCGTGCATCTGCCCTAACAGCCGGTCGTGGAGCGCGCGACCCTTGAGCGTCAGCGCCGCGCCGCGCTGCTCGATCTCGCCGAATCGGGCGGTGTGGACCCCGGTCATGCCGTCGGCGAACCGCACCGCCTCGTCCAGGGCGAGGAAGCTGGTCTGCCGCAGCAGGATCGGCACCCGGCGGCGCGGCGGTCCCTCGATGACGGGCTTCGGGTTCATGCCGCGCGCGCGCATCGCAGCGTGCGCCGCATCGATGTCCGCGGTGCGCGGCGTCAGGTGGTTGATGTGCGGGCCGTGAAAGCAGACCACGTCGGCCACGAGCGGATGGGCGGCCTTGAACCGGCCGTAGGTGGCGGCATCGACTGCAGCGGTGCGGTGCCAGCGGAAGGTGTGCAGCGCCTCGGCGATGAAGGCGTCGGCGCAGCGCGCGGGCAGCCCGCCCTCGGCCTCGGCCAGCGCGATCAGCTCCAGCACGCGCTCGGTGAAGATGCGCCGGCGGGACAGGATGGCGGCGGCCTCGTCGCGCAGTGCCGCGTCCGCGATCAGATCGAGCCGCAGCAGCGAAGTGAACACGCGGAACGGGCTCGCCGCCAGCGCCGCCGGCAGGATCGGGCGGAAGGCGGTCGAGTGCACCGGAATGCCGGCCGCCGCCAAGTCGTAATGGCCGACGGGGTGCATCCCCATGACCGCGAACAGCCGGCGGACGCCGCGGAGCTCGTCCGCATGCCCGAGGCGGATGGCGCCGTGCCGCTCGACCCGCAGGCGGGGGTCGCTGCCGGAGCCTGCCACCAGCTCCAGCAGTGTACCGTAGAGCGGCACCTCGCGGCGATACATCCCAGACAGCGCCTCCGAGAACCGGGCGCGGAGGCGGTCGGGGTCGATGAAGGCGTCGTGGTCCGTCATCGCGCGATCCGGGTCGACAGCAGGATCATCGAATTGGTGCGCACCACGCCGTCGAGCCCCCCGATCTGGTCGATGATGCGGTCGAGCTCGTCGGTCGAGGCGCCGCCGATCACGGCGACGAGGTCGACCGGACCGCTCACCGCATACAGCTCGCGGATCTGCGCGATGCGGCGCAGCGTGGCCTCGACCGCGGCGGTGCGCTTGGGCGCCAGCGTGATCAGCACGTGCGCCTTCACCCGGAGATCGCCCTCGGCGCCGGCCCGGACGGTGTAGCCGAGGATGGTGCCGCTCCGCTCCAGGCGCTCGATCCGGCTCTGCACCGTGGTACGCGACAGGCCGAGCCGGCGGCCGAGCGCTGCGGCAGGCAGTCGCGCGTTGGCGGTCAGCAACTCGATGAGCTGCCGGTCGAGGGCATCGGGCTGCATGGCCGGACGGTAGCCGTCGCGGCCCGGCTGTCAATCGAGGGCGGGTGTGGCAGGCTCAACGGGATGATCAATCCCCCCGACACCTCCGAGATCGACGCCTTCGAGCCGGGCTCCATCGCCGCGCGCGGGCTGTTCCCGACGCCGCTGGTCGCGGCCCGGTTGAGGGGGGCCGCCGCGCTCAACGCCGAGCTCGCCGCCACCGTGCTGGAGCGCGAGCGGGTCGAGCGCGGCGTCGTAGTCAGCAACCAGGGCGGCTGGCACTCGGCGGAGTTCCAGTCCTGGTGCGGGCCAGCCGGGCGGGCGCTGCTGGACGGCGCCCGCCAGCTGGCCGACGAGATGACGGCGACCGAGCGGCATGGCCGGCTGGTGCCGGCGCGGGTCGGCTGGCGCATCGCCGCCTGGGCCAACGTCAACCGCGCCGGTGACGGCAACCGGCCGCACGGCCATGCCGGCGCCTATTGGTCCGGGGTGTACTGGGTCGATGACGGCGATGCCGATACCGACCCGGCGGCGGGCGGGTTGCTGGAGCTGGCCGATCCGCGCGGCATCCTGCCGACCATGGTGGCGCCGCACCTGCGCTGCGCGATCGAGGCCTGCGCCGGGGAGGGCGGCGGGCAGGCGGTGACGCCGCGGGCTGGGACCCTGGTGCTGTTCCCGGCCTGGCTGATCCACTCGGTGACGCCCTATGCCGGATTGCGGCCGCGGATCTCGGTGGCGTTCAACTTTTCGCCCGGGACTCCGGGGAGGAAAGGCCAGGACTCTGCCCTGGACCCGTTGGGGCCGCGGGCCCCAAACCCCTATTCGTAAGAAGATAGTTTCCATATGGAGGTAATACCCTAAGGAATCTGAGTCTTGAGTCCGGGACAAAGCCCTTGGCCTTCCCCCGGAGCAGCTGGTTGCCGTAGAAGCACCGCGCCCCCGGGGAGCGGCCATGCCCATGCTGCAGATCGACGCCATCGTGCTGAACGCGTGGGGCCGCCTCTTCTTCGACGCCGCCTCGGTGACGCTGCCCAACCCGTCCAAGGTCGGGCTGGTGGGGCGCAACGGCGTCGGCAAGTCGACCCTGTTCAAGCTGATCAAGGGTGAGCTTACCCCGGACTCCGGCCAGATCGTGATCCCGAAATCGGCGCGCGTGGCGACGGTCGACCAGGAGCATCCGGCGACCGCGACCAGCCTGCTCGAGACCATCCTGGCTGCCGACGTCGAGCGCGCCGCCCTGCTGGCCTCGCTCGATGACGCCGATCCCGAGCACATGGGCGAGATCTGGTCGCGGCTGATGGAGATCGACGCCGACACCGCGCCGGCGCGGGCGGCGGAGATCCTGAACGGGCTCGGCTTCTCCACCGCCGACCTCGAGCGGCCGATGGCGGAGTTCTCCGGCGGCTGGCGCATGCGCGTGGCGCTGGCGGCGGCGTTGTTCTCCGCTCCTGAGCTGCTGCTGCTCGACGAGCCCACCAACTACCTCGACCTTGAGGGCGCGCTCTGGCTGGAGGCCAGGCTGGCGCGCTATCCGCATTCAGCGCTGATCATCAGCCACGACCGCGAGCTGCTGAACAACTCGGTCGACCACATCCTGCACCTCACCGAGCGCCGGCTCGAGCTCTATGCCGGCGGCTACGACAGCTTCGAGCGGCAGCGCGTCGAGCGGCTGCGGCTGCAGGGCGCGCAGCGGGCGAAGCAGGAGGCCGAGCGCGCGCACCTGCAGTCGTTCGTGGACCGGTTCCGTGCCAAGGCCAGCAAGGCGGCGCAGGCGCAGAGCCGGATGAAGCGGCTGGCGCGGCTGGAGCCGATCTCGACCACGGTCGAGGAGCGGGTGGCGCCGTTCCTGCTGCCCTCGCCGCCGCGGCCACTGGCACCGCCGCTGCTGCGGCTGGAGCATGTCGAGGTCGGCTACGGCGGCGATCCGGCGGTGCTGCGCGGGCTCGACCTCAGGCTCGACGTCGACGACCGCATCGGGCTGCTGGGCGTCAACGGCGCCGGCAAGTCGACCTTCGCGAAGATGGCGGCGGGGGCGCTCGGCATCCGCGCCGGCCGGATGACACGGAGCCAGCGGATGGAAGTCGGCTGGTTTCACCAGCACCAGATCGAGGCTCTGGACCCGGCGGAGACCCCGCTCGACATCATGCGCCGCGCCCGGCCGGCGGACAGCGACCAGTCGCAGCGCTCGCGGCTGGCGCAGTTCGGCATCGGCCACGACAAGCAGGGCACCACCGCGGAGGCGCTGTCGGGCGGCGAACGCGCCCGGCTGCTGCTAAACCTGGTGGCGATGGCAGCACCCCACCTGCTGATCCTGGACGAGCCGACCAACCACCTCGACATCGACAGCCGGCGGGCGCTGCTCGATGCGCTGAACGACTATGAGGGAGCGGTGATCCTGATCACCCACGACCGCTCGCTGATGGAGCTGGTGGCGGACCGGCTCTGGCTGGCCGCCGACAACACGGTGGCGCCGTTCGAGGGCGACATGGACGACTACGCCCGGTTCGTGCTCGACCGAGCCAAGATCGGTGGCAATGCCCCGTCGCAGGCGGCAGCGCGGGAGAGGCGCGGCAGGAAGGCGAAGCGGGCCTGAGCCGGGTCCGGGGCAGGCCCACGCGCGGCTTCAGCCCATGGCAGGGAAGCTGGCGGGGTCGCGCGCAGGGGCCGACGTCATCCCATCGGGGCCGGGACCGTCGTCCGGCACGGCGATGATCCGGTCGCGGCCGCGGCGTTTGGCCTCGTACAGCGCGGCATCGGCGCGAGCCAGCAGCGTCAGGACGCTGTCGTAGGGCCTGAGCCAGGTGAGGCCGCCGCTGATGGTGACCGGACCGGTCAAGCCGCCGAGGTCAAACCCCCCCTTGGTCAGCTCCCGGCGCAGCCGCCCGGCCCGGACGACGGCCTCCGCGGACGGGTCGGGCATCACCAGGAGGAACTCCTCGCCGCCATAGCGGCCGACGGCCTCGGTGGCGTCGAGCGCGTCGTGCATGCGCCGGCCGAGTTGCTGCAGCACCGCGTCGCCGACGAGATGCCCTCGTGAATCGTTGATCTTCTTGAAGTGGTCGATGTCGATCAGCAGCACCGCGAGGCTGGAGCCGCGGCGCGTGGCTTCTGCCATGGCACCTTCCAGATGCGTCATGATCGCACGGCGGTTCGCAAGGCCGGTCAGGCTGTCCGAGGTCGCCTGCAGCAGCAGCTCGCGGCGGGCCTGCTCAATTTCCCGGGTCCGGTCCTGCACCATCTGCTCGAGCAGGCGCTGGCTGCGGAGCAGCAGCCGGATCCTGAGCCGCCAGGTGCCGATCACCGCGGCGAGCACGGCGACGCCGTCCGCCCCGTAGAACCACCACCGCCGCCACCAGGGTGCCCGCATCTTGATGACTAGGCCGGTCGGCTTGGAGTCGCTGCCGTGGATCGGATCGAAGGCGCTGACTTCGAACACCAGCTTGCCTGGCGGCAGGCCGGCATAGCGCACCTCGTGGGCCGTCGTGATGTTCCACCCAGTGTCGACGCCCTGCATTCGGTAGCGGAACCGGACGCTGCGCTCGTGCCTGAAGTCGATCGCGGCGAAGCTCACAATGAGCGGCGCATGGCTCCAGTCGAGGTGGAGCGGGGACCGCGCGTCCAGCCGGCGCTCCCCCAGCATGACGCGGGTGATCATCGGGTGGAGCGGCGCCTCGGCCTGCAGGTGCGCCGGATCGAGCAGGTGCGACAGGCCGCGGCTGGTCCCGAACCACATCGAGCCATCGACATCCTCAAAGATCGCCCCCTCGCCCATGTCGTTCGAGCTCGGACCGCAGTCCTTGTCGAAATGCCGCCAGACGCGGCCGTCGAACATGTCGATGCCGTGATCGGTGCCGATCCACATCCAGCCGCGGCCGTCGCGCCGCACGAACATGATGGTGTTGGAGCCGATGGTCGGTGCTGCGATCGCCGGCAGTGGGACGAGCCTCTCGCCCAGGTGGAAGCGCAGCACGCCGGCGGAGGACGAGCTGACCCAGAGTTCGTCCCTGGACCGGAACGCCAGCGACCGTGGCTGACTTTTGAATATGGCTGGCGAGGTCATCAGCTGCCAAGCGCCGGACGGCTGTCGGCGGTAGATCGCCCGCTGGCCGACCGCCCAGATCTCGCCAGGCGACCGTTCCATCACGCTGAAGATGGTTTGGGCGGCCAGACCCGTCTCCGGTCGAATCACGGGAACGGGCGCATCCGCATCGTCGATCCGGAACAGGCCCTGGTTGCCGCCGATCCAAAGGCGGTTGCCGCCGTCGACCAGCATGGTCCGCGTGGCGTTCATGTGGCCGACACGGATGGATGTGCCGGCCGCCGGGTCGACCCTGGCCAGCGGGGCGTCGAATGGCGCGAACCACATTCGACCGCCTTGCGTCGCCACCGCATTGAAGTTGGCGCCGCCGATGGTCTGCGCGCCGGTCCGGTGGCCGGTGATGGGGGCCGCATCGGCGTCGGTCGTCACCCAGAGCGGCTGGCCCGGGGTGCGGACCATTCCCCAGACTAGGTTGTTCGACAGGCCGTTCGATGTGTTCCAGTGCTCCCAGACGCCGTAGCCAATGCTTCGGAACACGCCCCCGCCACGGCTGCCGAGCCACAGCAGGCCTTCCCGGTCGAAGGTCATCACCCGGATGGTGCCCTCCGGATGGCCCTCCTGCTGCGATAGGCAGGGTTGCCAGTCCTGCCCGATCCTCATCAGCAGCCCATCGTCGGTCTGCGTCAGGATGTGGCCGTTCGGGTCCTCCAGAAGCTGGAGCGTGTCCGGATGGGTTCGGTAGCGGATGTGGCTACCCGGGATCGGGACCACCTTGAATGCCGCGGCGCCGGGGGGCCTCCAGGCCAGCCGATCCAGGCTCCTGGCCCAGAGCGTGCCGTCGCGGCTCCGCATCGCCACCTGCCAGGTATCGGCAGGCAGACCGACGCTTTGGTCGAATACCTCGACATGCCCGCCGTCGGCACGGCAGATCGAGCTGCCGCAGCCGACCAGCAGCGCCGAGCCATCGGCGACCACGAAGCCAGCCTGCGCCAGGGCCGGCGTGGCGCTGACCATGGCCGGGCTGAAGAACGGCGCGAACGCGTCGATCCGCTCCAGGCCCGGGTCGGCGTGCAGGGCGGCGCGCAGGACGATCCGGCCGGAGCTCACGACGACGTCGTGGTCGCGCAAAACCAGCCTGTGGATGCCCTCGACCGGGATCGGCTGCCCCGACACGACCTTGCCGAAGCCACCGTCCCTCCACGTATAGAGGCCGCCATCGACCTCGACCCAGATCCGGCCGCTCGCATCGGTCTGCATGTCGTCGATCTGTTGATCGGCCGGCAGGCCGATCAACGGGATGAAACCGACGCTGTCATAGCGGTAGAGGCCGCCCTCGGTGCCGACCAGGATGAAGCCGGCACGGTCCTGGGCGATCGCCGTCACCGAGAGGTTGCCGAGCCCCTGCTCGTCGGAATAGGCCTGGAACCGGGTCTGCTGTGCATGCGCCCGCGCGCCAGCCAGCCCGAACGCCAGCAGCAGGACGATCCTGGAGAGGGCCGGGACGCGGGGGCGCTGCGCCGATCGCGTGGAGGTTCGCCAGGGTACGGCGGACTTCATCGTTGGAACGTCAGGAGACCGCTGCTGGGACCGGCGTTGGCCGGTCGGCGGTTCAGCCACGGGGCGACGAGACCCCTGCGTGCGGAGTCCTGCCGCCAACCAGCTTCGCCCGTCATCGCGGCGGCGGTCGCGAGCGGATCCGGTGCGTGGAGCGCTTTCATGCTCGCATGTTCCGACCAGCTCAAACACGGACCTCCCGAATCCAATCCCGGATCGAGCCATCTGGCGCAGGATCGGGTAAACGGCCGGTGAATGCGGTTACGGCCGCGCGGACAGCGATACGGATGCGCTGCCGGCTACGTAGGCGAACCCTCGACGCCGTCAACCGGACGGTAACGTTCCTGATCCAGGATGACGGGACCTGAGCTTCAATCCGCCTTGCGCATGCCGGCAGGATGTCGGGCGGACGTCACATTCATGGGTGGCAACAATGGCTGATCCGGACCTGTCGCTCGAGTATCGGCGGGCACTCAAACGGCAGGCGGCGCGGCACCAGGCGGCGGCGGTACGCGAAGAGGCCGTGTCCGTTCTGCCGGGGGGCGTGGCCCAGGCCGATCCGCGCCTGCTGCGGATCGAGCGGACGCTCGACCGCATGGCGCGGCAGATCTCCGGGTTGCCGACCTCGGACGGCCTGCGGACGATGATGATCGTGCTGGTGGCCCTGGCGGTTGGGGCCGGCTTGGTCGGCGGCAGCCTGGCGCATCCTTGAGGCGGGTGGGACGTGCCGGTCGCCGCTCACGGCTGCAGTCCGCCCAGGGCGCCCGGCCGCACGTCGTAGACGTCGATCACAGATCCGCCGGCCGGGATCGTCCGCAGCGGGGGACCGAGCGTTCGAACGGCCATCTCCTGGCTGAGCTCGAGGCCCTCGGCGCGCGGCGCCACCACCACGAAGATCGGTCCGGACCAGCGCCGCGCGGCATTGCGATACCAGTCGAGGTTGCAGAACCAGTTGAAGCTGTGCAGCCGGCCGTCGCCGCCGCCGACCAATGCCAGGCTGGTGATCTCGCGGCGCGACAGCACGGTGACGATCGCACCCTCCCAATAGCCGGCATAGCCGTGCCGCAGCCCGTTCCGGCGCAGGGTATCGGTGAGGATCTCGACCTGCGCGATGGCCATGGTCGAGCCGGGCGTTCCCGGCGGGATCCCGCGCACCGCGATCGCGACGGAGGCCAGCAGCACGATCACGCCATAGAGCGCCACCAGCGGTGCACGGCCGAGGCGCCGCGCGATCAGGATCGAGCCGGTGACCGCGGCCGGCAGGAAGAAGCGGGTGCAGGTCGGATCCTGGATCACCGTCGTCATCACCGTGCTGGCGATGTTGACGACCACGCTGATCCAGAGCAGGCGGTCGAGGTCGGCGTCCGGCCGGCCCGGCAGTGGCCAGTCCCGCACGCACTGCACGGTGTCCCGGCCGACCTCCCAGCAGGCGATCAGGAATGCCAGCACCAGCGGCGCCCGCAGCAGGGTGATGCCGACCTTCCCGTTCAGCTGCACCGGGCGGCCATAGAACTCCGCACCCAGCAGCCGGGTGATGCTCTCGGCTGCGAACGCGAGATGGCTGCCGAACTCGGGGAAGCCCGCCAACTGCAACGGCATCTGGGCGATGCCGAAGCCGTCGTTCCGGATGCTGAGCGCCAGCGATCCCTTGGCCAAAGCTACGGCGGCGACTGTGGTCCCGATGCAGGCCAGCGCCCGGCGTCGGGACCATGGCGGCCCGAGTTCAAGCAGGCCCGTCGCCAGCAGCGGCAGGCAGGCGATGACGACGAAGATCGGGTCGGCGAAGCTGCCGACCGTCACGACCGCGCCGAGCGGCAGCATCCTCTGCCAGACCTGACGCTGCGGCCGGCTGGCGGCGGCCGTGTCGTCGCCGGCGGCCAAAGTAAAGGCCAACAACGTCAGCAGGATGGTGAAGCCGTGCGAGGCTACGCTGGTCAGGAAGACGTCGCGGAACTGCCGCTCGAAGACGTTGAACACCAGCAGCGCCAGCGCCAGCGCCAGGATGCCGATCCGGGCGGGCGGCGGCGCCCCGGCGCTGCCACGCAGCGCCAGCCTGATGCCGAGCACGGCGATCGCGGCCCAGATCGCCGACTCCGCCGCCTGCATGAACAGCGGGTGCAGCCCGAACAGCAGCCGGAGTGTTGCCTGCAGCAGGACGTCGGTCAGGTAGTAGTTGTCGACCGCCATGATCCAGCCGTGCAGCCGCCAGTTGCCCTCCGCCATCTCGACGCCGGCAAGGAAGTTGGAGGCGTCGTCGGAGTTTCGGAACGACGGGATCGTGGCGCGGAACTCGTAGAACGCCAGCAGAGCCGTCGCCAGCAGCCAGGCGAGCGGGCGCAGCTTGGCGGCGAGCCGGCGGCGGACGGTGTCGGCGTGGGCGTCGGGCATCATGGCGCGGCCTGTACTGCCCACGAGCCGGGCAGGTCCAGGGTCGCCGATCATGCGCTTGAAATCGGTCGCGGACGCGCCTAGACCTCCGCGCTCGTTCGCGCGTCCGGGCCTGGATGGGCATGCCCGGCCGCGACGGCCGTCTTGCGGGCCCGATGGCGGGCCGGACCCCGGCGCCATCGCGCACCTTGGCGCTGCATTGGCGCGGGGATGGGACGGCATCACGGCAGGAGACCGAAATGCCCAAGATGAAGACCAAGTCGTCGGTCAAGAAGCGGTTCAAGATCACTGCGACCGGCAAGGTGCTGGCAGGCCCCGGCAACAAGCGGCACGGGCTGATCAACCGTTCGCAGAAGATGAAGCGGTCCAACCGCGGCAGCCAGGTGCTGACCGAGATGGACGGCAAGACGGTGAAGCAGTGGGCCCCGTACGGGCTGGCCTGAGGAGCGTTTGAGAGATGGCACGCGTCAAGCGGGGCGTCACCACGCACGCCCGTCACAAGAAGGTCCTGGCGCAGTCCAAGGGCTTTGTCGGTCGTTCGTCGACCAACTACCGGATCGCGCTCGAGCGGCTGGAGAAGTCGCTTCAGTACGCCTATCGCGACCGCCGCAACAAGAAGCGCGACTTCCGCGGGTTGTGGATCCAGCGCATCAACGCCGCCGTGCGCGAGCACGGCCTGACCTACAGCCGGTTCATCGCCGGGCTGAACAAGGCCGAGATCGAGATCGACCGCAAGGTGCTGGCGGCGATCGCCTATGACGATCCGGCCTCGTTCGCCGAGATCGTGAAGAAGGTTCAGGTCGCGACCGCGGCCTGACCTTGACGCTACGGCGGCCCGGGGGATGTCGCCCGGGCCGTCGGGTTCGCAGCGAACCCAGCCGGTATGTCCTGATCGACGGTCAGAAACTTAGCAATTATTGGACAAGTCGCCAAAACCAACCGCAACCGGCGATTTCCATTGCCTGCGGGGATGGATAGGGATATCCGGAGTCTGATCCGGCGATGCACGCGGGGGTTGTGGAGGAAGCGGCGTGGCAGTGAAAGTCTACTCGGGCGACGAGGTTGCCGCCTATCACAATCCGGGCCTCTCCGACTACCTGCTGGTGACCTTCTCGGAGCTGCACCACGAGCGCCACGGCGAGAACCACTACTTCGTCAAGCATCTGGTCGAGAAGGCCGACATCTCGTGCGTCGGCCTGATCAACCACGTCAAGGGCTTCTATCTGTCGTCGGAGATGGAGAACGTGGTCCGGATCGTGGACCAGGTCCGCGGCGACCGAAAGGTGATCGTGTTCGGCCAGTCGATGGGCGCCTACGGCGCGATCAAGCATGCCGCGGCGCTGCGCGCCGACTACGTCGTCGCCTGCTCGCCGTTCTACTCGATGGACCCGGACGAGCTCGAGTTCCCGTCCGACCGGCACCGCCAAATCCTGATGCATTCGATGCAGCACCACGGCGTGGTCTATCGGCCAGAGTTCAAGGGCATGGGGCTCAAGACCGACGACTGCCATGGCCGGATCGTGGCGCTCTACGATCCGTTCGACAGCGTCGACACCTATGACAGCGCCCTGATCCGCAAGCACCTGCCGGGGGTCGAGTTCGTCACCGTGCCGCTCGCCAGCCACGAGATCTACAACCCTTCATGGACGCCGAAGATGTTCTCGCTGCTGATGGAGGCGTTGCAGTCCAGCGATAGGTCCGCGTTTGCGCGCGAGATGAACGAGGTCCGGCGCGCGACCTCTCAGTTCATGCTGCGCACGATCCGGAAGGCGACCTACCAGAAGCCGGAGATGTGCGCGCGCGCCCTGCGCTCGCCGCGGCTGGCCCTCAACATCGACTACAAGGGCATGCTGTCCGACCCGATCAACATGGTGCTGGCCTATCGGCTGTTCGCCAAGGGCAGCCGCACCCTCGGGGCAAATCACTTCGCCCTGGTCGCCAGGCAGGTGCTTCAGCTCGACCTCGGCGATGCCGAAGTCGCCGACGGCCCGGTCATCGAGGCGGTGGTGGCGCGCAAGCTCTGCCTTCTGATGTCTTACCACGGCAGCTTCCTCGCCTACGACCTGAACGCGCGGTCGGTCCGCCTGGACCGCAACGTGTTCAAGCGCACCGACCTGGTGCCGGTCCACGCCAGGCTGACGGACGGCGCCTGGGTCTTCTACATCCGGTCGGAGAGCCGGGAGATCCCGATCACGATGTCCTCCAGCGACCCCAGCTTCACGTCTGCCGAGCTGGTGCCCGCCAGCGACAACACGGTCGCGGTGCGCAGCGGCAGCCGTTATCTCAGCGTGACCCAGGCCGGCGAGCTGCAGGTGGCCACCGAGCTCCAGAGCGAGCAGGAGCGGTTCGTGCCGCTGCCGATCGGCGAGCTGGAGACCGTGGTGAAGGCGGGTTCCATCAACTGGTTCGACCAGGTGCTGATGACGCAGGAGCCGACGCCGCTGCCGATCAGCAACGATACCGCCGCGACCCGGGCGCCGCGCACCAACCGCTGGTTGAAGCTGTTCGTCCGCAACTGAAGGAGGCGGCCCGGGCACGCTGGCAGGCGCGGTCCGGATCGGCTAAGGCAGTCGCCCGTCGCGGGTCTAGGGCATGGGCCGGGCCCGCCATGGCCCGAGGACGACGATGCCCGACGACCTGGACACGCTGAAGCAGGACACGCTGGCCGCCCTGGCGGCGGCGGCCGACCATCGCGCCTGGGATGCGGTCCGGGTCGGCATGCTGGGCAAGGCCGGACGGCTGACCACGCTGCTGAAGGAGCTCGGCCGCGCGGCGCCCGAGCAGCGCCGAGCCCGCGGCGCCGCGCTGAACGCGCTGCGCGACGAGCTGGCGGCTGCGATCGAGGCACGCGGCCGGGCGCTGGAGGCGGCGGCGCTGGAGGCGCGGCTGCAGGCCGGGCGGGTCGACGTCACGCTGCCGCCGGCGCCGGAGGCGCTGGCCACGCTGGCGGGCAGCCTGCATCCGCTCGGCCGTACGGTCGAGGAGATGACGGCGATCTTCGGCGCCATGGGCTTCGGCGTCGCCGAGGGCCCCGACGTCGAGACCGACTGGCACAACTTCTCCGCCCTCAACACGCCCGCACACCATCCGGCGCGCACGGACCACGACACCTTCTACCTGCCGCCACTCGCGGGCGAGGCGCCGTCGAGCCGGGTGCTGCGGACGCAGACCTCGGGGGTGCAGGTCCGCACCATGCTGGCGACGCCGCCGCCGATCCGCATCATCGTGCCCGGCCGCACCTACCGCGCCGACCATGACGCCACCCATTCGCCGATGTTCCACCAGTGCGAGGGGCTGGTGATCGGCCCGGCTAGCGGCGCCGGCGCCATCACGCTCGGCCACCTGAAGGGCACGCTGATCGAGTTCCTGCGCGCCTTCTTCGCGCTGCCGTCGCTGCCGGTGCGGTTCCGCGCCTCCTACTTCCCGTTCACCGAGCCGTCGATGGAGGTCGACATCGGCTGGAGCCGGCGCACCGGGGAGATCGGCGGCGGCGGCGATGGCGACTGGCTCGAGGTGCTGGGCTCGGGCATGGTGCATCCGCGCGTGCTGGCCAATTGCGGGCTCGATCCCCGGCAATGGCAGGGCTTCGCCTTCGGCCTGGGCATCGAGCGCCTGACCATGCTGAAGCACGGCATCCCCGACCTGCGCGCGTTCTACGAGAGCGACCTGCGCTGGCTGCGGCACTACGGCCACGGTGCGCTGTCGTCGGTCAGCCTGCATGAGGGCTTCTAGCCATGCGGTTCACGCTCTCCTGGCTGCGCGACCACCTCGACACCCAAGCTACGGTGGCCGAGATCGCGGCGGCGCTGAACCGGATTGGGCTCGAGGTGGAGGGCATCGAGGACCGCGGCGCGGCACTGGCCCCGTTCCGCACCGCCCGCATCCTCACCGCTGATCCGCACCCGAACGCCGACCGGCTGCGCGTGTGCACGGTCGAGACCGGCCTCGACGGTGCCGGTCCGGTGCAGGTGGTGTGCGGGGCGCCGAACGCGCGCGCCGGGATCGCCGTGGTGTTTGCCCCGCCCGGGACGGTGATCCCCGAGAGCGGGAACACCATCAGGGCGGGCGAGATCCGCGGCCAGCGCAGCGACGGCATGCTGTGCAGCCTGCGCGAGCTCGGGCTCGGTGCCGAGCATGACGGCATCGCCGAGCTGCCGCCGAACACCACGCCCGGCCAGTCCTACGCCGACTTCGCCGGGCTCGACGATCCGGTGTTCACGATTGCCGTCACCCCCAACCGCGGCGACGCGCTGGCGGTGCGCGGCATTGCTCGCGACCTGGCCGCGGCCGGGCTCGGCCACCTGCGGCCGTGGCTGGCGCAGGCCGTGGAGGGCCGTTACGACAGCCCGGTGGTCTGGGAGAACGCGTTCCCCGGGGCCTGCCCCTACGTGCTCGGCCGGACCATCCGCGGCGTCCGCAACGGGCCCTCGCCGTCCTGGCTGCAGGAGCGGCTGCGGGCGGTGGGGGTGCGGCCGATCAGCGCGCTGGTCGACGTCACCAACTATTTCAGCGTCGACCTCGGCCGGCCGCTGCACGTGTTCGACGCCGGCCGCATCGCAGGCCCCGTGCTGACGCTGCGCCGCGGCGCCGGCGAGACGTTGCGGGCGCTGGACGGGCGGGATTACGTCGCCGATGCGGAGGATTGCGTCATCGCCGACGCCGCCGGCGTGCAGTCCTTCGCCGGCCTGATGGGCGGCGAGGCCACCGGGGCCGGCGCGGACACCACTTCGGTGTTCGTCGAGTGCGCGCTGTTCGAGCCGGTCCGGGTGGCGCTGTCCGGACGCCGGCACGGGATCGCCTCCGAGGCGCGGCAGCGCTTCGAGCGCGGCATTGATCCGGCGCTGCCGATGGCCGCCCTGCAGGCCGCCACCGGCATGATCGTCGAGCTGTGCGGCGGCGAGGCGAGCGAGGTGGTCTCGGCCGGGGCGGAGCCGGACTGGCGGCGCGAGGCTGGGCTACGGTTCAGCCGCCTGGCCGAGCTCGGCGGCCTGGCGGTGCCGCCGGACGAGGCGGTGCAGGCGCTGGAGCGGCTCGGCTTCGCGCTGCGGTCGCGCGACGAGGCACGCGCGGTTTTTGCGGTGCCGTCCTGGCGCAACGATATCGCTCAGGTCGGCCAACTAGTGGCGCCAGCAGAGACCACCTTGGAACGTGCGGCAGATCGGGCGGCGGCCTGGCAGAACGTGGCGGAAATCGAGGCCGAGTGCGACCTGGTCGAGGAGGTGTTGCGGCTGCGCGGGCTCGACGCGGTGCCGGCGGTGACGCTGCCGCCGACGGCACCGGTGCCGCTGCCGTCGCTGACTCCGCGGCAGGCGCGCAGCGCGGTGGCGCGCCGGGTGCTGGCGGCGCGCGGCCTGGCCGAATGCATCGGCTTCAGCTTCACGTCGCGGGCGCAGGCGCAGCGGTTCGGTGACGCCCCGGAGGCCTTGCGCCTGCTGAACCCGATCGCCGCCGACCTCGACCAGATGCGGCCGACGCCGCTGGCGACGCTGGTCGAGGCGGCCGCCCGCAACGCGGCGCGCGGACAGGCCGACCTTGCTTTGTTCGAAGTCGGCGCCGGCTTCGAGGCGGACGGCCAGCGCCTGATCGCGGCCGGTCTGCGCACCGGACGCACGCCGCGCCACCCGGCCCGGCCGTCGCGGCCGGTCTCGCTGTGGGACGCGAAGGCGGACGCGATCGCGCTGCTGGGCGCGCTGGGCGTGCCGATGGAGGCGGTATCGGTGACCGCCGATGCCCCGGCGCACTACCATCCGGGCCGCTCGGGCGTGCTGCGGCAGGGTCCCAAGACCGTGCTCGCCCGCTTCGGCGCCCTGCATCCCGGGCTGCTGGCGGAACTCGGCCAGGACGACGACGCGGTCGCCTTCGAGCTGTTCCTCGATCGGGTCCCGGACCCGAAGCGCCGGCGCCGGGCGGCCCCTGAGCTGTGGTCGCTGCAGCCGGTGCGGCGCGACTTCGCCTTCCTGGTGGCGCACGCGGTGACCGCGGAGGCGGTGCTCCGCGCCGCCCGCGGCGCCGATCGCGGCCTGGTCGCCGCCGTCGCGCCGTTCGACCTCTACGAGGGCGACACCCTGCCGGAAGGCGTGCGCTCGCTCGGCATCGAGGTGGTGTTCCAGCCGCGCGAGCGCACGCTGACCGATGCCGAGCTGGAGGCGGCCTGCGATCGGGTGGTGGCGGCAGTCAGCAAGGCGACCGGAGCCACCCTGCGCGGCTGAACCGCCACAGTGCCGCGGCGCGGCGGGGCCGCCAGGTAGAGACGCGACCGGAACGATCAGCCAGACTGCACGTCTTACCGGCGGGGGATGCCATGAGAACTTGCCTGCCGGTCACGGTGCTGGTCGCGCTGCTTCTCGCCTTTGGGCCGACGGGGCCCGCGGGGGCGGCCGCCACGCGCTACCATGTCGGACGCGCTGTGTACGGCTGCGTCGACGCGGCGGCGACGGTGGCACTGGATGGGCCGGAGGGGCGGGGGGCCGGTGTCGATTGGGCCCGCTCGGTCCGGCGCCGCGGGCGCTGCTTCCCGCTCGGGCCGGCGCTGCCGCTCGACGTGATCGCGCGGCAGGCGGGTATGGCGCTGGTCCGCCGGGTGCCCCCACGGATCGGCGAGCCGCCTCTGTTCGTGCTCGAGCGCGACATCGAAGTGCTGCGGTCGCCGACGCGGCCCGCGATCGTCCCGGCGCCGGTCCCCGTGGCCGGGACCGCGACCCCATCGCCCACGACCGCGTCGCCATCAGTCGTGAGCGCCCCCAGCGGGACCGCCGTTCCAGGCATCGGCCCGAACGCCGGCCCGTCCCCCGGCCAGCCCGCCGGCAGGATTGGCGCAGCCCCGTCTGACACGGTGCCCGGAGCGGAGAACAGGCAGGAGCCACAGAACCCGGTGCCGGTGCCGGCCCCGAGCCTGAGCGACCAGGGCGAGGCCGCCGCCGGTTCCCGCGCCGCCGCGCCGAACCCGGTCCTCCAACCCGCACCGGGTCCAGCGCAGGTTCCGGTGCCGGCACAGGTCCCGGCCGCGGCGGCGCCGACGACCACGACCGATGCCGCCTCGGCAGCACCTCCGGCACCAAAACTGGTTCCGGTGCCAGCGCCCGGTCCAGCGTCGGTTCCGGTGCCGGCGCAGGTTCCGACCGTCAGAACCGATGCCGCCTCGGCAGCACCTCAGGCACCACGACCGGTTCCGGTGCCAGCGCAGGTACCGACCGCGGCGGCGCCGACTGCCGGGACCAATTCCGTCCTGGCGACACCTCCTGCAGCGCTCTCGGCGGCGCCGTCGGCCGCCGCTCCCCCAGCTGCGACATCGGCCCCGCCGCCGCCGCCGCCCACAGCATCGCCGCCCTGGCCGCCCCGCTTAAACCAGCCGCCGTCGCGGCCCAGTCGCGACGGCTTCCTGATCGGCTTCGTGCTGACCATGCTGCTGATCGGGGCGGTGGCGGCGGCCCTGGTCGTGGCTCGGCGGCGGCGTCATTTCGCGCATGTCGAGGAAGCCGCCGACTGGCCGCCGCGGGGCCGCCATCAGGTGGTGGAGCTGCGGCCGCCACCGCCGCCAGTGCCGACCGCGGTCGAGTTCCGGAAGCATTGCGCCGCGGCGCTGGCCCGCGCCGGCTGGACCACGCAGCTGGCCTTCCCGGGCGACGGCAGCGGGCCGGACATCGTCGCCCGGCGCGACTCGCTGGTGGCGGCGATCCGCTGCCGGGCCATCAACACCGCCGTTACCGGCGAGATGGTCGACGAGGCGGCGGTGATGGGCAGCCGCCACGGGGCCACGCTGACGCTGCTCGCCTCGAACGCGCCGTTCTCGCAGCGTGCGCAGGACGAGGCGAGCCGTCACGGCATCCGCCTGCTGCGGGACACGGAGCTAGCCGGCTTCGTCGGCTAGCCTGCGTGACCGCCTGGTGGTCGCGGGACGCCGCGACGTTCCTGCAGAGCCAGGACGCCGAGATCCTGGCCGGGCTGTCGCTGGCAGCACTCGGCCGCTACCGGATCAACGAGGAGGCGCAGCTCGGCGCCTGGCGGGCGCAGCTGCCGATCGTGCGCGCGGTGCTGGCCGGGCTCGCGGCGCCGGACGAGTGGCAGGTGCTGCTGGAGTTCGAGATCCCGCGCCTGGGCGGGCGGCTCGATGCGGTGCTGCTGTCGCCGCGGGCGATCTTCGCGCTGGAGTTCAAGACCGGCGCCGGCCGCGCGGTCCCGGCCGGGCTGGCGCAGGTGGAGTCCTACGCGCTCGATCTGCGCGACTTCCACGCCGGCAGCCGCCGGCACGCGATCGTGCCGATCCTGGTCGCAGGCGACGGCGTGCCGAGGGCGATGACGATGCCGCTGCTGCTGGCCGGCGTCACCCCCACGATCGCGGCCGGCGCCGAGACCCTGCCTGGGCTGGTGCGGGCGCTGGACGCGCAGATGCCGGGTGGTGCCGCGCTCGACGTCGAGGGCTGGGAGCGGGCGGCCTACCGTCCTGTGCCGGGCGTCATCGACGCCGCCTGCCTGCTCTATGGCGGGCACGACGTGGCGGAGATCGCGGCCGCGCGCGCCGATGCGGTCAACCTCTCCTTGACCGCGACCCGGATCGCGCAGGTTCTCGCGCTGCATCGCGAGGCCGGAACCAAGGCCATCCTGTTCGTCACCGGCATCCCTGGCGCCGGCAAGACGCTGTGCGGGCTGAACGCAGCGTTCGGCGTTGGCACCGAACCGCGGGCGGCGAGCTTCCTCACCGGCAACCCGACGCTGGTGCACGTGCTGCGCGAGGCGCTGGTGCGCAACGCGGCCCATGCCCCCCGCGCGCGGCGGCTGGCGGCGCACCGCGTCGAGGGGGTGATCCAGGCGCTGCCGCGCTTCCGCGACCTCTACGTGGCGCGGCCGGACGAGGTGCCGCCGGAGCAGGTGGTGGTGATCGACGAGGCGCAGCGCAGCTGGACCGCGGCGCACGCCGTGCGACGGACGCAGGACCGACCGGTGCGGCTGTCGCGGTCGGAGCCGGCCCACCTGCTCGACATTATGGCGCGGCACCTTGAGCACGCCGCCATCGTCTGCCTGATCGGCACCGGGCAGGAGATCCATGACGGCGAGGGCGGGCTGGCGGAGTGGGGCCGGGCGCTGGCGGAGCGGCCGGACTGGCGGGTGCATGCGCCGGCGACGGTGCTGGCGGCGGCAGACCCCCGCAACCGGCTGCCGCGTCTGCCGGGCCTCGCCACCGAGCCGGCGCTGCACCTGTCGGTGCCGGTGCGGTCGCTGCGGCACGACGCGGCTCCCGCCTGGGTGGACCGCCTGCTGGCCGGCGACGCGGCGGGCGCCCGGCACCTGGTGGGCGCGCACGGACCGGTGCCGTTCTGGCTCACGCGCGACTTGGCCGCACTCCGCGCCGCGCTGCGGGCGATGGCGCGGGATCGGCACCGGGCCGGGCTGGTCGCCAGCGCCGGCGCGCGCCGGTTGCGAGCGGAGGGGCTCGGCTGCGAGCTGCCGCACATGGACGCCGACGCGGTGGCGCGCTGGTTCCTGGACGACTGGCGGTATCGTCGCGACGTACGCGCCTCGGACGCGCTTGAGCTGGTGGCGACGCAGTTCTCGGTGCAGGGACTCGAGCTCGACCATGTCGGGCTGTGCTGGGACGGCGACCTGGTGCGCGAGGGTGCGGATGGCGCCTGGCAGGCGCGCTCGTTCCGCGGCACGCGCTGGCAGGTGGCGCGCGATCCCGACAAGATCGCCTGGCGGCTGAACAGCTACCGCGTGCTGCTGACGCGCGCCCGCTACGAGACGGTGATCTGGGTCCCGCGCGGCGATGCCGAGGATCCGAGCCGCGATCCCGCTTTGTTCGAGCGGGTGGCCCGTTACCTACTGTCCTGCGGCGTGCGCCCGTGCCCTGGGTCCGGCCCCGGATACTGACGTGGACGCCGGTTTGGCCTATCTCTACCCCATGACCGACACCCCGCTCTCGCTGATCCGCAACTTCTCGATCATCGCTCACATCGACCACGGCAAATCGACGCTGGCCGACCGGCTGATCCAGGCCTGCGGCGCGCTCACCGAGCGCGAGATGACCAACCAGGTGCTCGACAGCATGGACATCGAGCGCGAGCGCGGCATCACCATCAAGGCGCAGACCGTGCGGCTGGTCTACCCGGCCCAGGATGGCCAGACCTACGTGCTCAACCTGATGGACACGCCCGGCCACGTCGACTTCGCCTACGAGGTGAGCCGGTCGCTGGCCGCCTGCGAGGGCTCGCTGCTGGTGGTCGACGCCAGCCAGGGGGTGGAGGCGCAGACGCTGGCCAACGTCTATCAGGCGCTGGACGCGCACCACGAGATCGTGCCGATCCTGAACAAGATCGACCTGCCGGCGGCCGAGCCGGCACGGGTGCGCCAGCAGATCGAGGACGTGGTCGGCATCCCGGCCGACGACGCGGTCGAGATCTCGGCCAAGACCGGGCTCAACATCGAGGGCGTGCTGGAGGCGCTGGTGACCCGGCTGCCGCCGCCCACCGGCGACGCCAACGCGCCGCTGAAGGCGCTGCTGGTCGACAGCTGGTACGACGCCTATCTCGGCGTGGTGATCCTGGTGCGGATCAAGGACGGGCACCTGCGGCGTCACGCCAAGATCCGCATGATGGCCAAGGGCAGCGTGCACAACGTCGAGCAGGTCGGCATCTTCGGCCCGGGCATGAAGCCGGTCGACGTGCTGGGTCCGGGCGAGATGGGCTACATCACCGCGGCGATGAAGACGGTGGCCGACTGCAACGTCGGCGACACCATCACCGAGGACCGCCGTCCGGCGGACGAGGCGCTGCCGGGCTTCAAGCCGTCGGTGCCGGTGGTGTGGTGCGGGCTGTTCCCGATCGACGCGGACGATTTCGAGAAGCTGCGAGAGAGCCTGGGTAAGCTGCGGCTGAACGACGCCAGCTTCCATTTCGAGGCCGAGACGTCGGCGGCGCTGGGGTTCGGCTTCCGCTGCGGGTTCCTCGGCCTGCTGCATCTGGAGATCATCCAGGAGCGCCTGTCCCGCGAGTTCGACCTCAACCTGATCGCCACCGCGCCGTCGGTGGTCTATCGCCTGCACCGCACCGACGGGCGGACGGAGGAGCTGCACAACCCGTCCGACATGCCCGACGGCTCGCAGATCGCGAGCATCGAGGAGCCGTGGATCCGTGCCACGATCATGGTGCCGGACGACTATCTCGGCTCGATCCTGACGCTGTGCAGCGAGCGCCGCGGCCAGCAGGCCGACCTCACCTATGTCGGCGGACGCGCGATGGCGGTCTACCGGCTGCCGCTGAACGAGGTGGTGTTCGACTTCTACGACCGGCTGAAGTCGGTGAGCCGCGGCTACGCCAGCTTCGACTATCAGCTCGACGGCTACGAGGAGAGCGACCTCGTGCGGATCTCGATCCTGGTCAACCAGGAGCCGGTGGATGCGCTGTCGTTCGTAGCGCACCGCTTGGCGGCGGAGGCGCGGGGGCGGTCGATCTGCGCCAAGCTGAAGAAGCTGATCCCGCGCCAGCTGTTCAAGATCGCGGTGCAGGCGGCGATCGGCAGCCGGGTGATCGCGCGCGAGACTATCGGCGCGATGTCGAAGGACGTGACCGCCAAGTGCTACGGCGGCGACATCAGCCGCAAGCGCAAGCTGC
>CAXTVM010000012.1:0-76556 GCA_964247725.1 uncultured Acetobacteraceae bacterium | reverse complement strand
GCGTCTTGGCGGCCGAGTTGATGATCTGGTCGATCGCCTGCATGGCGAAGTTGAAGGTCATGAACTCGACGATCGGCTTCAGGCCGGTGAGCGCGGCACCCACCGCGAGGCCGGTGAAGCCGTGCTCGGTGATCGGCGTGTCGATGATCCGGCGCGGCCCGAACTCGTCGAGCAGGCCCTGGCTGACCTTGTAGGCGCCCTGGTACTCGGCGACCTCCTCGCCCATCAGGAACACGTCGTCGTCGGCGCGCAGCTCCGCCGCCATGGCGTCGCGCAGCGCCTCGCGCACGGAGAGCTGCCGGGTCGGGCCCCATTCCCGCTCCGGCGCCGGCCGCGCCAGCTCCGGGGTCTTGGCGGCCGAGCCCCGGTCGGCGATCGCCTTGGCGTCGGCGCCCTCGGCCGCGACCTTCGGCAACGCCGGCGCCTCCGCGGCCGGCGCCACCGATGCCCCGGACGCGGTCCCGCCCCCAGCCTTCTCACCGCCGGTCTTGTCGCCGTCAGCCGTCTCGCCATCCGCCAGCAGCACCGCGATCGGCGCGTTCACCGCCACGTTCTCGGTGCCCTCGGCGACCAGGATGTGGCCCAGCGTGCCCTCGTCGACCGCCTCCACCTCCATGGTCGCCTTGTCTGTCTCGATCTCGGCGATCACGTCGCCGGCGGCGATGCTGTCGCCCTCCTTCTTCAGCCAGCGCGCCAGCTTGCCCTCGGTCATGGTGGGCGAGAGTGCGGGCATCAGCACCTGCGTCGACATCGCGCTCAGGCCTCCACCAGCACGTCGGTCCAGAGCTCGGCCGGATCGGGCTCCGGGCTCGCCTGCGCGAACTCGGCCGCCTCGGCCACGCGCCGCTTGATGGCGTTGTCGGTCTCCTTCAGCGCCGCCTCCGCGACACCCATCTCCAGCAGCGCGTGGCGGGCCGCCTCGATCGCGTCGTGCTCGCGGCGCATCTGCTCGACCTCCTCGCGGGTGCGGTACTTGGCCGGGTCGGACATCGAGTGGCCGCGATAGCGGTAGGTCTTCATCTCCAGCAGGTAGGGGCCGTGGCCGGCGCGGCAGTGCGCCACCGCCTCCGCCGCCGCGTCCCGCACCGCCACCACGTCCATGCCGTCCACCTGCTGGCCGGGGATGCCCCACGGCTCGCCGTTGCGCCACAGCGCCTTCGACGCCGAGGAGCGGGCGGCGCTGGTGCCCATGCCGTACTGGTTGTTCTCGATCACGAACACGCAGGGCAGCTTCTGCAGCGCGGCCAGGTTGAAGCTCTCGAACACCTGGCCCTGGTTCGAGGCGCCGTCGCCCATGTAGGCGACCGCGACCTCGTCGGTGCCGCGGTACTTGTTGGCGAACGCCAGGCCGGCGCCGATCGAGACCTGCGCGCCGACGATGCCGTGGCCGCCGTAGAAGTTCTCCTTGCGGGAGAACATGTGCATGGAGCCGCCCTTGCCGCGCGAGTAGCCGGTGGCGCGGCCGGCGAGCTCGGCCATGACGCCCTTGGGGTCCATGCCGGCGGCCAGCATGTGGCCGTGGTCGCGATACGAGGTGACGATCTTGTCGCCCTTCTTCAGCGTCATCTGCACGCCGACCACGATCGCCTCCTGGCCGATGTAGAGGTGGCAGAAGCCGCCGATCAGCCCCATGCCGTAGAGCTGGCCGGTGCGTTCCTCGAAGCGCCGGATCAGCAGCATGTCCCCGTAGGCACGGGTCAGCTCGTCCTGGCCCATCGACGGCCGGTTGCTGCCCCGGTGCGTGTCGGGGGGGATCTCGGCCAGCTGCTGTCTCGCTCCGCTCATGCTCGTTTCCCCATCGTCCTCGTTCGCGTAACCGGGGTGGCCCGGCGCCCGCATCGCGTCCTGGTGCCCAGGAGGCACGGCCCTATGCGGCCTCGTAGGTCCCGGACCGGCCGCCGGTCTTGCTCATCACGCGCACGCCCTCGATCCGCATGCCGCGGTCGATCGCCTTGCACATGTCATAGAGGGTCAGAGCGGCCACGGTTGCCGCCGTCAGCGCCTCCATCTCGACCCCGGTGCGGCCGGTCGTGCGCACCGTCGCCTCGATCAGCACGCAGCTCCCCCCGGCGTCGGCCTCGAGCGTCAGCACGACCGCGCTGATCGGCAGCGGGTGGCAGAGCGGGATCAGCTCGGCGGTCCGCTTCGCCGCCATGATGCCTGCGATCCGGGCCGCGGCGAAGACGTCGCCCTTGTGGATTCCGCCCGATGCGATCTGCGCCAGCGTCTCCGGGCGCATCGCCACCCGCGCCGCCGCGGTCGCCTCGCGCGCGGTGACCGGCTTGGCCGAGACGTCGACCATCACCGCCCGCCCGGCCTCGTCGAGGTGGCTCAGCCGCGGCGCCTCGGGCGGTTCCACCTTCATCTCAGAGCCCGTCCGAGAACGGGCTGTGCCGAGCGGGAGTGCTCCACAGCACCCGCGGCGGAGCACGCCCGGCGCGGCCACCCTGAACCGGAGCGCAGCCGCCTCGTGGCCGCGAGCCCAGGCCAAGCGCAGAGGGCCGCGTCGGATCGCCGGCACGGCGCATTTCCGGACAGGCTCTCACGCCGGACCGAGCAGGGCGGCACAGGCGGCCCCGGCGTCGGGTTGGCGCAGCAGGCTCTCGCCGACCAGGAAGCAGGACGCGCCGGCGCCGCTCAGCCGCATCACGTCCTCGCGGGTGCGGATGCCGCTCTCGGCCACGACGACGCGGTCGGGCGGCACCCTCGGCGCCAGCCGCACGGTGGTGTCGAGGTCGGTCTCCAGGGTGCGCAGGTCGCGGTTGTTGATGCCGATCAGCGCGACGTCCAGCTCGAGTGCGCGGTCGAGCTCGGCCTCGTCGTGCACCTCGACCAGCACGTCGAGCCCGAGCGAGCCGGCGAGGTCCAGCAGCTCGGCCGCGAGCCGGTCGGTCAGCGCCGCCATGATCAGCAGGATGCAGTCGGCGCCGATCAGCCGGCTCTCGTACACCTGCCAGGAGTCGAGGATGAAGTCCTTGCGCAGCACCGGCAGCCGCACCGCGGCCCGTGCGATCTGCAGGTCGGCGACGTGGCCGCCGAACGACGGCCCCTCGGTCAGCACCGACAGGCAGGCGGCCCCGGCGGCCTGATACTGCCGGGCGATCCCGGCCGGATCGTAGGCGGGGCGGATCAGCCCGGCTGACGGCGACGCCTTCTTGATCTCGGCGATCAGGCCGGGCTGGCGCAGGGCGGCCTTGCGCCGCAGCGCGGCGGCGAAGCCGCGCGGCGGCTCGGCGAGGTCGCGCAGGCGGAGCCTGATCTCCGGCAGGGGCAGCCCGACGCTGCGGCGGCCGACCTCGGCGCGGGTCTGCGCGCAGATCCTGGCCAGGACGTCCGGCACGTCCCGCAGCGCGTGGTCCGGCAGGTCGACGGTCATGAGGCCATCCTGTCATCGGGTGCGCGCATCGCCCGCAGCAGCGCCAGCGCCGAGCCGTCGTCGATCACCCGGGCGGTATGGGCCAGGCCCTCGCGCAGCCGGTCCAGCGGCGGCTGCATCTCCGGCAGCGGCGCGCCGTCGTCCCCGGACGCCGCACCGGCCACGGGTTCCGAGATGTGCCCCCGCGCACTCACCTGCAAGGCGGCGGCCGCGTTCAGCAGCACGGTGTCGCGGTAGGCCCCGGTCTCGCCGCCGAGCAGCCGTAGCAGGGCGGCGGCGTTGTCGGCGGGCCCGCCGCCGGCGATCGCGGCCAGCGGCCGGACGACGAGGCCGAGATCGCCCGGCTCGACTCTGAATCGGCCGAGCCGGCCGGACCGCAGCGCCACCACGCCGGTCGGGCCGGCCAGGCTGAACTCGTCGAGGCCCGGCCCGCCGTCCGCATCCTCGCCGTGCACCACCCAGACGCAGTCCGAGCCCAGCCGCTGCAGCGCCGCGGCGATCGGACGCTGCCAGGCGGGGTCGAACACGCCGATCATCTGGCGGCGCACCCCGGCCGGATTGCAGAGCGGCCCCAGCAGGTTGAAGATCGTGCGGACGCCGAGCTCGGCGCGCGCGGCGGCGGCGTGGCGCATGGCCGGGTGGTGCAGGGGCGCTGCCAGGAAGGCGAGGCCGCGTCCCTGGAGCGACGCCTCCAGCGCCTGCGGATCGGGCTCCAGCGGGATGCCCAGCGCCTCCAGCGTGTCGGAGGCGCCGGCGCGCGACGACACCGCCCGGTTGCCGTGCTTGGCCACCGGCACCCCCAGCGCCGCCAGCACGAAGGCCACCGCGGTCGAGACGTTGAGGGTGGCGTGGCCGTCGCCGCCGGTGCCGCAGACGTCGACCGCGTCAGCCACGCCCGGCACCCGGCGCATGCGGGCGCGCATCGCCCGCGCGGCACCGGCGAGCTCGGCCGCGGTCTCGCCGCGCACCCGCAGCGCCATCGCCAGGCCGGCGATCTGCGCCGGCGTCGCCTCGCCCGACATCACTCCGTCGAAGGCGGCCTCGGCCTCGGCCTCCGACAGGCGGTGCCCGCCCGCGACCCGTGCCAGGATCGGCCTGAGCGCCCCCCCGATGCGCTCAGGCGGCACGGATCCGCTGCTCCGGCTGGCTGCGCCGACGCGCCAGTCCCAGGAAGTTGGCCAGGATGGCGTGGCCGTGCTCCGAGGCGATGCTCTCGGGATGGAACTGCACGCCATGGATCGCGAGGTCCCGGTGCGCCACCCCCATGACGACGCCGTCCTCGGTCCAGGCGGTGGCGCGCAGGCAGTCCGGCAGGCTGTCGGGCCGCAGCGTCAGGCTGTGGTAGCGGGTGGCGTTGAACGGCGACGGCAGGCCCTCGAACAGGCCGGTGCCGTTGTGGAGGATCGGGCTCACCTTGCCGTGCACCGGCGCCGGCGCCCGCACCACCGCGGCACCGAACACCTGG
Organism: uncultured Acetobacteraceae bacterium; assembly: GCA_964247725.1. Taxonomy (GTDB): domain Bacteria; phylum Pseudomonadota; class Alphaproteobacteria; order Acetobacterales; family Acetobacteraceae; genus Lichenicola. Next base: position 71,715 of record CAXTVM010000012.1, on the reverse strand, counting down.
CCGATCGCCTGGTGCCCCAGGCACACGCCCAGCACCGGCACCCGCCCGGACGCGGCCGCGATCAGCTCGCAGCAGATGCCGGCCTCGTTCGGCGAGCAGGGGCCCGGCGACAGCACGATCGCGTCCGGCTCCAGCGCCAGCGCCTCGGCGCCGGTGAGGCTGTCGTTGCGGCGCACGTCGCAGGCCTCGCCGAGCTCGCCCAGGTAGTGCACGAGGTTGAAGGTGAAGCTGTCGTAGTTGTCGATCAGCAGGATCATGCGCGCAGTCTGCGGCGGCGGCCGGATGGGGTCAAACCGGCGCCCGGCCTCGATTGCCGTAACCGAATCTTAGCGATGCCCCGGCTAGGGTCCCTGCAACCAGATCGGGCGCATCCCATGCCGAACCAGAAATACCGCCTCGTGACCCGCAGCGACTTCGACGGTCTCGTCTGCGGCATGCTGCTGCGCGAGCTCGACCTCATCGACGACATCAAGTTCGTCCATCCCAAGGACATGCAGGACGGCATCGTCCCGATCACGAGCCGCGACATCCTCACCAACCTGCCCTACGTCAAGGGCTGCCACCTTGCCTTCGACCATCATGCGAGCGAGGTCATCCGCCAGGAGGGCGAGGGCCAAGTCAACCACGTGATCGACGCGCAAGCGCCGTCCGCGGCCCGCGTCGTCCACGGCCACTATGGCGGGGCCGCCGCCTTTCCGCGCATCAGCGCCGAGCTGATGGCGGCGGTCGACCAGGCCGACACCGCCCGGTTCACCCGGGACGAGATCCTCGATCCGCAGGGCTGGGTGCTGCTCAACTTCCTGATGGACAGCCGCACCGGCCTCGGCCGCTTCCACGACTTCCGGATCTCGAACTACGAGCTGATGATGCAGCTGATCGAGCGCTGCCGCGACTGCAGCGTCGCCGACGTGCTGGCGCTGCCGGACGTGAGCGAGCGGGTCGCCATCTACCAGGCGCACCGGGAGGCGTTCGTGGCCCAGCTCCGGCGCTGTACCACGCTGCACGGCAAGCTGGCGCTGATCGACCTCCGCGACGAGGAGGTGATCTATGCCGGCAACCGCTTCACCGTCTATGCCCTGTTCCCCGAGTGCGACATCTCGACCCACCTCATGTGGGGCATGAAGCGGCAGAACACCGTGTTCGCGATCGGCAAGTCGATCCTGGACCGCGGCTCGCCGATCAAGGTCGGCGAGGTCTGCCTCGGCTACGGCGGCGGCGGCCATGACGCGGCGGGCACGTGCCAGGTGGCCAACAACCGCGCCGAGGCGGTGCGCGCCGAGCTGATCGCGGTGCTGTCGGGCGAGCCGACAAAGATCGCAGCCTAAGGGTTAAGGCCAGGGGCGCTGCTCCTGGACCCCGCTGGGGCCGTCACGCACAGCGCGCTTCGCACGACGGCCCTAGGCCCCAATTCCTTAAGTAGCGGTTTCCAAAGGCTCGCCTTTGGCGGGGTCCAGGGGCAGGGCCCCTGGCCTTCCTGCCGCCTCGGCAGCCCGAAACAACGCCCGCGCCTTCTGACGGGTCTCCTCGTACTCGGCCTCCGGCACGCTGTCCGCGACCACGCCGCACCCGGCCTGCACGTGCATCTGCCCGTCCCGCAGCACGGCCATGCGCAGGCCGATGCAGGTGTCCATGGCGCCGTCGGCGCCGAAATAGCCGATGCAGCCGCCATAGACGCCGCGGCGGGTCGGCTCCAGCTCGTCGATGATCTCCATCGCCCGGATCTTCGGCGCACCGGTCAGGGTGCCGGCCGGGAAGCCGGCCATCAGCGCGTCGAGCGCGTCCAGCTCCGGACGCAGCCGGCCGGTCACGGTGGACGAGATGTGCATGACGTGGCTGAAGCGCTCGACGGCGAAGCTCTCCTCCACCCGCACGCTGCCGAGTGCCGCGACCCTTCCCACGTCGTTGCGGCCGAGATCGACCAGCATCAGGTGCTCGGCGCGCTCCTTCGGGTCGGCGAGCAGGTCGGCCTCCAGCCGCAGGTCGGCGGCGCGGTCGGCGCCGCGCGGGCGGGTGCCGGCCAGGGGCCGCACCGTCACCAGGCCGTCGCGCAGCCGCACCAGCACCTCGGGGCTGCTGCCGACCAGCTGGAACCGGTCGCCGCCGTCCGACAGGTCGAGGAAGAACAGGAAGGGGGCCGGATTGATCCGGCGCAGCGCCCGATAGAGCGCGAAGCCGTCCAGCGGGAACGGTGCGGAGAAGCGCTGGCTCGGCACCACCTGGAAGACGTCGCCGGCGGCGATGTACTCCTTGGCCCGGGCGATCGCGTCCAGGAACCCGTCGCAGGTGAAGTTCGAGCTCGGCTCGATCGGCCCTGCGATGATCTCGGCTGCCGAGGATGGCTCGGCCAGCGGCAGCGCGCGTGCGAGGGCGTCTCGCGCCGCGGCCAGCAGCGCCTCGGCGGCCGCACGGCCGCGCCCGACCGCGGGCCGCAGCGGCACCGCCAGCGTCAGCTCGTCGCGCACGTTGTCGAACACCGCGAACAGCGACGGCCGCAGCAGCATCGCGTCCGGCAGCCGCAGGTCGTCGGCAGGCGGGTGCGGCAGGCGCTCGATCTGCCGCACCATCTCGTAGCCGAGGTAGCCGAACACGCCGCCCACCATCGGCGGCAGCCCGTCCGGCAGCACGAGCCGGCTGCCCGCGATCAGGGCCCGCAGCGATGCCACCGGCGGCCGCGGATCGGGTGCGGGCACGCCCCCGCCGGCGCCGCTGGACGCGACGCCGTCGCGGCAGCGCCAGATCAGGTCGGGCAGCAGGCCGATCACCGAGTAGCGGCCGCGCGCGACGCCGCCCTCGATGCTCTCTAGCAAGAAGCCGTTACGGTCGGCACCGCTCAGGTGGCGGCGCAGCTTCAGGAAGGCGGCGACCGGCGTCAGCAGGTCGGCGGCCTCGACGGTCCAGACGACCGCGGCGGCGGCCGTGCCGTCGGTCACGAGCCGCTGCCGCCGGGCGGCCCGATCACCTGCTCGATGGCGTTGCCGTTGATCCTGGGATTGGCGCGGGTCCGCAGCGCCTGGACGTAGCTTTCCTCGACCTCGTCGGCCGCCGCGGCGTCCAGCGACTGCCGGGCGCGGGCGTACTGGAGCGGACTAGCGGCCGGGTCGGGGCGGCGCACCGCGGTCACGGTGGCGACCGTGAAGCCGTCCGGGCCCTCCACCATGGTCGAGGTCCCCGGCGCCAGCGAGAAGGCGATCCGGGCCAGGTTCGCCGGCACCGGCCCGGTGGTCTGGTCGCGGCCCACCACGACGTCGTGCTGGAAGCCCGGTCGCAGGCCTGCGACCGCAGCCAGTCCGTGCCCCTTCTGGGCATCGGCGTACAGGGCGGCGGCCTGCCGCTCGTCGGCGTGGCGGATCGCGTCCGCTTGCCAGGCGGCGCGCACCCGGTCCGCCGCCTGCACGAAGGCGAGCGGTGCGGCCGGCGTCACCTGCTCGACCACCAGGGCATACGAGCTGTTCTCCGGCCCCTGCACGAGCGTCGGCACGTCGCCCTTGCGGGCCGCGAACGCCTGCGCCAGCACCGCCTTGCGCACCGCGTCGGAGCCCGGCAGCGGCGCCGGGTCGCCTGTGGGCGTCAGCCCCTGCGCGTCCAGCGTTCCCTCGGCGGCGGCGGCGCCGATGTCACCCGGGATGGCGTCGAGGCCGCCGCCGGCGATCGCGTCCTGCAGCCGCTGCACCCGAGCCGGCAGCAGCTGGGCGGCGCGCTCGGTGCCGATGGCGTCGTGCAGCTCGTCCTGCACCGCGGCGAAGCTGCGGTTCTCAGCCGGCGTCACCTTCGAAACCCGCGCCACCACCCAGCCGGCATCGGCCTTGGACGGGCCCGTGATCGTGCCGGGCGCCGCCGCGAACACCAGCCGGGCGAGGTCGGGCGACGGGATGCTGACGGCGCTGGCATCGTCCAGCGACACCGGGGTGGCGTCCCGGGCAGCCTGCTGCAGCCGGCTCCAGGCGAGGCCGCCGCGCCACCGGGCGGCGAGCTGCGCCGCCTCGGCCTGCTGCGGCACGATCAGCAGCTGCACCGAGCGCTTCTCCGGCACCTGGTAGCGGGGGATGGACTGGTCGTAGGCCTTCCGCTCGTCGGCTTCCGTGATCGGCAGGTCGTGGCCGATCGTGGCCGGGGACAGCAGCACCAGCCTGATGCGCCGGTATTCCGGCGCCGCGAAGCGGTCCCTGTTGTTGTCGTAGTAGCGGTGCAGCACGGCCTCGTCCGGCGCCGGCGGCGCCGGCACCTGCGAGAACGGCAGCGTGACCATGTCCAGTACGCGCTGCTGGGCGGCGAAGGCGTAGGCGCGGCGGACCAGCTCCGGCGGGGCCACCGTGCCGATCCGGATCGGCTCGATCAGCGCGGTGGCGGCGGCCTGGGCGCGGAACAGGGCCAGCAGCTGGTCCTCCGTGAGGCCGGCGGCGGCGATGCGCTGGTCAAACTGGGTGCGGCTGAAGCTGCCGTCGGGGCCGGCGAACGCCTTTTCGGCGAACACCTGGTCGCGCACGACCTGGTCCGGCACGACGATGCCGGTGCGGCGGGCGGTGTCGGCGATGAGCGACTGCAGCACCAGCTGCTGCAGCGCCTGGACGGCGACCTGGCGGCGGTCGGCGGCCGGAAGTGCTGCCGGATCGGGCACGCCCGCATGCTGGGCCGCGGCGGCGAGGCCGCGCTCGTAGGTGCGCTGGAACTCCGGCATGGCGATGGCACGGCCGGCGACGCGGGCGACCTCGCCGGCGCCGCCGCCGAAGATGCTGGAGGCGAAGTCGCCGATGCCCCAGGCGCCGAAGCTCAGCAGGATCAGCACCGCGAGGATGCGCCCGAGCCAGGAGCCGATGAAGACGCGGCGCATGAAGGCGAGCATGGGCGATCCTGGTTCGACGGGCTGCGCCGCCGCGGCACGGGCGCGCGGACCATAAGGGGGCGGCCCGCGCTTGTCATGCCGCGGGCTGCATGGTCTATCACCGCGTGACCCAGCCGCCGCCGCGGCCGACCACGCCTCGCGGGATGATCCGAGCATGAGCCGCCCCCTGATCGCCGGCAACTGGAAGATGAACGGGCTGACCGCGGATGCCGAGGCGCTGGCGCAGGCGCTGCGCGACGGCGTGGGTCAGGCTGGTGCGAACGGGGCCGGCGGGGCGGCCGAGCTGCTGGTCTGCCCGCCGTTCACGCAGATCGCCGGCACCGTGCGCATCCTGTCCGGCACCCGCTTCGCGGTCGGCGGCCAGGACTGCCACATGGCGCCCAACGGCGCCCATACCGGCGACATCGCGGCGCCGATGCTGCGCGACCTCGGCGCCACGCACGTGATCCTGGGCCACTCGGAGCGGCGCCAGAACCACAAGGAGCTCGACGAGACGGTGCGCGAGAAGGTGGTGACGGCGACCGCGGCCGGCCTGGTTCCGATCGTCTGCGTCGGCGAGACCGAGGACCAGCGCGCGGCCGACGGGCACGAGGACACGGTCGGCTGGCAGATCAAGGGCAGCCTGCCGCACGGCTTCGCGGACGGCCCGGGCGTCGTCGCCTACGAGCCGGTCTGGGCGATCGGCACCGGCCGCACCGCCACCGCCGAAGACGTCGCCACCATGCACGCCTTCATCCGCGCCGAGCTGGTGCGGCAGTTCGGCGAGGCCGGCCGCGGCGTCCGCATCCTCTATGGCGGGTCGGTCAATGCCGGCAACGCGGCCGAGCTGCTGGCGGTGCCGGAGGTCGGCGGCGCGCTGGTCGGCGGCGCCAGCCTGAAGCCAGCCGACTTCCTCGCCATCGCCGCCGCCGCGCGCGGCTGAGCCTGCCCGGAACCCCTCCATGATCGACGTCCTGCTGGTCCTGCACCTCCTCGTCACCCTGACGCTGATCGGCGTCGTGCTGATCCAGCGCAGCGAGGGCGGCGGGCTGGGCATCGGCTCCAGCCAGGGCATGGGCGCGTTCATGAGCGGCCGCGGCACCGCCAACCTGCTGACCCGGACCACGGCGATCCTGGCCGCCATCTTCATGCTGCTGTCGCTGGCGCTGGCGGTGCTGAACCGCGGCGGCGCCGGCCGCACCCGCGACATCCTGGCGGTGCCTGCGGCCAACCACGCCCCGGCCGCGGCCCCTGGGGCCGCTCTACCCCCACGCCCACCGCTGCCGAATCAGCCCCCGATCCCCGGCCACTAGCCCGGATGGGGATCAATCCCCCCTCCTCCCTTAACGAACGGAATCCAGAGGCCCCGCCTCTGGTGGGGTCCAGGGGCAGAGCCCCTGGCCTTCGCTCCTGACCGACATCGCGATCGTCGGCGCTGGCGCCGCCGGCCTCGCCGCCGCGGCGTGGCTGCGCGCCCGCCACCACGACGTGGTGGTGCTGGAGGCCGGCGACCGGATCGGCGGCCGCGCCCGGACCTCGCGGCGTCCCGAGCTCGGCGGCGCCGCGATCGACGAGGGCGCCACCTGGCTGCACCAGACCGACCGCAACCCGCTGCTGGAGCTGGCCCGGGCCGCCGGCGACGCCGTGCACGAGGGGCACCAGGGCAACCGGCGGCTGATGGTGGGCGGCCGGATCGCCGACGACGGCGATGCGGCCGCCTACGACGCGGCCGACGCCGCCTGGCAGGAGCGCGCAGCCCGGCTGGCCGAGGGTCCGGACCAGGCGCTGTCCGCCGTCGGCGCCGGCTGCGCGCCGAACCCCTGGGCCGCGAACGTCGAGGCCTGGGAGGGCTCGGTGATCGCGGCGGCGGATGCCGATGCGCTGTCGCTGCACGACTGGCACCGCAACGAGCTGGCGGAGGGGGACCTGCGGCCGGACCTGGGCATGGGCACGCTGCTGGAGTCGCGGCTGGGGCCGCTGGCGGGGCCGGTCCGCTTGGGTGTCGGCGTGCGCACGGTGGACTGCAGCCGGCCCGGCCGGGTCGAGCTCTCGACCTCGGCGGGAGCGCTGCGGGCCCGCGCCTGCATCGTGACGGTCTCGACCGGGGTGCTGCGGGACGGGCGGATCGGCTTCCGGCCGGCGCTGCCGGACGACATCGCGGGCGCGCTGGACGGGCTGCCGATGGGGCTGCTGAGCAAGGTGGCGCTGTCCGGGCGGGACCGGGACGCGCGGTCGCGGCTGGGGGTGGAGCCCGGCACGCTGATCGAGCGGCGGCTCAAGCGGCGCGGCGACCCGCTGATGCTGCTGCACGCGTGGCCGGACGGGGCGCCCTATGTCACCGGCTACGTCGGCGGCCGCCATGCCTGGTCGTTCGGCGGCCGCGAGCACGAGGCGCTCGACGAGATGCGGGCCCGGTTCCGGGACTCGCTCGGCGCCGTCGCGGCGTCGGCGCTGGCGGACGATGGCTGGGCCTCGCGCTGGGGCAGCGACCCGCTGTTCCTGGGCGCCTACGCCTATGCCCGCCCGGGCCATGCCTGGGCGCGCGGACGTCTCGGGCGGCCGTTCGCCGATGGCCGGATCGTGCTGGCCGGCGAGGCCTGCCACACCGGCGGGCTGGCCGGCACGGTCGGCGGCGCGATGGAGGACGGAGAGCGGGCCGCACGCGCCGTTGCGGCCGCCATCCGCGGCTCGGCCGCCTGACGGGCGGGCCGGCGACCTATCCCGTCCCGGCCATCCGGTGTAGGACCGACGCCCATGACGCGGTTCGTCTTCATCACCGGCGGCGTGGTTTCCTCGCTCGGCAAGGGCATCGCGTCGGCGGCGCTGGCCGCCCTGCTGCAGGCGCGCGGCTACCGCGTGCGGCTGCGCAAGCTCGATCCCTACCTCAACGTCGATCCCGGCACGATGAGCCCGTATCAGCACGGCGAGGTGTTCGTGACCGACGACGGCGCCGAGACCGACCTCGACCTCGGCCATTACGAGCGCTTCACCGGCGTGCACGCGACCCGCGGCGACAACGCCACCACCGGGCGGATCTACGCCGAGGTGATCGCGCGCGAGCGCCGCGGCGACTATCTCGGCGCCACCGTGCAGGTGATCCCGCACATCACCGACGCGATCAAGAACGCGGTGGTGCACGGCACCGAGGACCTCGACTTCGCGCTGATCGAGATCGGCGGCACGGTGGGCGACATCGAGAGCCTGCCGTTCCTGGAGGCGATCCGCCAGCTGCGCAACGACCTCGGCCCCGAGCGCACCATGTTCGTGCACCTGACGCTGGTGCCGTGGATCCCGGCCGCGGGCGAGCTCAAGACCAAGCCCACGCAGCACTCGGTGAAGGAGCTGCAGAACGTCGGCATCCAGCCGCAGATGCTGCTGTGCCGCTCGGACCGCCCGCTGCCGGAGAACGAGCGGCGCAAGATCGCCAGCTTCTGCAACGTGCGCCCGGAGGCGGTGGTCTCCGCCCTCGACGTCGACACCATCTATGCCTGCCCGATCAGCTATCACGACGAGGGCATGGACACCGAGGTGCTGCGGCATTTCGGCCTGCCCCACGCCGGCGAGCCCGACCTCTCGGCCTGGCGCCGCGTGCTGGACGCGATCCGCAACCCGGAGGGCGAGGTGCGGATCGCCGTGGTCGGCAAGTACACCTCGCTGCTGGACAGCTACAAGTCGCTGAACGAGGCGCTGATCCACGGCGGCATCGCCAACCGGGTGCGGGTCAAGCTGGACTGGGTCGACAGCCAGATCTTCGAGAGCGCCGACGGCCGCCAGGGTGCCGCGATCGCGCGGCTGGAGGACGTGCACGGCATCCTGGTGCCGGGCGGCTTCGGCGAGCGCGGCTCGGAGGGCAAGATCGAGTCGGTGCGGTTCGCGCGCGAGCAGCGCATCCCGTTCTTCGGCATCTGCTTCGGCATGCAGATGGCGGTGATCGAGTGCGCCCGCAACCTGGTCGGGATCGCCGACGCCTCGTCGACCGAGTTCGGCCCGACCGAGCATCCGGTGGTCGGCCTGATGACGGAATGGGCCCAGGGCGACGAGCTGCTGCGGCGGCAGGAGGGCAGCGACCTCGGCGGCACCATGCGGCTGGGCGCCTACGGGGCGGTGCTGGCGCCGGGGTCGCGGGCGGCGGAGGCCTACGGCGCGGCACTGGTGCACGAGCGGCACCGTCACCGCTACGAGGTCAACATCCACTACCGCGAGCGGATGGAGCGCGCCGGGCTCATGTTCTCCGGGCTGTCGCCCGACGGCATCCTGCCCGAGATCGTCGAGTATCCCGACCATCCGTGGTTCATCGGCGTGCAGTTCCATCCCGAGCTGCTCAGCAAGCCGTTCGCGCCGCACCCGCTGTTCTCCGGCTTCATCGCTGCCTCGCTCAGGAAGGCGCGCCTGGTATGACGCCGCGGCGGGCGGGCCGGGATGATCCGGCGGCGGCCTGCTGCTAGAAGGCGCCTCGACACCGTCCTGGAGGCACCATGCCGCTCGTCCGCCCGCTTCTCCCCGCCTGTGGCCTGGCCTTGCTGCTGGCGGCCGGCACCGCAGTCAGCCCGGCCCGGGCCGACACGCCGGCCGCCGCGGCCGCGTTCCTGAAGCAGACGGCGGCGCAGCCGGGCGTGGTCACGCTGCCGTCCGGCCTCGAGTACAAGGTGGTGCAGTCGGGCGACGCGGCCGGCCGGCATCCCGCCGCCACCGACAGCGTGCTCGTGAACTATGTCGGCAAGCTGTCGGACGGCGCCACCTTCGACGACTCCAAGGGCCAGATCGTCACCCTGCCGCTCGGCCAGGTGATCAAGGGATGGTCGGAGGCCCTGCAGCTGATGCGGCCGGGCGACGTGTGGATGCTCTACATCCCGCCGGCACTCGGCTACGGCGCCCGGGGCGCCGGGCCGATTCCGGAGAACGCGGCGCTGGTGTTCCGGGTCGAGCTGGTGGCGGTCTCGGATCATTGACGCGGGGCCTTGGTTGCGTGGTGCCGGCGCAACCCAGCCTCCCGGCGCCGGGAGGCAACCGCCCTCATATCCTGCGTTTCCGACGCTCGACCGCGGTCGATGCTGGCGTGACGAGGACGTGCCTGATGCTTTCAGCCTCCCCCGGACCTGGATTGACGGACGATCGCCATCCGCTGGCGGACCGTTTCCGCGACTTCATCCGGCACCCCGGCTTCTCCTGCGTCGGCGCCAAGTCGGCGCTCAGCCGAGACCAGCTGCAGATCCTGGTCGCCCGCGACATCCGCTCCGCCTGGGACGATTTGCGCATCCTGCCGGAGCTGCAGGCGTTCGCGGCGCGCTACGTGGAGCGGCCGAAGCTGTTCCAGAGCTTCGTCGTGCTGTTCGAGGGGCCGGACGCGATCGCCGAGGACGCCTTCGAGCAGCACCTCTGGGCGCGGGTGCAGTCGCTGTCGGACAAGGACCGCTGGCTCGGGGAGACCTATGACGGCCGCGTCAGCCAGGATCCGGCGAGCCCGCACTTCTCGCTCAGCTTCGGCGGCCAGGCGTTCTTCGTGGTCGGGCTGCATCCCGGCGCCAGCCGTCTGGCGCGGCGGTTCGAGCGGCCGGCGCTGGTGTTCAACCTGCACGACCAGTTCGAGCGCCTGCGGGCCGAAGGGCTGTATCCGCGGCTGCGCGACACCATCCTCGACCGCGACCTGGCGCTGAACGGCAGCCGCAACCCGATGCTGGCCAAGTTCGGCGAGAACTCGGAAGCCCGGCAGTACAGCGGGCGTGCGGTCGAGGACGACTGGCGCTGCCCGTTCAGCCCGGCCGCGTTCGGTCGCGATGCCGCCTGAGCCGGATCCCGGGATGCACGAGATCGCGCCGCGCTCCGGGGTCGCGTTCACGCTGGACAGGGGACAGCGCCTGACGGTGATCGATCCGGAAGGCGAGCAGGTCGCCGACCTGCTGGCGTTCAGCCGCGCCGACACAGCCGAAGTGATCTCGTCCGGCCGCACGCTCGACTACGCCAGCCGGCTGTTCCTGACCATTGGCGACGCGATCTACTCGAACCGCAGCCGGGTCCTGCTGCGCATCGTGGCGGACACGGTCGGCCGGCACGACTTCCTGCTGACGCCGTGTTCGGCCGACACCTTCCGCATCATCTACGGCGACGCCGCGCCGCATCGCGGATGCTTCGGCAACTTGGCGGCGGCGCTGGCGCCGCATGGGATCGGCCCCGACCAGATCCCGGTCGCGTTCAACGTGTTCATGAACGTGCGCGTCGACGGCGAGACCGGCGCGCTCACGGTGGCGGCGCCGTTGAGCCGGCCTGGCGACTTCGCCACCTTCGAGGCCGAGGACGACCTGATCGTCGGGCTCACCGCCTGCTCGGCGCTGCAGTCGAACAATTACGCGTTCAAGCCGATCCGCTACCGGGTCGACTGACCGGCAAGCACCGGAAAACCGGTCGTCGCGGGTCAGCGGCGTGGCCGAGCGCCGACCGCGACAGCCGGCCGCGGCGACGCGCCGGGAACGCTTCGCTATCGAGCGCCCCGGGACTAACCGGGGGCTAGCGCCAAGCCGTCGAGATCAGCGTGGCGTTTCGCGTCATGAGTTGGCGCAGAGACCCTAGCCGTGGCGACTGGCGACAATCGAGCCCTGCCCTCGCTGCTATTTCTGTTAGAAGACAGTGAGTCGAAAGAAGCTCCGAGCCTGGCAGGAGCGATGCACTCCGCTCCGCAGCGGGCGCTTCCGCGTCCCGGTGACGTTGAACGGAGAGCATCATGACCGGACCGGGTTCTTCGAGCGTGTCGACGCGGCTTCGTGACGGTCCCGTCACCGTCACCGGAGCGCCCATCGACGGTGCCGGCAGGATCCGCGACATCGACGTCATCCGCGGCTACGCCCTGTTCGGCGTCGCCTGGATGAACCTGTTCGAGACCACGCGCGCCCTCATGCCAGGTGCCGTACAGGCGTCGCTTGCGACGGCACCGCTCGACAGGGTGGTGGCCTTCCTCGGAGACTGGTTGATCCTCGGCAAGGCGCAGTGCCTGTTCGGCGTCCTGTTCGGGGTCGCCTTCGCGCTGTTCAGCGAGCGGGTCTCGAGCCGCGGCGCCGATGCCGGCCGCGTCTATGCAAGACGGCTGGCCTTCCTGCTCGTCGTGGGGGTGCTGCACCTGTTTCTTCTCTGGTTCGGCGACATCCTGCACGACTATGCGCTGGTCGGGTTCCTGCTGCTGCTGACGCAGTGGCTGCCGGCGCGGGCTCTCCTCGTCGCCGGCATCGTGCTGCTCCTGTTCCCGACCGAGGCGGCTCCGCTGCTGGCGGCAGGCCTCCCTCGACACGTGGTCATGGGATCGGTTCACCAAGCGCTCTGGCACGCCCTCTCCCAAGGCGATTACCCGCAGCTCCTGCATGCCTGCATCGTGCGCGCCGGCAGGACCTACGGGAACGTGGAGGTTCTCGCGTTCTGAGGGCAGATCGCCGGCCAGTTCCTGGTCGGAGCTTGGATCTATCGGCAGGGCTGGCTCCAGCAGCCGGAGCGACGCGCGGCCCTCATGACCCGCCTCGCGGCGACGATGCTGCCCGCCGGCCTGCTGCTCTCGCTGCTCGGGCCGGTCGCGGGGGCCGGCCTGTCCTCGTGGCCCATGGCGCTGCGCGTCCTGGCGCACGTCGCCGAGGATGCCGCGACGCCGACCCGGGCGTTCGGCTACGTGGCGGTCCTGATCGTGCCGTGCCGCGTGGAGGCACGCGGCGTCGTGCTGAGCGGGCTCGCCGCGTTCGGCCGGATGGCGCTCACCAACTATGTCGGCCAGAGCGTCTTCTACTTCCTGGTGTTCGACGGCTTCGGGATCGGCCTGATCCGCCGGTCGGGCGCCGCCGTCGACCTCCTGCTGGCGATCGCGATCGTGGCCGTGCAGATCGCGATCAGCCTGTGGTGGCTGCGCGCGTTCCGCTTCGGGCCGCTCGAATGGGTCTGGCGCTCAGCGACCTACGGGACGTGGCGGAAATTCCGCGCGACGGCGTAGTCCGAGCGGACCCGGGCCGGGGATCGGCGGCCCGGTCCGCCCCTACACCAGACGCGCGAGCAGCACTCCGGCCAGGCACAACGCGACCACGGCGGTGAGCAGCCAGCGCAGCGTCATGTAGCCGGGCGGCATCAGGCCACGCCGCCCCGCCCGCGCCTCGACGAAGGCGGTGCCGAGGAAGCCCGCCAGCAGTACCGCCAGGGCCAGCGGCGGCGAGGCCACCAGCGGGATCATCAGCGCCGCCCAGCCGATCAGCGCCGGCAGCACTCCCAGCGCCAGGCGGGCGCGGTTCGCGCCGGGCCGCACCGCCACGCCGTGCGGATCGCCGGCCAGGGCGAGGCCCCAATGCACCGCGCCGAGAAAGGAGAGGATCACCGCCGCGTAGTCGATGAAGGCGGCCAGCAGGCGCGGCACCGGCACGTCGGCGGAAAAGAACAGGATGAGAGCGGCGCCGGCGACGAACGGCACCAGCCCACCGAGGCCGAGCACGATGGCGAGGAACGGCAGGCGGTGCATCGGGACGGTCTCCTTGGGGTGGGGGCCGGGTCATGCGGCCGGCCTTGCGGAAAGCCTGGCGAGATGGTGAAGAAGCGACGGGCGAAACAGACAGCAGGCATACCCCATGAGCGCCATCGTCGACATCGTCGCGCGCGAGATCCTGGACAGCCGCGGCAACCCCACCGTCGAGGTCGACGTCGAGCTGGCGTCCGGCGCCAAGGGCCGCGCAGCGGTGCCGTCGGGCGCCTCGACCGGGGCGCACGAGGCGGCCGAGCTGCGCGACGGCGACCCCGCCCGCTACGGCGGCAAGGGCGTGCTGCAGGCGGTGGCGTTCGCCGAGGGCGAGATCCTGGAGGCGCTGTCGGGGGCGGAGTCCACCGAGCAGGTGGCGATCGACGACGCCATGATCGACCTGGACGGCACGCCGAACAAGTCCCGCCTGGGCGCCAACGCGATCCTGGCGGTGTCGCTGGCGGTGGCCAAGGCCTCGGCGGAGGAGCTGCAGGTCCCGCTCTACCGCTATGTCGGGGGCGTGTACGCCCGCACCCTGCCGGTGCCGATGATGAACATCATCAACGGCGGCCAGCATGCCGACAACCCGATCGACATCCAGGAATTCATGATCCAGCCGGTCGGCGCCGCCACCGTCGCCGACGCGATCCGGATGGGCTCGGAGATCTTCGCGCAGCTGAAGAAGGGGCTGAAGGAGGCTGGCCACAACACCAACGTCGGCGACGAGGGCGGCTTCGCGCCGGGCCTGAAGTCGGCGGACGAGGCGCTGGCCTTCATCACCCGGGCGGTGGAGAAGGCCGGCTACCGGCCCGGAGACGACATCACCTTCGCGCTCGACTGCGCCTCCACCGAATTCTACCGGGACGGACGCTACGAGCTGGAGGGCGAGGGCAAGTCGTTCGACGCCGGCGGCATGGTGGCCTACCTCGACGAGCTCAGCCGGCGCTATCCGATCGTCTCGATCGAGGATGGCTGCGCCGAGGACGACTGGGAGGGCTGGGCGCACCTGACCAGCGTGCTGGGTGCTCGGATGCAGCTGGTCGGCGACGACCTGTTCGTGACCAACCCAGAGCGGCTGCGCCGCGGCATCGCCGCCCGCACGGCCAACTCGATCCTGGTCAAGGTGAACCAGATCGGCACGCTGTCGGAGACGCTGGAGGCGGTCGAGCTGGCGCACCGGGCCGGCTACACCGCGGTGATGAGCCACCGCTCCGGCGAGACCGAGGACAGCACCATCGCCGACCTGGCGGTGGCGACCAACTGCGGGCAGATCAAGACCGGCTCGCTGTCGCGGTCGGACCGGACCGCGAAATACAACCAGCTGATCCGGATCGAGGCGGAGCTGGAGAGTGCGGCACGGTATGCGGGGCGGACGATCCTGAAGCAGTAGGGCCAGGGGCCCTGCCCCCTGACCCCGCCAGAGGCGAGCCTCTGGACTCCTTGACTTAAGGAATGGGTTCCAAGGGCCGCGGCCCTTGACGGGTCCAGGGCAGAGCCCTGCCTTCCTTAACTATACTGTGAACAGGTCCAGCCGCAGCGTCATGCAGTAGGCGCCGCCGCCGCTCAGGATGAACGGCTGCAGCCCGACCTCCTTCACGTGGTAGCCGCGCTCGGCGAAGCGGGCCCGCAGCCGCGGCGTCGCCTGCGCCATCACCACCGTGCGGTCCAGCGCCACGGCGTTGACGCAGAACCGGGCGGCGTCGTCGGGCTCGGCCTCCAGGCGCAGCTCCGGCGGCACGGAAGCGTGGATGGCGGCGATCCCGGCCCGGGTGAAGGCGGGGGGATAGAAGAACACCTCGCCGTGCGGCAGCACGCAGAGGCAGGTGTCGAGGTGGTAGAACTGCTCAGTGGCGAGCTCGAGCGGGATGTGGTCGATGCCGAAGACCTGCGCCACGTGCGCGGGCGATCCGGGACTGGAGCGAGGACCGTAGCCGGTCCAGGCGAGCCGCCGGGTCCGGTCCCAGATGCAGTCGCCGGCCCCTTCCTGGACCAGGCCGTCGGGCAGCGTCACGACCTCGTCGAGCAGCCCGCGGCCGCGCAGCGCCTCGAACGCCGCCTGGAACAAGGGCGTCTCGCCCTGGCGCTGCGGATGCCGGAAGCTCGCCACCAGCGCCTTGCGGTCCAGCACGATGGCGGCGTTGGCCGGGAACACCATGTCCGGCAGGCCGGCGGCGCCCTCGACGATCTCGACCTCGCCGCCGGCCTCGCGCAGCGCCCGCCGCAGCGCCTGGAACGCGGCGCCGGCCTTGGCCCGATGCGCGGCCGGGCTCTCGGACCAGGTGCCCGGGCGCATCCACGGGTTGATGGCGTACGACACCTCGTAGTGCGTCGGCGGGACCAGGAGAAAGCTGGGCATCGGCGGGGCCTCGTCGCGACGTGTCGGGTCGGTCACAGGGCGCGAAAATCGTCGGAGCCCGCGCTGCGACATAGCAAGCGGCACTGTGGTCGCGCTAGGGTCGCCGCGCGATCACGCGGGCGCGAGCACGCTGGGACGGAGAGATGAGGCGATGAGTTTCGCGCGTGCGGTCAAGCGCAAGGTCCGGGCGGCTCTGCCGCCGCTGCTGTTCCTGTCGCTGGTCGGGTATTTCGGCTGGAACGCCACCCAGGGCGAACACGGGCTGCAGAGCTACCGCAACCAGCTTGCGCTGCTCGATCGGGCCGACACGGCGAAGGATGCGGCGATCGCCGAGCAGGCGGCCTGGACGCGGAGGGTGTCTGGGCTGCGGGACAGCGAACTCGACGCCGATACGCTGGACGAGCGCTCGCGCTCGATGCTGAACCTGGCGGAGCCGAACGAGCTGGTCGTCCCCTACGGCAACAATCGGCTGTACTGAGACGGGACCGGGGGCCGGCGGGCGGCCCCCATCCGGATCACTTGATCTTGGCTTCCCGGTACTCGACGTGCTTGCGGGCGACGGGGTCGTATTTCTTCAGCGACAGCTTGCCGGTCTGCGCCCGCGCATTCTTCTTGGTGACGTAGAAGTGCCCGGTGTCGGCGCTGGACACCAGCTTGATCTGGATCGTGTTGCTCTTTGCCATGGGTCCTTGGAGCCTCTGCCTGCCGCCGCGGTCGCTACCCGGTCGCAGCTTCGGACCGAACGGTAGCGGAAAATGCGCATGCGCGCGGCCGGGGTCAAGCGCCGTGTCTGTCCAAGCCTATCGCATTTGAGGAGAAGTGGAAGGAGAAGGCCAGGGCGCTGCCCTGGACCCGTTGGGGCCGCGGGCCCCCAAACCCCGATTCGTAAGAAGACAGTCCGTGCATGAAAGTGGAACGTTAATGAATCCGGGTCTGGGGCCCGCGGCCCCAGTGGGGTCCGGGGGCAAAGCCCCTGACCTTCTTTCTCATGCGATAGCTGTGCGTGTTCGCCGCGTCCGGCTGTCGGAGCCTACGGCGACAGGTTAGAACCGCCGAATGCTCACCGTCGATGAAGCCAGGGCCCGGATCCTGGCGCCGCTGCGGCCGCTGCCGGCGGAGATCGTGGCGCTGCCCGAGGCCTGGGGCCGGGTCGCGGCGGCGCCGCTGCGGGCGCGGCTGCACAACCCGCCGGCCGACATCTCGGCGATGGACGGCTACGCGCTGCGGGCCGCCGACGCCGCCCCGGGCGCCCGGCTGCGCGTGTGCGGCGAGGCGCCGGCCGGGCATCCGTTCGCAAGCGCGGTCGGGCCCGGGGAGTGCGTGCGGCTGTTCACCGGCAGCGTGATGCCCGATGGCAGCGACTGCGTGCTGATCCAGGAGGACGCGGAGCGCGCCGGCGACTCCGTGCTGGTGCGGGAAGCGGTGGCGAGCGGCCGCCACATCCGGCGCCGTGGCCAGGACTTCGCCGTCGGCGACGTGCTGGTGCCGGCCGGACGCCGGATCGGCGCCCGCGACGTCGGCGTGGCCGCGGCCGGCAACCACGCCTGGGTGGCGGTGCACCGCCGCCCGCGGGTGGCGCTGCTGGCGACCGGCGACGAGCTGGCGCTGCCCGGCGAGCCGGTGCCGCCCGGCGGCGTGGTGAACTCCAATGCGCCGATGCTGGCCGCGCTGGTGCGGGCCGCCGGAGCGACGCCGGTGCTGCTGCCGCTGGCCCGAGACGACGCCGCCGCGATCGAGGCCGCCACCGATGGACTGGCCGGCATCGACATGCTGGTCACCATCGGCGGCGCCAGCGTCGGCGACTACGACCTGGTGCAGAGCGGGCTCGGCCGCCGAGGGCTGGAGATCGACTTCTGGAAGATCGCCATGCGGCCGGGCAAGCCGCTGATGCACGGCAGCATCGGGGCGGGCGACGTGCGGCTGCCGGTGCTGGGCCTGCCCGGCAACCCGGTCTCGGCGCTGGTCTGCGCGCTGCTGTTCCTGATGCCGGCGCTGGCGGTGCTGTCGGGCGAGGCCGCTTCGGACGCGGCGCCGGCGCGCGAGCGGGCCCGGCTCGGCACGGCCCTGGGCGCCAACGACCACCGCGCCGACCATCTGCGGGCGTCGCTGACGGTGGCGGAGGATGGCGGCTTCGTGGTGACGCCGTTCCCGCGCCAGGATTCCGGCATGCTGCGTCGGCTCGCCGAGTGCGAGGCGCTGATCCTGCGGGCGCCGCACGCGCCGGCACTTGGGGCTGGCGACACCGTGGAGATCCTGCGATTGGATCGTCTCGGGATTTAGGAAGGCCAGGGCTCTGCCCTGGACCCGCCAAGGGCCGCGGCCCTTGGAACCCCATTCTTGCGGAATGGTGTCCAGAGGCTCCGCCTCTGGCGGGGTCCAGGAGCAGAGCCCCTGGCCTTTCCCGACGCGCCGACAGCGCTTGACCGGGCATCGGGAACCAATATAGAACAAAGACATAGTTGCTGCTTTGTTCCAGGTTGGAGGTCCTTGATGCTCACGCGCAAGCAGCACGAGTTGCTGAGCTACATCGACGTGCACCTGAAGGAGACCGGCTTCTCGCCGAGCTTCGACGAGATGAAGGACGCGCTGAACCTGCGCTCGAAGTCGGGCATCCACCGGCTGATCTCGGCGCTGGAGGAGCGCGGCTTCCTGCGCCGCCGGCATCACCGGGCGCGGGCGCTCGAGGTGCTGCGGCTGCCGGACGGCGGCGCCCGGCTGGCGGTGGCGCCGGGCCCGGAGCGCGCGGTCCTCGCCGTCGACGCGGGTGCCGAGGCGACGGCCGCCGACGGCTCGAGCTTCGCGCCCAACGTGATCAAGGGCGACTTCCACCAGAAGCTGTCCGGCGTGCGCGCCGCCGCAGATGCGGGCGCGGTGCAGCTGCCGATGTACGGCCGCATCGCCGCCGGCCTGCCGATCGAGGCGCTGCGCGACACCGGCACCCATGTCGAGGTGCCGATGGCGCTGATCGGCGGCGGCGAGCACTACGCGCTCGAGGTCGCCGGCGACTCCATGGTCGAGGCCGGCATCCTGGACGGCGACACCGTCATCATCCGCCGCGACGACACCGCCGAGAACGGCCAGATCGTGGTGGCGCTGATCGACGACGGCGAGGTGACGCTGAAGCGCCTGCGCCGGCGCGGCAGCGCGGTGGCGCTGGAACCGGCCAACGTGCGCTACGAGACCCGGATCGTGCCCTCCGACCGCGTGCGGGTGCAGGGACGGCTGGTCGGGCTGCTGCGCCGCTACTGAGCCGACCCGGCAGGCCCGCCATGCACGAGGTCGTGCTGCCGGACGGGCACGTGATCAGCGACGACCGCGCCCGCCTGGACATGGGCTTCGTGCACGCCATGCTGGCCGAAGCCTACTGGGCCGCCGGCCGACCGCCGGCACTGACCGAGCGCAGCTGGGCCAACTGCCTCTGCTTTGGCGTGTATGCTCCGGACGGCAGCCCGGCCGGCTGCGCCAGGCTGCTGACCGACCGCACCTTCCGCGCCCATCTTGGCGACCTGGTGATCTGCCCGGCCTCGCGCGGGCGGGGGCTGGGCACGGCGCTGGTCGCCGCGATCCTGGCTCATCCCGAGCTCGCGACAGTGACGCACTGGACGCTGGCCACCGCCGACGCGCACGGGCTCTACGTCCGGTACGGCTTCCGGCGCGGCGAGCCCGACGATCGCTGGATGACGCTCGACCGCACTGTGCGTGACGGCTGATCGGCCGCCGCTACCCCTCGCCCGCCGCCGCCTGCACCGCCGCCAGCGACGGCATCAGCCCGGCCAGGCGGGCGACCGCGGCGGCGTCCGGGGAGCCGAGCGGCGGCAGCTCGGCCAGCACCCCGACGCCGCCATGGCGTTCGATGGCGGCGCGGTTGCCCGGCGAGGGCGGCCCGTTCAGGATCACGCCGGCGACCATGACGCCGCGCGCGCGCAGCGCCTCCAGGCTCAGCAGGGTGTGGTTGATGGTGCCGAGCGTGCTGCGGGCTACCAGCACCGCCGGCAGCGCCAGCCGCGCGATCAGGTCGGCCGTCAGCAGGTCTGGGGCGATCGGCACCAGTACGCCGCCGGCGCCCTCGACCACCAGCGGCCGGTCGCCAGGCGGCAGCACCAGCCGGCCGGTCTCGATCGAGACCGCCTCCAGGCGGGCGGCGTCCTCGGGCGAGAGCGGCGCCCGCAGCTCCAGCGCCGGGGGATGGATGCGGGCCGGATCGCAGCCGGCGAGCCGACGCACGGCGTCGCTGTCGCCCGGCTCGTCGGCGAGTCCGGTCTGCAGCGGCTTCCAGTAGTCGGCGCCCCAGCTGCGGGCCAGGCAGGCCGACACCAGGGTCTTGCCGATGCCGGTGTCGGTGCCGGTGACGAAG
Organism: uncultured Acetobacteraceae bacterium; assembly: GCA_964247725.1. GTDB lineage: Bacteria > Pseudomonadota > Alphaproteobacteria > Acetobacterales > Acetobacteraceae > Lichenicola. Next base: position 51,716 of record CAXTVM010000012.1, on the reverse strand, counting down.
ACGCCGGCGCGGGCCGGACGGCGCAGGCAGCCATAGGCCACCTCGTAGCTGGCCCGGGCGCCGCCCTCGGCCTCGAACCGGCGCAGCACGCGGCGCAGCCGGCCGGGATCCAGCGGACGGTGGCCGGGCGACGGCTGCCCGGCGCCGACGCGCCGCAGCGCGCGCAGGAAGGCGAGGCCGTCCGCGTGCGGCACCACCACCGTCTCCGCGTCCCAATGCCCGGCGCGGCGCAGCCGGCCGAGCGTCGGCAGGGCCAGGCCGCCGTCGGCGACACCTTCGCCGGCATGGGCGGCGCGCCACTCGGCGAGGCTGCCGTCGGCCAGGGTCGCGGCCATCAGCCGGCCGCCGGGCGCCAGCAGGGCGGTCCAGCCCCGCAGCGCCGCCTCCAGGTCCGGCAGCCACTGCGGCGCCAGGCTGGAGCAGACCAGGTCGAAGCCGCCGCGCACCGCCGGCAGCGCCCCGTCCATCGCCAGCAGACGCAGCCGCCCGTCGCCGGCGCAGCCGCGGCGGCAGGCGGCCAGCATGTCCGCGGCGAGGTCGGTGGCGACGATCTCCGCCTGCGGCAGGCGACGGCGCAGCGCCCGCGTCAGCAGGCCGGTGCCGCAGCCGATCTCCAGCACGTGCGGCGCCGCCCCGGGCGGAAACTCGGCGGCGATGCGCGCGGCGAGACGCGCGGCCACCAGGCGCTGCAGGGTCGCGGCCTCGTCGTAGGTGCCGGCGGCGGCGCCGAAGCGTGCGGCGATCGCCGCCCCGCGGCCGGGCGGCGCGCTCACGCCGCGATCGCCTCCGCCAGCGTCGCACGCAGGGTCGCGAGGATGCGGTCGACGGCGGCGTCGTCGTGCGCGGCGGTCAAGGCGAGCCGGATCCGGCTGCCGTTCGGCGGCACCGTGGGCGGGCGGATGGCGGCGGCCAGCACGCCGTGCCGCTCCAGCGAAGCGGCCAGCTCAAGCGTGGCGCCGGCGTCGCCGATCACGATCGGCACGATCTGGGTGGTGGAGCCGGCGATGTCGACGCGCGCAGCCAGCAGGGCGGCCCGCACGCGCGCGGCGGTCGCCTGCAGCCGGCCCCGCTCGGCGTCCAGGGTCGGCATCAGCTCCAGCGCGGCATCGATGGCGCCCAGCACCGGCGGCGGCAGCGCCGTGGTGTGGACGAAGCCGGAGCAGGCGTTGGCGAGGTAGTCGCACAGCACCGCCGAGCCGGCGACATAGGCGCCGAAGCTGCCGAACGCCTTGCTGAGCGTGCCCATCGCCAGGTCGACGCCGCCGGCCGCGACCGAGAGCCCCGCCCCGCCCGGGCCCAGCACGCCGGTGGCGTGCGCCTCGTCGACGTAGAGGAAGGCGTCGTGCGCCGCGGCGAGCGACTTCAGGCGGACCAGGTCGGCGCGGTCGCCGTCCATGCTGAACACGCTCTCGGTGACGATGAAGCGCCGCCCCGGCTGCTCCGCATGGTCGGCCAGCCTCCGTTCGAGATGCTCGAGGTCGTTGTGGCGGAACCGGACCTGGCGCAGGCCGGCGGCGGCGATGCCGTGATGCAGGCTGGCGTGGATCAGCCGATCGGCGAACACCAGCGGCTCGGCACCATCCGTCGCGGCCGCCGCCAGCAGCGCCGGCAGCACGGCGGCGTTGGCCTGCCACCCGGACGCGAACAGCAGCGCCGCCTCGGTGCGCTTGAAGGCGGCCAGCCGCGCCTCGACCGCGAGGTGGAGGTCGAGCGTGCCGGTCACCAGCCGCGAGGCGCCGGCGCCGGTGCCGTGGCGCCGGGCCCATTCGGCGGCACGCTCGGCCAGCAGCGGATGGTGTGCCAGCCCGAGATAGTCGTTGCCGGACACGTTGAGCAGGCGGCGTCCGTCGCGGACGACGGTGCCGGCGCCGGCCTGGCCGGCGCGCAGCGTGCGGCGCATGCGGCGGCCGGACAGGTCGTGCAGCGCTTGCGCGAGGAGGGGATCGAGGCTGGACATCAGGCGCGCAGTCCTGCCGGATCGCGGGCGGGATGGTCAATCGGGCGGGCCGGGGGCATCAGGACGAAGGAAGGCCAGGGCGCTGCCCTGGACCCGTTGGGGCCGTCACGCGAAGCGTGCTGGCGCACGACGGCCCCAGACCCCGATTCGCAAGAAGATCACTCGTATGTGGAAGTACGCCCTTGACGGATCGGGGCCTGGGGCCCGCGGCCCCAGTGGGGTCCAGGGGCAAAGCCCTGGCCTTCCTTCCAACTGCAAGGAAACGATCCATGAGCGCCGGCCACCTCTGGCTCCCCTACACCCAGATGCGGACGGCAGCCCCGCCGCTGCGGGCTGCGTGGACCGAGGGCTGCCGGATCGGGCTCGACGACGGACGTGTGCTGGTCGACGGCATCGCTTCCTGGTGGACCGCCTGCCACGGCTACAACCACCCGCACATCCGGGACGCGGTCGCGCGGCAGCTCGGGCGGATGCCGCACGTGATGCTGGGCGGTCTGGTGCACGAGCCGGCTCTGCGGCTGGCCGAGCGGGTGTCGGCGCTGCTGCCGGGCGACCTCGACCGGGTGTTCCTCGCCGACAGCGGCTCGGTGGCGGTCGAGGTCGCGATCAAGATGGCGGTGCAGTACTGGCTCAACCGCGGCGATCGCGGCCGCACGAAGCTGCTGGCATTTCGCGGCGGCTACCACGGCGACACGCTGGCGACGATGGCGGTGTGCGACCCCGAGGAGGGCATGCACGCCCTGTTCGCGGGCGTGCTGCCGCAGCACCACATCCGTGACCTGCCGCGGGACGAGGCCGGGGAGGCGGCGCTGGACCGGTTCCTGGCCGCGGAGGCGGGCGAGATCGCGGCGATCCTGGTCGAGCCGCTGGTGCAGGGCGCCGGCGGCATGCTGTTCCATCCGCCCGAGGTGCTGCGCCGGCTGCGCCGGCTGGCCGACCGGCACGGGCTGCTGCTGATCCTGGACGAGATCTTCACCGGCTTCGGCCGCACCGGGGCACTGTTCGCCTGCGAGGCCGCCGGCATCGTGCCGGACGTCGTCACGCTGTCGAAGGCGCTGACCGGCGGCACGATGGCGCTGTCGGCGGCGGTGGCGCGGCGGCACGTGTTCGAGGCGTTCCTGTCCGACGACCCGTCGCACGCGCTGATGCACGGCCCGACCTTCATGGGCAACCCGCTCGCCTGCGCGGCCGCGAACGCCTCGCTCGACCTGTTCGAACGCGAGGACCGGCTGGGGCAGGTGGCGGCGATCGAGGCGCAGCTCCGCGCCGAGCTGGAGCCGTGCCGCCGGCTTCCGGGCGTGGTCGACGTGCGGGTGCTGGGGGCGATCGGCGTCGTGCAGCTGGACGCCATCGCCGACATGAACCGGCTGCGGGCGGCGCTGGTGGGGCAAGGCGCCTGGGTGCGGCCGTTCCGCACGATCCTCTATCTGACGCCGGCCTTCACGATCACGCCGGCCGAGCTCACGGTGCTGACCGGTGCGATCCGGACCGTGCTGCGCGACGATGCCGGTGGACCGTGACGCCGGCGGCCGTTCAGTCCCAGCGCCCCGCCGCGTCCTCGTCGTCGGCACAGGCCTCGACCCAGTCGTGGCTGCCGTCGTCGTAGTCCTGGCGCTTCCAGAACGGGGCCCGGGTCTTGAGCCAGTCGATCAGGAACCCGGTCGCCTCGAGTGCCGCCGCCCGGTGCGCGGCGGCGGCCAGCACCAGCACGATCGGTTCACCGGGTGCGAGCGGCCCCACCCGGTGCACCACCGTGCAGCCGAGCAGCGCGAACCGGCGCTCGGCCGCGGCGGCGATGGCGGCGATCGCGCGCTCGGTCATGCCCGGATAGTGCTCCAGCGTCAGGTGGCGCAGGGTCCGTCCGCCGGCACCGGGGTCGGCGCGCACCACGCCGACGAAGCAGCCGATGCCGCCGGCGGCGGCACCGCACGCGGCGGTCAGCGCCGCCAGCTCGGCGCCGGCGTCGAACGCGGCGTTCTGGACGCGAATCATTGCCATCAGCCGCCGGTCACCGGCGGGAACAGCGCGATCTCGTCGCCGTCGCGGACGGCGTCGCCGCCTTGCGCGAAACACTGGTTGACGGCGACCCGGACCGCCCTGCCCTCGCCCGCGAGTGCGGCCAGGGCCGGCTCGCGGCCGCGCATCCAGCCGAGCAGGCCGACGACGTCGGCGACCTCCGGCGGCAGGTCGAGCGTCTCGCCGTCCCGGCCGAGCCGGTCCCGCACCGAGGCGAAGTAGAGCAGCCGCACCGTCGCCATCGGCGCCCCTCCGGTGTTCCGGGCGCTATTTCGGCACGCCCTTGACCGTCTTCACGCTGCCGTCCGGGCTGATGACGGTGCTGGTGCCGTCGCCGTTCGGGATGACGATGTCGCCGTTGCTGCCGGATGCCGGATGCTGCTGACGGAAGCTCTTGGCGGGGTCGGGGATGCTGGCGGCAAGGCCGCCGCCGCCGCCGCCGCCGCCCGAGAAGCCGCTGTCGTCGAGCGGCGCGCCGTTCTGGATCGCCTGCTGCTCGCCGGCGCTGATGCTGCCGCCGGACTTCAGCGTGCCGGCGCCTCCCTGGCCGCCGCCCAGCCCACCGCTGAGCTGGCCGCCGTCACGGGACACGTCGCCGAGCGTCGGCAGCGGCTGCGGCGGCCCGGGCCACACGTTGCCGGGCTCGGCCACGATCGGCGCCGCCGCCGGGTCCTCGCCGCGCGACCGCAGCAGGTTCTCGCTCGACCCGGTGGTGGCGTTCGGGTTCTGACCCGGCAGGGTCGCGGTGTCCTGGAAGAAATGGCCGAGACCAGAGCAGCCGCCCACCAGCAGTCCGATCCCCAGCAAACCCCAACGCCGCATCTCAGTCCCCTTCACGGCCGTCTCGGCCGCTCCCGCGGCCGAATGTGCCCTCAACCGGGCGACCGGCTCAAGGGAGCCGGCGACGGCGGCAGCGGCAGCGCGGCAATCCAGACACAGATCGAGGTCGTATCGTCCAGCTCGAACCGGGGTCCCGGCCAGCCGTCCACCGGATGGTCGGTGGCCAGCGCCGCGATGCCGGGGTCGTCCAGGTAGAGCGGCCGCTTCTCCGATCGGGCGGCGAGCCCGGCGCGCACCACCTCCAGCCGCGGCCCGGGCACGCGGCCGAAGCCTTCGACCAGCACCAGGTCGACCGGCGCCATCCGCGCCAGCAGTCCCGTCAGGTCAGGCTCTCGGTTCCCGGCATCCTCCATGTGCGTTTCCCGCAGCAGCGCCCAGCGGTGCGCGGACACCAGCAGCACCTCCTCTGCGCCGGCGTCGCGGTGGCGGCGGCTGTCCTTGCCCGGCGGGTCGAGGTCGAGCCGGTGGTGGCTGTGCTTCACGGTGGACACGCGCAGGCCGCGGCCGCGCAGGCACGGCAGCAGCCGCTCGATCAGCGTGGTCTTGCCGCTGCCGGAGCGGCCTATGACTCCGAGCGTCCTCAAGGATGGCCGGAACCGCCGGGCGCCACCGGAGCGGCCACGTGGCGCAGGCTGGTCTGCAGGTAGTCCCAGCCGGTCACCAGCGTCAGCAGCGCCGCCAGCCACAGCATCAGCGCGCCCACCGCGCCCACCGGCAGCCGGCCCAGCCCCAGCAGCCGCGCCGTGCTGTCGCCGGCCAGCAGCACGCCCAGCGCCCCCATCTGGAACCCGGTCTTCCACTTCGCCAGCCGGGTGACCGGCAGGCTGACCCGGCGGCCGGCCAGGTGCTCGCGCAGGCCGCTGACCAGGATCTCGCGCAGCAGGATGACGATGGCCGGGTACAGGCCCCACAGCGGCAGCCGGCCGAACGCCGCCAGCACCATCAGCGAGGCGCCGATCAGCAGCTTGTCGGCGATCGGGTCGAGCATGCGGCCGAGCTCGGAGAACTGCCGGCGGGAGCGGGCCAGGCGGCCGTCGAGGTAGTCGGTGATGCCGGCGGCGATGAACAGCAGGCAGGCCAGCAGGTCCCCGGCCGGGCGGTGCAGCGCCACTAGCGCCACCAGCACCGGGATGGCGGCGATCCGCGACAGGGTCAGCAGGTTCGGCAGGTCGGTCAGCATCGATCGTGTCCGTGTCCCAGCCGCCGAGACTAACGCAGGGGCCGGCCGGCCGATACCGGGCGGCGGGCAGACAACAGCGAGTGGACAGCCGGGAGCCGGTCTGGGGATGGGCTGTGCCGAGCGAGAGTGCCGCATCAGCGGCACGCCCGGCGTGGCCATCGAGAACCGGAGCGGAGCGGCCTCCTGGCCGTGAGCACCGGAAGCGCAGAGGGCCGCGTCGGATCGCCGGCACAGCCCATCCTCAGACCGGCTCGCGCCAGCCGGGGTGGAAGTGGGCGTAGATGGAGCGTGCGGTCTCGCGGCTGATGCCCGGCGCGTTCTCGAGGTCGACCAGCCCGGCCTGCTTCACGCCCCGCGCGGAGCCGAAATGGTTGAGCAGGGCGCGCTTGCGGGCGGCGCCGATGCCGGGGATCTCGTCGAGCTCGCTCCGCACCAGCGCCTTGGAGCGGCCGGCACGGTGGGTGGTGATGGCGAACCGGTGCGCCTCGTCGCGCAGGCGCTGCAGGTAGTACAGCACCGGGTCGCGCGGCGGCAGCTGGAACGGCGGCGCGTCGCCGGTGTGGAACCACTCGCGGCCGGCGTCGCGGTCTGGACCCTTGGCGATCGCGACCAGCTTGACGTCGGTGACGCCGAGGTCGTCCAGCACCTGGCGCACCGCGGAATACTGGCCGAGGCCGCCGTCGATCAGCAGCAGGTCGGGCCAGTCCGGGCGCGCCGGTGCCGGTCCGTCCACACCCTCCTGGGCCGCCGCTTGTTCTCGGAGCGAGCGGCCGAAGCGGCGCTCCAGCATCTCGCGCATCATCGCGAAATCGTCGCCGGGCGCGATCGGGCCGCGGATGGCGTACTTGCGGTAGGCCTGCTTGGTGAAGCCCTCCGGTCCGGCCACGACCATCACCCCGTAGGCGTTGGTGCCCATGATGTGACTGTTGTCGTAGGTCTCGATCCGCTCCGGCGGCCCGGCCAGGCCGAACAGCCCGGCGACGCCTTCCAGCAGCTTGGCCTGTCCGGCGCCCTCGGCCAGCCGGCGCTCCAGCGCCTCGCGGGCGTTGGTGGCGGCGTGCTCGACCACGGCGCGCTTCTCGCCCCGCACCGGCACCGCCAGCTCGACGCGGCGGTCGGCCTTCAGCGCCAGGGCTTCGGCGATCAGCTCGGTCTCGGCCACCGCCACGTTCAGCAGCAGCAGCGGCGGCGGCGGCTTGTCGTCGTAGAACTGGGCGATGAAGGCCGACAGGATCTCGGCCGCTTCCTCGCCGCGGGTGTTGGCGGGGAAGAAGGCGCGGTTGCCGTTGTTGCGGCCGCCGCGGATGAAGAACACCTGCACGCAGGCCTGGCCCGCCGCCTGGTGGATGGCGATGACGTCGGCGTCCTCGATGCTGGCCGGATTGATGACGCCGGTACCCTGCACGTGGGTGAGGCCGCGGATGCGGTCGCGCAGCGCCGCGGCGCGCTCGAACTCCATCGCCGCCGAGGCCTGCTCCATCTCGGTGGCGAGTGCGGCCTGCACCGAGCCCGCCTTGCCGGACAGGAACGCGCGCGCCTGGCCGACCAGCCGGTCGTAGCCGGGCTTGTCGATGCGGTCGACGCAGGGCGCCGAGCAGCGCTTGATCTGGTGCAGCAGGCAGGGCCGGGTGCGGGTGGTGAACACGCTGTCGGAGCAGGAGCGCAGCAGGAACACGCGCTGCATCGCGGTGACCGTCTGGTTGACCGCCCAGGCCGAGGCGAACGGGCCCCAGAAGCTGGCTCCCTTGCCGGGCTTGCCGCGGTGCTTGGTGATCTGCGGGAAGGCGTGGCCGTCGGTCAGCATCAGCCACGGGTAGCTCTTGTCGTCGCGCAGCAGGATGTTGAAGCGCGGCTTCAGCCGCTTGATCAGGTTGGCCTCGAGCAGCAGCGCCTCGGCCTCGGTGTGGGTGGTGACGATCTCCATCGACGCCGTGTCGGCGACCATGCGGCGCAGCCGCTCCGGGAGCCGCCCGACCTGGGTGTAGGAATAGACCCGCTTCTTCAGGCTGCGCGCCTTGCCGACGTAGAGCGCGTCGCCCTTGGCGTCGAGCATGCGGTAGACGCCGGGCGAGAGCGGCATGGTGGCGAGCGCCCGCTCGATCACGGCGACGCCGGTCGCCTGGCGGCCGGGGTCGGGGGGTACCGCGTCGTCCTCGGCGGGCTCGGCCGCCGCGCCGGGTGGCAGGATGGTGTCGATCTCCGTCATCGAGCGTCATCTAGTGCGTGCCGCGGCGCTTGCGTAGGCGGGACACCACCGTCCGGATCCTCTTCGGCGACCTGGAGCGGGATCAGGGAAGCCCGGAACCCATGAGCCCGACGATCCCATGGGGTGGGGTCCAGCCTCGTGCGTCGTTAGGCCAACCGGTCTCCAAAGATCACAGCGGCTCGCCGGACAGCCTCCGGCGGATCGAACGGAAACGGCCTGACAGGACGGGAGCTGCGGCAGCGACCGCCCGATGTCGAAAATCGCGTGCTGGAGGCAGCTGGAAGCAGCAAGACTTAGGGCGGTGGGCCGACGGAGCGTTGACCGCCAAGCAGCCTTTCAAGGGCCGCGATGAGCTGGACCAGGTAACGCACCGCTTCGCACCACAAAGATGCCGACAGGTAAGGTTATGCCGACCATAGTGGATTGCCTCCACTCGGAGAGCCTCATGCGCGACGCCTTCACCATGCGGTTTCGGCCCGAACTTGCCGAGTTCGTGCAAGCGCAGGCAAACGCCGGCAATCGCAGCGCGACCAACTTCGTTGAGACCCTGCTGCTGCGGGAAAAAAGTCGTTTCGAGGAAAGCCAGCGCCAGCTCGCCGTACAGGCGGTTGCCGACCTGCTTCGGCATGAGCGGCACGACCTGGCGCGCGACGCCGACGAAGCCGATGCGGAATACGCTGCCCGCGACGAGCTGTTTGGGACGCTTCTCGACCACTCACGGCACGGGTGACGGTCCCGGCGCTCCAGCAGGGAGATTTCGTCTGGTGCGCCTTTCCGGAACGGGAGGCCCCATTGCGTCCAGACTCCCTCCATGTCGCCTACGCGCTTGCCGTGGCGGCCGTGTAGGCGGCCATGACGTGATGGCCGCCTACACCACCAGCCAGCCTTGGCCGGAGCGCTGCCCCAAAGCGTAAACGCCTTCGACAGCGTGGAGGCGGCCAGTCTAGGCCAAGCGCGCGCCTTCGTGCTCGACCTGCGCCGGCTGGCTTATCTGCCTCTCACGGCCGCTTGGTTTCCGCGCGCAGGGAAGGAAGGTGCCGGAGCGCTCGGCCGCGCGCCGAAGCCGTTGCGCGATCGGGTGAACGCGATAATGACCGATTTGGCGAAGCGGCGGCCTGAAGCCTTGAATCGTAGCGGGCCACTTTGGGAGCCGGCGTAGCCTGATCAGTTTCCTGTTCGACGCCAGCGGCGGCAGACCTCCCCCTGTATGGTTCGTCCGCGAGCTCGTCAGCCGACCATTCCTACTCCGCGGCTTCCTCGGCGGCCGTGATTCGAGCGGCGATCGTCTCGATGTCGGCAACAGGATTTGCCGCCACGCACCGGAGCCACGCCGCGCCGCTGATCACCGCCTGCGATGTAGTGCCGGGCGCGAGGGCGCGCGCCGCTCCCCGGCCTCGGCCGGAACAGCACCACGCCGGTCTCGGGCGGGCCGAACAGGTCGTAGGCCGGGACGCGTCCGCTCCAGGCCTACGAGCCGCGCCGCGTGCGTGCGCGAAAGCCGCGATGGGCCAGCCCAGGCCGCGTCCACGTGTATCCAGGCGGCCCCGGCCCGCTCGCACAGGTCAAGTGGGTCGATGGCGCCAGCGCCGGTGGTGCCGGCGGTAAGCACGAGGCAGGTGTCCGACAGGTCGACGGGAAGCGCCTCGGCGTCCAGCCGCTGGCCGGGATCGGCAGGAACCTCCTCGTAGCGCATCCCGAGCAGGTGGGCGGCCTTTTTGACGCTCAGGTGCGCCGCGGCGGGGGCGACTACGCGCCGCGCGCCGCCAGCATCGCGGGCGGCCCAGAGCGCGGTGAGGTTGGCAACCGTCGAACCCGGCGTCATGTGGCCGCCTTCCATGCCGAAGGCGGGCGCGAGCCAGTTGATGACGAGCCGTTCCGCGTCGTGGGCGAAGGGCGCAGTCATGGGGTGGAGCAGGTTCTGGTTCAGACTGGCGTTCCAGAGCGTGAGCGCCCAGGTCAACCAGGGCGTCGGCGGGTCCATGTGGGCGAAGGCGTGGGGGCGCCAAGCCGTGCCGCCGCCCCGAGCACGTGCGGGAATAGGCGCTCCAGGGTTGGCACCTTGCCGATCCCGCGCTCAGGCGGCGTGGCTGGCGGGGAGAGACGCTCACCCACCGCGGCTTGATCGGTCCCCATCAGCAGCGCCAGCGCCCGGAACAGCCCGACGGTGTCGCACTCGAAGCTGTCGTCTCGTGTCACGGTATCCCTCGGCTTGCCCTTCCATCCGGCCGTGATGTCCTTGCACGTCGTCCCCGCTACAAGGTGCGTGCCGTTCCGATATCGGAACCTGAGATCGAAGGCTTGCGCCACCTGGAGCTTGGGTCTTGGCGAGGGCAAAAACGCCGGTGCCGCCCCGGCCAGTGTCAGTCCAGGCGGGATACGGCATCATCGCGCGCCGCTCCATCGGCCTACGGCCGGGTACGGGTGGTGAACACGCCATCGGAGCAGGAGCGCAGCAGGAACACGCACTGCATCGCGGTCACGGTCCCGGTCGCCGGAGGATGCCAGTCGTCGGCGGCGTCGGTCGGATCGCCGGCGTCCGCAGCCGTCGGGAACACCAGGCCGGCGAGGTCCGGGATGCCGCCGGACCGGCTGCCGATCCGCTGGCCGATCCTCTCGTCCATGCGGAGCGACTGCAGCGTCCTGAGGCTGACCGGTCTCTTCCGGCCCCGGACGCGGGGCAGCGGGATGGCGCCCGATCCCCACGCCCCAGTTCCGGAGCCTGGGTCCGGGTCCGGGTCGGCGTGCTCCGGAGCCGGCAGCGCGGGCCGCGGCGGCGCAGGCGGATACAGGACCTCGTGGGGCAGCATCACCTGCGCCTCGACCGGCAGGCGTATCATCCAGGGCGCGTCGTCGTCCCAGTCCGACCAGTCGTCCTCCTGGCCGCCGTCCGCCGGCCCGTAGCTGACGTGCGCCTCCATCTGGAACGGGATGCACATGCCGCCCGCGATCAGGGACGGTCCGTCCGTCTCGTCAGCCCACTCGATCTCCATCCAGTCCTTCCGTCCGCCCCGGACGGGATAGCTGTCCCCATGCGCGACCTCGGAGAACCAGTGTCTCGGCTTCTCCACCGAGTCTGTGGATAAGTCTGTGGGGGAGGTGCCGGCAGATGCCGCTGGAGCGCGGAAACTCGGGGCTTCCGCCGGTTTGCCTAGATTGTAGGCATGACCTGTTAACCCATTGCTTTTACTGCATTGGGTCAACACGCTACCGTCACGAGTTTAACATAATGGGACATTTCCTTGGAAACACTGCGAGTCAATGGCCGGGCGTGGACAAAACCCGAAGTGGCGCGCCTGTGACCGGCTCTCGACGGTCCCGCTTTGTTCAAGTTGACAACGCCGGTGTCGGGCCCGCGGCATCCACCCCCACGGCCTCCGACTCCGCCAGCCGCAGCAGCCGCAGGAAGTTTCCGCTCCAGAAGCCGGCGATCTCGCCGTCGCCGTAGCCGCGGCGGACCAGCTCGGCGGTCACCGCCGGCGTCTCGGCCGCATTGCTCCAGCCGGCGACGGCACCGCCGCCGTCGAAGTCGGAGCTGATGCCGACATGCGCCGGCCCGATCCGCCGCACCACGTAGTCGATGTGGTCGACCAGGTCGCCGACGCCGACCTCCGGGCTCGGCGTTCCGTCGCGGCGGATGCGCAGGAAGCCGGGCATGGCGGTGACCTGGATCAGGCCGCCGGTGTCGCGCAGCGCGTCGAGCTGGACGTCGTCCAGGTTGCGGCGGTGGTCGCAGAGCGCCCGCACGCAGGAATGCGTCGCCACCACCGGCGTGCGCGAGCGCTCCGCCGCCTGCAGCATGGCAGCCCGCGACAGATGCGACACGTCGACCAGCAGGCCGACGCGGTTCATCTCGGCCACCGCGTCCCGTCCCAGCGGGCTCAGGCCGCCGTGCCGGATCTCGCCGTCGCCGAGGTCGCGACGCGGGATCGCGCTGTCGGCGATCAGGTTGTGGCCGTTGTGGGTAAGCGTCACGTAGCAGGCGCCGCTGGCGCGATAGCGGGCAATCACCGACAGGTCGTCGCCGAAGGCGTAGGCGTTCTCGATCGCCGGCACGATCGCGACGGCGCCGTCCGCATGCGCGCGCTCGATCGCGCCCGCGGTGGTGCAGAGCCGGGTCGGGATGCCGTCGCGCGGCGTGCCCATCGCGGCGATCCGCTCCAGCATGGCGAACGCGCGCCGGCCGGCCTCGGCATGGGCCGCCGCGTCCAGCCGCCCCTGCGGGATGTAGGCGGCGAAGCAGCCCGCCCGCAGGCCGCCCCTGAGCATCTTCGGCAGATCGACCCGCCGGTTCGCGCTCTCGTGGAAGGGGTCGTCGCCGTCCGGCCAGGGAATGTCGATGTGGCTGTCGAGGGTGAGCAAGCGGGCGTGCAGGTCGGTCATGAGCCACGCAAAGACCAGCGGGGCGGCTTTGGCAAGGAGAAGGCCAGGGGCTTCGCCCCTGGACCCTACCCTGGACCCCACTGGGGCCGTCACGCGAAGCGTGCTGGCGCACGACGGCCCCAGACCCCGATTTGTTAAGGTCATGGCCCCGACGGGTCCAGGGCAGAGCCCTGGCCTTCCTCATGCCTCGACGGTGGCCCATGCGGATCGTGACCTGGAACATCAACTCGCTGCGGCTGCGCCTCGGCCTGCTCGAACGGCTGGTGGCGGAGCTCGAGCCGGACGTGATCTGCCTGCAGGAGACCAAGGTCCCGGACGAGCTGTTCCCGTCCGACGTGCCGGCGCGACTGGGCTACCCGCACCAGCTGCGCCGCGGCATGAAGTCCTACAACGGGGTGGCGATCCTGTCGCGGCTGCCGCTGGCGCCGGACGACACCGCGCCCGACTGGTGCCTGAAGGGCGACCGCCGGCATCTCTGCGGCATCCTCGACGCGCCAGGCGGGCCGGTCGCCCTGCACGATTTCTACGTCCCGGCCGGCGGCGACGTCCCCGACCCGGCGCTGAACCCGAAATACGCGCACAAGCTGGCGTTCGTCGACGAGGTGATCCGCCACTTCACGGCGCGGCCGCCGCGGCGCAGCGTGCTGGTCGGCGACCTCAACATCGCGCCGCTCGAGCACGACGTATGGAGCCATGCGCAGCTGCTGGGGGTGGTGAGCCATACGCCCCCGGAGGTCGGGCGCATGCAGGCTTGGCTGGCGACCGGCTTCGTCGATGCGATGCGCCACTTCGTGCCGCCGGACGCCAAGCTCTACAGCTGGTGGTCGTATCGCAACCGAGACTGGCGCCTGTCCAACCGCGGCCGGCGGCTCGACCATGTCTGGGTGACGCTGGACCTGGTGCCCGCCTTGCGCGGCCTGGTGGTGCTGGACCATGCCCGGGACTGGCCGCAGCCCTCGGACCACGTCCCGGTCGCGATCGACCTGGAGCTGTGAGCGGATGGGATCAGGCGGCGATCCCGCCCTCCGGGTCGAGCCGATAGCCGCCGCCCTCGGTCACCAGCAGGCAAGCGTTGGTCGGGTCCGGCTCGATCTTCTGCCGCAGCCGGTAGATGTGGGTCTCGAGCGTATGGGTGGTGACCGCGGCGTTGTAGCCCCAGACCTCGTTCAGCAACACCTGGCGCGCCACCGGCCGGGTGCCGGCGCGGTAGAGGAACTTCAGGATCGCGGCCTCCTTCTCGGTCAGCCGGATGCGCCGGTTGCGCGCGACCTCCTGCAGCAGCTTCGCCGACGGCCGGAAGGTGTACGGCCCGATCGTGAACACCGCATCCTCACTGTTCTCGAAGATGCGCATCTGCGCCCGCAGCCGGGCCAGCAGCTCGGCGATGCGGAACGGCTTGGCGACGTAGTCGTTGGCGCCGGCATCGAGCCCGCGCACCACGTCCGCCTCGTCGTCGGAGCCGGTCAGCATGATGATCGGCATCCGCCGCCCCTGCCGGCGCTGCTCGGCACAGAAGTCGCGCCCGTCGCCGTCGGGCAACGACACGTCGAGGATCAGGGCATCGTAGCGCGCCGAGGGCTCGCCCATGCGGCTACCGGCCTCCGCGATCGAGTCCGCCTGCTCGACTGTGAACTCGCCCTCCATCTGCAGTTGCTCGACCAGCGCCTCGCGAAGCGCCTGGTCATCGTCCACGACCAGAATGGGACGCTCACCCGCCATCGAAACCCTCTTCCACGGACGGACACGCCGTCAGACGAGATGCGAACCGCCCGAGCCGGCTTCGGGCCGGCCCCTACCGTTGTTATCACAACGCGGTGACAGGCGCCTCGGGACAACCCGACTCCGGCGCTCGACCCACAACTCTGCGTGACTTCTACATCAGGATTCATCGACCGTGACAGTGGCTCATATCGTCGACGTGCCGACCCGCCCGGCCCTGCGGATCGGCAGCCTGCTCGTGCCCGCCGTGCTCGGCGCCGGCGGCATCCGGTCCGACAAGGTGGAGGGCGACGGCGCGACGCCGGCCGGCCTGCTGTCGCTGCGCCGCGTGCTCTACCGGGCGGACCGTGGTGCGGCACCCGCCTGCGCGGTGCCGCGGGAGGCGCTGGCGCCGGACGATGGCTGGTGCGACGACCCCGTCCATCCCGACTACAACCGCGCGGTCCGGCTGCCGCACCCGGCGCGGCACGAGCGCCTGTGGCGGAAGGACCGGCTCTACGACGTCGTCGGCGTGCTGGGCTGGAACGACGATCCGGTGGTGCCCGGCCGCGGCTCGGCGATCTTCCTGCACGCGGCGCATCCCGACGGGCGGCCGACGGAGGGCTGCATCGCGCTGGCGCCGGACGCGCTGCGGGAGGTGCTGGCGGCCGGGCTCGTGGCGATCGAGGTCCCCGGCTGAGCCCGGGCTTGGACGATTGCTCGGGTGTGGACCTCTCAAACCGCATCCTGGTCACCGCCCATACGGTCCGAGACGGCCCCCCACCATCGACGACGCAAGCAGACGCATGCCGACCCACCTGATGTCCTCGTTGTGGGACTGCTGCGTGAGATCCGCACCACCCTGAACCAGCACATGAGCCGCCTCGCCCACATCGAGCGCACGCTCGACCGCCTGGATGCAGAGCTGGCCCACTCGAGGTCAGCCGGCCGAACGAGATGACAGGTTCCGGCCCGTCAGACTGGATTTCCCTGGAGTTGGTCGCGGCCGTCGCCGCTGGGGCGTGCCTGTGCCAGCAGGGATCTTCAACATCTCGCACGGGGCGTCGATGCGGACGACCCAGACGAGCCCTGCGGAGACATCCCGACGAGATCGCCGCATCGGGTCGGTCAGGCCGTTCGCTGCAGCACGGCGGCGAAGAAGCCGTCGGTGCCGTGCCGGCGGGGGGTCAGGCGCAGGAACGGCGAGTCAGAGTCGAGGGCCGGTTCGGCCAGCGGCGGCACCACCGTGCCCGGATCGCGCAGGTCGAGCACCGAGAAGCCGGGCCGGCGCGACAGGAAGGCGCCGACCTGGTCGGCGTTCTCGCGCGCCAGCACCGAGCAGGTGGCGTAGATCAGCCGCCCGCCCGGACGCACCAGGGCGGCGGCCGCGTCCAGGATCGCCGACTGCTTGGCCGCGAGCTCGTCGAGATCGGCTTGGCTCAGCCGCAGCCGCGCGTCCGGGTTGCGGCGCCAGGTGCCGGTGCCGGTGCAGGGCGCGTCGACCAGCACGCGGTCGAAGCTGCCGGCGCGGCGCTTGGCCCACTTGTCGCCGCTCGCCAGCAGGTGCCGCTCGACGTTGTGCACGCCGGCGCGGCGCAGCCGCCGCACCGCGCCGTCGAGGCGCGCCTCCGACACGTCGCAGGCGACGATGTGGCCGCGGTTGCCCATCGCCATCGCCAGCCCCAGCGTCTTGCCGCCGGCGCCGGCGCAGTAGTCCAGCACCCGCATGTCCGGGCCGGCGCCCACCGCCTGCACCACCAGCTGGCTGCCCTCGTCCTGGATCTCGACCAGCCCGTCCTTGAACGCCCGCGTCGCCGTCACCGCTTGCCGGCCGGGCACCCGCAGCCCCCACGGCGACAGCGGGGTCGTCTGCGCCAGGATACCCTCCGCCGCCAGCGCCTCCGCGGCCGCCTCGCGCGAGCCGCGCAGCAGGTTCGCCCGCAGGTCGAGCGTGGCGGGTGCCGACAGGGCGGCGATCTCGGCTGCGGTGCCCTCGCCGAACTGCGCCTGCAGCAGCGGCAGCAGCCAGTCCGGCACCTCGAGCGCCACCGCGTCGGGCATCGCCGGATGGTCGAGCGTATGACCCTCCAGCGCGCGCAGGATGCGGGCCTCGGCCGGCTCCAGCGTGTCCGGCGCGTAGCGGCCGCCGGAGAAGGCGCGCGCCAGGCTCTCGACCGGCCGGCCCTCCAGCACCAGGTGCGCGCCGACCAGCAACCGCGGCTGCGCCTCGCCGCCGGCCCGCCTCAGCCACCAGTCGAGGCGGCGCCACGCGCGCAGCGCCGACCAGACCGCGCCCGAGACCTCGCGCCGGTCGCTAGCGCCGATGTAGCGGCGCTCGCGGAAGAAGTTGTTGGCGACCGCGTCGGCGGGGCGCCGCGGGGCGGCCTCCATGGCGAACAGGAGGTCGATGGTGGCGGCGAGGCGGGCGTTGGGGGTCATGGTGTGTCCGGAGGAAGGCCAGGGGCTCCGCCCCTGGACCCCGCTAGGGCCGTCACGCGGAGCGTGCTTGCGCACGACGGCCTTCGGACCCGATTCCTTAAGTTGAGGTTTCCAAAGGCTCGCCTCTGGCGGGGTCCCGGGGGCAGAGCCCCTGGCCTTGCTAATCCTGCCGATAGTTCGGCGCCTCCCGCGTGATGGCGACATCATGGACATGGCTTTCGCGCAGGCCCGCGTTGGTGATGCGCCGAAACTGCGTTCGGTTCTGCAGCTCGGCCACGGTGGCGCTGCCGGTATAGCCCATCCCGGCGCGGAGTCCGCCGACCAGCTGGTGCACCACCGCCGCCATGCCGCCCTTGAAGGCGACGCGGCCCTCGATGCCTTCCGGCACCAGCTTCAGCGTGTCCCTGATGTCCTGCTGGAAGTAGCGGTCGGCCGAGCCGCGCGCCATGGCGCCGAGGCTGCCCATGCCGCGATACGCCTTGTAGGAGCGGCCCTGGTAGAGGAACGCCTCGCCCGGCGCCTCCTCGGTGCCGGCCAGCAGGCTGCCCACCATCACCACGTCGGCGCCGGCGCCGATCGCCTTGACCAGGTCGCCGGAGGTGCGGATGCCGCCGTCGGCGATCGCCGGCACGTCGTGCGCATGGCAGGCGGCGGCCGTCTCAAGCACGGCGCTGAACTGCGGCACGCCGACGCCGGCGACGATCCGCGTGGTACAGATGCTGCCGGGACCGATGCCGATCTTGACCGCGTCGGCGCCGGCCTCCACCAGCGCCAGCGCGCCCTCGGGCGTGGCGACGTTGCCGGCGACGACCTGCACCGCGTTGGAGAGCGTCTTCACGCGCTCGACCGCGCGCAGCACCCCGTCCGAGTGGCCGTGCGCGGTGTCGATCACCAGCACGTCGACGCCGGCCTCGATCAGGGCTTGCGCGCGCGCGAGCCCGTCCTCGCCGACCCCGATGGCGGCGGCGCAGCGCAGCCGGCCCATCTCGTCCTTGTTGGCCAGCGGGTGCGCCACCGCCTTGTCCATGTCCTTGACGGTGATGAGGCCGATGCAGCGCCCCTGCGCGTCCACCACGAGCAGCTTCTCGATGCGGTTGCGGTGCAGCAGCTGGCGCGCCTCGTCCGGCGTGGCGCCGCCGGTGACGGTGACGAGGTTGTCGCGCGTCATCATGTGCTCGACCCGCTCGGCCGGGTCGGTGGCGAAGCGGACGTCGCGGTTGGTGAGGATGCCGACCAGCCGGCCGCTGCCCGGCTCCACCACCGGCAGGCCGCTGACGCGGGCCCGCGCCATGATCGCCCGCACCTCGGCCAGGGTCTGCTGCGGCTCCACCGTGACCGGGTTGACCACCATGCCGCTCTCGAACCGCTTGCAGCGGCGGACCTGCTCGGCCTGCTCGCCCGGGCCCAGGTTCTTGTGGATGACGCCGAGGCCGCCCTGCTGCGCCATCGCGATGGCCATCGCGTCCTCTGTCACGGTGTCCATCGCGGCCGAGATCAGCGGGATGTTGAGCCCGATGCGGCGGGTCAGCCGGGAGCGGGTGTCGGTGGCGCTCGGCAGCACCTGCGAGTAGCCGGGGACCACCAGCACGTCGTCGAAGGCGAGCGCCTCGCGGATGCGGCCGTCGACCGAAGCTGCGGTGCGTGCATCCATGGCGAAGCGCTCCTGTCCGGGAACGCCCGCCTCGGGTTCCCGACCTTTGGCGGGTCCCGATACAATGGCGGCGGCACCCGCGCAAGCGGAACGGCCCTGCCGCCCACGGCTATCGCATTGGGAGGAAGGCCAGGGGCTTCGTCCCTGGACCCGTTGGGGCCGCGGGCCCCAGACCCCGATTGGTTAAGGGTATGCCTTCATGCAGGGACCATCTGCTCAAGAGTCGGGGTTTGGGGCCCGCGGCCCCAACGGGTCCAGGGCAGCGCCCCGGCCTTCTCCTTCCACCTCCTCAAATGCGATAGCCCTGCCCTGCCGCCGCGGCCGGCGTTTGCATCCGGCCCCCCGAGACGGCAGGCTCGGCGCATGATCCATGCCGTCTTCCGCCTGGCTCCCTTCCTGGCACCGGCGATCCTGCTCGCCGGCTGCGCGGGCGCCGGAGGACCGCCGCCGCCGGTGCAGCGTGCCGGCAGCCCGGTCTATCGCTGCGCCGGCGGGCCCAGCTTCACGCGGCAGTTCGACACCACCACGCACCAGACCGACCTGTTCCTGGAGGGTGGCGCGGTGCACCGGCTCGATCCGGTGCCGGACCCGCTCGGCGGCGTGGTGTATCAGGATGCCGGCTACCAGCTGCGGCCGACCGGCTCCGACCGGGTGTTCGCCCTGACCGACCGGTCCACCACGGCGCGGAAGGATTGCACGCGGTAGGCCGAGGCGCGGCGGCTCCGACCGTCCGCTTTACCCGGTATTAAGGGAGGCCGGTCTAGACCACTCGGGAGCCATCGCAGCGGGACCGTCCGACAATGAGCCACGGGACGACGGAGGAGCGGCACAACTCGGAATGGCTGAAGACGCTGTCGCGTTGCTGCGGCGTCGGGCTGTGGGACGCGGTGCTGCATGACGGCGACCCGATGCACGTGCAGACGCGGTGGACCTGGTCGGGCGAGTTCCGGCGGCTGCTCGGCTACGAGAGCGAGGCTGAGTTCCCCGACGTGCTGCAGTCCTGGAGCCAGAGACTGCATCCCGACGACTTCGCGCCGACGCTGCACGCCTTCACCGCCACCTGCGCCACCGGCATCCGGTTCGACGTGACCTATCGGGTGCGCATCCGCGACGGCTCCTACCGCTGGTTCCGCGCCACCGGCGGCGCCATCCTGGACGAGGCCGGCCGAGCCCGGCGCGCCTGCGGCTCGCTGACCGACATCCACGACGCGGTCGAGGCGGAGAACCTGCGCCGGCAGCGCGACGCCGCCGCCCGCGAGGGCGAGCTGATGCGCCGCAGCGAGCAGCGCCTCAGCGTGCTGATCCAGAACCTGTCGGACGTGATCCTGATCGTCGGTCGGGATGCCAGGATCCTCTACCAGAGCCCCACTGTGGAGACGGCCTGGGGCCATGCGCCGGCAGCGCTCGTCAGGCGGCCGCTGACCGCGCTGGTGCATCCGGAGGACCGGCAGGCGGTCACCGGCCTGTGGCAGCGGCTGCACGACCTGCCCGGCGGCACCCGGAGCATGGAGCTGCGGCTGCGGCCGCGCGGCGGCGCCTGGCGCCAGGCCGAGCTGGTCATGACGAACCTGATCCACGAGCCCTCAATCGGCGGCATCGTGGTGACGGCGCGCGACATCGAGCAGCGCAAGGCTTACGAGCAGCGGCTGACCCGGCAGGCGTTCTACGACGACCTGACCGGCCTGCCCAACCGCGTGCTGTGCCGGGACCGCCTCGACCAGGCCCTGGAGCGCAGCGGCGTCAGCGGCAGCCGGATCGCGCTGCTGCTGGTCGACCTCGACGGCTTCAGGCTCGTCAACGACGGGCTGGGCCATCCCGTGGGCGACCAGCTCCTGGTCGCGGCGGCGGGGCGGCTGCTGGAGGTCTGCCGGCAGGACGACACGCTGGGGCGGCCGGGCGGCGACGAGTTCATGCTCATCCTGGACGGCCTGCCGGACGACGCGGCCGCGTCGCGGTTCGCCGATGCCGTGACCCGCATCTTCGAGCAGCCGTTCACGCTGGGCGGACGCAGCCTGGCGGTCACCGCCAGCGTCGGCGTCGCCCTCGGCGAGACGGCGCAGTGCGGTGCCGACATGCTGCTGCGCAACGTCGACCTCGCGATGTCCCGCGCCAAGGCCACCGGCAAGGGCCGCGCCGTGCTGTTCGACGTAAGCCTGGACGGCGACGGCCTGGCCCAGATGGAGCTGGAGGCCGAGCTGCGGCGGGCGCTCGAGCGGGACGAGCTGTGCGTGCACTACCAGCCGATCGTCGAGCTCGAGACCGGCCGCCTGCTCGAGGTCGAGGCGCTCGTGCGCTGGAACCATCCGAAGCGCGGGCTGCTCTCGCCGTGCGACTTCATCCCGCTGGCCGAGGCGACCGGCCTCATCGTCCCGCTGGGCCAGCAGGTGCTGGAGCAGGCCTGCCGCCAGGCTGCGCGATGGCAGGCGGCCTATGCGTCCGACCCCCCGCTGACGCTCAGCGTCAACCTGTCGCCGCGGCAGCTCCAGCAGCCCCTGCTCGACGTCCAGATCGCGGCCACGCTGCGGCAGGCCGGCCTGGAACCGACGTGCCTCAAGCTGGAGATCACCGAGGGCGTCATCATGAACGATGTCGAGCGCACGATCCCGATCCTGGACCGGCTGAAGGCCGGCAGCGTGAAGCTCGCCATCGACGATTTCGGTACCGGATACTCCTCGCTCGCCTACCTGAGCCGGCTGCCGCTCGACGTGCTCAAGATCGACCGCTCCTTCATCAGCGGGATCGCGCAGAACCAGGACGACCTGGCCATCGTCCAGGCCATCATCTCGCTGGCCAAGTCGCTGCGCCTCTCGGTCACCGCGGAGGGCATCGAGACGGCGGCGCAGGCGGCGATCCTGGCCGGCCTGTCCTGCGATCGCGGCCAGGGATACCTGTTCTCGCGGCCGGTCGAGGCGGCCGTCATCACGCGGATGATCGAGGCCACGCGCCGGCCGGGCTCGATGCCGGCGGTGTGTGTCATCCCGCCCCCCCGCCTTTCCAGGCACCGCGCCCATGGCCAGGAGTGCCCCGTCGAGGCCGCCTGACGCGGCGTGCGCCGGGAGCGGACGCCGGGTCGGCTGCGCCGACGGTCATCGTCCCCGGTGCAGGTTCCGGCCGAAGAGCGCCAGCATCTCGGTCCAGCCGCGCTCGGCGGCGGCATGATCGTAGACGGGGAAATCCGGCTTCATCCAGCCGTGCGCCGCCGGATAGGTCTCGGTCCGGTAGCGCACGCCGGCCTGCGCCAGGGCCTTCTCGAATCGCTCCGCCATCTCCGGCGGGTAGCTGCCGTCGTTCTCGGCAGCGGCGACATAGACCTCGGCCTTCAGCTGCGGCGCGAACAGGTGGGGGCTGGTCGGCGCGTCCGTCGCGAGGTTGCCGCCGTGGAAGCTCGCGACCGCCGCGAAGCGGTCGGGATAGGTTCCGGCCGCGGCGAGCGCCATGCCGCCGCCCATGCAGAAGCCCACCGCGCCGACCTCGCGGCCAGCGATGTCGCTGCGCGCGTCGAGATAGGCGAGGAAGGCCTCCGTATCCTCGGCGGCCTTGTGGTTGCCGGTCGTGGCCATCAACGGCCCGAGGATCGCACGGAAGTCGCCCGCGAACACCTCCTTGGGCACGAACGGCCCGTAGGGGCCATGACGGTAGAAGAGGTCGGGCAGCAGCACCACGTAGCCGGCGTCCGCAAGCCGCTGCGCCATCTCGATGACGGCAGGCCGGATGCCGCCGGCATCCATGTAGAGGATGACGGCCGGCCACGGCCCGTCGCCCACCGGTGTTGCGACGTGCGCCGTGCACCCACCGTCGCGCGTTCGGATCGTGATCTGCTCGTTCGGCACGATGCGCTCCTGTCCGGGCTGCTCCCAGGCCTATGATTGCGCTCCATCTCGGCCGGAAGCCAAGGGAACGCACGCCGCCGCTACCAATCCCTTGCCTTGGCGATACGTCAATCGCGCGCCTTGGCGATACGTCAATCGCGCGCCTTGGCGCGACGCGCGATCAGGTTCGCCACCAGCCCGGTCCAGCCGGTCTGGTGCGAGGCGCCGAGGCCCTTGCCGCTGTCGCCGTGGAAGTATTCGTGGAACAGCACCAGGCCTGCGAAGTGTGGGTCGGACTGCAGCTTCTCGCAGTCGCCGTAGATCGGCCGCCGTCCGTCCCCGCCGCGCAGGAACAGGCTGTTGAGGCGGCCGGCGATGTCGTCGGCGATGTCACGCAGCGTGCGGAAGCGGCCCGAGGCGGTCGGGCATTCGACCAGGAAGTCGCGGCCGTAATAGTCGTGGAACCGGTCCAGCGCCTCGACGATCAGGAAGTTCATCGGAAACCAGATCGGCCCGCGCCAGTTCGAGTTGCCGCCGAACATCTCGGTGCGGCTCTCGCCGGGCTCGTAGGCGACGTGGATGCGCGCGCCGTCGTTCTCGAACACGTACGGGTTGGCGGCATGGTACCGCGACAGCGAGCGCACCCCGTGGTCGGACAGGAACTCGTCCGGGTCGAGCACGCGCAGCAGCAGGCGCTTCATGCGGTGGCCGCGCAGCAGCGACAGCAGCCGGCGCTCGCCGATCCCGGGCTCGTCCCAGCGCGCCACCAGCCCGGCGAGGTCGGGCCGGCGGCTCAGGAACAGGTGCAGCCGGCGCGAGAAGTTCGGCAGCCGCCGCAGCATGTCGGGCTCGAGCGTCTCGACCACGAACAGCGGCGTCAGGCCCACCATCGAGCGCAGCTTGAGCTCGCGCATGCTGCCGTCGGGCAGGTTCAGCACGTCGTGGAAGAACTTGTCGGTCTCGTTCCAGAGGCCCACGCCGCGCTCGCCGATGTCGTTGATCGCCTGCGCGATGTAGAGGAAGTGCTCGAAGAACTTCGACGCGATGTCCTCGAACGCGCTGTCGTCGATCGCGAGCTCGAGGGCGATGCGCATCATGTTGAGCGCGAACATGGCCATCCAGGCGGTGCCGTCGGTCTGGTCGAGGTAGCCGCCGGTGGGCAGCGGGCGCGAGCGGTCGAACACGCCGATGTTGTCGAGCCCGAGGAAGCCGCCCTGGAACACGTTGCGGCCCTGGTTGTCCTTGCGGTTCACCCACCAGGCGAAGTTCAGCAGCAGCTTGTGGAAGATCTGCTCCAGGAAGCCGCGGTCGCCGTGGCCGGTCTGCTCCTGCTCGATCTGGTAGACCCGCCAGGCCGCCCAGGCCTGCACCGGCGGGTTGGCGTCGCCGAAGTTCCACTCGTACGCCGGGATCTGGCCGTTCGGATGCATGTAGGCCTCCGACGACAGCAGCAGCAGCTGGTCCTTGGCGAACGCGCTGTCCAGCATCGCGAAGGTGACGCAGTGGAACGCGAGGTCCCAGGCGGCGAACCAGGGATATTCCCACTTGTCCGGCATCGAGATGATATCGTCGGCGTTCATGTGCCGCCAGTCGTGGTTGCGGCCGCGCTTGCGGCTGGCCGGCGGTGCCGGCAGCGTCGGGTCGCCGCGCAGCCAGCGATAGACGTCGAGCGCGTAGAACTGCTTGTTCCAGATCATGCCGGCGAACGCCTGGCGCTGCACCAGGCGCGCGTCGGCGTCGGCGATGTCCTTCTGCAGGCCGGCATAGTACCGGTCCGCCTCGCCGCGGCGGGACTCGACGATGGCGTCGAAGCCGGCGAACGGCGGGATGATCGGCTCGCCCCGCACCAGCCGCACGCGGACGCTCCACGCCTCGCCCGACGCCAGCACGCGCCGGTGCCAGGCGGCGCACTTGGTGGCTGGCCCCTCGCTGCGCACCGCGGTCTGGCGGCCGTGCACGACGCGGTCGTGGAAGCCGTCCTTGTAGACCCCCTCGCCCGGATCGAGCCCCATGATCCGCGGGTTGGTCTCGTTCTCGCAGAACATGATCGCCACGTCGTCCTCGACGTGGAACGTGTAGTGCCCGAGCATGCGGTGCTCGGCGACGACCCGGTTGGGGCCGTAGTTGCGCATCGACGGCTTCGGATGGTTCTCGCGCCAGGACCAGTGGTTGGCGAAGAACAGCTGCGGCAACACGTGCAGCTCGGCCGGATCGGGCCCGCGATTGGTGGCGGTCACCCGCATCAGCACGTCGGCTTCCGACGCCTTGGCGTACTCGACGACGACGTCGTGGTAGCGGTCGTCGTCGAACAGGCCGGTGTCGAGCAGCTCGAACTCGCCCTCGTCTCGCGAGCGCCGCCCGCTCTCCTCGACCAGCCGCTCGTACGGAAAGGCCCCATGCGGATACTTGTAGAGCATCCGCAGGTAGGCGTGCGACGGCAGCGCGTCGAGGTACCAGTAGAGCTCCTTCACGTCCTCGCCGTGCGTGCCCTGCGGCCCGGTCAGGCCGAACAGCCGCTCCTTCAGCATGCGGTCGCGGCCGTTCCACAGCGCCAGCGACAGGCACAGGCGCTGGGTCTCGTCGCTGATCCCGGCGAGCCCGTCCTCGCCCCAGCGGTAGGTGTGCGACCGCGCCTGCTCGTGCGGCAGGTAGCCCCAGGCGTCGCCGCCCTCGCTGTAGTCCTCGCGCACGGTGCCCCACTGGCGGTCGCTGAGGTAGGGTCCCCACAGCCGCCAGTTCGACATGCCGTGGCTCTGCTCCTCGAGCCGCCGCCGCTCGGCGTCGCGCGAACGGTGATCCAGCAGGCGTGGGGTGATCATGCTAGCCCTGCTCCTCGAGCCGGCGCCGGCGCGCCGCGCGCAGCGCCGCACCCCGCTCGGCGCGGTACCCGGTGGCGACGACGTAGAGCTCGCTCGATTCCTTCCGGCTCGCCGGCGGCTTGGCGTGGCGCACGCTGGCGAAGGCCTGCTTCATCGGCGTCAGCATGTCCTGCTCCGACCCGCCCTGGAACACCTTGGCGACGAAGCTGCCGCCCTCGCACAGCACCTCCATCGCGAAGTCGAGCGCCAGCTCGGCCAGGCCGATGATGCGGATGTGGTCGGTGGCGGCGTGCCCGGTGGTGTTGGGCGCCATGTCGGACAGCACTAGGTCCGCCGGGCCGCCCAGCAGCGTGCGCAGCAGCACCGGCAGCTCGGGATCGTTGAAGTCGCCGACCACGATCTCCGCGCCCCGCACCGGCTCGACCGGCAGAAGGTCGACGCCGACCACGCGGGCGGCACCCCGCTTGACCGCGACCTGCGCCCACCCGCCGGGTGCGGCGCCGAGATCGATCACCCGCAGGCCGGGGCGGATCAGGTGGTAGCGGTCGTCGAGCTCGATCAGCTTGAACGCCGCCCGCGACCGCCACCCGCCCTTGCGCGCCGCCGCCACGTAGGGGTCGTTCAGCTGCCGCGCCAGCCAGTGCTGCTGCCCGGTGGTGCGGCCGCGCGTGCTGCGCAGCGACACCGACTTGGACCGGCCGGCCCCGACCACGGCGGCATCGCCTTCGGCGGCGGCGGCCCCGGGCCTGCCGTCGCCGGCCTGCCCCGGCTGGCGTCCGGGCACCGCCGCCCGTCCCTTGGCCCCACGCGCCGGACCGCTGCCGGGACGGCCCCCGGGCCCGCCCGGCGGCCGCCCGCCGCCGTCGCGCCGCGTCACCACGTGCCCACCCCGCGGACGGCCGACGTCCACGGCGCGGGCACGGTATCTGGATCGGTGACGGACGAACGGCGCATCATGCGCGGCACCATATCACTGCGGCGGCGGTCATCCGCCAGCCCGATGCGCCGCGCCGGCGGTTGCAAGCCACCATCGTCGGTGCTACCTCCCCGTCAGCACCCGACAGGGGCCGCTTGGGGGATAGTTTAGCGGTAGAACTTCCGACTCTGACTCGGACAGCCTTGGTTCGAATCCAGGTCCCCCAGCCAGTCGCGATCGCCTGACCGGGTCAGCAGCGCTCTCGCAGGGCATCAAGAACTTCCGGTCGCGCAACTCAATCTCGCGCACGTCAGCCCGTGGTGCCCTGCGCCCGCAACAGGCGGAGTCCGGCAGCGCTGGAAGCCGCAAACAGGGCGACGGCGATCAGGATCTGGGCATCGTGGCCGATGCGGGTGCCGCCGCCCAGCAGCGTGAACACCACCGTCTGCGGCAGGCTGCCGAGCAGCGTCGCGGCCGCGAACGGCAGGATCCGCAGGCCCAGCACGCCGGCGCCCAGGTTCAGGGCCAGGCTGCTGCCGACCGGCAGCAGCCGGAGGGTCAGCACCGCCGCGAACGGTCGCGCCGCGGCGAGCCGGTCCAGCCGCGCCAGCCAGCTGTCGGCGCGCGCGGCCAGGCGCCGGCGTGCCCAGTCGCGGCCGGCCAGCCGCGCCCACAGGAAGCCGAGCAGGCAGCCGGACAGCGTGGCCAGGCTCGACAGCGCGATGCCGGGCAGCAGCCCGTAGGCGACGCCGCCGGCGAAGCACACCGCCTGGCGCGGCATGCCGACGGCGCAGGCCAGGCCGCCCGCCAGCAGGAACAGCAGCCGGCCCCCGGCCCCGTGCCGCAGCACCGCGACCGTCGGCAGCAGCCCGTCCTCGCCGCCCGGCAAGTGGCGCAGCAGCAGGCCCGCGGCCAGCAGCCCGCCCCCCAGCAGAGCCGGCTGCAGCAGCCGGCGCAACGTCGCGGCCGGGGAGACGGCCGGCACGGGCAAGGTTTTCGGGAGCTGCGTCAGCACCGCGAGGTCTGGACGTTCTGGCGGGATGGCACGCATAGGCTTGGCCGCTAGCATCGGCGGAGCGCCCGGCACAAGCCGGCTTGGCACGGACCGCGCTGCACGGCTATCGCATGAGGAGGAAGGCCAGGGGCCTTGCCCCTGGACCCCACTGGGGCCTCGGGCCCCAGACCCCGATTCGTCAGGGTTGAACCTTCATGGATGGACTATCCCCTCGACGAATCGGGTTTTGGGGACCGCGGCCCCAACGGGTCCAGGGCAGCGCCCTGGCCTTCTCCTCAAAGGCGATAGCCCTGGACCGGGCCAGCGCATCCCTTGCAGGCAGGCCCCCCGCGACCTTAAATCAGCGTTATGCCCTCCGATGCGATCGTCTCCCCCGGCCGTCACCTGCGCGTGTCCGCGTCGGCTGGACGCCTCCGCACAGCCCTGGCCGGCGACCCGGCGCGCAACCGGGTGCGCGTCTCCTGGTGGCTGTTCGCCATCTGCCTCATGCTGCTGGGCATGATCGCGCTCGGCGGGGCCACCCGGCTGACCGGCTCCGGGCTCTCCATCATGGAGTGGGCGCCACTGTCGGGCATCGTCCCGCCGCTCACCCACGCGCAGTGGGAGCACCTGTTCGCGCTCTACCAGCGGATCCCGCAATACCGGCTCGAGCACCAGGGCTTCGGCCTCGCCGGGTTCCAGCACATCTTCTGGCTGGAGTGGATCCACCGGTTCTGGGGCCGCATCATGGGCCTGGTGCTGATCGTGCCGCTGGCGTTCTTCGCCGCCACCCGCGCGATCGGGCCCGGCCTGGTCGCGCGCCTGCTGCTGTTCTTCGTGCTGGGCGGCCTGCAGGGCGCCATCGGCTGGTTCATGGTCGCCTCCGGCTTCGACCCGAACAGCGTCGCGGTGGCGCCGTCCAAGCTGGTGCTGCACCTGTGCTTCGCCTTCGCGCTCTATGCGGCGATCCTGTGGACCGCGTTCTCGGTGCGCTGGCCGGTGCCGGTGGCGATCCCGGCCACCGCCGCGGCACTGTGGACGCGCCGGCTGGGCATGGCGGCGGCCGGCGTGCTAGCGGTCACCGTGGTCGCCGGCGGGTTCACCGCCGGGACCCACGCCGGCTTCGTCTACAACACCTATCCCGAAATGGGCGGCCGGCTGGTCCCGACCGGCTACGCCAGCCTGCATCCGTTGTGGCGCAACTGGTTCCAGAACCTGGCCGCGGTGCAGTTCGACCACCGCGTGCTGGCGACGCTCGCGGTGCTCGCGGTCGGCGGCACCCTGCTGGTGGGCCTGCGCGCCAGCCTGCCAAAGCCGGCGCACGACGCGCTGATGCTGCTCGGCTGGGCGGTGCTGGCGCAGTATGCGCTCGGCGTCACCACCCTGCTGATGGTGGTGCCGGTCTGGGCCGGCACGCTGCACCAGACCTTCGCCGCCATCCTGCTGAGCGTCACCCTGTTCGCCCTGCACCGCCTGCGCGGCGTGCGGCCTCCCGTGATCGGAACCCGCATGGTCGAAAACTCGTGAGCGCGCTCGCCACCACCGACGAACTGTTCTTCGGCCGGCCCGGCGCCAGCCTCGACCGCACCGGCGCCGAGCGCATCCTGGCCGGCGCCCTCGAAGGCACCGACGACGGCGAGCTGTTCCTCGAATACCGCGAGAGCGAGTTCATCAGCCTCGAGGAGGGGGTGATCCGCTCCGCCAGCTTCGACACCTCGTCCGGCTTCGGGCTGCGCGCGGTGCTGGGCGACGAGGCCGGCTACGCGCATTCCGACGAGATCAGCGAGAGCGCGCTGGCGCGGGCGGCGGCGACGGTGGGCCAGGTCCGGCGCGGCCGCAGCGGCATCGTCGCCGACCGGCCGCGCGCCACCAACGCGCACCTCTACGGCGACGCCAACCCGCTGCGCGAGGCCGAGTTCGCGGTGCGGGCGGCGCTGCTGTCCGAGATCGACGCCTATGCGCGCGCCGCCGACAGCCGGGTGGTGCAGGTGATGGCCTCGCTCGCCGCCGAGTGGCAGGCGGTGCAGATCCTGCGTGCCGACGGCAGCCGGGTCGCCGACATCCGCCCGCTGGTGCGGCTCAACGTGTCGGTGGTGGTGGAGAAGGACGGCCACCGCGAGAGCGGCAGCTACGGCGCCGGCGGCCGCCACGCCTTCTCGCGCGTGCTGGGCGAGGCCGACTGGAAGCACGCCGCCGACGAGGCGCTGCGCCAGGCGCTGGTCAAGCTGGACAGCGTGCCGGCGCCGGCCGGCCAGATGGAGGTCGTGCTCGGCAGCGGCTGGCCCGGCATCCTGCTGCACGAGGCGGTCGGACACGGCCTGGAAGGCGACTTCAACCGCAAGGGCACCTCGGCCTTCGCCGGGCTGATCGGCCAGCGGGTGGCGTCCCCGGGCGTGACGGTGGTCGATGACGGCACTCTGCCCGACCGCCGCGGCAGCCTCACCATCGACGACGAGGGCACGCCGGCCGGCCGCACCGTGATGATCGAAGACGGCATCCTGACCGGCTACATCCAGGACCGCATGAACGCGCGGCTGATGCAGGTGGCCCCTACCGGCAACGGCCGCCGGCAGTCCTACGCGCACATGCCGATGCCGCGCATGACCAACACCGTGATGCTGAACGGCGGGCACACGCCGGACGAGATGATCCGTTCGGTGAAGCGGGGGCTGTACGCGGTCAATTTCGGCGGCGGCTCCGTCGACATCACCTCCGGCAAGTTCGTGTTCGCGGCCAGCGAGGCCTACCTGATCGAGGACGGCCGCGTCACCGCCCCGGTGCGCGGCGCCACGCTGATCGGCAACGGCCCCGACGCCATGACCAAGGTCAGCATGATCGGCAACGACCTGGCGCTCGACCCCGGTATCGGCACCTGCGGCAAGAACGGCCAGGGCGTGCCGGTCGGCGTCGGCCAGCCGACCCTGAAGATGACCGGGCTGACCGTGGGCGGCACCGGCGGCTGAGCCGGCCACCCGCTTCCGTGTCCCCGGTCCCGCCTGCGGCACCTGTCGTGGCGCAGCCCCGTGCGCGGGGTGCAGAGCGCACGCGCGCCCTGCTGCTGCAGGGCCGCATGCCGGTCTGGCTGATCGTGCTGCTGGGCCTGCTCAGCGCCGTGGGACCGCTCTCCACCGACATGTACCTGCCGGCGTTCCCGACGCTCGACCGGGCGCTGGGCTCCGGCACCGGCTCTGCCCAGGTCACGCTGGCGGCCTGGTTCGTCGGACTGGCGATCGGCCAGTTCAGCCAGGGGCCGGCGTCGGACCGCTGGGGCCGCAAGGCGCCGCTGCTGGCCGGGCTCGCGATCTATCTAGCCGGCACGCTCGGCTGCCTGCTCAGCAACGACGTCTGGAGCTTCAGCGCCTGCCGCGTGCTGGCCGCGATAGGCGGCTCGGCCGGCATGGTGATCCCGCGCGCGATCGTGCGCGACGTCGCCACCGGCGATGCCGCCGCCCGGCTGATGTCGCAGCTCACCCTGGTGCTGGGGGTGGTGCCGATGCTGGCGCCGATGCTGGGCGCGCTGGTGCTGGCAGTGGCGAGCTGGCGCTGGATCTTCGGGATCGCCATGCTCTACGGCGCCGTCTGTCTGGTCGCGGTGCAGGTCGCGCTGCCCGACACGCTGCCGCCGCAGTACCGGCTGCGGCTGGCGCCGACCGCGGTGATGCGGCGCTACGCCGACATCCTGCGCGAGCGGGTGTTCCTCGCCAACGCGTGCATCTGCGGCTGCGGCAGCTTCGTGATCTTCGCCTACCTGTCCGGCGCGCCGGTGATCTTCGAGCGCATCCTGCACTTCACCCCGCTCGGCTTCGGCTTCGTGTTCGGCGTCAACGCCTCCCTCTACATCCTGGCGACCCAGGTGAACGCGCGCACGGTGATGCGCGTCGGCGTGCACGCCATGCTGGCGATCGGCATGGCCTCGCTCGCCGGGGCCGCCCTGCTGCTGATGCTGACGGTGCTGACCGGGCTTGCCGGGCCGGACCACGCCCTGCTGTTCACGATGCTGCCGATCGCCTGGGTCATGGCCTCGCTCGGCCTGGTCTCCCCCAACGCCACCGTACTGGCGCTCGGCGCCCATGCGCGTCACGCCGGCAGCGCGTCGGCTATGCTAGGCACACTGCAGTTCTCGTTCGGCGCCGTCAGCGGCATGCTGCTGGGAATCCTGTCGGGCGTCAGCCTGCTGCCGACCGCGCTGCTGATCGCGGCCGGCATCGCCGGCGCCACCGTCGCGCACCGGGTGCCGCGCCGCGAGCCCGGCCTTGTTCGACCTTGACGCGGCGGCCGCGGCGATGCCCGCGGCCGAGGCCTCGCTGCTGCGCCATCCCGGGCTGTTCGGGTTCCTGCTCAGCCGCTCCCTGTCCTCGCTCGGCTACCAGATCCAGGCGGTGGCGATCGGCTGGAACGCCTACCAGCTCACCCATTCGCCGCTGACGCTGGGGCTGATCGGCCTGGCGCAGTTCCTGCCGATGCTGGCGCTGGCGCTGGTCGGCGGCCAGATCGCCGACCGTCTCGACCGCCGCCGCGTGGTCACCGTCTGCCAGGCGGTAGAGGCGCTGTGCGGGCTGGGCCTGGCTCTGGGCACCGTCCGCCACGCGCTGACGCCCGGCGCGATCTACGGCATCGTCGCCCTGTTCGGCGCCGCCAAGGCGTTCGAGGGTCCGAGCCTGCAGGCGCTGCTGCCGAGCCTGGTGCCGCCGGCGCTGTTCAGCCGTGCCGCCGCGCTGAGCGCGTCGCTGTTCCAGACCGTCACCATCGTGGGACCGTCGGCCGGCGGGCTGCTCTACATGGCTGGCGCGCGGCTGGCCTACCTCACGTGCTCGGGGATGTTCGTGCTGGCGGCACTCGCGATGCTCGTCGTCCGGCTGGAGCAGCCGCCGCGGCCGCGCGGGCCGGTGACGCTCGCCACCGTGTTCGGCGGCCTGGCCTTCATCGGCTCGCGGCCGTCGATCCTGGGGGCGATCTCGCTCGACCTGTTCGCGGTGCTGCTGGGCGGCGCCACCGCGCTGCTGCCGGTCTATGCGCTCGACATCCTGCACGGCAGCCCGTTCGAGCTCGGCCTGTTGCGGGCGGCACCCGCGGTGGGGGCACTGGCGGTCTCGCTGCTGCTGGCGCGACGGCCGATCCGCGGCCGCGCCGGGCCGCTGATGTTCGGAGCGGTCGCGGTGTTCGGGCTCGCCACGATCGTGTTCGGGGTATCGCGCTCGGCTCCGCTGTCGATCGCGGCGCTGGCGGTGCTGGGGGCGGCCGACGTGGTCAGCGTGGTGATCCGCTCGACGCTGGTGCAGCTGGGCACGCCCGAGGAGATGCGCGGCCGGGTGTCGGCGGTGAACCTGCTGTTCATCGTCACCTCGAACCAGCTTGGCGAGTTCGAGAGCGGCACCCTGGCCGCCTTCGTCGGCACCACGCCGGCGGTGGTGCTGGGCGGGCTCGGCACGCTGGTGGTGGCCGCGGTCCGGATGCGGCTGTTCCCGTCCCTGCGCCGGCTCGACCGGCTGGAGCAGCCGGCCGCGTAGGCAAGCCTTGGGAGACGGCTGATTCCCGTCCGTCGTCCGCCATGGCCACAGCACGTCGATTTCTGATGTCCCTCGCGCCTGGTCGCAGGTTCTGGTCGATCAGGTCAGGACGGCGATGGTCTCTATGGGCGGCTATCCCGGCAGCGCCGCCGGCAGGTCCGCCCTCGCCACCTCCGTCACCAGCTCGTCGGTGACGACGGTGAAGCCGGCCAGGCGGCAGGGGCCGAAGGTGGTGGCGATGGCGACGTCGGTGGCGTCGCGGCCGCGCGCGATCAGGATGCGGCCGATCCGCGGCACGTTGTTGCGCGCGTCGAAGGTGTGCCAGCCGCCCTCCAGGTACACCTCGAACCAGGCGGCGAAGTCCATCACCCCGTAGGGCGGGGGCGTGCCCATGTCGCCGAGGTAGCCGGTGCAGTAGCGCGCCGGGATGTTCATGCAGCGGCACAGCGTTACCGCCAGGTGCGCGTAGTCGCGGCAGACGCCGCGGCGGTCGTGCTCGGCCTCGGACGCGGTGCGGGTCGGGTCGGCGTCCTGATAGTTGAAGACGATGCGCGTGTGCGCGTAGTCGCAGATCGCCTGCACCAGCGCCCAGCCGCGCGGGCCGCCGCCGAACAGCGCCCAGGCGCGGTCGGACAGGCGGTCGGTGTCGCAGTAGCGGCTGCCCAGCAGGTAGACCAGCGTGTCGGCCGGCAGCGCCTCGACGGCGAGCTGCCGCGCCTCGGGCACCAGCCGGTCCGGCTGCCCGTGGTCCTGCACCGCCATGCGGCAGCCGATCGACAGCAGGCCGGGCGGCGCCACGATGCGGGTGCAGACGTTGCCGAAGCCGTCCAGGTAGCGCTCGGCGGCGACCGGCGGATCGAATGCGATCGCGTGCGGCTGGGCGAGGTCGGCATCGCGCGACGGGTGCGGGCTCAGCAGCAGGATCATCGGGGTCGGCCCCGGGCAGTCGTAGACGATGTCGTAGCCGGCGGTGATCTGCATCGGGCGGCGGTTCCGTTCGCGCTGTCCGCACGACCATGGCGAGGCCGGACCTGGCCGGCAAGCTCGGTTTTCGCGCTCCGCGGCTGTAGAACGTCGCCATGCCAGATCGCGCCCTGATCGTCCCGTCCGACGCCGCCCCGCCCGACCTCGCCCCGCCCGACCGCCCCGCATCGGCCGCGGCCGAGCATGACGGGCTCCACGGCAGCGCCCGCGCGGTCGCCATGCTGGCGGTCGGGCTGTCGGTGCTGCTGTCGGTGCTGGACTATGCGATCGCCAACGTGGCGCTGCCGCGGATCGCGCACGACATCCATGCCGCCCCCTCGTCGGCGATCTGGATCATCAACGCCTACCAGCTGGTCTCGGTGGTCTCGCTGCTGCCGCTGGCAGCACTCGGCGACCGCATCGGCTACGCGCGGATGTGCCGGATCGGGCTGGCGCTGTTCGTGGTGGCCTCGCTGCTGTGCGCGGCCTCCACCACGCTGCTGCAGCTCTCGCTCGCCCGGGCGCTGCAGGGGTTCGGGAGTGCGTGCATCATCAGCGTGAACGCCGCCCTGCTGCGCCACATCTATCCGCGCGCCATCATCGGCCGCGGCATCGCGCTCAACGGGCTGGTGATCGCCGCCGGCGTGGCGATCGGGCCCACCATCGCGGCCGTGGTGCTGGCGGTGGCGACCTGGCCATGGCTGTTCCTGATCAACCTGCCGCTGGGCGGGATCGCGCTGGTGGCCGCCTCGGTGGCACTGCCGCGCACGCCGCGGCTGCCGACGCCGATCGACGGGGTGTCGGTGGTGCTGAACGCGCTCGCCTTCGGCGGCCTCATCGTCGGCTTCGATCGGCTGGCGCATCGGGACGGCGTCGCCGGCTCCGCTCCCCTGCTGCTGCTGGGTGGGGTATGTCTCGCCCTGCTGGTGCGCCGGCAGCTCGGCCGCGCCGATCCGCTGCTGCCGCTCGACCTGCTGCGGCTGCGCGGCTTCCGCGCCGCCGTGCTGACCGGCTTTCTGGCCTTCGTCGCCTCCAACTTCTTCATCATCGCGATGCCGTTCACGCTGGAGGGCCCGCTCGGCCGCTCCGACGTCGCCACCGGGCTGCTGATCACGCCGTGGCCGGTCGCCATCGTGGTGGTGGCGCCGCTGGTGGGACGGCTGTCCGACCGCTACCCGGCCTCGGTGCTGTCCTCGGCCGGGCTGTGCCTCACCGCCTGCGGGTTCGCCGCCCTGTGGCTGATGCCGGAGCGGCCCGGCAACGCCGACATCGCCTGGCGGATCGCGCTGGCCGGCGCCGGCTTCGGGCTGTTCCAGCCGCCCAACAACCGCGCCATCCTGCTGGCGGCGCCGCCAGCCCGCAGCGGCAGCGCCAGCGGCATGATCGCGGTGGCGCGGCTGCTCGGCCAGACCGTCGGCGCCATGCTGGTGGCGATGGGCTTCTCGCTGCTGGGCCATGCCGCCAACCGGGACTGCCTGGCGCTGGCGTCGGCGACGGCGCTCCTCGCCGCCGCGGTCAGCGCCGGCCGCCTGCGCTTCTGACTGGGGAAGAAGGCTAGGGACTCCGCCCCCCCCCGACCCCCTGCAAGTCGGGCTGGCTGCGTGGGAGCGTGGTGGGCAGCCGGAGCGCCCACACTGCGGTCGATGCCGTCGTCCTCCCACACAAGACCCACCAGCGGGTCGCCGACACCGCAGCCGCCGCCCTGGGCCTGGCCGGCACCTGGTGCAGACCGGTGTCCGTCGCGTCGTGCTCGAGGCCACCGGCGGCCTCGAGCTCAAGGTCGCCCTCGGCCTGGCCGCGCTCGGCCTGCAGGTGCGCCGAGTCAATTCCGAGCGCATCTTCGGTTTCCGCAAGAGCCTGGGCATCCAGGCCAAGACCGACCGGCTGGACGCCGCCGTCATCGCCCGCTTCGCTCAAGCTCATGGACCTGCCCGACGCCAAGCTTCCCACCGCCGTCCAGCAGGAGATCCGCGACCTCGCCGCCCGGCGCCAGCTGGTGGAGCGGCGGCATGGCGGCACGATCGGCTTGCTGCCAGGCCGGCGCTGCGTCGTCCGGGTCGTGCTGCCGCTGGCGCCGGACGCGGCCGGCTGAAAGCCGGTTCGAGAAGGGCGTCCGCCGGCGATCAGACGCACCCGTCTGCGCTCGGCCGTCGCTCACGACCAGGACGCCGCTCCGCTCCGGTTCTCGAAGGACACGCCGGCCGTCCCGCTGGCGCGGCGCTCCCACCCGGCACACTCCAGTCTCGAACCGGCTCCGAACGGGATGGAGGCAGGCTCGCGGCCGCCGAACGGGCCGTCAGCCGGTGATGGTGAAGGCGCTGGTCGCCACGACCTTGCCGTTCACGAGGGTATCGACCATGACCGGCCCGGACCGAACGGCGCCGCCGCGCGTGCGGTGCGCAGCGTGAAGGGCGTGCTGCGGAAGTCCAGGCGCTTCTCCGGCGTATCGGAGACCAGCATCCTGTCCCGATACCACCGCCACTTGCACGCGTGGACACCGCCATCCTGCTGCGGAACGGGCCAGGTGAAGTCCACCAGCTGGACGACGCGGTCGTTCAGATGGAAGCTGACGGTCGGGATCCGGCGGCCCTACGCCACGGCATCGCCACTGATCGGCGTCGGGCCGGACACGGTCATCATCGGGCTGCAGGCGGCGTAGGACGCCGCCAGGAGGAACGCGCTCAGCAGGGTGTGGGGGCTCGTCGTCATCAGGGCACTCCGTGATGGTGAGCCCAAGTCTTTCCCCACGTCTCTGCCTCGTCAACGATCCCAGGCTCGATCGGCTGGGAAGCGGCCGACATCGAAGCGTCACTGGACAAGCTTCGGGCCGAGGATCTTATGGTGCGGGGCGGCGACGAGGTCGGCATCCTTGATCCGACCGAGCCCAGGGGTGTGATCACGCTCGCCACGTTCGCCGCCGCCGGCTGCCTTGGCGCCACCGGCCTGCACCTGGCCGGCATCGCGCTTGCCTCCGTCCGCTGCCGGGTCCGCGGTCCGGCGCCCGCGCAGCCGGACGCTCCCGCCGTCACCATCATCCGCCCGGTGTGCCAGGTGGACGAGTTCGAGCACGAGACGCTGGCCTCGAGCCTGGCGCTCGACTACCCGAGCTACGAGGTCGTGTTCTGCGTCGCCCGCGCCGACGATCCGGTGGTGCCGATCGTGCGCCGGCTGCTGGACGCAGGGACCCGGGTGCCGGCCCGGCTGCTGATCGGCGAGGACCGGCGCAGCGCCAACCTCAAGCTCGACAACGTGCTCAAGGGTTGGGCCGCGGCGCGGTACGACTGGATCATCCTGGCCGACAGCAACGTGCTGATGCCGCCGGACTACGTTCAGCGCATGCTGGGGCGCTGGCGCCGCGACACCGGGCTCGTGTGCTCGATGCCGATCGGCGCGCGCCCGGGCAATTTCTGGGCGGCGGTGGAGTGCGCGTTCCTCAACACGTTCGAGGCGCGCTGGCAGTATTTCAGCGAGTCGCTGGGGTTCGGCTTCGCGCAGGGCAAGAGCATGCTGTGCCATCGCGGCGTGGTCGACCGCGCCGGCGGGCTGCTGGCGGCGCTGGGTGGCGAGGTGGCCGAGGATGCCGCCTTCACCAAGGTGATCCGCGACGCGGGCCTGCGCGTGCATCTGGTCGACGCGCCGTTCCTGCAGCCGCTGGGGATGCGGAGCTTCGGCCAGGTCTGGGCCCGGCAACGGCGCTGGGCGACGCTGCGCCGCACCACCTTCCCGCTGATGTTCGTGCCCGAGATCCTGACCGGCTCGGCGTTCCCGATCCTGGCCGGCGCCGCGGCGGCCTGGCTCGACGGGGCGAGCGTGACGGTAGCGGTGGCCCTGCTGGCGGCGATCTGGTTCGGCACGGAGGCGGTGCTGGCGCGGGCGGCGGGCTGGTACCTGGCGCCGCGCCTGCTGGCGGCCTTGGTGATCCGCGACCTGCTGCTGCCGGTGCTGTGGGTGCAGGCCTGGCTGCGCGACGACTTCGTCTGGCGCGGCAACGCCATGACGATCGACGGTGCCGCATCCGGCCGACCCGAGGGACGGGAGCTTCGGAAGCCATCCGCGGCGGAGCCGCTGGAGTCGGATCGCTGAGGGAAGCCCAGGGGCGTCGCCCCTGGACCCACGGCCATCGCATCAGGAGGGCTGCGGCTCGCTTCGGGGTCACCCGGAGCGGTCTGGCAGCTCGAACCCGATCCTACGGCCCGAAGATCGGCTTGCCGGTGAAGCGGACAGGCCCGAAAAAATCCATGCGATGGCAGTGCCCCTGCCTTCTTGCGAATCGGGTCCTGGGGCTTGCAGCTTTAACGGGCCCAGGGCAGCGCCCTGGCCTTCCTTTTTTCTTGCCTTTCCGATCGCCAACCATTACACACGCGATCGTGAGGTGCCCTGCGCAGCGCCTGACGCCTCCTTGTCGAAGGACGGTCCGGCGCAGAGGGCCGCTCTTTCCAGGAACGGCGCACCCTCACCCATCCAGCATCTCTCCCTTGCGACCGGCTGCCGTCCTGCGACGGCGACAGGCCCGTGCGCCATCGATCTCACACCCCAACAGACGATCTTTCCCCGTCGCGGCCCGCGCCGCCGGCCGGATCCGACGCCAGGAGGCGTCCCCCTTTCCATGACCAACTTCGCTGACCTCAAGCTCGCCGAACCCCTGCTCCGCGCCCTCGCCGAGGAGGGCTACACCGATCCGACCCCGATCCAGGCGGGCGCCATCCCGCACCTGCTCGACGGGCGCGACCTGCTAGGGCTGGCGCAGACCGGCACCGGCAAGACCGCAGCCTTCGCGCTGCCGATCCTGCACCGGCTGGCGCAGCACCGGGTGCCGCACACGCCGAAGGGCCCGCGCGTGCTGGTGCTGGCGCCGACCCGCGAGCTCGCCTCGCAGATCGACGAGAGCTTCGCCACCTACGGCCGGCACATGCGCCTCAGCCACGCCGTGATCTTCGGCGGCGTCGGCCAGGGCCGCCAGGTGGACGCCATGCGCCGCGGCATCGACGTGCTGACGGCCGCCCCCGGCCGGCTGCTCGACCTGATCGGCCAGGGCCACATTAACCTCGCCCACGTCGAGGTTCTGGTGCTCGACGAGGCCGACCGCATGCTCGACATGGGCTTCGTGCGCGACATCCGCCGCATCGTCGCCCTGATGCCCAAGGAGCGGCAGACGCTGCTGTTCTCGGCGACCATGCCGGTTTCGATCGCCGAGCTGGCTGGCAGCCTGCTGCGCGACCCGGCGCGGGTCGAGGTGACCCCGCCGTCGACCACGGTCGAGCGCATCCGCCAGGCGGTGATGTTCGTCGACGACAACAACAAGAAGAACGCCATGCTCATGCTGGTGCAGAGCCCCAAGGTGGTGCGCGCCATCGTATTCACGCTGATGAAGCACGAGGCCAACAAGGTCGTGGAGTTCCTGGCCCGGGAGGGCATCGCCGCCGAGGCGATCCACGGCAACAAGAGCCAGGGTGCCCGCGAGCGGGCGCTGGCCGGCTTCAAGTCCGGCGCGGTCAAGGTGCTGGTCGCGACCGACATCGCGGCGCGCGGCATCGACGTCGACGACATCAGCCACGTCTTCAACTACGACCTGCCGAACGTGCCCGAGAGCTACGTGCACCGGATCGGCCGCACCGCGCGGGCCGGGCGCGAAGGCTGGGCGATCTCGCTCTGCGACGCCGAGCAGCGTGCCTGGCTGCGCGACATCGAGCGCGAGATCGGCAAGCCGCTGCCGGTGTTCATGGACCACCCGTTCCACTCGGAGACGGCGTCGAGCTCGACCATGCGCCCGCCGGTGCTGGGCAGCGGCGGCCGCGGCCGCCCGGGTTCGGGCGGCGGCCAGCGCGCCGGCGCCCCGCGTCCGGGCGGGCAGCGTCCGGGCGGCCAGCCCTCGCGCCCGGCCGGCGCCAACCGCCGTCCGTCCGGCGGCCATCGCGCGGTCTGATCCCTTCCCACGGCTATTGCATTGGGAGGAAGGCCAGGGGCTTTGCCCCTGGCCTTCTCCTTCCACGTCTCCTCGAATGCGATAGCCCCGGACCCCTCCCCGCCGCCTAGCCGAAGGTGAAGGCGAAGGCGTGGACGCCGGGATCGAGGAACTCGATGCTGAAGTCGCGGTCCGTCACCGCCTGGCGCTGGCGGACCAGCTGGTACAGGCGCTGGTCGCGGACGACGCCGTAGCCGTCGGCATCGACGTCCGCCCCGTGATCGGCGAGCGGCGGGTGGCCGTCGATCAGAACCCGGAA
This sequence comes from uncultured Acetobacteraceae bacterium, assembly GCA_964247725.1. Lineage (GTDB taxonomy): Bacteria > Pseudomonadota > Alphaproteobacteria > Acetobacterales > Acetobacteraceae > Lichenicola. Next base: position 12,120 of record CAXTVM010000012.1, on the reverse strand, counting down.
CCGTACCGGCTGGCCGTCCGCCCCCGGTCCCAGCACCAGGTGCAGGTCGCGCGCGTGGAAGCGGTCGGAGATGGCGCCGCCCGCCTTGTCGAGGGCGGCGCTTTCGTCGCTCACGGTCCACTCGCCGTCAAGCGCCCACTGGTTGAGTTGGTCGCCCGGCGGGGTGCCGTAGAGGTGGGCGGCGTTGGCGACCAGGCCGCCCGGCGAGGCGAAGTTGGCGGCGCGCGCGTAGCCGAGATAGGTCTCGGGCGTTCCCACGTCGACGGTGTCGGCGGCGGCCTCGGCGCCGTGGCCGGACACCGACACGAGGCCGGTCGGCACGTCCCGGGCCCCGGCCTCGATCAGGAGCGCCTGGATCGCCCGCTCGGTGCCGTCATAGTCGCCCTCGCCGAAATGGGTCTCGCGGATCCGGCCCTGGGCGTCGATCAGGTAGTGGGCGGGCCAGTACTGGTTCTTGAAGGCGCGCCAGATCGCATAGCCGTCGTCGACGGCCACGGGATAGGCGATCCTGAGGTCCGCGACCGCCCGGCGGACGTTGCCGACGTCGCGCTCGAAGGCGAACTCCGGCGCATGGACGCCGATCACCACCAGCCCCTGGTCGCGATACCTGTCGGCCCAAGCCCGCAGATAGGGGATCGAGCGCAGGCAGTTGATGCAGGAGTAGGTCCAGAAATCGATCAGCACGACCCGGCCGCGCAGCCCGTCCGCGATCAGCGGCGGCGAGTTCAGCCAGGTTACCGCGCCCTCCAGCGAGGGGATCCGCCCCAGCACCGGCAGCGCGCCACCCTCGGTCCGGGCCACCGCCGGCGTCGCCGCTGAGGTCCCCTCGGGCGTCACCCGCGTGCGGTCGATCAGGCCCTGCTCCAGCCCGCTGGTGCTGGCCAGCGAGACCCGGGTCAGCAGGCCGGTGTCGAGGCCGAAGCCGATCGCGACCACGCCGGCCAGCACGGCGACGCCCAGGCCGCGCCGGATCCACTCGCCGACGCCGAGCGAGCGTTTCATCGCCCGGAACACGCGGCCGCCGATCAGCAGGGCCACGGCGAGCGAGGTGGCGGCTCCCAGGGCATAGGCCAGCAGCAGCAGCGAGGTACCGACGCTTGCACCCCGCAGCGCGGCGCCGGTGAGCACCAGCCCCAGGATCGGGCCGGCGCACGGCGCCCAGAGCAGGCCGGTGGCGATGCCGAGGATGAAGGACGGCCAGACCGAGGCGCCGGTGCCGGCACCGTCCGACGCCCGCTGCGACAGCCGCGCGCCCAGGCCGACCAGCGGCTGGGTGAGCCGGGTCGACAGCGACGGGAACAGCAGCGTGATCCCGAACAGGCTCAGCAGCAGGATGGCGGTGAGGCGCCCGAAATGGTTGGTCTGCACCGCCCAGCCGCCGCCGACCGCGGCCAGGGTCGCGACGGCGGCGAAGGTGGCCGCCATGCCGACCAGCAGCGGCAGGCCGCTGCGCACGAAGGGCTGGTCGGCGCGCGCGAACACGAACGGCAGCACCGGCAGGATGCATGGGCTGAGGATGGTCAGCACGCCACCTAGGTAGGACACCAGCAACAGGACCATGGGCACCTTTCTCCGGGTCGTTCGTCGGCGGCGCCGGGGCGGTTACAGCTTGCGGCCGCACGCTGTCGCACTGGAAGGAAGGCCAAGGGGCTTTGCCCCTGGACCCCACTGGGGCCGCGGGCCCCAGGCCCCGATCCGTCAAGGGCGTACTTCCACATACGAGTGATCTTCTTGCGAATCGGGGTCTGGGGCCGTCGTGCGCCAGCACGCTTCGCGTGACGGCCCCAACGGGTCCAGGGCAGCGCCCTGGCCTTCCTCCTGCGCCATCTCCAGATCCGCCTGCAGCCAGGCCAGCGTCGACTCGGCACCCTGGTTGGCGTTGACCCGGTCCGGATGCAGCCCGTCTCGGCAGGCTCCGCTCGCCGTCACCACCAGCGGCTGGCCCAGCGCGTTGGCGCCGAGGAACCAGGCATGCGCGCGCGCCGCCTCGTCCAGCCAACGTGCGTCGCCGGCGATACGCCAGGCCAGCAGCGCCGCCGAGACCGTGGCGGCGGCCTCGATCGGCTGCTGATCGAACCGGGCGCGATCGCCGCCGCGGGTCCAGCCGCCGTCGCTGCCCACCGGCGCGAACTGCCCGGCGGCGGAGCTCTGCGCGCGGCAGAGCCAGCCCAGCGCGTCGAGGCCGGCATCGAGCCAGTCCGGCCGCGCATCGCGCTGTCCGGCCGCCAGCATCGCCTGCGGCAGCCGGGCATTGTCGTAGCTGAGCGCCCGCTCGAACCAGACCCAGTCCGGCCCGCGGCTGTCCCGCAGATGGTCCAGCAGCCGGTCGGCCAGGGCCGCGCGCAAGGGCGCCCAATCCGGCGCCCCGGTCTCGGACCCGCAGGCGGCGAGGCCGAGCAGGCCGGAGGCCAGCGCGCGCGGCGAGCTGAACCCGCGCAGCGCCGGCGTGGCCCGGTCCAGCATCTCCCGCGCCCACCGCCGTGCGTCGTCGTCCGACGCGTCCCGCTCCGCCACGCCGAGCGCCCAGACGGCACGGCCGTGGCTGTCCTCCGACCCGGCCTCCTCCAGCCACCTGCGGTCGTAGCCCATGAAGTTGCGGAACCGGCCGGCCGCGTCGTTCCAGGCGTGCTGCAGGAAGGCGGCGGTGCGCGCGAACAGCAGGTCCGTCCGGTCCCGGTGCAGGCCGGCCCGCTGTAGCCCGGCGGCCAGCAGCAGACCGCGCGCGTTGTCGTCCAGGCAGTAGCCGTGCGCACGCGCCACCACGTGGTAGGTCGCGTGCTGCGCGATGCCGGTGTCGTCCAGCAGGCGCCACAGGTGGCCGAGCTCGAGGGGCCGGTCCACTCTCAGGCGCCGGCTGCGACCGGCTCCGCCACCGCCTCGCGGAAGACCTCCAGGTAACGCGCACCGACATGCGGCCACAGCATGCGGCGCCCGTCACGGAGGGCGGCCCGGCGCATCGATGCCATGCGGGCAGGATCGTCGAGCAGGGTGGCCACGGCGGCGGCGATCGCGTCCGGATCGGCGAACGGCACCAGCACGCCGCGCCCGTCCGCCAGCAGCTCCGCGGCATGGTGGTAGGGCGTGGACACCACCGGCGTGCCGCTGCCGTAGCTGTAGGACAGGGTGCCGGACACGCTCTGCGCCTCGTTGAGGTAGGGGGTGACGTACAGGTCGGCCGCGTTCAGCGCCTGCATCAGCTCCGGCAGGTCGACGTACCGGTTCACGAAGCGGACGTTGGCCGCCACCCCCAGCCGCTCGGCCAGCGCCGTCAGCCCGTCCCGGTAGGCCTCGCCCTGCTCGCGCACCAGGTTCGGGTGGCTGGCGCCCATGACCACGTAGAGGATGTCGGGCCGGCGCCGCGCCAGCGCCGGCAGCGCTGCGATCACGTGCTCGATCCCCTTGCCGGGCGACAGCAGCCCGAACGTCAGCAGCGTCGGCCGCCCCTGCATCGCCTGGGCCAGGCGGGAGGCGTCCCGGCCTTCCGCCAGCGGCAGCGGGATGCCGTGCGGCACCACGCGCAGCCGGTCCGGCCGCAGGCCGTGCACCGACGCCATGACGGCGGCGGAACGCTGCGTCATCACGACGACGCGGGCGGCGCGGTCCAGCAGGCGCCGCATCACCCGGCGCTGGCCCGGGCTCGGCCGGTCCAGCACCGTGTGCAGGGTGACCACCACCGGCATGCGCGCGCCCTCGACCAGGTCCAGCAGCAGCGCCCCGTCGGGACCGCCGAAGATCCCGTACTCGTGCTGCACGCACAGCACGGACACCCCGGCGTCGTTCAGCGCGGCGGCGGACCGCCGGTAGGCCTGCGCGTCGTGCCTGGCGACGGCCAAGGTGCCAGGGCCGGTGATAGGGCCAGGGCGGGTGACAGGGCCGGCGCCGTCCACCGCCGCCCCGCCGCCGGTGACGGCGACCGGAACGCAGCTCACGGCCGGTGCCAGGCCCTGGACCGCCGTCATCAGGTCGGAGGCGAAGGTGGCGAGCCCGCATCGCTCGGGCGGCAGGGTGCTCAGGAACGCGACCGACGACAGCCGGTCGGGCCGGCATCCGGCCGCGTGCCGGCCGGTGTCGCGGCGGCGTCGGGGGTCGAGGGCGGGCGATGACGGCAGGATATCCAACGGCAAGACCTCGTTCGGATGCGACGATGCAGGACGGCGTCCTGGATCGTCCACACTTCTATGGTCGATCCCCGCCGGTGACAAAGATGGGACAGGCCGGAACGGGACCGGCGGCGCCTGCAGCCGCAGGCGCCGCAGCTTGCTTCGGGATGCGGGCCCGCTATGATCCGGTAGCTCAGCCGATCGACGCGATCGGCCGCGGGACAGATGGCCGAGCGGTTTAAGGCGCACGCTTGGAAAGCGTGTGTGCGTGAAAGCGTACCGTGGGTTCGAATCCCACTCTGTCCGCCAGTGCCTCGTTATGCCGAAAAATGCAATGATCTGAATGACCTGTTGGAGATCATTGCAACGCATACCCCTCACGCTGCCCTTCCGCCTGCACCCCTCACCCAGCTCGCTGGCAACTGATGCGACGTCGCTGTGGCCAGAGGCGCCTACCGGCCGGGATCGGCGCCGGTGCAGGATCATCGACAACCGCTGTCCCACCATCTGGCGGAGGATCTTGAGTGAGGATGAAGGAGCCGGCTTTCACTCGCTCCGCAGATCCTTCCTGACGACCACGGAGACGGCCGTGCACAGTAGCGGGCGGATCAGTGCCAACTGGTCGCGCTGCTGGCCAGACATGAGCGGGAGGGGCCTGGCCGTCAACCTTTACAGCGATTGCCAGCGTATGGGCCGGTCGGGATTTCGCGGAGCGCTTAGAGGGCGGCCGAAGGGATCAGGCTGGAGGAGAGACGCACCACTCCCGCCTTCAAACGACTTTAGCCGCTAGAGCCTAATGCGGTGTAGGCTAACCGGAAGATCCATTCTGGAAATGGAACAGAACATCGAACCGACTAGTGTCAGAATTATGGATACGGCTGCGGAAACTATTCGTCATGATCGAGCCATTGTCGTTCAGATGTGCATCGCCAGAGAACATGAGTTGCACGAGATGGCAGTGTTCTAATGCGTTGAATGCGGAATCGGCGGTTGCATCCATAAATGAAGCTCTATTGGAAGCCAAGTATCCGTCCGGGATCATCTTGAAGTTTGACCTGGGTTTGTGGTTTGGTTCCCTGGCCGGACCCGACAGGTTTCGCGTTGTGGAGCACCGAGAACTACGGCCGCTACGACCGCAGCAGGCTGCGCCATCCGACCGACCTCACGGATGACGGGCGGGCGCTTATCGGACCTCTGATCCCGCCCGCCAGGCGGGGCGGCAACAAGCGCACGGTGGATGTGCGCGAGGTGGTGGACGGCCTCATGCATATCCTGGGCATCGGCTGCCAGTGAGCCGTCAGTGAGCGGCCCTGCTCCGAGATCTGCCCCCCCCCCCGCGCGCGGCACGGTGAACGACGACTTTTGGCGCGGGCGGCAGGATCGCACGCCCGACCGGCTGCATCACGCGCTCTGCCTCCGGTGCCGTGAGCAGGCTGGCCGCGAGGCCAGCCCCACCATCGGGATCATCGACGGCCAGAGCGTCAAGAGCGCGAAAAAGAGGGGGCGTTCCGACCCGCATGGCTACGGCGGGGGCAAGAAGATCAAGGGCAAGAAGCGGCACGTCCTGGTCGACACGGGAGGCTTGCTGATGCACGCCGCGGTCCACGCGGCCGACGTCCAGCATCGTGACGGCGGCGTGCTGCTGACGGTGACCCTGTCCGGGCTCTACCCGTTCCCGCTCAAGCTGTATGCCAACGGCGGCCACGCCGGGCCGAAGTTCCGGCAAGGGCTGGCCCGGGCCTGCCGCCACGTCAACGTCGCCATCGTCAAGCGCTCGGATGCAGGCCGGTTCGTGGTGCTGCCCCGGCGCTGGATCGTGGAGCGCGCCATCGCCTGGCTCAACCGCTGCCGCCGCTTGGCCAGAAATTGGGAGTGCCTGAACCAAGATGCCTTGCGTTCCTGAAACGGGCGTCCATCAGGCTCATGATCCGAAAGCTATGCCAGGTAGGGATATGATCCCGGATGGACACTTAGAGCATCATCCGATCGACCGGACTCGTTCGATCGGATAAAGATGCTCGTAAAAACAACAAGCTAGAGCATGATCCGTGAGCCTATGCGATCGGATCATGCTCTAGCGAACGCGTTTCGGCTTGAAATTGAGGAGCCGGTCGTATGCAGTATCGCGATCGACCCGGCGCACCCTTTGGTAGTGACCGAGGGAACACATCCTGTTCGTTGGACCCTGGACACCGGCGCGCGGACTGCCCGAAGAAGCTCGAGCTGCTGGTCCGGTGAAGCGGCCGCGCCGCATGTGCCAGACACCAGGCGCTTCGATCTCAAGTCGATGTCCACGAACTGGTTGGCGTACGCGGTGAGAAGGCTGCTGCCGTTCCGGCGATCGCGCAAGAGGTCGTGAATGGGGACTGGGTGTCGCGGTGTTTTAGAAGCTTTTCTCAGAAATCCATCCAAATCGTTGGCAGTTGGGAAATTCTTCTCGCGCTGGTGCGCTAGGCTCTTTTCGTTTTGTAACGATGCACGGGGGAAGTCGATGCTGAAGAAGATCTTCCTGGATCATCCCAAGGCAGTGGATGAGACCTATCTTGAGCATCTACGGACTGCCTCATCCTTCGGCCTCACCATGATCCTGGCTGGCACTGCAGGCCTGCTGCACGGCCTGATCCCGGCCTTGTTCACGAGGACCGGGAGCACGGCGATACACCGGTTGCACGGGCGCATGGTCGTGGCGCGCGCGCCAAGCCAGACGGTCTCGTGAGCAGGACCCGGCACGGCGTAACAGGTCGGTATGTCGATGAAACCTTGGTCTTGTAGATGATTTCCCACCAGTGGGCCATCGTGCGAAACATCATCGCAGAGGGCCTCCGAAATGCTGGATCTCGATCCCATCGACGTACGGATCCTGGATCATCTCCAGCGAGATGCTACCGATACGGTCGTCAAGTTGGCCGACCTCGTCGGGCTTTCAAGCAACGCCTGCTGGCGCAGGGTAAAGATGCTGGAGACCGCCGGGGTGATCAGGCAACGCGTCGCCCTGCTCGACGCGACGAAGCTGAACGTGAGCACGACCGTCTTCGTCAGCATCCGGACGAACCAGCACAACCAGACTTGGCTGAAGAGCTTCTCGGAGGCGGTCAGCGCTGTTCCGGAAGTCGTCGAGTTCTATAGGATGAGCGGGAAGGTCGACTACCTGCTGAAGATTGTCGTTTCCGACATACCTCATTACGACCGGGTCTATCGAAAGCTGATCCGCGTGATGAGCCTCTACGACGTGAGCTCGAACTTCGCCATGGAGCAGCTGAATGGACGACCGTCCTGCCGTTGAGCCTGGCCTAGTTCCGCCCCCGATCCCGACGGCCTGGGAATGGTCAGCGCGATGAGCCCTCGACGGGATGTCATTAATTTTCACTTCTCCCCGGATGCCGAACCCGCACTCCACCTAGACGAGGCCGGGTCCGTCAGGAGCGTCATCGTCGTCGGCGCCGGCTTCACCGGAACTCTCCTCGCTCCCAAGCTCCTGGCCGGCGATGTCAGGCTGCATATCCACCTGGTGGACGACTCGGACCCATGTCGGACGAGGCCTCGCCTATGGCGGTTGAAGAAGATGGCGCGGGCGAGCGCATTGCGGGCCTCACCCTTGTTGAGAATGCCGCCAGTACGACGCCGCTGCTCCGGATCGTCGAACCAGTCGAGCATGAACAGGGTGCGCTCAACCTTGGCCGGCCTTGGCTCCGCCCGTGCCCGTGCCCGGCATGGCGGGCGACCGTTCGAGATGACGCCGGCCCAGCTGCGCCTTGCCCAGGCGGCGATGGGCAAGCCTAAGACCAGGGTCGCCGAGCTATGTGCCGAACTCGGCATTACCCGCCAGACCCTCTGCCGCCACGTTACGCCAAAGGGGGGAGATCAGACCCGATGGCGAGAAGCTGTTGGCGCGAAAGTCCCGTTGATCCCGTGAAGTCGGCCATCATGGCCGTCGCGATAAGCGCGGCATCTTCGCCGGTGATCTCGAACAGGCCGAACCGGAACCGATATCCCCAGTTCGCGCCATCACCGGTGAACGCAAGTCGGCCGAGCAGCGGCCTGATCGGCGCCTCGTGCGCGGCGTGCCAGTGCACGTCGCGCCGCCACGGCTTGAACCCCGCCGTCATCTCGACCTGATAGGGCATCCCATCAGCGACCGTCCCGATCGCGGTGAATGCCTGTAGCCTATCCTTTCCGCCGAAGCGCGACGTGGGCGAATAGTAGACGATCCGGTCGCCGGGAGTGATCCGCCGGAGGGGTGCCGCCTTTCCGTGGCAGACCTGCATGACGCCATGCGTTCGGCCGCGCGAAACATGCTCGGCCGAGGCGACGGCGATCCAATGACGCACCGCGCCGCTCACGTCTCCTCCGCGACCGCATAGACGCGCAGCCGGTGTCCATCGGGATCGAGCGCGACGAAACTGCGCCCGAAGTCGAGGTCGGTTGGGGGAAACGCGATTGTTGCGCCTTTGGTCTGCCAATCTACATGCGTGCTGTCGATCTCTGCCGCGCCGTCCACCTTGAAGCCGATCTCGCTGCCGCCCCCTCCTGCGACCGGAGCCGGCTGCACGCCGTCCTTGCCCCACAGGCCGAGCGCCAATCCCGAGGGTAGGATGAAAAGCGCGAAGGTCGGGCTGGCCTCGACCGGCTCGATCCCGAGCAGCCGGGCATAGAAGCCCGCGCTCACCGATGGGTCGTCGACATAGAGGAAAAGGGTATTGGTGTCGGTCATGGCGATGCTCCGGTCCGGCAGTGGACGACGCGGATGCTATGCTGGCCTGCTGTCAGTTTCCGGCACCAGCATGGAGAGCTGATCCAGCTTTTTCGTGATGCCCTCCGCCTCGCGCCACTCCTTCAGCAGCGCCTGACGCCGTTTGGGATACCGCGCCTCGATCGGCGTCGCCGAGACGATCCGGTCGGTGCGGAAATGGCGGAAGCCCTGGCGCAGTTCGCACCATCCCAGCAGGACGCGTACGGAATCGAAAAAGACGAGCGCGAACGGCCAGACGGACCGCTCCGATGCCGTACCGGCACCGTCGCGATACTGGAGTGCCAGCTTGCGCTCGGTACGGATCGCCTTTCGGAGCAGCGCCGGATCGACCCTATCGGCCGGGATCGCCGCGCCGGGGCCGATCAGCAACGCCGATGCGTCCAGAGCGTCGCGAAGATCGGCCGGCAACACTGCCGCGATCCGTGTCAGCGCGCTCCGCGCCGCATCGCGCAACGGATCGTCCGCGCGATCGGCGACCCAGCGCGAACCGAGCACCAGCGCCTCGATCTCCTCCGGCGTGAACATCAGGGGCGGCAGCAGGAAGCCGGGCTTCAGGACATAACCGACGCCGGGCTCCCCCTCGATCGCGGCTCCCAGCGCCTCTAGGCTGGCGATGTCCCGGTAAAGCGTCCGGATGCTGACGCCGATCTCGTCGGCCAGCACCTTCCCGCTGACAGGGCGGCGGTGTCCGCGCAACGCGTGCAGCAGATCGAAGAGGCGTTCGGAACGCGACATGCTTCACGCTTATAGCCTAGCCTGCCTGACAGAAGGTGGCAGCAACCTCACCAAGCCCAACGCACGCCAGTTGCCTACGTTTTCGGACATCCTCTCACCGGTCCTCTTATTGGGGACCGGTGATCTGACGATCTGGTCCGGCGGCCGCCCCCGGGCCCTTTGATCCGTCCCGCCTGGTGGGAGCCGGCCTCTAACGCCCTCCCGCCCGTCGAAGCCGCCGGCAGGCTACCTCCGCATGCCGATTCGACGTCGGGACTTCAGGCATGCTGCACCTCGACCGTCACGTGCGACAGACCTGGAAACGGGACAGGAGGCGGCGATAATGCTCCGGCCCCCGGGAGGTCTGCCTCGTCGCCACCGAGATGATCGCGCCGAGATGGCCTGGTCCCAACCGCCAGAGGTGGAGGTCGGTCAGCCGGTCGCCTCGGCTTCGACCGTCCGCCGCACCGCGCCCTCGACGCGTTGGTGGCGCACCATGTCGAGCAGGATGGCCCCGGTATCGCGGATCAACCCGTAGGACCATGCGGCGATCACGCCGGCGCCGATCAGGCCGGCGAGCGGGTCCATCCAGAGCCAGCCGAACACGCTCGCGAGCAGCAGGCCGATGATGACCAGCACCGAGACGGCGGCATCCGCCAGGACATGAACGATGGCGGCGCGCAGGTTGTTGTCGTGGTGTGCCTCCGCGTGCCCATGCTCGCGCTCCTCGAACGCAACTGGATAGATACTCCCATCCAGGCGGATGGAGGCCGTGAACTCGTGAAGCTCCGGGATCGTCTCGGCGCTCTCCAGCCACCCCCCGTGATCCACCATGTGGAACACCTGCCAAGCATCGCCGGGCCTGATCGTCTCGATCGTCACGCCCGACAATGACTGGCCGGCGGGCCGCGGCAGCCGGAACACCGGCGGCACGCCGTCAGAACAGGGCGGTCGCCGCCAAGCAGAAGGCCGCCACGGAGATGGGGCTGGTCGCGGCGCCATCGACCGGCGCCTCCGAGACCGTGACGGTCACGGGGACCAGGTCGGTCAGCCACCTGAAAGAGGTCAACGCCACGGGCAGCAAGCTCGGCCTGAGCGTGAAGGAGACGCCGGCGACGGTGAACATCGTCGATGCGTTGACCATCCGGCAGCAGGGCTATCAGGCGGTCCAGCGGGCTCCCGGCATCACGGTCGGTGGCTCGCCCGCGGACCCGTCATCATTCTCGATGCGCGGCTTCACTGGCGACCAGATCGACCTGCTTCGCGACGACGTCTATTATGGGCCCTCCGACATCGTGAACCGTCCGGAGAACAGCTTCAACCTGAAGGACATCGAGGTCCTCCAGAGACCGGCGTCCGTGCTCTACGGGCAGGGGGCGATCGGTGAGGTGATCAACGTCATCACGCGGCAACCGACCTTCACGCCGACAGCATGGGACGTGCTGTTCACCTACGGCAGCTTCAACACGATCCAGGCAGGTGTCGCCGTCAACTCGCAGGTCAGCGATACGGTTGCCGTCGACCTGGCCTTCAGCCGCACGTCCTCATCGGGCTACGTCGACAACGACAATCCGGACTCGCTGAACGTCACCGGCTCGCTGCTCTGGAACCTCCGGTCGAACCTGCATCTGCAAGCGGGCATCGACATCGTGACCGACCGCTTGCCGTCCTACTATGGAACGCCCCTGATTTCAAACGCGGACGTCACGGATCCGCAGGGCGGCATCCTCAGGTCCAGCAACGGGCTCGTGGTCAACAAGCCGACCGAGTACACGAACTACAATACCATCGACTCCGTCCACAAGAACACCAGCTACTCGCCGGGCGTGCTGCTGACTTGGGAGGTCAACAACAGGATCACCTTCACCAACCAGGCCCACCTCTACTATGCCGAACGGCGCTGGTAGAACGCCGAGACGTACACCTACATCCCGCCCGGCTCGACCGCGAGCGACGCCGCCGGCGACGTCATTCCCGGCAACTCGATCGCAGGCGACAGGTTCTACGTCTATCATCAACGGCATATCCACGGCGACCAGGCGCACGTGCTCTTTGACTATCCGATCTTCGGTCTGAGGAACCGCATCACGTTCGGCGTTGATGCGAGCTACCTGCAGTTCCTTCGCTCGCGTGGCTTCCCGAGCGCCGAGTACGCGGATTAAGTCAGCCTCGCAGATCCGGTGCAGGGAACGTTCGGCAGCTTTTCGGGCGAGTTCCCGCAGGAGCAGAGCCCGAACCAAATCGGAGACGTCGCCGGATTGTTCGAGGACGCCCTTGACCTGACGCCGCGGCTGCATCTCATCACCGGGCTGTGCGACGAATGGTTGCGGCTCGACCGCGAGAACTACAACCAGGCCGGCGTCGAGAGTTCCACCATCGGGTTCAGCAAGAGCTTCAACCCGACAAACTTCCGCGTCGGACTGGTCTACGACATCGTCCCCGACGTCACGACCTACGTCTCCTACACCACCGCCCAGGATCCGCCGGGCGGCAACATCTTCTTTTCGTGATCGTGGGACGGCCGGATCAATGAGGCAATGGCTTGGAACGTCGTAA
>CAXTVM010000011.1:53856-76816 GCA_964247725.1 uncultured Acetobacteraceae bacterium | reverse complement strand
ACCAAGGCGCTGGCCGAGTTCCTGTTCGACGACGAGCGCGCGCTGCTGCGCATCGACATGAGCGAGTTCATGGAGAAGCATGCGGTCAGCCGGCTGATCGGGGCACCGCCCGGCTATGTCGGCTACGACGAGGGCGGCACGCTGACCGAGGCGGTGCGCCGGCGCCCGTACCAGGTCATCCTGTTCGACGAGGTGGAAAAGGCGCACGAGGACGTCTTCAACATCCTGCTGCAGGTGCTGGACGACGGGCGGCTGACCGACGGGCAGGGGCGCACGGTCGATTTCCGCAACACCATCATCGTGCTGACCAGCAACCTCGGCTCCGACCTGCTGGCGGCCCAGCCCGATGGCAAATCCGACGGCGAGACCACGGCGCTGGTGCAGGCGCAGGTGATGCGGGTGGTGCGGGAGCATTTCCGGCCGGAGTTCCTGAACCGGCTGGACGAGGTGATCCTGTTCTCGCGGCTGCGGAAGGGCGACATGGCGCGCATCGTCGACATCCAGCTGGCGCGGCTGCGCGGCCTGCTGGCCGACCGCAAGATCGCGCTGGTGCTGGACCAGGCGGCGCAGGACTGGCTGGCGGTCGAGGGCTATGACCCGATCTACGGCGCCCGTCCGCTGAAGCGGGTGATCCAGCGCAGCCTGCAGAACCCGCTGGCCAGCCTGCTGCTGGAGGGATCGCTGCATGACGGCGACACCATCGCCGTCTCGGCCAACGAGCGTGGCCTGATCCTGAACGACCGGCTGGCCGAGGCGGCGTAGCCAAGGTTCGCTTGGAAAGGCAGGGGGATCGTGGATGGCCGATTGGATCAGGATCCTCCGCTCAGCGTCGGTATCGGGCAGCTGTGCCGGCCTGGGCGCCACGGCGGCGCTGGCCGTCGCGGCCCGCGCGGAGGGCAAGTCGGCGATCCGGCCGATCAACGCGACCAGCCACTGGCTCAACGGCGACGCCGCCGGGACCCGTGACGGCATCGACGGTGCCCATACCGTTGTCGGCTTCCTGACCAACCAGCTCGCAAGCGTCTTCTGGGCGATGTTCTTCGAGGCTTGGCGCGCGCGGCGGGGTGCGGTGGGTCCGCTGCCGATGCTGCGGGACGCGCTGGCGATGTCGGTCATCGCGGCGGCGGTGGATTACGGCGCCACGCCGCGGCGCTTCACCCCGGGCTGGGAGCTGGTCCTGTCGCGGCGGGGCATGGCGGTCGCGTATGCGGGGTTGGCGATCGGGCTCGGCGCAGGGTCGATGCTTGCGCAATCGTCCAGACGCGTCAGGGTTTCCGGCGCCCGCGGTCGTAGATGATGCCGGCGCCCAGCAGGTAGGCGGCAGCGGCGATCAAGGTCAGCAGCGTCCAGATCGGGAACCCCATGCCGGTGCCGGGTGCGGCGGCGCGATAGGCGTGCCACTCCTGGACGAACACCAGGGCGTTCAGCCCGACCGCGATGACGCCGACGACGATCGGCTACGAACTGCGCATGTCCCCACCTCGCGGCCGCCTGGCTCCAGCATGGGCCGATGTAGCCCAAGCGTCCCGTCGGATCGAGGCCGCCGGCCTCACGGCTATTGCATCAGGAAGAAGGCCAGGGGCTTTGCCTCTGGACCCCACTGGCGCCCGCGGCCCCAACGGGTCCAGGGCAGGGCCCTGGCCTTCTTAACCAAGATCAAAGCGATCCAGGTTCATCACCTTGGTCCAGACCGCGACGAAGTCGTCCACGAACGCGCCCTGCGAGTCCGCGCATCCGAACACCTCTGCGATGGCACGTAGCTGCGAGTTGGAGCCGAACACGAGGTCGACCACGGTGGCAGTCCACCTCAGCACGCCGGTCGAGCGGTCGCGCCCCTCCAGCACGTCCGCATCGTCGGCGGAGGGCTGCCAGGTGATGTTCATGTCCAGCAGGTTCAGGAAGAAGTCGTTGGTCAGCCTGCCCGGCCGGTCGGTGAACACGCCGTGCTTCGTCTGCGCGTAGGTGGCGCCGAGCACGCGCAGGCCGCCGAGCAGCACCGTCATCTCGGGCGCGCTCAGCCGGAGCATGTGCGACCGGTCCAGCAGCATCTCCGCCGCCGGCCGGCGGTGGTTGCTGCGCAGGTAGTTGCGGAACCCGTCCGCGGTCGGCTCCAGCACCGCGAAGGACTGGATGTCGGTCTGCTCCTGCGACGCGTCGGTGCGTCCGGGCGTGAACGGGACCACCACCTCGTGGCCCGCCGCGCGCGCCGCCGCCTCGACCGCGGCGCAGCCGCCGAGCACGATCAGGTCGGCGAGCGAGACCCGCTTGCCGTCCGTCCGCTCGCCGTCGAAGGCGGCCTGGACCCCCTCCAGCACCGGCAGGACCCGCCCCAGCTGCTCCGGCTCGTTCGCCTCCCAGTAGGCCTGCGGCGCCAGGCGGAGGCGGGCACCGTTGGCCCCGCCGCGCTTGTCGGTGTTGCGGTAGGTGGACGCGGCCGCCCAGGCGGTCGTGACCAGCTGCGGAATCGACAGGCCGGCGTCGAGCAGCCGGCCCTTCAGCACGGCGATGTCGGCGTCGTCGATCAGCGGGTGGTCGACGGCCGGCACCGGGTCCTGCCAGAGTTGCGGCTCGGCCGGGACCAGCGGGCCGAGATAGCGGCTGATCGGTCCCATGTCGCGGTGGGTCAGCTTGAACCAGGCGCGCGCGAACTCGTCCGCGAACTCCTCCGGGTTCTCGTGGAAGCGCTTGGAGATCGGGCCGTAGGCCGGGTCCAGCTTCAGCGCCATGTCGGTGGTGAACATCATCGGCGCGTGCGTCTTCGACGGGTCGTGCGCGTCCGGCACGGTGCCGGCGGCCGCACCGTCCTTGGGCGTCCACTGGTGCGCGCCGGCCGGGCTCTTGGTCAGCACCCAGTCGTGGCCCAGCAGGTTGTCGAAGTAGCCGTTGTCCCACCGCGCCGGGAACGAGGTCCAGGCGCCCTCGAGCCCGCTGGTGATGGTGAAGCCGGCATTGCCGGTGCCGTAGCTGTTCTTCCAGCCGAGCCCCTGGTCGAGGAGGCCGGCGGCCTCCGGCTCGGGGCCGACGAACTCGATCGGCTGGCCGGCGCCGTGCGCCTTGCCGAAGGTGTGGCCGCCGGCGATCAGCGCCACCGTCTCCGCGTCGTTCATCGCCATGCGGCCGAAGGTCTCGCGGATGTCGCGGGCGGAGGCGAGCGGGTCCGGGTTGGCGTTCGGGCCCTCCGGGTTGACGTAGATCAGCCCCATCTGCACCGCGGCCAACGGGTTCTCGAGCTGGCGGTCGCCGCTGTAGCGCTTGTCGTCGAGCCAGGTGTCCTCCGACCCCCAGTAGACGTCGTCCTCCGGCTCCCAGACGTCGGCGCGGCCGCCGGCGAAGCCGAACGTCTTGAAGCCCATCGACTCCAGCGCGCAGTTGCCGGCCAGGATCATCAAGTCGGCCCAGGAGATCTTGCGGCCGTACCTCTGCTTGATCGGCCACAGCAGGCGGCGCGCCTTGTCGAGGTTGGCGTTGTCGGGCCAGCTGTTCAGCGGCGCGAAGCGCTGGGTGCCGGCACCCGAGCCGCCGCGGCCGTCGCCGGTGCGATAGGTGCCGGCGCTGTGCCAGGCCATGCGGATGAAGAACGGGCCGTAATGGCCGAAGTCCGCCGGCCACCAGTCCTGGCTGTCGGTCATCAGCGCGAACAGGTCGGCCCGGACCGCCTCCAGGTCGAGGGTCCTGAACTCGGCCGCGTAGTCGAACCCCTTGCCCATCGGGTCGGACAGGGGCGAGTTCTGGTGCAGGATCTTCAGGGTCAGCTGGTTCGGCCACCACTGCTGGTTGGACATCGACAGCATGACCGTTCGCTGGTTCTCCCTGCCGCCGCCCATCGGGCACTTGCTGTCGCCGTCCATGACTTGCTCCCTGACTTTGTTGTTATTTGACGGCTCCCGTTTGCGCCATGACCGTCCGATAGGTCAAATTGATCTTGTAGGTAACATCGATAGGAAGATCCTATGAGAAGGCTCGTCCCAACGGCGTCCGGGTCGGTGGGGCCGACCTCTCGGTTAGCCGCTGCCGCTCTCGTCCGCCGGCCGACCGCGGCCTGGAACGCCAGCCGCGCCGACAGCCGCCGGTACCGGTCATGGACCTGCAGGCGCCGCGTCTCCGACCAGAACCGGCCGTGCCCCAGCGTGCTCGGTCGAAACACGTACGGCGCCATGGTGATGCCGGCGAGGCCGAACGGCCGGATCGGCCGAGGCCGCGGGGTCTACCCGATCCTCCGGCCGCAGCCATCAGGTCCCGCGGCCGGCTCGCCGCCAGGGTGCGCGAGCGCCGCGATCGCGTATGGTTCGGCAGCGACAACCAGCGACCGAGGACACCAGGCTCCATGCCAGCATCAGGTTACCGCCGAGTCCGCATCGCCGGCACCACGATCGCCTGCGCCGCCGCGTGGGGGGCCGCATGGGGAGCCACTGAGTCGGCCCGGTCCGCGCTGGCGCCGCCGGACGGGAACGTGCCCTACCTGTCGGCCGCGGCCGTGGGCACGCAGGACTACGTCTGCCTGCCGCGCGCGGACGCGCCGGGGCAGGGCGCCTGGACGTTCCTGGCGCCGCAGGCCACGCTGTCGATGAACCGGACCGGCGACGCGCGGCGCGGTCCGGACGTCGCCGAGCATTTCCTGGGGCGTGCGCCGGGCGCGGCCGCATCCCCCGGCCCGGCCTGGCGCAGCCCGGTCGACCAGAGCACCGTGTGGGGCGCCAAGGCCGCCAGCGTGGCGGCCGGCAGCGGTCCCGACTGCCCCAACGGCGGGGCGATCGCCTGCCTGCTGGTGAAGGCGGTCGCCAACGCCCCCGGCGAGCGTCCGGACGGCCTGTTCGCGCGCACCAGCTTCATCCAGCGGACCGAGACCCGGGGCGGCAGCGCCCCGTCGACCCCCTGTACGCCGGGCCAGCTGTCCCTGGTGGCCTACACCGCCACCTACGTCTTCTACCGGAGCCGCTGACCGCGCCCCCTTGTCTGCGGCCCCCGGCGGCCGGATCTAGCGCGCATGGCGAACGCGCTCACGGACCGGGACAGCATGCTGATCGCGCGCGCGCTCGCCGATCCGCGCCGCTGCCGCATCCTGGCGCAGATCGGCGCCGAGCCGGCGTCGCTGCCCTGCAGCGCTCTGGTCGAGGCGCACGAGGTCAGCGCCGCCACCATCTCGCACCACCTGAAGGAGCTCGAGGCGGCCGGGCTGATCGAGATCCGCCGCGACGGCAAGCACGCCCACCTGCGGATCAGGCGGGAACGGCTGCAGGCCTACGCCGACCTCGTGGCCTCGCTCTGACCCGTGCGCGCTTGAAACGTTTAGACGACGGTCTAACTGTTCCCGCAGGTGGGCGGAGGTCGCCTGCCGCCCGCTCTCGAAGGAGTAAGGCCATGGCGAAACTCGACGGCAAGGTCGCGCTGATCACCGGAGGCACCACCGGCATCGGCGCCGCGACGGCCCGCCTGTTCAGGCAGGAGGGCGCCACGGTCATCGTGACCGGCTCCAACCCGGAGACCCTGGAGGCGGCGCGCCGGGAGCTGCGCGACATCGAGGTGGTGGCGGCGGACGCCGCCGACGTCGCGGCGACGCGGGCGCTGGTCCGCGACATCCACGCGCGCCACGGCCACCTGGACGTGCTGTTCGTCAATGCCGGCGTCGCCAGGATGGCGCCGAGCTCGGAGGTGGACGAGCGGCAGTTCGACGCGCTGTTCAACGTCAACGTGCGCGGCGCCTACTTCGCGATCCGCTATGCGGCCGAGATCATGTCGGACGGCGGCGCGATCGTGCTGACCGCGTCGGTGTCCGGCGTGACGGGCGGGCCCGGCCAGACCGTGTACGGCGCCACCAAGGCGGCGCTGCGCTCGTTCGGCCGCACCTTCGCGGGCGAGCTGGCGCCGCGCGGCATCCGGGTCAACACCATCAGCCCCGGGCCGATCGAGACGCCGATCTTCGGCAAGACCGGCGTCCCGGCGTCGCGGATGGAGGCCATGGTCGACGACATGCTGAAGAAGATCCCGCTCCGGCGCATCGGCCAGCCCGAGGAGGTGGCCGCGGCCGCCCTGTTCCTCGCCTCGGCCGACTCCTCCTTCACGACCGGCGGCGAGCTGTTCGTCGACGGCGGCATGGTCGACGTCTGACGTCTCCCCGCCCTATCGCTGGATGGTCGACGGCGCGCCGGTGATCGCATGAGGAAGAAGGCCAGGGGCTTCGCCCGCGGCCCCAATGGGTCCAGGGCAGAGCCCTGGCCTTCCTCTCCGGACGCTCCATGACGCGCCCCGCGCGCCGCTCAGGCCCCGTCCGGCTCCCGGCCGCGCAGCAGGCGGCGGCTCAGCCCGGCGGTGGCCAGCGTGAGCGCCAAGCCGGCCAGCGTGATCAGGAACAGGGCGGCGAACATGCGCGGGATGTCGAGCTGGAACGAGGACTGCAGGATCTCGTAGGCGAGGCCGGCGCTGCGGCCGCCGGTGCCGGCCACGAATTCCGCCACCACCGCCCCCACCAAGGCGAGCCCGGCGGCGACGCGCAGCCCGGCCAGGAAGAACGGCAGCGCGCTCGGCACCCGCAGCCGCCACAGCGTCTGCCAGCGCCCGGCCTTGTTCATGCGGAAGAAGGCGAGCAGCCCCGGATCGACGGCGCGCAGCCCCAGCGTGGTGTTGGAGATGACCGGGAACAGCGCGATCACGGCCGCGCACAGCACCAGCGACCAGAAGACGTCCTTCACCAGGATGATGATCAGCGGCGCCACCGCGACGATCGGGGTGACCTGCAGCATGACCGCATACGGCATCAGGCTGGCCTCGATCGCCCGGCTCTGCACGAACAGGAAGGCGATGCCGGTGCCGGCCAGCACCGCCAGCAGCAGCGCCAGCAGCGTCACCTCCATCGTCGAGAGCAGCGCGTGCAGCAGGACGCCCAGGTTCTGCGACAGGCTGGCGGCGATCGCCGTGGGGGCGGGGAAGATGTAGGGCGGCACGTGCCACGCGGTGCATCCCGCCTGCCAAAGTCCCAGCAGCAGCAGGCCGACCAGGACCGGGGCCGATACCCGGGGCGGCATCATGCGCGCGCTTCCGCGGCGGCCGACGCCTCGTGCAGCAGCCGGGACAGGCAGCGGCAGTGCTCGGCGTAGCGGCTGCCGAGCCGATACGCCTCGTCGCGCGGGAACGGGTCGTCGATGCGGTGCTCGGCGAGGATTCGGCCAGGGGCGGCCGCCATCACCAGTACGCGGGACGACAGGAACGCCGCCTCGCCGATCGAATGGGTGACGAACAGGGTGGCGAGCTGCCGCCGGGCCGCCACCGCCAGCAGGTCCTCGTCCAGCCGGTTGCGGGTGAACTCGTCGAGGGCGCCGAACGGCTCGTCCATCAGCAGCAGGTCCGGATCGGTGACCAGCGCGCGCGCGATCGAGACCCGCATGCGCATGCCGCCCGACAGGCGCTGCGGTCGCTCGGCCGGGCGGTCGCCGAGCCCGACCTGGCGCAGCGCCGCCGCGGCCCGCGCCGCCGCCTCGGCCCGCGGCACGCGCTGCAGGTCGAGCGGCAGTCGCACGTTGCCGGCGACGTCGGCCCACGGCATCAGCGTCGGGTCCTGGAACACGAAGGCGAGCCGCCGGCCCGGCTCGCCGACGCGGCCGAAATCCTGGCCCCACCACTCGACGCGTCCGCCGGACGGCGCGTGCAGCCGGGCCGCCAGCTTGAGCAGCGTGCTCTTGCCGCAGCCGGACGGCCCGATCAGGCTGGCGAACTCGCCGGGACGGATCGCGAGGTCGGTCGGCGCCAGCCCGCGCACGCGGTTGGGGAACACCATCTCCGCCGCCCGCAGCGCCACCACCGGCGGCGGGTCCGGGCTCGGGCTCGGGCTGGAGGCGGTCGGGCGCCATTCGGGGTGGCTCATGCGGCGGGAGCTTGCACGTCCGGTGCCAGGACGGTCTCCTGCCGCCGATGATCACGCCGTTCCTCGATCTTCCCGACAGCGACACCCTGCTCCTGCGCGGCGCGCGGGTAACGTCCTGCCTGCTGGCCTGCCTGCCGGACGCGGCGGGTGCCGAGACGCGCCGCCTCGACCTGCTGGTGCGGGACGGCCGGCTGGCGGCACTCGGCCCCGGCCTGGCGGTTCCGGACGACGTGCCGGCGGTGGAGCTGGACGGCGCCCTGGTCTGGCCGGCGTTCGCGGACATCCACACCCACCTCGACAAGGGCCATGTCTGGCCGCGCGCGCCGAACCCGGACGGCAGCTTCGGGGCGGCGCTGGCGGCGACGGCCGCCGACCGGTCGGCGCACTGGACCCGGGACGACATGGAGGCGCGCATGGAGTTCGCGCTGCGCTGCGCCCACGCGCACGGCACCGCGGCGATCCGCACCCATCTCGACACCATCGGCGCGCATCGCGCGGTGGTCTGGCCGCTGTTCCGCGCGGTGCAGGCGCGCTGGCGCGGGCGGATCCCGCTGCAGGCGGTCTCGCTGTGCCCGCTCGACCACCTCGCCGGCGCCGAGGGGGACGCGATCGCGGCCGAGCTGGCGGCGACCGAGGGCGGCGTGCTGGGCGGCCTGGTGGCGCACGAGCCGGACCTCGCCCCCCGCCTGGACCGGCTGTTCGCGCTGGCCACCGAGTACGGCCTGGAGCTCGACCTGCACGTGGACGAGAACGGCGTCGTCGCCGGCACCGGACTCGAGCAGGTGGCGCGGGCGGCGCTGCGGCACCGGTTCCGCGGCCGGGTGCTGTGCGGGCACTGCTGCAGCCTCGCGGTGCAGCCGGCGCCGCGGCGGCGGGAGACGGTGGCGCTCGTCGCCGAGGCCGGGCTCGGCGTGGTCAGCCTGCCCCTGTGCAACCTCTACCTGCAGGACCGGCGGGCCGGCCGCACGCCCCGCTGGCGCGGCGTCACGCTGCTGCACGAGCTGGCGGCCGCCGGCGTGCCGGTGATGCTGGCGAGCGACAACACGCGCGACCCGTTCCACGCCTATGGCGACCTCGACATGCTGGAGGTGTTCGGCCAGTCGGTGCGCATCGGCCACCTCGACCACCCGTTCGCGGACTGGCCGCGCGCGGTGACGGCGACGCCGGCCGCCTGGATGGGGCGTGGTGCCGGGCTCGCGGTCGGCGCCCCGGCGGACCTGGTGGCGTTCGACGCGCGCACCCTGGCCGAGCTGATCGCGCGCCCGCAGGCGGACCGGCTGGTGGTCCGCGGCGGCCGTGCGCTCGGTGCCGCCCCGCCCCGCTACCGCGAGCTGGACCGCCTGTTTCAGTCGGGCTGCTGCACGTAGAGCACGACCGCCAGGATGGCGACGAGGAAGCGGAACGCGGCCTCCTGGCCGTTCCACTGGTGCGACTGCCACATCGCGAACCACTCGCCGCCGACCACCGCGAAGCCCGCGAACCAGACCAGGAAGCCCGCCAGCGCGCCGTAATGCGCCAGGGCCTTGGCTTGCGCGAAGGCGGCGGCGGGCGCCGTGCGGGCGCGCAGCATCCGGACGCCGGCGGCGGCGAACAGCCCGCCGGTGGCGAGCTCGCCGGCGATGATGAGGGCGTAGGCGGCGTGCCAGCTCCAGGGCAGCGTCAGCGCGCGCCAGCGGAGCGCGGTACCGGGGAAGGTGGTGTCCATGCTGAGCACGTGGCGCACGAACAGGAAGTTCGAGCGGTAGTCGGTGAGGTTGTTGAACGCGACCAGCAGCGCGAAGGCGGCCAGCCCGAACACCATGCCGGTCTTGGCGGTTCGTGCCGCCTGGGCCGGCATCAGCCAGCCGCCCGGACGGCCTCGATCAGCGCGTCCGAGTCGGCGGTGTGGCCGTAGCACTGGCGTACGTTGTAGCGCGTCGCCTCGTGGCAGAAGGCGGGCGAGGTGGTGGCCGCGCAGTCGTCCACCAGGATGCAGTCGTAGCCGAGGCAGCCCGCATCCTGCAGCGTCGCCATGACGCACTGGTCGACGTTGACGCCGCCGAACAGCAGCGTATCGACGCGCAGGTTGCGCAGGATGCTGTCGAGCGGCGTGTCCCAGAACCCGGACATGCGATACTTCGCGACCCGCACGTCGCCGGGCGCCGGCGCCAGCTCGTCGACGATCGCGGCGTTCCAGCCGCCCTCCTCCAGCACGCGCGACCCGTCCGGCCCGAGCGGCGCGCCGAGCCCGACGCCGGTGCCGTGCGGATCGTACACGCGGAGCAGCGACGGGCCGAGGTTCAGCCGGTCCGGCCGGTTGCCCCAGCTCACCCACAGCACCGGCACCGATCGCGCGCGCAGCACCGGGAGCAGCCGCCGCAACGGCGCGATCGGCGCCCGAGCGGGTGCGATGTCGACGCCGATGCCGGCGAGCCAGCCGTCCGGGTGGCAGAAGTCGTTCTGCATGTCGATCACCAGCATCGCGCAGGCGCCGAGGTCGATCCGCACCGGCCGCGGCTCGGCCGCGATCAGGCACGGGCGGGGCTCCGGACGCGGGCGCACGGTGTCGACCAGCTCCGGCGAGACCTGCCAGCTGTTGCGGGGAGTGCTGCCGAGCCGCCGCATCGCCGCTCAGCCGCACAGCACGGCGAGATCCTCCGCATCGAGCCGCACGCGCTCGCCGGCGCGGATCAGCTCGGCGAAGCCCTCGTCCGGCGTCATCACGGTCAGCGTGTAGAGCTTGGCGGCGCCTGTGTTCTCGATCACGTGCTCCGAGCCCGGCCGCACCAGCAGCGCGTCGCCCCGCTTCAGCGACACCTCGCGCCCGTCGCAGCGGGCGACGCCGGTGCCGCTCAGCACGTAGAAGAACTCGTCGGCGGCGGCGTGGGTGTTGGGCGGCGTGCGGCCGCCGACGGTGAAGATCTCGACCACGCAGATGGCCTCGGTGCCGCCGGCCTGCCGGTCGAGCAGCAGCGCGAAGTAGTTGGTGTCGGCGGGCGCGATGCGGAACGCCTCGACCTCGGCGACCGGGCGCTTGGTGACGGCGTGCATCATGGCGGGGGCTCGCTGGCAGGGGGATCGGGGGCAGGGACGGGGTCCAGCGGCAGGTGCAGCACGGAGCCTGGGCCGGTGCGGACCGCGAGCGTGATCACCCGCAGCGTGTCGAGGGTTGCGTCCCAGGGTCGAGCGCCGGTGCCGGGGTTGACCGGAAACGCGGGGAAGCAGGCGGCGGCGACCGAGAGCCGCAGCCGCTCGCCGGGCCCGATCGTGGCGCAGGCGGCGCGCATCGGCAGCCGGCACGGCCCCTGTCCGGCGGCAAAGCTGCCATAGCCTTCGGCCAGCGCGTGGGCCGCGCCGGCGGCGGTCACGACCGACAGGGTGGCGTGCAGGTCGAACGACGGCGAGTCCGCCTCGATCTCGAGCTGCACCGCGACGGCGCCGCACAGCAGGTGCTGCGCGGCGAACACGCCGGTTGTGAAGGTCAGGACGTCGGCGCGGGCGTCGGTGGCGTGGCGGTCGATCGGGCCGGGCGGCAGCCCGAAGCTGCCGCCGCAGGGCGCCGGCGGCCGCCAGGGATCGTGCACCAGGTACTCGGCCGACGGCGCGGGCGGCGCCACCGCCAGGGTGCCGTCGCGCATGTCGATGGCGGCGCGGCCGCTGCCCGCCGGCCATAGCCGGGCGGTGGCCTCCGGCAGGGCCGGCATCTCGCGCCAGCACGACGCCCCCATGTCGAACAGCCGCACGACGCTCTCGGGCTCTATCTCCGGCCCCGGCGGCTCATCCCCCCGGAGCCAGCGGTCGAACCACCTGACCTGCTGCTGGTCGATGTCGGTGACGGCGTGGTTCCCGAAATCGCGGTCGCCGATCCGCCGGTCCCACGGGAAGTGCGCCCACGGCCCCACCACCAGCCGCAGCGGCACCCGCCCGTGCAGGGCGCGCCAGGCGGCCAGCGTGCCGGGCAGGTGGCTGTCGTACCAGCCGCCGACCAGGAACACCGCCGGGCGGTTGGCGACGATGGCCTCCAGGTGGGCGGCGGGCGAGATGGCACGCCAGGCGGCATCGTCCTCCGGGCGGTCGGCCCAGTCCCCGTAATGCCCGAGATGGCCGAGCCGGCGCATGAACTCCGGCCGCCCCGGCTGGCGCCCGTGCAGCGGCATCGCCCGGCTCGCCGCGAACAGCTCGGCCTGCGCCGCGTGGTCGCCGGCGCGGCGCGCGGTCTCGGCCATCAGCTGCACCGCCCAGCCGAGGTTGGCGCGCAGCGGGAAGGCCCCGTTCTCGTACGCCCAGTCGGTGCGCAGGTCCCAGCCGATCATCGCCGGCGCCACCGCGCGCAAGCCCGGGCAGGGCTCGGCCAGGGCCAGCAGCTGGTTGGTGCCCTGGAACGAGAAGCCGAACATGCCGACGCGGCCGTTGGCGCGCGGCAGCGCCGCCGCCCAGGCCACGCTGTCGGCGCCGTCGGCCGCCTCGTGGCCGAACAGCTCGAACGCGCCGCCGGACTCGCCGCGGCCGCGCACGTCCTGCAGCACGACGATGAAGCCGTGCGCCGCGTACCAGGCCGGCGGCGCGTAGCACAGCGACGTGCCGATGCGGCGGCCATACGCCTGGCGCATCAGCAGCACCGGGTGCGGACCGGTTCCGTCGGGCTCCCAGACGTCGGCGACCAGGGTCGTGCCGTCGCGGGTGGTCATCGCCTCCGTGCGCGGCGGCCGCACCGCGACCCGGCTCATGCGGCCCGCGATCCCGGCCGCGCCGGCGCGCTGCGCATCTTGCCCGGGTTCAGCAGTCCGAGCGGATCGAAGCGCTGCTTGGCGGCGGCGAGGTCGGGCGAGGCGACGCGGTGGATGCCGCCCTCCTCGATGGTGAACACGTGCGGGTTGGCGATCATCACGCCCGCCGCCTCGTGCAGCCGGATGATCTCGGCGATCCGCGCCTCGTCGACCGTGCGCAGCACCGGCAGCGCCGAGCAGCCCATGCGGCCGGCCGCGCCGCCCGACGGCATGAACTCGAGGTGCATCATCAGCTCGGTCCCGAACAGCGTGCGGATGTGTTCGACGCGCTCCAGCACGCCGTCGGCCGGATACAGGCACTGCAGGTAGGTGACGCCGCGGTCGCGCTTCAGCACCTGCAGCGTGGTGTGGTTCCAGGTCAGCTCGTAGAGCGGCGTGCGCGACGGGTCGTCCTCGGCCTTGGCGAGGTCGCCCTCGTGGCCGAGCCTGCCGCCATGCCGGTGGGCCAGCGCCTCGGCCGGCTCCAGCCCGGCCGGCGCCACCAGGGCGATGACCAGCGCGTGGTCCTGCGGCACCGCCTCGCGCAGGGCCGCGAAGAACGGGGTGAGCGCCGCGTCGGTGGCGGTGACCAGCTTGGTCTCGATGCCGGCCGAGGCCGCCAGCGCCAGTCCGAAGCGGGCGGCGTCGGCGAAGTCGGGGAAGCTCCAGGCCAGCTCGCGCCAGCGCACCGCCGGCTGCACCGGGATCTCGAGCTCGGTCGCGATCGCGGTGGTGCCGTAGGTGTGGTTGATCGCGTCCGTCTCGGCGCCGCGCAGCTCGACCATCCGCGGCGGGTCCTCGAGCGTCGCCACGCGCGCCGCCAGCAGGTTGCCGGGGTCGCGCAGGCCGCCCCACGTGACCGAGCCGATGCCGCCGGAGCCGCCCGAGACGAAGCCGCCGATCGAGGCGGTGCGCTTGGTCGAGGGGTAGAGGCGGATCTCCCGGCCCTGTGCGCGCAGCGCGCGGTCCAGCGCCAGCATGTTCATGCCGGCCCCTGCCCGCGCCACGCCGTCACGCACCCACAGCAGCCGGTCGAAGCCGCCCATGTCGACCACGGCGCCGCCCTCCAGCGGCACCGCCTGGCCGTAGTTGCCGGTGCCGCCGCCGCGCGCGGTCAGCGGCACGAAGTGGCGGCGGGCCAGCGCCGCCACGTGCAGCAGCTCGGCCTCGTCGCGCGGCCGCACCACGAGGTCGGCCACCCGCCCGTCGAGCTGGCGCCGCAGCGCCGGGCTGTACCAGTGGAAGTCGCGGCTCTTGCGCCGCACCAGCGCCGGGTCGGTCTCCGCCGGCACGCCGCCGAGGGCGGCCAGGAAGCCGGCGACGTCCATGCGGCCGTCGGTCATCTGTCGTCCCCGCCTCCGTCCCAGTCCTCGTCGATACCATCGTTCGGCCGCAGGGCGGCCAGGTCGTGGTCGGCGATCTCGCGCACCAGGCGCAGGAACCGCCCGACCTGGTGCTCGGCGACTCGCCGGCCGGCTTCGGCGGTGGCGGCGCGCGCGTTGCCGCACGCCCCGGCCGGATGCAGGTCCTGGGTCAGCCAGCCGAAGCCGAGCCTGCCCTCGGCCTCCAGGATCTCGCACCGCCCGGCCATCGCGACCGCCGCCGAGCGGAAGTCGCGCGCCCGCTCCATCCGCACCAGGTCCGGCCGCAGGTGCAGCATCAGCGCGGTCTCGATCTCGCCGCCATGGATGCCGTGGCGGCGCTCCTCGGCCGAGAACAGCCCGTCCGGCAGCCCGAGCCGCATCCAGCTCGCGTTGACCACGAACATCGCGTGCGTGCGCCGCAGCGTGCGGGCGACGATGTCGAGCACCTGCGGCTGGCCGCCGTGCGAGTTCAGCAGCAGCAGCCGCCGCACCCCGGCCCGCGCCACGCTCTCCCCCAGCTCCACCAGCACCCGCGCGAGCGTCTCGGCCGACAGCAGCAGCGTCCCCGGATAGGCGACGTGCTCGTCGCTCTTGCCGACGCTCTGCATCGGCAGCGCGGTCACGGCCAGGTCGTCCGGTGCGGCCGCCAGCGCCCGCGCCAGCAGCTCGCCGTTGATGCAGCTGTCGACGAACACCGGCAGATGCGGCCCGTGCTGCTCGATGGCGCCCACCGGCAGCACCGCCACCGTGTCGGCCGGCAGCCGGCGGAACTCGGGCCAGCTCATCTCCTGCCACAGGCGCCGGGGCAGGCGGGGGCCGGTCACAGCGTCATGTCCATCGCGCCGTCGAACTCCGTGGTGAAGGCGCCTCGCCAGTCGAGCGAGGCCGGGATCAGCCCGGTGGACACGTCCATCGCCCGGATCCGCGCCCAGCGCGCCGGATCCAGCCGGCCGATCGGCTGGCCCGGTGCCGCGATCGCCTCCAGCCGGCGGATCTCGGCGAACGACCAGTCGATCTGGTCCGCGGTCATCGCCGGGTTCGCCGCCATGATGGCGCGCCGCGCCGGTGCCGCATCGCCGGTCAGCACGTCGCGCCAGCCGGCTACGCTGGCATGCAGGAATGCGGCCAAGTCCGGCCTGCGGGCGGCCAGCGTCGCCCGCGTGGTGACCAGCATGTTGCCGTAGCCGGCATAGCCGGCATCGGCGAACAGGAAGAAGCGGTAGGGTACGCGACGGCGCTGGACGGCATACGGCTCCGAGGTGGCGAAGGCCTGCATCGCCAGCCGCGGGTCGAACAGGAACGGCTGGATGTTGAAGGTGTAGGTGCCGGCCTGGTCGTCGCTGAAGCCGTAGGTACGGCACAGCCACGGCCAGAAGGTGGTGCGCCCCTCGGTGCTGATCAGGATCGGGTGCCCGCGCAGGTCGCCCAGTCCCGCCACGTCCGGATGGGCGACCAGCCCGGCCAGGCCCTTCTGGAAGGTGGCGGCGACGGCGACCAGGGGCAGCCCGTTCTGCATCCCCTTCAGCACCTGTTCCGGCTGCGCCAGCACGACGTCGCAGGCGCCGGCCAGCAGCAGCTGGATCGCGTTCACCTGAGGGCCGCCCATGGCGATGGCGACGTCGACGCCGGCATCGCAATAGAACCCGCGCGCGTCCGCCTGGTAGAAGCCGCCGTGCTCGGCCTGCGCGAACCAGTTTGTGAGCAGCCGCAGCCGGATCGCCTGGGCCCCGCGTGCCGACCGCGGCGGCGCCGACAGCAGCGGCAGCGCTGCCGCCGCCCCCAGCAGGCGGCGCCGGGCGAGCCCGTCGCCGCTCATCCCGCCATCCTCGTGCATCTCGCCGCTGCCCTCATCCCGACAGGCTACGTCGTCATTCCCGCCGCCGCGAGGGACCGATCACCGGACGCGGCGATGCCGCACCGGCAGCTTCGGCGATCGGCGCGGTGCGCCGCCCTCCTAGATGAACGGCGCCAGCGCCCAGTCGTGGCCCAGCTCGCGCTGCAGGGCGTCCAGGTCCGCACCCAGCTCCGCCGCGCTGGCGCCGCTGTTGTTGAGCGCGAAGCTGCGGTCCTTGACCCGGACCGTCACCCGCGACTCCGGCACGAACCCGCATCCGGCGAGGTTGACCGAGAAGCCGTGCCGGCCGTCGTCGATCCCGGCATCGGCCAGGTCCTGCCGATGCCGGTCGGCCAGGCAGTCCGCCACCGGGGTGTCGTCCCGGAACACCGTCAGCGTCAGCGGCTGCAGGAGCATGGGCTGATAGGCCCATCCGCTGAGGATGGTGCCGTCGATGCCGTCGACATAGCCTTCGAAGGTCCGTCGGGCGGCCTCGAGGTAGGCGGGGCGGTCGGGCTCGACGAGCTGACCCAGCCGCCGGCGCTCGGCCTCGGAACGCGGCAGGCCGCAGAACTCGAGCAGCCGGCCGACGAACCGCTCGGGGTCGTGCAACGCCTTCTCGTAGCTGACCAGCAGCACCGGACAGGTCAGAAGCTGCGCGAACCGCACCATCTCCTGGAGGTCGTCCGTCGCCATCGACAGGGCCGTCCGCTGGTCGAGCTGCTCGGCGATGGCGTTGCGCTCGGCGATCGCCACCGGATCGCGCAGCGTGATGATGAGCGACGGGTTGCGGAACCGGGAGATCACCGCCGCACCGGCCGGATGCAGGTGCGGCCGCTTGAAGCCCCAGACCCGGTGCGCCTCGTCACGTCGCCGCACCAGCGTGTCCAAGG
The DNA here is from genome assembly GCA_964247725.1 of uncultured Acetobacteraceae bacterium. GTDB lineage: Bacteria > Pseudomonadota > Alphaproteobacteria > Acetobacterales > Acetobacteraceae > Lichenicola. Next base: position 60,125 of record CAXTVM010000011.1, on the reverse strand, counting down.
CCGCCTGATCGAGCACCGGCTGGGAGAACAGCACGGCGAAGTCATGGTCCTCGAAGACGATGTCGTCGAGTTCGTCGCCCATGGGCACGCCGGCGGCGTGGAGGATGCGCGCCACCATGCTGGTGCCCGACCTCGCGACGCCGGAGACGATCAGGGTGCGCGGACCTTGCGTCCGGCTCAGGGGCCGCCTGCCGGGAAGACTGATCAGGCCCTTGTTCGTGAGTTCGATGCCCGACATGCCCGCCCGCGGCGGACCGGCCGCCTGTCTGCGTCAAAGTACGACGCGAAACGGTAACAGAACCTTTATCATCGGACCATCGGATGGACGGCTTCGGTCGGTGGATCATCAACACGGATTGTAACCGGATCCCCGCGTCGCGCCGGCAGAGCGGCCTGGGCGAGGCGGTTTGGCTACGGCGGCCTCGACCCGGGAAGCGCTATTTCGGTGCCGCCGCCGCGGCGGTGCACTTGATGAACTTGCCCTTCCCGTCCCGGCACCGTGCGGCCGCCGCGGGAGCGGCCGGCGGACAGGCGACGAACTTGCCCGTGCCGTCGCGGCACGCCGCGGCCGATGCCGATCCGCCGGATGCGGCCACCAGCGCAATGGCGAGCACGGCGACCGTTCTCACGCCGACCTCCAGGGGTCCCGGGATCAGACGCCGCCGCGCAGCAGCAGCACCACCACGACAATGATCAGCAGCAGCGGCAGCAGTCCCAGCCCGTTGAAGCCGGTGCCGCGCGGGCCGCCGTACCAGCCGGACCGGAAGCCGTAGCCGCCGCCGCCCAGCGCCAGCAGGATCAGGATGATGATCAGGATGGTCAACATGGCGTCGTCTCTTCGTCCGGTTGTGTCGATACCATAACGCTTCGGGGAGCCGAAAGGATGCGTCGCCTGTGCCCGGCCATCGGTCAGTCCCGCAGCTCGAAGGCGCCGGCGATCGTCAGCCGCACCTGGTCGCCGACCAGCGGCACGTAGGTCTTCACCCCGAAATCGCTGCGCCGGATCGTCCCCGTCGCCTCGAAGCCGACCGTGTATCTCTTGTCGAGCGGGTTGTACCCGGCCCCGACGAACCGGGCCGTGAGCGTCTCGGGCAACGAGACGCCATGCAGGGTGAGGGTGCCGGCGATCGTGGCGCCGTCCCGGCCGACCGGCGTCACCCTGGTCGAGACGAAGGTCGCGGTCGGGTAGGTGCGGGCGTCGAACCAGGCCTGACCCTTCAGCTCGCCGTCCAGGCTGGCGCTGGTGGTGGCGACCGACCCGATCGGGATCGTCACGTCGAGCCTGGAGGCGGACGGGTTCGCCGGATCGAGCTGCAGGGTGCCGGACACGTCCGAGAATACGCCCGAATAGTAGCTGAAGCCCAGGTGCAGCAGGCTGAACCCGACCTGGGTGTGGGTCGGCTCGACGGCATAGGTGCCGGCTCGCACGGTGGACGGCTCGTGCGACGCCGTCTGTGCCGTGGCCGTGGCGGCGACGATCGTGCCGCAGCCCAGGATGCCGATGCGGGCGGCGAGGGAGGTCTTCACGAGGGGGTTCCTCCGGCATGGGACGGACCGGGATGGCCGGTCCTGCGTGCGACCGCGGCATCCGTGCCGCCTCGCGACGCCATGGGGCGGCCGCGCGCCGCCCCCGCCGTCGCGATCACGGCGCCACCGGCAGCCACACCGCGCTGGCCTGGCCCGGCGCGTGCACGATGCGCTGCGTCGCCGCCACGTAGTCGGACGGGCGCGCGAAGAAGATGTTGTCGACGTAGCGCTGCGGGTTGCGGTCGTAGAGCGGGAACCAGCTCGACTGCACCTGCACCATGATCCGGTGCCCCGGCAGGAACACGTGGTTGGTCGGCGGCAGCGTGAAGCGGTAGCGCTCGACCTGGTTGGCCGGGATCGGTTCCGGCTTCGAGGCGCCGTCGCGGTAGCGGCCGCGGAAGATGTCCATGGCGATCGGCAGCTGGTAGCCGCCCATGGCGGGATCGGACGGCACGATGCCGGGATAGACGTCGATCAGCTTGACCACCCAGTCGGCGTCGGTGCCGGTGGTCGCGGCGAACAGGTCGGCCGCCGGCTGGCCGGAGATGCGGACCGGCGCCGTCAGCACCGGCGTCTCGTAGCTGAGCACGTCCGGACGGTCGGCCACGCTGCGCTGGTCGCTGGTCAGCCAGGGCTTCCAGCGCGCGCTGTCGGCGAATGCCACCGGGCGCGGCAGGTAGGGCACCGGCTTGGCCGGGTCGGACACGTAGCTGTCGCCGCCGCCGGAACCTGCGGCGGCCGGGGCCTTGAACGACAGCCCGTGGTCCGCCTGCAGGTAGAGCGCCTGCATCGGTGCCGCGCAGCCGGCGTCGCAGGCGAGCGGCCACTGCCCGAACCGGTCCCAGCGGTTCTCCCCGGTGTTGTAGATGAGGGCCGCGGGAACGTCGGCCCTGGGCGCGCCAGGCTTCAGGTACTGGTCGAAGAACGGGCGCAGCACCGTCGCCCGATACTGGTGCGCGGTGTCGCCGTCCCACAGCAGCGGCCCCAGCCCGTAGCCCTCGTAGTTCACCTGGCTGTGCCGCCACGGCCCCATGATCAGGACGTTGCCGGCCTCATGGCCCCGGGCCTTGAGCGCCAGCCAGCTGTGCACCGCGCCCCACATGTCCTCCTGGTCCCACAGCCCCTGCTCCCACAGGGTCGGCACGCCGGAGGGGTGCGCCGCAACCAGCCGGTCGAGCGCCTGCCCCTGCCAGAACGCGTCGTAGGCCGGGTGCGCCGCCATGCGGCGCCAGAACGGCAGCTGGTCGAGCCCGCCCGCGCGGGCGTAGTCGCCGGCCGAGCCGGCCTCGAGGAAGGTCTGGTAGTCGTCGTAGCGCGGGCGGGAGACCAGGTCGCCCTCGCCCCGGGCCGTCATCTGCCCGGTGAAGTAGTCGAAGTTCGGCTGCCGGAACGCGCCGTAATGGAACCAGTCGTCGCCCATCCAGCCGTCCACCATCGGGCTTTCCGGCGCTGCCACCTTCAGCGCCGGATGCGGGTGCAGCAGCGCCATCACCACGCTCCACCCCTCGTACGAGGAGCCGATCATGCCGACGCGGCCGTTGCCCTCGGCCACGTTCCGCACCAGCCAGTCGATCGTGTCCCAGGCATCGGTGCTGTCGTCGGTGGTGGTCGGGTTCAGCGGCCCGATCGGCGGCCGCGTCATCACGTAGTCCCCCTCCGAGCCGTACTTGCCGCGGAGGTCCTGGAACACCCGGATGTAGCCGCCGGCCACGAACACGTCGTCGCCCTGCGGCAGGGTCGCCGCCATCGACGGGCTGTCCTCGCGCCGGGCCCGCTTGCTCGCATCGTACGGCGTGCGGGTCAGCAGGATCGGCGCACCGTGCGCGCCCTTCGGCACGACGATGACTGTGTGCAGCCGGACGCCGTCGCGCATCGGGATCATGACGTCGCGCTTGACGTAGTCGAAGCCGTCGGTCGGCCGGGTGAAGTGCGGCGGGATGTCGTTGCCGGTGGCGACCAGGTCGGCGTTTGCACCGGCCGGTCCGGCCGGTCCGGCCGGACCCGGAGCCGCCTGCAGGCTGCCCGCGAGCAGCATGGCCACGGCCAGCGTGCAGTGGAATGCCGGCCGTGCCGCCGCTGTCCTGAACCGGTCCATCGTCGCCCCGCATGATGTGCCGGGCGATGATCCCCCGCATGGCCGCGGTCGTCGAGGCCGGCGGCTCGCGGGCCTAGTCCAGCGCCAGGCGCGCCGTCGCTTCGGCGGCACGCTGCCAGGTGTAGCGCCGCAGGACCGCCTGCCGTGCGGTATCGAAGCGGCCCCGGTCCGGACGCCATCCGCGGGCCACCGCGGCCATCGCCTCGTAGAGGCAGTCGGCCTGCGGCTCGATGTAGGCGCCGACCAGGCCGGCGCCGTCGCTCCTGCGCCCGAACCGGCCCTCGACCCGCCACGAGGTGGCGTCGTCGCAGAAATCGTCGGTCGCCCCGCCGCGCGTCACGATCGTGGGCACGGCGCAGGCGATCGCCTCCAGCACCGGCAGGTTGAACCCCTCCGCACGATACGGCGAGACGTAGCAGTCCGCGGCACCGTAGAGCGCGCAGAGCTGCCGCGGCGACAGGTTCATCGGGATCGTCGTGATGCCGGACAGCACCGCGTCCTGCAGCAGCGGCGGGAACTCCCGGCCGACGCTCTGGATCATGGTGTCCAGGCGGACCCCGTAGATCCCCTGCTGATCCTTGACCATCAGCCGCACGCCCAGGCCGTTCAGGCGCAGCAGGGCGAAGACCTTGAGCAGGATGTCGGTGCCCTTGTTCCAGAGCGGCGCGCCGATGTTCAGGAACACGGTCTCGTCGGCGGCGATCCCGAGGGCGGCCCTGCTGCGCGCCCGGGCATCCGGCCAGGCCGGCTGGAAGATCGCCGTGTCGACGCCGAGCGGCGCCGTATGCACCCGGTCGCCGTCGAAGCCGTACTCCACGATCCGCTCCCTCGACCAGGCGGTCGAGGTGACGATGCGGTTGCGGCCTTGCGTGAAGAACGCGGACCGGTCCGCCCCGGCGCAGAAGCTCGCCGGCGACAGGCCGAGCTCGGTGATCATGAAGGTGGTCGTGCGCGAGGTCGGATGGAGACTGTCGGCGCCGGTCCGGAACGGCGAGCAGATCCGGTAGACGCCGTCGATGACATCGAGATCCGGATCCGGTTCGCGCGGCGCGTCGAGCGATGCGCGATCATCGTCGTCGAAGCCGGCGTCGTTCTCCGCGGTGTTCCAGTGCGGGAACGCGAACGGCAGGTCGCGGTGAAACACCCGCATGCCTGCAAGACGCCGCAATGCCAGGATCTGGTGCTGGTTGATCAGCGCGAACGAATGGTTGACGCCCCGCCACCCCTCGATCAGGAGCCTCCTCTCCTCGACAGCCATACCGGGTCCCTTGCCGCGACACCGGACCATGGCCCGGATCGGGTCAACGCCGAGTTAAGGCGATGGCGAAACCAATCCCGGATCACGGCGGGCGATTCAGGCTCCGTTAACCACTGCTGGATACGGTCGCGGCGTCCCAGAACGGCGACACCTCATCCCTTATCTTTGGTGGAGCCGCCCGTGACAACGTCCAGCCTGACCTCGGCGCAGATCGCCGCCCTCTCCACCGCGACGATCGCGGGCCTGTCCACCGACACGATCGCCGGCCTGACCACCGCGCAGATCATCGGCCTGACATCGAGCCAGTTCGCCGCCCTCACGACTGCCGGCGTCGCCGCGATCACGACCGCCGACCTCGCGGCGCTGTCGAGCCGGGCGCTGGCCGGCCTCACCGCCGTGGAGACCGCGGCGCTGACCACCGCCCAGGCGATTGCGCTCGGCACCGCGCAGCTCGACATGCTGTCGGCCGTCAACATCGCGGCCGTTACCACCACCGACCTGGCGGTGTTGACGACACGGCAGCTGGACGCGCTGACCAGCGGCCAGGTCGGCGCGCTGACCACCGCGCAGGTGTCGGCGCTGACCACCGCGCAGGTGCCGGGACTGACGACGGCGCAGGTCAAGGCGCTGACCACTGCCCAGGTCGGGGCGCTGACCACGGCGCAGGTGGGCGTGCTCACGACGGCGCAGGCGAACGCGCTGGGCTCGGCTCAGCTCGCGGCACTCGGCACCGCCGCGGTGGCGTCGCTCGGCACCGCGGACGTCGCCGCGCTGTCGACCGCGGCGCTGGGCGGTCTCGGCACCGCCGACGTCGCGGCGCTGACCACCGGCCAGGCCAAGGCCCTGCTCACCGCGCAGCTGGTGGCCCTCACGACCGCGGATATCGCCGCCGTTACCACCACCGACCTGTCCGTGCTGACGACGGCGCAGCTGGACGCGCTGACCAGCGGCCAGGTCGGCGCGCTGACCACCGCGCAGGTGTCGGCGCTGACCACCGCGCAGGTGCCGGGACTGACGACGGCGCAGGTCAAGGCGCTGACCACTGCCCAGGTCGGGGCGCTGACCACGGCGCAGGTGGGCGTGCTCACGACGGCGCAGGCGAACGCGCTGGGCTCGGCTCAGCTCGCGGCACTCGGCACCGCCGCGGTGGCGTCGCTCGGCACCGCGGACGTCGCCGCGCTGTCGACCGCGGCGCTGGGCGGTCTCGGCACCGCCGACGTCGCGGCGCTGACCACCGGCCAGGCCAAGGCCCTGCTCACCGCGCAGCTGGTGGCCCTCACGACCGCGGATATCGCCGCCGTTACCACCACCGACCTGTCCGTGCTGACGACGGCGCAGCTGGACGCGCTGACCAGCGGCCAGGTCGGCGCGCTGACCACCGCGCAGGTG
>CAXTVM010000011.1:0-53756 GCA_964247725.1 uncultured Acetobacteraceae bacterium | reverse complement strand
GTCAAGGCGCTGACCACTGCCCAGGTCGGGGCGCTGACCACGGCGCAGGTGGGCGCGCTCACCACGGCGCAGGCGAACGCGCTGGGCTCGGCTCAGCTCGGAGCCTTCGGAACCGTGGCGATCAATGCCCTCAACACGGCCCAGGTGGCGGCGCTGTCGACGTCGTCTCTGGCCGGACTCGGCACCGCCGACGTCGCGGCATTGACCACCGGCCAGGCCGGCGCCTTGCTCACCGTCCAGCTCGCCGCACTGTCGACCGCCGACGTGGCCGCGATCGGCACTGCGGACCTGTCCGTGCTGACGACGGCGCAGCTGGACGCGCTGACCAGCGGCCAGGTCGGCGCGCTGACCACCGCGCAGGTGTCGGCGCTGACCACCGCGCAGGTGCCGGGACTGACGACGGCGCAGGTCAAGGCGCTGACCACTGCCCAGGTCGGGGCGCTGACCACGGCGCAGGTGGGCGCGCTCACCACGGCGCAGGCGTATGCACTCGGTTCGGCTCAGCTCGCGGCACTCGGGACCGCCGCGGTGGCGTCGCTCGGCACCGCGGCGGTCGCGGCGCTGTCGACGGCGACGCTGCCCGGGCTCAGCACCGCCGACATCGTCGCCCTGACGACGATGCAGTTGTCCAGCCTGACCTCCATGCAGTTCATCTCGCTGTCGACGCGCGACGTCTCCGCCTTCACGACGGCGCAGGCGGCAGCTCTGAGCAGCCACGAGATCGCGGCCCTCTCGACCGCCCAGCTCGATGCGCTGACGACGGCGAACGTCGCCGCGCTGACGACCGGCGAGCTGTCCGGCTTCACGACGCAGGACGTCGTCGCGGTCACCACCGGCCAGATCCCGGCGCTCACGACGGCGCAGATCTACTCCCTGTCGGGTTCGCAGGTGGCGGCGTTCACCAGTGTGCAGATCGGGGTCATGTCGACCGACCAGCAGAACGCCCTGTTCCACTGATCGGCCGGACCCGATCGGGCTCGTTACCGCGATCTTCACCTCTCGGCGTCACCGTGGCGGCTCTGGATCATATCGGACCGCACGGTGAACCAAATCCTGCAGACCGGCACGACGGACGCCGCGGCTCGCCTGGGCGGTGTTTCGTTCTCCGACCTGATCGGCCTCATCGAGCAGTCGGCGCCGCCGCTGGCCCCGGCGGCGAGGATCGCCCTCTACCAGAGCTGGATCGCCGCCGGTGCCGGGGGCGGCAGCGAGGCGTTCGCCGCCTGGTTCAACATGGGGGCGACCTACGGCGAGTGCGGCGACAGGCAGTCGGCGATGCTGGCCTACCGGCAGGCGTTGTCGCTCTGCCCGGGTTTCGCGGCGGCCGCGGTCAACCTGGGCCTGGCGCTGGAGGCGGTGGGTGCTGCGGACCAGGCCCTGGGAACCTGGTCCGGCGCCCTGCAGCCCGACGGCGATCGCACGGCGCTGCTGAACCAGCAGGGCCGCCTGCTGGAACAGGCGGGCCGGCTGGATGAGGCCGAACGGATGTTGCGCCGCTCGCTCGCGACAGATGGCGCGCAGCCGGACGTGATCCAGCACTGGGTGCATCTGCGCCAGAAGATGGCGTGCTGGCCCGTCGTCGACACGTCCTTCGGCCTCGGCGGGCAGCCCGTCCTGGACAGCTGCGGCCCGCTGGCGGTGCTGGCGCTGACCGACGACGTCGACGTGCAGCGCTCGGTGACGCAGGCCTTCGTGTCGCGCAAGACCACCCAGCCGGCGGAGCGGCTGGCGCCTGTGCACGGCTACGACCATCGCCGCATCAGGCTCGGCTACCTGTCCTCGGACTTCTGCCGCCATGCGATGAGCTACCTGATCGCCGAACTGTTCGAGCGGCATGACCGGACGCGGTTCGAGCTGTTCGGCTACTGCTCGACCCGGGAGGACGGCAGCGACATCAGGCGGCGCGTGCTGGCCGGCTTCGACCATGTCAGGCCGATCGGCCAGCTCGGGGACGAGCAGGCGGCGCGCCTGATCCGGTCGGACGAGATCGACATCCTCATCGACCTGAACGGCCTCACCGCCGGGGGGCGGATGCAGATCCTGCGCTGGAAGCCGGCGCCGTTCCAGGCCACCTATCTCGGCTTCGTGGGCCCGGTGCCGGTGCCGGAGCTCGACGCGCTGCTGTGCGACGGCTTCGTGATCCCGGCCGACCAGGCGGCCCGCTACCAGCCCTGCCCGCTGCCGATCGGCGGCCTGTACCAGGCCAACGACAGCCGCTGCCGCGTGGCGGAGGGCCTGACGCGGGCCGCCGCCGGCCTGCCCGACCACGCCTTCGTGCTGTGCTGCTTCTGCGGCCATTTCAAGATCGGCCCGGCGATGTTCGAGGCCTGGATGTCGATCCTTCGCCAGGCGCCGCGCGCGGTGCTTTGGCTGGCCGACGACAACCCCTGGTCGCGCGAGGCCATGCGGCGGGCCGCCGAGACCGCCGGCATCGCGCCGGAGCGGCTGCTGTTCGCGAGCCGGTGCGCGCCCGAGCTCTACATGGCGCGCCTGGCGCTGGCCGATCTGTTCCTCGATACCTTTCCCTACAACGCCGGCACTGTCGCCAGCGATGCGATCCGCATGCGGCTGCCGATCGTGACCCTGGCCGGGCGGTCGTTCGCATCGCGGATGGCGGCCTGCCTGCTCGACGCGTATGGCGCCGCCGGCGGCGTGGCGACGACCGAGGCGGAGTATGTCGCCATCGCCGCGGCGATGGCGACGCGCCCGGACCTCCACGCCGCCTATCGGGCGCAGTTCAGCGATGTGCGCTGGGCGCGGACGCTGGGCGACGTCGCCGGCTTCGCCAGGCGGTTCGAGGCCAGCCTCCTGCAGGCGACCGGCCGCTAGAGCATCATCCGATCGAACGGACTCGTTCGATCGGATGAAGATGCTCGCAAGACAACTAGACGCCGGGTCCGGCTATCTCGCCTGCGGCGCCGGCGCCCCGGCCAGGTTGTCGGTGCGGCGGATGAAGTCGGCCGAGTTGTCGTGCAGCTGCCGCAGGGCGTCCGCATGGGCATAGACCATGTGCCCCGACTGGTATTGCCGGATCTCGACGTTGGCGGCGAGGTTCGTCGGGACGGCCAGGTGGCGCATCTCGAACACGCCCTCGAAGTATGGCGTGCCGAGGTCGAAGTAGCCCTGGTTGAGCTGGACCCGCAGCCGCGGGTCGTATTTGAGCGCCGCCGCCAGGTCGGGCAGCACGTTCGGCGCGCCGCGCACCGGACGCGGCGCATCGGGCGGCTGGTGGGTGAAGGTCCAGATGCCGATGTTGTTGGCGCTGACCTTGTACTCCATCCAGCCGTCGCCGCCGGCATCGCCGTAGTGCAGGACCTTGCGGGCGTAGTCGTTGAACGCCGCCACGTAGGCGGACGACATCGCCGCACCCTGCGGATCGTAGTCCGGCCGCTCGCCCAGCGGGTCCATCGCCGGGCCGGAGAACCGGCTGTCGAGCCGGCCGGTGTCCAGCGCCTGGTCGCCGAGCAGGGTCTGCTCGAAGTCGCCGCCGTTCACGCGCAAGTCGGCCTTGCGGAGGTAGTCGACCGGCAGCCCGATATAGTCGTGCAGCTTGCCGGCGATGCGGTCACGGTCGGCGTCCGACAGCGCGGTGCCTCGGGCCAGCGCCGCGGTGTAGTCGGTCAGCGCGAAGTGCTCGACCTCGTCCAGGAAGTGCCGCAGGTCGGCCGGCGGGCTGGCCAGCTTGTGGTGGTAGAAGGCGGTGGCGGCGAAGCTCGGCAGCGCCAGCACGTAGGGCAGGTCGTTGCTCGGATTGTATTGCGGCCCGTCGATGCTGTTGTCGTAGTTCAGGATCTGCGACAGCAGCATGACGCCGTTCAGATCGACGTTCTTCTCCTGCTGCAGCTCGTGCGCCAGGATCGCCGAGCGGGTGGTGCCGTAGCTCTCGCCGAACAGGTATTTCGGCGAGTTGTAGCGCCCGTACCGCCCCAGGAACTGGGCGATGAAGCTGGTGAAGGCGGCCGCATCCGGATCGGTGCCGTAGAACGACTTTTCCTTGTCCCGGCCCTCGATCCGGCCGAAGCCGGTGCCCGGCGCGTCGATGAAGACTAGGTCGGTCGCGTCCAGCAGGCTGTCGTCGTTGTTGACTACCTGGTAGGGCGCCGCCGGGGTATGGGTGTCGTCGGCGGTGACGATGCGGCGCGGACCGAACGCCCCCATGTGCAGCCAGACCGTCGAGGAGCCCGGGCCGCCGTTGTAGACGAAGGTGATCGGCCGTGCTTCCGGCCGCACGTTCTTCTTGAAGTAGGCGACGTAGAACATCGCAGCCTCGGCGTCCGGGTTCTTGCTGTCGGGACGGGTATCGGGATCGGAATCGTCCCAGCCCTTGGGATGCACCACCAGCGTGCCTGCCACCGCCTGGTAGTCGATCCTCTGGCCGCGCACCGTGACGGAGCCGTCCGAGACCTTCTGCGTCGGCACGAAGTGCGGCGACTTCGGCGGCGACTTGTCCGCGATCGCGACCGTGGCGTCGTCCGCGGCGCGGGCGGAAACTGCGCCGGCCGTCGTTAGCAGGATGGGTGTCAGCAGGACGGGCAGCGCGGCCAGCAGGGCGCGCCGCGGGGAGACGGGATGTCGTGGCAAGGATGGTCTCCGGACGGACGAAGGGCAGGGGATGGATGGTCCCCTCCCTGTCTAGACCGCGCGCCCGGATCCCGACAACGACACCCCGGTAGCAGGCGCCTCAGAGGTTGAAGACGACCTTCACGCAGCCGTCCGCCTTGTCGCGGAAGGTCCTGTAGAGTTCCGGCCCGTCCTCGAGGTTGCTGGAGCGGTGCGTGATCAGGAAGGTGGGATCGATGGTGCCGTCCTGGATCAGCTTGGTCAGCGGCTCCAGGTAGCGCTTCACGTGAGTCTGTCCGGTGCGGATGACCAACCCCTTCTGCACCACGGCCGCCATGTTCACCGGGATCGGCCCGGAGTACACGCCGGGCACCGACACGGTGCCGCTCGGCCGCACCGCCTGGATCATCTGCTCCAGCGCGTACGGACGCTCCGTCGCGGTCAGCTTCTCCTGCACCCGGCTCAGCGCGCCCAGAAGGCCGTGATGAGCGCTTGCCTCCATGCCGACGCAGTCGACCACGCAGTCCGGGCCCTGGCCGCCGGTGATCTCCCGCAAGCGCTCCATCACGTCCTCCGTCGAGGGGTCGATGACGTCGGTGGCGCCGGCGGTCCGGGCCATCGCGATGCGCTCGGGCACTGTCTCGATGGCGACGATCCGCCCGGCCTTCATCACCACGGCGGACTTGATCGCGAACAGCCCCACCGGCCCGGCGCCCCAGATGGCGACCGTCTCGCCGCCCTGCAGGTCGCAGTAGGCCATCGCCTGCCAGCCGGTCGGCAGGATGTCGCTGAGGAACAGCGCCTGCTCGTCGGTCATGCCCTCGGGTACCTTCATCGGCCCCACGTCCGCCATCGGCACCCGCACGTACTCGGCCTGCCCGCCGGCATAGCCGCCGGTCAGGTGCGAGTAGCCGAACAGCCCGGCGGTGGGGTAGCCGAACATCTTCGCCGCCATGGCGCCGTTGCGGTTCGAGACCAGGCATGACGCCCAGTTGCCCATCTTGCACATGCGGCACTGGCCGCAGTTGATGTTGAACGGCACCACCACGCGGTCGCCCTTCTTAAGCACGTGGTCGGGGCTGCCGACCTCGACCACCTCGCCCATGAACTCGTGGCCGAGCACGTCGCCCCGCTCCATGGTGGGCATCTGCCCATCCATGAGGTGCAGGTCGGAGCCGCAGATGGCGCAGCTCGTGACCCGCAGGATGACGTCGCGACGGTCCTCGATCGAGGGGTCCGGCACGGTCTCGCAGCGGATGTCGTTCTTGGCGTTCCAGCATAGGGCGCGCATCGTCGGTCTCCCTTTCAGGGTTCTTGGCGCCGATCGAACGCGGCGCGCACGGCCGGAGGTCCGCCGGGAGCCGATCACGCTTCGGCGCGTTCATCGGAGGGTCCCGACGGCAACCCATCCCCGGAGTCACGCATGGAACACAGACGTCTCGGCCGCTCCGGCCTGCAGGTCCCGGTGCTGAGCTTCGGCACCGGCACCTTCGGCGGCAAGGGCGAGTTCTTCGGAGCCTGGGGCAGCTCGAACGCCGCCCAGGCGACGCGGCTGATCGACATCTGCCTGGAGGCCGGGCTCACCCTGTTCGACAGCGCCGACATCTACTCCGCAGGTGCTGCCGAGGAGGTGCTGGGCGAGGCGATCCGGGGCCGCCGCAACCAGGTGCTGATCTCGACCAAGGCGACCTTCCGCGCCGGCCGCGACGCCAACGACGTCGGCAGTTCGCGCCAGCACCTGACGGAGTCCGTGGAGAGGTCGCTGCGCCGGATCGGCATCGACCATATCGACCTGTTCCAGCTGCACGGGTACGACGCGCTGACGCCGCCGGAGGAGACTCTGTCCGCGCTCGACGACCTCGTGCGCGCCGGCAAGATCCGCTATGTCGGCTGCTCGAACTTCTCCGGCTGGCATCTGATGAAGTCGCTCGCCGTCGCCGAGCGCTACAACCTGCCGCGCTACGTCGCGCACCAGGCCTACTACTCGCTGGTCGGCCGCGACTACGAGTGGGAGCTGATGCCGCTCGGCCTCGACCAGGGCGTGGGCGCCGTGGTGTGGAGCCCGCTCGGCTGGGGCCGGCTGACCGGCAAGATCGGCCGCGGCAAGCCGATCCCGCCTGGGTCGCGCCTGCACAGGACCGCCGACGCGAGTCCGCAGATGGAGGATGAGTACCTCTATCGGGTGGTGGACGCGCTGGAGCAGGTGGCCGCCGAGGTGGACAGGACCGTGCCGCAGGTGGCGCTGAACTGGCTGCTGCGGCGCCCGACCGTCGCCAGCGTCATCGTCGGCGCCCGCGACGAGGAGCAGCTGCGCCAGAACCTCGGCGCCGTCGGCTGGTCGCTGACCGCGGAGCAGGTGGCGGCGCTGGATGCCGCCAGCGAGCGGCCGAAGCCCTACCCGTACTGGCACCAGGCGGGGTTTGCCGAGCGCAACCCGCCGCCGATTTAGGAAGGCCAGGGGCTTTGCCCCTGGACCCCACTGGGGCCGCGGGCCCCAGGCCCCGATTCGTTAAGGTCATACCTCCACACACGGGATATCTTCTTACGGATCGGGGTTTGGGGCTGTCGTGCGCCACGCTTTGCGTGACGGCCCCAACGGGTCCAGGGCAGCGCCCTGGCCCTCCCCTCACGCCGCCCGCGCCCCGATCGTCCCCGCCTGCACCAGCCGGGTCGCCTCCATGACGTCGGGCTTGCCCGAGCCCAGCAGCGGCAGCGCCGCCGCCACCCGCAGCTCCGACGGCAGCGCCACCTCCGGCAGGTGCTGCAGCCGCGCCTGCGCCAGGAACGCCGAGCGGGTGGCGTCGGCGCGGTCGGTCAGCAGCACGATGCGCTCGCCCTTGCGCGGGTCGGCCACCGCCACCGCCACCGCCACCGCGTCCGGCCACAGCTCGCCCGCGACCCGCTCCAGCAGCGCCAGCGACACCATCTCGCCGGCGATCTTGGCGAAGCGCGCGGCGCGGCCGCGGATGCTGACATGCCCGTCCGCCGCCGAGACCTGCACGATGTCGCCGCTGTCGTGCCAGCCGTCGGGGGGCGGCTGCAGCACGCCGGGCGCGTCGGCCCGCAGGTAGCCCAGCATCACGTTCGGCCCCGACACCAGCAGCCGCCCGGTCCTGCCTCCCTCCGGGTCCATCCCCTCCACCGGCGCCAGCCGCGTGCAGAGGCCCGGCAACAGCCGGCCGACGGTGCCGTCGCGGTTGGAGAGCGGCGTGTTCAGCGCCAGCACCGGCGCCGCCTCGGTGAGCCCGTAGCCCTCCAGCACGCGCAGGCCGAAGCGCTCGTTCCAGATCCGCCGGGTCCAGCCGGTCACCGGCTCGGCGCCGGCGACCAGCAGGCGCAGGCTAGCGAAGTCGCTCGGGTGCGCGGTGCGCGCGTAGCCGGACAGGAAGCTGTTGGTGCCGAACATCGCGGTCGGCCGCCAGGCCGAGGCCACCGCCGGGATGCTGCGGTAGTCGAGCGGCGACGGGTACAGGAACACCGGCACGCCGTGCACCAGCGGCAGCACGGTCCCCGCGGTCAGCCCGAAGGCGTGGAACACCGGCAGCACGTTCAGGATGCGGTCGGCCGGCCCGAAATCGATCACCGCCGCCACCTGGGCGATGTTGGCCAGGATATTGCGGTGGCTCAGCACCACCCCCTTCGGCAGGCCCGAGGTGCCGGACGTCATCATCACCACGGCGGCCTGGTCCGGATCGGTGCCGGGGCTAAGCGGCCGGCCGCGGCGCAGCAGGCCGCGCAGCCGCTCCGGCCACCGCACGCCCAGGTCCTCCAGGTAGAGGATCGCCACCTCGCCCGCCAGCGCCGCCAGCACCGGCTCGATGCGGGCCTTGGCCACCAGCGCCCGCGAGGTGACCAGCGTGGTGAAGCCGGTGGCCGCGATCGCAGCGCGCAGCGCCGAGAGCCCGCCGCGCGGGTTCAGCATCACCGGCACGATCCCGGCCGAGGCGCACCCCAGCAGGCAGGCGGCGGCGGCGTTGGCGGTCGGCAGCATCAGGCCGATCCGCCCGCCGGCGCCGGCATGCGGCCGCAGCCTGGCACCCAGCACCGCGGCGCCGGCCAGCAGCTTGCGGTAGCTGAGGCTGCCGCGGACCGGGTCCGTCACCGCGATCCGCCCCATGCCGTGCCGGCGCCCCGCCTGCGTCACCGCCTCGAACAGGGTCATGCCGGTGTCTGTGGTGGCGAACACCGTCTCCGCCATCAGGTCCTGCAGCGCGCGGGCCGCCGCCTCGCGGCGCCGCCGACCGGCCAGGCCGGCGCGCACCGCCAGCGTGCGTCCCGGCAGGATCGTCAGCCGCACGCGCGGGAACAGCCGGCGGCGGACCTGGGCTCGGGTCAGGCGCGAGAACACCGTCGCCTCCAGCCCCTCGATGCGGGCCGGCACGATCAGCGCGCCGGCCCGCTCGGCCGCCATCGCCGCCCCGTCCTGCACCCGCGTCAGCCCGCCGGTGCTGGCGATGCGGCCCTCGGGGAAGATCACCGCCGGCCGACCGGTCCGGACCCTCTCGATCATCCGCCGCATCGACAGCGGATGCGCCGCCTCCACCGCGACCGCGTCGACCACGCGCAGGAACGGCCGCACGAACCACAGCCGGGCGACCCCGGCGTCGATCGCGTAGAGCGGCCGGTCCATGACCGAGAACAGCAGCGTGGCGTCGAGCCAGCTGACGTGGTTGGGCGTCACGATCGCCGGCCTGGCGCCGGTCGGCAGGTGCTCGGCCCCGCGCAGCTCGACCCGGTAGACCAGCCGCAGCAGCACCCAGCACAGCTCGCCGGCCGGGTTCGGGCACAGCCGGGCCAGCATCGCGGCGGCTGCCAGCAGGCTGGCGGCGCCGACCAGCCCGAGCAGCCGCAGCTCGCCCACCCCCGCCCGCTGCGCCGCGACCAGCAGCGCCGCGGTCAGCGCCATGCCGGCCGCCGCCAGCACGTTGGTGCCGGCGACGGCGCCGGCGCGCTGGCCGGGCTCTGCCCCCGCCTGCACCGCCGCCAGCGTCGGCACCGCGATCAGCCCGCCGCCGGCGGCGGCCAGTGCCAGGAGGGCGAGCAGGCGCCAGAGCGCGTGCGCGCCGCCCCCCGCCAAGGCCAGGCCCTCCAGCGACAGCCCCGTCAGGGCTGCACCCATCGCCGCCAGCAGCAGGACGATGCGGCCGCCGCTCAGGTGCGAGGCCAGCGCCGAGCCGCCGGCGATGCCGGCCGCGAACGCGCACAGGCAGAGCGAGGCCAGGCGCGGCGTGCCGCCGGGCAGCGCGTGCACCAGCCCCGGCGTCAGCGACAGCACCGCGCTGCCGCTCATCCAGAACCAGGCGTTGCCGAGTGCGGCGCGGCGCATCGGCCCGCGCCGCAGCCCGCGCAGCGGCGACAGCGCGCCGGACAGCAGCGACGGGAGCGGGCGCGCCGCCGACGCGGCCCCCGGCGGGCGCGGGATCCGGCGCGCCGACAGCCAGGACAGCGTTGCGGCCAGCAGCAGCAGCGCGCCGATCGCCAGCCGCGGCACCGCCGTTCCGGCGCCGGTGCCGAGGATCACCCCGCTCGCCACCGACCCGCCCAGGATCGCCGCGAACGTCGCCGCCTCGACCAGCGCGTTGGCGCCCGGCAGCCGCGCCGGCTCGAGCTGGTCCGGCAGGATCGCGTACTTCGCCGGCCCGAACAGCGCCGCCACCACTCCGGCGCCGACCAGGCTCGCGAACAGCAGCGGCAGCGAGCCCGACGCCAGCGCCAGCAGCGCCAGCAGCGCCACGGCGATGTCGGCCGCCTTCAGCCGGCGCGCCAGCAGCGCCTTGTCGCCGCGGTCGGCCAGCGCGCCGCCCAGGCCGGAGAGCAGGATCGACGGCGCCACGAATGCGCCGGCCGCCGCGGCCACCATCCAGCCCTGGCGTTCCCCGGCCGGCGACCACAGCGCCAGCAGGCCGAGCGCGTTGCGCAGCAGGTTGTCGCCGAACGCCGCCAGGAACTGGCACCAGAACAGCGGCGCGAAACGGCGGTCGAGAAGGAGAAGGGGCTGCATCACGAGGTCCGTCCGGAAGGGCGCGATCCCGGCGGTTCTACCGCATGACCCGCCGGCGGCGCAGCCCGCCGACGCTGGATCTTGCCCCCCGGACCGGCATGCGCGAGGCTTGTCCACCGGCCGCAACGCGGTGGCGGCACGGCGGGCGGACGGGACGAGCGGGCGGGACCCCCCGGCGGCAGGGCCCATCCGATGGCGAAGGCAAGGCGGTCATGGGTGAGTCTTCAGCGCGGGCCGGGGCGCCGTCGCCGGTCCTGGACGCGTTCCGCACGGTCCGCGGCCACACCGAGGCGCTGAGCGCCGCCCTGGCGCCGGAGGACCAGGTCATCCAGTCGATGGCCGACGCCAGCCCCGCGAAATGGCATCGCGCCCATACCACCTGGTTCTTCGAACGCTTCGTGCTGGAGCCGAACCACCCCGACTATGTCGGCTACGACGACGCCTTCAACTTCCTGTTCAACTCCTACTACGAGAGCGCCGGGACCCGCTATCCGCGCGGCAGCCGCGGCCTGGTCACCCGACCCGGCGTCGCCGAGGTCGGGCGCTACCGCGCCCACGTCGACCGCGCCATGGAGGCGCTGCTGGCGGACGCCGGCGCGGCCGGCCGCGTCCGCGACCTGCTGACGCTCGGCCTGCACCACGAGCAGCAGCACCAGGAGCTGCTGCTGACCGACATGCTGCACGGCTTCGCCCAGAACCCGCTGGCCTGGCGCGGCGACGGGCTGGCGGTGCTGCCGGGCTGGCGGCCGCCGGCCACGGCTCCCGGCCCGACGCGGTTCCTGGAGCGCGCCGGCGGCCTGGTCGGCATCGGCCACAACGGCGCCGGCTTCGGCTTCGACAACGAGTTCCCCCGCCACCACCAGGTGCTGCAGCCGCACGCGCTGGCCAGCCGGCTGGTGCGCAACCGCGACTGGATCGAGTTCATGGCCGACGGCGGCTACCGCGCCGCCGCGCACTGGATGTCGGACGGCATCGCGCTGGCGCGCCTGGAGGGGTGGGAGGCGCCGCTGCACTGGCGGCCGGACGGCGCGGACGGCTGGCTCTGCGTCTCGCCCGGCGGGCTGGCGCCGGTGGACCCGGAGCAGCCGGTGCGCCACGTCAGCTGGTACGAGGCCGACGCGTTCGCCCGCTGGGCCGGCGCCCGGCTGCCGACCGAGGCCGAGCTGGAGGCGGCCCAGGCCGACCTGCCGGAGTTCCAAGGCCACGCCTGGCAGTGGACCAACAGCGCCTACCTGGCCTATCCCGGGTTCCGGGCGCCGCCCGGGGCGGTCGGCGAGTACAACGGCAAGTTCATGATCAACCAGATGGTGCTGCGCGGCAGCTCGTTCGCGACGCCGCCCGGCCATGCCCGCGCCAGCTACCGCAACTTCTTCCAGCCCGACAAGCGCTGGCAGGTGACGGGCCTGCGCCTGGCCCGGGACCTGTGACCGCACCCGTCTGAACTGGACGCTTGGCCGAATGCCCGACGACAGCCCCGCCGCCGGCCTGGTCCGGCTCGCGACCGATGCCGTGACCGACGAGATCGTGGCCGCGCTGTCGCAGCCGCAGAAGGCGCTGCCCGCCCGGCTGTTCTACGACGAGGCCGGCTGCGCGCTGTTCGGCCGCATCACCCAGCTGCCGGAATACTACGTGACCCGCGCCGAGTTGGCGCTGCTGGACCGGCATGCCGCCCAGATCGCGTCGCAGGCCCCGGACGGCGCCGCACTCGTCGAGTACGGCGCATCCGACGAGGCCAAGGCGGCGCGGTTGCTCGACGCCGGGACCGGACGCTTCGGCGCCTACGTGCCGGTCGACATCGCCCCGGCGGCGCTGGCGGCGATCGCGGACCGCATGCGCGCGAGCCATCCGGGGCTCGATGTCCGCACGATCGCCGCCGACTTCCTGCTGCCGCTCGTGCTGCCGGACGCGGTACGCGGCCGGCCGGCGTTCGGCTTCTTCCCCGGCTCGACCATCGGCAACTTCCGGCCGCCGCTGGTGGTGCGGTTCCTGCGCGGCGTGCGGGATACGCTGTCGCACACCGATGCGCCCGCCTTCGTCGTCGGCACCGACCTGCGCAAGGACCCGGCGACGATGATCCCGGCCTATGACGACGCGGCCGGCGTCACCGCGGCGTTCAACCGCAACATCCTGCGCCACGTGAACCGGCTGACCGGGGCCGACTTCGACCCGGACGCGTTCGCGCACCGCGCGGTCTGGAACATCCACGAGGGCCGGATCGAGATGCACCTGCAGAGCCGCGGCGCGCAGACGGTGCGGATCGGCGGCCGCGCCATCGCCTTCGCCGCCGGCGAGACCATCCATACCGAGGACAGCTACAAGCACACCCGGGACGGCTTCCTCTCGCTCGCCGCCGCCGCCGGCTGGCGCTCAGCCGGCTTCTGGACTGATCCGCTCGGGCTGTTCGGCATGCACCTGCTGCGCGGCTGAGGCCATCTCCAGCCAGCCCGACTGCTTGCAGGCCAGCACCTCGGCCGGCCGCAGCTCCGGCATCGCGTCGAGGTAGCGCCCGACCAGCCGCCGCATCCCGGCCGCCGCCTCGCCCTCCAGGTGCGCGGTCCGCGCCGCCTCGTCGGCGAACGCGGCCACGATCGCGAAGCCGTTCGGCTGGGTCCGCAGCGCATACCAGGCCAGCGTGCCCGGCTCCAGGTCGGCCATCGACTTCGCCTCGACCAGGTATTCGCCGAAATCCCTCCCCTGGCCCTGCCGGGTCTCGATCCAGGCCTGCAACGCCAGCGTCGCCGGGACCGTGGCCGTCGGCAGCTTGGCCGCGATCAGCTCGGCGCCGGTGATGCCCGGCATGCCGTTCAGGCTGGTGAAGCTCTTCAGCAGCAGCCCGCGCCCGATCGACCCGGCCAGGTGCGCCAGCCGGCCGAGGCTGCCCTCGAAGGTGTCGAAGATCGCGAAGTTCAGGTCGTCGAAGCGCAGCGCGTACCAGTCGCGCGTCTGCGGCTCGTCCTCTGCCGCCCGCACCGCATCGCGCAGGAAGTCGGCGATCCCGGCGGCTGCGGCCGGCTTCGCCTCGATCTCCACCAGCAGGGCCTTGGGCATCGCGTGGTCTCCTGATTTCGTGAGCAGTCCAAACCGCCGGAGGGTGGGGCGGTTTCACCCGTGCGCCCGCACGCTCCAGCCCAGATGCGCGGTCTCGCCCGGCTGCAGCCGCATCAGGGCCGCCTTGTCGGCGAAGTCGCCTTCGTAGCCGACCGGGTCGGCCAGCCCGTGCCACGGCTCGATGCAGAGGAAGTCGGCACCCGGTTTCGACCAGATCCCGAGCTCGCGCATGCCGTGCCAGGCGACCGTGAGCGCCGGGCCGTCCTCGGCCTCGTAGCGCACCGAGCAGCTCGCCGGCCGCTCCAGGATCAGCGCGTCGTCCGTGAACAGCTCCGGGCGCAGCGCCAGCACGCGGCCGCGGATCGGGCTCCGCTCCGCCTCCGGCCGCAGCAGCCCGCCGGCGACGCGCCGGATCGGCGCCGGCTCCGGCTCTGCGAACACCAGCCGGTGCGCCAGCCGGTCGAGCCCGTCCGCCAGCGGCCAGCGGAACGCCGGATGCGCGCCCAGCGACGCCGGCAGCAGCGCATCGCCGGTGTTGCGCAGCGCATACTCCACCGTCAGCCGGTCCTGCTCGATCCGGTAGCCGACCTCCAGCCGGAACCGGAACGGGTAGATCGCCCGGCTCTGCGCGTCGTCCTCCAGCACCAGCCGGCATCCCTCCGCACCGCGTTCGAGCCAGCCGAAGCGGCGGTCGCGCGCGAATCCGTGCTGGGTCATCCGCATCGCGCGGCCGTCGTGGCGCAGGGTGTCGCCGGCGAGCCGGCCGACGATCGGGAACAGCATCGGCGCGTGCCGCGGCCACTCCGGACCTGCCTGCCACAGCAGTTCCCGTCCCGACGCGGTGCGGATCGAAGCCAGCTCGCCGCCCTCCGCGCCGACCGCCGCCCGCAGCCGGGCGCTCCCGAACCGATGCATGGCCGCATCCCCCGAACCGATGAACGGCCCAACCCTGCACCACCCCGCATCGTCGCCACTAGAGCATGATCCGATCGCTTGAGGCTCACGGATCATGCTCTAGCTCGTTGTCCTCGCAAGCATCTTTATCCGGGCGAACAAGTCTGTTCGATCGGATGATGCTCTAGGCCTGGGGCCGATGCCGCCTGTTCCTGCTGCCGGGTGTCGGCCGTTGCGGCGCCGACTCGTTCGGCCCGGTCGATATCGGCGGCGGGAACGATGCCGGCGACCAGGTGCCGGTCTCCGACGATCCCGAGCACGACGCGCTGAGCACGCTTCCGGACCGGACCGGGAACGGGGCGGCACCGCGCAGGCCGATCGCGGCCGGGTTCGTCAACGACGACCGACCCAGGCCATCGCCATCCGGCGCCCGATCTGCCTCCATCCGCAGCTGGCGGTCCATGATGGGGCCGGCCACGCCGACAAAGCCGGCGGCGTGCATTGCGAGCCGCCGCCTATGGCAGCGGCGGCAGGTTGCCTCGATGCATCCCGCACCGTGTCGAAAACCCAATCTTAAGCAGTCTGCCGCATCCTGCGCCCGGTCACCTTGCGGGATGGTGCAACAGTGCGTTCAGTACCACGCGATCTGCCGGGCTTCGGCCCGGTCGCCATGCTGCTGCTGGTGTCGTGCCTCGCGTCCTGCCCGCTTGCCGGCGCCTGGGCGCAGGACAGCGGCCGGCTGCTGGCCACGTCCGGCGTCACCGAGATCGAGGGTGCTGCCGGCAGCGGCCTGGTGCCCTGGGCGGTGATCACCGGCTACGGGACCAACGACGCCGTCGGCGGCAACATCCACTACACCGTCGTGCCCCTGCCCGACTTCACCCTGCACGCGGCCGGCGCCGGCATCGGCCTGTACGACCGGGTCGAGCTCTCCTACACCCATCAATGGTTCGACACCGGCGACACCGGCCGCCGCCTCGGTCTCGGCGGCGGCTACCAGTTCCACCAGGACATCTACGGCGCCAAGACCCGCCTGTTCGGCAACCTGCTCTACGACCAGGACAGCTGGACCCCGGAGCTCTCGGTCGGCGTCCAGGAGAAGGTCGCCGACCACGCCGACCTGCTGCGGGCGCTCGGCGCGCGCAGCGCCACCGGCACCGACTTCTATGTCGCCGCGACCAAGCTGTTCCTGGCGCAGAGCCTGCTGGTCGACGCGACGGTGCGCGCCACCAAGGCGAACCAGTTCGGCCTGCTCGGCTTCGGCGGCGACCGCAGCGACTCCTACCATCCCGAGTTCGAGGGCTCGGCCGCCTTCCTGGCCACCCGTCGCCTGGCGATCGGTGCCGACTTCCGCTCGAAGCCCGACAATCTGGGCTTCGCCCACGAGGGCGACGCCTACGACCTGTTCGTCGCCTACTTCGTCGACCACCACCTGTCCACGACGCTGGCCTTCGCCGATCTCGGCGACATCGCCGGCCAGGGACGCCAGCAGGGCGTCTATCTCTCCCTGCAGATCGGGTTGTGAAGGAGATCACCATGCATCGTTTCGGTCCTTCATCGAGACCGGCGGCGCCGGCCCTGCGGGCAGGCGGCATCCTGGCGCTGGCCGCCGCCGCCGGGATCGGCTTCGGCACGGCGCCGGTCGCCGCCGCCACCCTGTTCGAGGACCTCGGCGGCCGCCCCGGCGTGGATCGCATCGTGGACGGCGTCGTCGAGCTGTACATGACCGACCCACGGCTGAAGGCGGACTTCGACAACATCAACCCCGATCGTCTGAAGTCGAGGCTCGCGGCCTATGTCTGCGTGATCGCCGACGGTCCCTGCTCCTACAAGGGCCGGTCAATGGCCGCCGCCCACAAGGGGCTGAAGATCGACCAGGCGCGGTTCGACGCGGTGGCCGAGGACACCGAGATCGTCATGACCCGCGACGGCGTGTCCAACTGGACCCAGAACCGGCTGATGGCGCGCCTGGCGCCGCTCGCCCGCCAGATCGTCACGCAGTAGCGCCATGACCCGCATCGGCCTCACTTTCCGCACCCCCGCCCTTCGCAGCATCTGGCGGCCGCCCGCCGCCGCGGCGCTGGCACTCCTGCTGGTCGGTGGCGCGTCGCTTGGCCAGGATGCCGTCGTTTTGGTGACGCAACGCGATCGCGCCTTCACCGTCACCTCGGTGACGGTGCCGGTCGGCGGCGTGCTCCGGTTCCAGAACGACGACGAGTTCATCCACCAGCTCTTCGTCAGCGCGCCCACCATGACCTACGAGTCCGACGAGCAGGAACCCGGCAAGGCCGTGGACGTCCGCTTCACCAGCCCGGGCACGTTCGAGGTCCGCTGCCATATCCATCCGCGCATGCTGCTGCAGGTGACCGTCCGATGATAGGCCGCATGCTGCGGGTCCCGGACCGATGCCGATAAGGCTCAAGATCTTCAGCGGCTGCTTCGCGCTCGTCCTGCTGACGATCGCGCTGGGCCTGTTCGCGCAGCGCTCGGAGCAGCGTCTGGGCGCGCTGGCCCTGGGCGTCTACGACGACGAGTTCATGTCGATGAACTACCTGCGCTCTGCGCAGCTCGACTTCGTCGACATCGAGCGCGCCATCCGCGAGCGGCGGTCGATCCAGGGCTCGGCACGCGATCTGGTGGGCGACCTCGCCGTGGCCGCCGAGCGTGCGCCGGCCGGCCGCCAGCGGCTGACGATCGAAGGCCTGCGCATGCAGCTGGATCAGGCGCTGCTGACGATGAACGGCGATCCCGCGCGGCTCGACGCGGCCGCGATCAGGTCGCGGTTCGAGCGGGCGGTCGAGCTGTTCGCCGACGACGGCTTCAAGGCGCGCCGCAACGCCGCGCGGCTGGTCGCGACGGAACGGTCACGGACCTGGGCGATGCTGGCGATGTCGCTGGTCGCCGCTCTCCTGATCACCGCCCTGATCGGTGCGCTGATCGCGCCGCCGGTGCAGCGCGCCGTCCGCATCGCCGAGAGCATCGCCGCTGGGCGGCTCGACAACGCCATCCGCGTGCGCGGCCGCGGCGAGACCGGCGACCTGCTGCGGGCACTCTCGATCATGCAGGACAGCATCGCCGCCGCCCTGGCGCGCATCCGGGCGCTGATGGACGCGCAGGCGTCGAGCCACGCCGGCGCCATGGCGGAGCAGCACGCCCGGCTCGAGGCGGCGCTCGAGAACATGGTCCAGGGCCTCTGCCTGTTCGATGCCGATCGACGGCTGACGATCGCCAACCGCCGCTTCGCCGAGATGTTCGGGATCCCGCGCATCGGCGCCGAGCTGATGGAGATCCTGCCCGGGGAGCAGCATGCGGCGCTGTTCGGAGCGGTTGGAGCCGCCGGGGCGGGACAGCTCGGCAGCTTCTCCTGCACCCTGCCGGACGGCCGCGAGATCGCGGTGTCGCAGCGCGCGATCGAGGGCGGCGGCTGGGTGTCGACCTACGAGGACGTCAGCGAGCGGCGCGCGGTCGAGGCGCGGCTCGCGCACATGGCGCGCCACGACCTGCTGACGGGCCTGCCGAACCGGCTGCTGTTCGGCGAGCGCCTGCAGCAGGCGCTGGATCGAGCCGGCCGGGACGGCGCCGTCGCCGTGCTGCAGCTCGGTCTCGACCGCTTCAAGTCGGTGAACGAAACGCTGGGCCATCCGGCGGGCGACCTGCTGCTGTGCCGGGTCACCGAGAGGTTGCAGGCGGCGGCCCCCGGCATCGCCCTGGTGGCGCGCCTCGGCGGCGACGAGTTCGCCCTCATCCAGGAAGGCGGCACGCAGCCGCAGGACGCCACGATGCTCGGCCGCCGCGTCGTCGAGGCCCTCGCCGAGCCGTTCGACCTGGACGGCCAGCCGGTCCTGTCCGGCGCCAGCCTCGGCATCGCCCTGTGCGACGACGCGGCGGCGAGCGCGGCCATGCTGCTGAAATCGGTCGATCTGGCGCTGCATCGCGCCAAGGGCGAGGGCGGCGGCACCCTGTGCTTCTTCGAGGCGGAAATGGACCGGCGCATGCAGATGCGCCGGTCGCTGGAAACCGACCTGCGCGGCGCGCTCGCCCGAGACGAGTTCCAGGTGTTCTACCAGCCGATCGTCCGGTCCGCCGGCGGGATCAGCGGCTTCGAGGCGCTGCTGCGCTGGCACCACCCGTCGCGCGGCCAGGTCAGCCCGGGCGTCTTCATCCCGGTCGCCGAGGAGATCGGCATCATCGCCGCGATCGGCGAATGGGTGCTGCGGCAGGGCTGCCGCGATGCCGCCGGCTGGCCCGGCGAGCCGCGCGTGGCGGTGAACCTCTCCTCGCTGCAGTTCAAGGGCGGCTCGCTGCTGGACCAGGTCGAGCGGGCGCTGGCCGATAGCGGGCTGCGTCCTGACCGCCTCGAGCTCGAGATCACGGAGTCCGTCCTGCTGCAGGACGACGAGCAGGTGCTGGACACGCTGCATGCGATCCGCCGCCTGGGCGTGCGGATCTCCATGGACGACTTCGGCACCGGCTACTCCTCGCTGAGCTACCTGCGCCGGTTTCCGTTCGACAAGATCAAGATCGACCAGTCGTTCGTGCGCGGCATGGCCGGCCAGGACGACTGCATCGCGATCATCCGCGCGGTCGTCGGCCTGGGCCGCGCGCTTGGCATGGCGGTGAACGCCGAGGGAGTCGAGACGCAGGACCAGCGCCGGGCGCTGCAGGCGGAGGGATGCGACGAACTGCAGGGCTACCTGTTCAGCACGCCGCAGCCGGTCACGCAGGTGGCGGCCCTGCTCCGGGAGCACGGGCACGCAGTCTCGAGGACGGTCCGCGGCGAGGCCGTGCCCGATCGTCTCTGCCCCGATCAGGCCAGCCTGATGGCCCGGGCCTAGTTCGCCCGTCCAACGCCCGATCGTCCGCCCGGCTCATCCGCGCAGGAAGGCGTCCGCGGTCCGCAGGCTCAGCGCCATGATGGTGAGGGCCGGATTGGCCGCCAGCGCACTCGGGAACACCGAGTTGTCGCAGATCCAGAGGTTGGCGACGTCGTGGCTGCGGCCGTGCGGATCGACCACGTTGCGGTCCCCCGCCCGTCCCATGCGGCAGGTGCCGATGGTGTGCGCCGAACGCGGCGCCGACCAGACGTCGCGGGCGCCGGACGCCTCCATGATCGCCGTCATCGTCCGCGTCGCGTGCGCGTCCATCGCCGCCTCGTTGTCGCCGTAGCTGAACGCGATCAGCGGCTTGGCCATGCCGCTGCCGTCCGTCTCGTCGGACAGCGTCAGCCGGTTGCGGTCGTAGGGCAGGCAGTCGCCGTTGATGCCGATGCCCACCGAGCGGTTGTAGCCCATCAGCCGGTCGACCAGCGCGTCCCCCCACAGCGCCGGGCCGCGCGCGATCAGGTTGCCCCAGGTCGCCGGCATCATCCCCAGGCTCTGCATCAGGTAGCCGCCGGCGAAGCCGGCCGCTTCGGGCTGCAGCATGTCCTCGCTGATCAGCGAGGACGGATAGCCCCGGTTCGGCCGCGTCTCCTCGTCGCCCACGCCCCAGACCTGGGTCGCCACGTGCGCCATGTAGTTGCGCCCGACCTGGTCGCTGGAGTTCGCGAGCCCGGTATGCAGCAGCAGGCGCGGCGTCTCGATCGCACCCGCGCACAGGAACAGGGCGGCGCAGCGCTGCCGGTGCATGACCCCGTCCGCGAGGTAGCAGACCCCGCTGACCAGCCCGCGCCCGTCCCGCTCGATGTTGACCGCCATGCAGCCGGTGCGGATCTCGGCGCCGTCGGCCATCGCCTGGGCCAGGAAGCTGTTGGCGGTGGTCGCCTTGGCGTCGTTGCGGCAGCCCTGGTGGCAGGCGCCGCAGCCGACGCAGGCCAGGCGCGGCGGGCCGCCGAGGCCGACGCGGTCGCGCGACAGCACGGCGGCCGGCGCATCGGTGCTGCGCAGGCCCAGCCGCTCGCAGCCGCGCTGCATCGACAGCGCCGACGGGTTGCGCGGCACCGGCGGCATCAGGTAGCGCCGCGACCGGTCCCACGGATAGTCCGCCGGTCCCGACACGCCGATGATGCGCTCCACCCGCTCCAGGTAGGGGGTCAGCTCGGCGACGCTGAACGGCCAGTCCTCGCCGTGCCCGCTCAGGCTGCGCAGCCTGAAGTCGCCCGGCGCCGGGCGCGGGCAGAACGCCCCCCAATGCAGCGTCGAGCCGCCCACGCCGATGCCGCTGTTGTTGGCGCCGAACGCCTCGGCCGTCTCGCCGGCGCTGAGCCGCTCGCCCAGCCAGTACAGGTCGCCCGACTCGATCTCGTCCGGGGTGAAGCCCTCGGCCGGGCGATGGCGCCCGGCCTCCAGCACCACCACCCGCAGCCCGGCGGCGGCCAGCCGCGCCACCAGCGGCCCGGCGCCGGCGCCCGATCCGACGATGACGGCGTCCACCACTTCGTCGCCTCCGTGGCGGCGAGCCGTGTCGGCATCTGCCGACCGGCCGCTCACGTGGCAGCTCCGGCGGAGGAGTCGACCGCGCGGTAGGGCGCGAAGCCGGTCAGTTCGGCATCGCCGCCGGTGGCCGGCGCCTCGCAGCGCAGCAGCGCCAGCGTCGCCGGATGCGCCATGAACAGCCGCACCGCATCGGCGCGCAGATCCTCGAACCAGCGTTCCATCGCCGCTCCGTCGAGCCCGTCCGCAGCCGCCGGCGGGGTCGCCGCGGAGCCAGGGGAGCCCGCGGCCACCGCCCGCAGCAGCCCGTCCTGCGCCGCGCCATCGAGTGCCGCGAACCCCCGGCCGTGCGCGGCCAGGGCGGCGCCGTCGAGCGTGCGCAGCGCCGCCCGATAGGCCTCCGCATCCGGCGGCAGGGCCGCGAAGCGCCAGCCGTCGCCGCCGCCCTGGTGCAGCATCGCGTCGATCCGCGCCGCCAGGTCGATCTGCGTCCCGCGCTGCGGCAGCACCCGCGCCGCCACCGCGCGCAGCACCGCCAGCGACGGCGCCGGCATCGCCTGCGGCCGATAGGCCGGATCGTCGGCGGCGCCGCGCCGCTCCAGCGCCGCGCGGGTGCGCGCCGTCATCCGCCCGGCCTCCGATACCAGCACCTCCGCCCGGGCGATCGCCTCCACGTGGGCGACGATCAGCGCCGCCACCCGATCCGGCCGCTCGAGCGGCAGCAGGTGAGCGGCACCCTCGACCGTCTCGTGGCGGGCCCGGGCCAGATGCGGCATCGTCAGCCGCAGCTGCGCATCCCGTCCGAGCGGGCCGTCCTCGGCGCCGGACAGCACCAGCGTCGGCAGCCGCACCACGCCGACCGCGTCGCGCAGATCCTCGCGGCTGCCGCCGGTCAGCCAGTCGCGCCAGGCCGGAACCGAGGCGCGCAGCACGTCGTCGACGGCCCCCGCATGGGTCGCGTCGTCGAGCGGCGCCGCGACGTTGGCGCGCACGAAGCCGTCCGCCTCCGCCCGGCTGGTCTGCGCGTCGCCCTCGAACCAGCCCAGCATCTCCTGCCGCTTCCCGTCCGTCATCGGCTCGGGCGCCGGCGGCGAGCCCGCGGCCAGCACCAGCCCGCACAGCCCGGCCAGCGACGGTACGCCGTCTTCCGCGCGCCGCGCGATCAGCAGCGCCACCTTGGCGCTCATGCTGTGCCCGACCAGCACCCAGCGCGCGAGCCCGGCCTCCGCCACCCGCGCCGCCACCTGGTCGGCCATCGCGCCGACCGGACTGCCGCCGCGATCGGCATGTCCGCCGAACCCCGGCAGGTCGAGCCGCAGGCAGGCGTGCCGATCCGATAGCTCCCGTTCGACCTGGCTCCAGGTTTCGGCGCTGCCGCCCAGGTGATGCAGGAAGATCAGGGTCGGCGGCACGGGCGCTACGGGCGAAGGCATGGGGACCGCTTGCTTCGATGGGGCTTGCGCTCATGATCTGGGCCGCGAATGCCGCACTGCAATAGCGGTCGCGAGCGGCTTTCCCCGGCGCGGGCGACATCGGGATGCGACCGCGGCCACCACCCAACTCATGCGCCGCTCGATGACGTTTCCATAACATGGAAGCCGATTGGTTTGCGTGCGGAAGATAAAGCTGCTAGGCCTCCAGAACGATCGCTGGGAAGAACAAACGTGCAAGATAGCGATTTCGAGTCAAAAGACTCGATGGAATCACGCGGCTCTCGTTTTCCTCGAGATCTGATCCGCAGGGTTGCAGTCCTGTTGGTGGCGCTGACGAGTTTCGGCATCGCGCGCGCCGCATCGCTTCCCCCGTCCCAGCGCACGACGATCAGTCTTGGTGAGACGCAGTGGAAATACCTGTTCGGCGACCCGACCGGCGCGCAGGCATCGCTGTTCCCTGACTCCGGCTGGAAGACCGTCGGCATCCCCTATTCGGCAGACCAGCTCAACGGCTTCATCAACACTGAATCCGGCGGCGGCGATGGCTACCTGAACGGTCCGGTCAGCTGGTATCGCAACCATTTCGCGCTGAGCCCGGCCCAGGCCGGTTCCAAGGTGCTGGTGGAGTTCGAAGGCGCCCATACCGGCGTGCAGGTCTTCGTCAACGGCACGCTGCTGCCCGGGATCAGCGCCGTGCCGGCAAACGCGAAGGCGACGCACGTGGTCGGCTTCGTGCCCTTCATCGTCGACCTCACGCCCTACGTGAAGTTCGACGGCAGCGACCAGGTGCTGGCGGTGCGGGCCGCGAAGAACGCCGACTTCTTCGAGCCGCCCGGCTTCTCGCAGGGCTTCCGCTTCGGCCAGTCCGACTCAGGGCTGTTCCGTCCGGTCAAGATGTTCATCACCAACCCGGTGCACATTCCGGAGAACGTGTATTCCAACCTCGGAACCTGGGGCACCTACGTCGCGACCGTCTCCGCCAGCAGCAGTGCCGCGTTGATCGACGTCCAGACCAACGTCCTGAACGAGGGTGCGTCCGCGCAGACCGTCACGCTGACCACGCAGATCGTCGATGCCGGCGGCAACGTCGTGGCCACCGCGCAGGGCAACCAGACCATCGGGCCGAACGCCGGGCCGGGTCTGCATCCCACCCTGTTCGACCAGAAGATCACGGTGACCAACCCGACGCTCTGGTACCCGAACAACAGCATCTACGGCACGCCGTACATGTACAGAGTGTACCACATCGCCAGCATCAACGGCGTCGTGGTCGATTCCGTGCAGAGCCCGCTGGGCATCCGCACCATCACCTGGGACAAGAGCTTTCCCTACATCAACGGCAAGATGCACTACCTGTGGGGTGCGTCCGGCCGCTACGACTATCCCGGGCTCGGCACGTCGGTTCCCGAAGAGCAGAAGTGGCGCGACCTCCAGCAGCTCGCGGCGGCGGGGGGCAACCTGTGGCGCCCGGGCCATTCGACCGAGAGCGAGGAGTTCATAAACGCCGCCGACGCCTACGGCATCATGGTCGTCGAGCCGAGCGGCGAGGGCGAGGGCTCGTTCAACGCCGCCTGCGGCACGCCGCCCTGCGACATCCAGACGCTGAAGAGCGAGCTGCATCGCGACATGATCATCCGGGATCGGAACCATCCGTCGATCCTGGCCTGGGAGGCCGACAACGGGCCGATCGACACCACCTTCGCGCAGAGCCTGAAGGCGCTGTCCCAGCTCTGGGATCCGATCAACACCCGCCTCCAGGCCGACCGCACGCCCAATCCGGCCAACGGCGACATCCTCGGCTGCACGCTCGAGGGCTGCGAGGCGCTGACGAAGCAGGAGTTCCCGAACAACCCGGCCTGGGGCTCGGAATACTGGGGCACCGGCACCGCGCGACAGGCCTGGGACTCCGAGCTGGCGTTCGCGGCCCCGTTCCTCGACAACCTGCGGCAGTCGCGCCAGGCCGGCGCGTTCGGCATCGCGCAGTGGTACTTCTCGGACTCGCCCGGCGAGGTGTCGAACTTCGTCGAGGGCGTGACCGAGCCCAACGTGCGCTCGCTCGGCGCCTCGATGACCGACATGAACCGGTTCCCGAAGCTGCTCTACTACATCTACGAGGCGGCCTGGACGCCGTACTCGATCAAGCCGGTGGTCCATCTGGCGCATCACTGGAACCGCTCCGGCGCGATCCAGGTCAACGCGTTCAGCAACTGCCCCGCGGTCCGGCTGCTGATCAACGGCGTGCCGCAGGGCATGGATCAGGTGCCCAACCCCTGGAGCTCCAACGCGCAGTCGAACCTCACCCAGAGCACCACGCTGATGCCGTTCCAGGTGCACTGGAACGTCGCCTGGCAGGCCGGCACCGTCGCCGCCGAGTGCATCGACCAGTTCGGCAACGTCGCCGCCACCGACATGCGGCAGACCGCGGGCGCTGCCGACCACGTCGAGCTCGACGTGGTGCCGGACGTCGTGAAGCCGGACGGCACCACCTTCGCGGTGACCGCCAACGGCTCCGACGCCACCTTCGTCGTCGCCAAGGTGGTGGACGCCAACGGCGTCGTGGTGCCGACCGCGTCCAACGCCATCACCTTCTCGGTGAGCGGGCCCGCCACCTATGTCGGCGGCTCCGAGCAGTACGTGACCGCCGGCCAGCCCATCACCTACCATTCGCCGGGCGACCCGGAGCTCGCCGCCGAGGGCGGCCTGACCAAGATCGCCCTGCGCAGCCAGTTCCAGACCGGAACGGTCACGGTCACGGCGGTTTCGCCCGGGCTCCGCAACGGCAACGCGACCTATGCGATCGGCCCGATCCAGGGCACGGCGACGGTGGCCGGCCCGCCGTCGATCATCGTCCCGCCGCTGGCCCAGGCGGTCACCGCCGGCCAGGGCGCGCAGTTCTCGGTGACCGCCACCGGGGCCACGCCGCTCTCCTTCCAGTGGCAGCTGAACGGCTCGGCGATCGCGGGCGCCACCGGCGCCAGCTACCAGACCGCGGCGACCACGCTCGGGCTGAACGGCGCCGGCTACTCGGTGGTGGTGACCGACCCGCAGGGGCGCAGCACCACCTCCGCCGCGGCGTCGCTCACGGTCGTGGCCGCCGCCGCCCCGCAGATCACGGCGGAGCCGCAGCCGCAGACCCTGACGGTGGGGGCCACCGCGCAGTTCAGCGTGGCCGCCGTCGGATCGCCCACGCTCGCCTACCAGTGGTACGTGAACAACACCCCGATCGCCGGCGCCACCGCCGCCAGCTACGTCACCGCACCGCTCGGGTCCGCCGACAACGGCAGCCAGTACAGCGTCGTCGTCAGCAACCCGGTCGACCATGCGACCTCGACCCAGGCGGCGCTCACCGTCGGCGCGGCGGTGGCGCCGGCCATCGCGCAGAACCCGTCCAGCCTGTCGGCGCCGCTGAACCAGCCCGCCAGCTTCAAGGTGGCGGCGACCGGCTCGGCGCCGCTCGCCTACCAGTGGTTCAGGAACCGCGTGCCGATCACCGGCGCCACCGCGCCCACCCTCACCATCGCCGCCGTACAGGCGACCGATGCCGCCACCTACCTCGCGACCGCCAGCAACGTCGCCGGGACCGCCACCAGCGCGTCCGCGATCCTGACCATCGCACCGCCCGGCGCCAACCTGGCGCTGCACGCGGTCGCGACCGCCAGCAGCACGCAGGACCCGATCGGCCTGGCGCCGGCGCTGGCCGTCGACGGCAGCCAGGGCACGCGCTGGGCGTCCGCCGGCGGCAACGACGCGGACTGGTTCGAGGTCGATCTCGGCTCGGTGCAAAGCTTCAACCGCGCCGTGATCTCCTGGGATCCCGCCTACGGGGCGCAGTACGTCATCGAGTACTCCAACGACAACGCGACCTGGCAGACCGCGACCACCGACAACGCCGGCGTCGGCGGCATCGACACGCTGGCGTTCCCGACCGTGCGGGGCCGCTACGTCCGCATGCAGGGCGTGAAGCGGGGCTCGCAGTACGGCTACTCGATCAACGAGTTCCAGCTCTACGACGCCGCGCAGTGCGGCGGGGCGGGCGAGCGCTTCACGGTGCTGGCCGGCAACGCCACGGTGCTCGACAACCTGACCAATCTCACCTGGTCCAGGGCCTCCTACACCCTGACGGCGGCGGGATCGCAGCTGACCCAGCCGCTGGCGGCGTCCTACTGCCAGAGCCTCGGCATGCGCCTGCCGACGCTCGCGGAAGCGGCCGGCATTGGGGCTGCGAGCGATGCGCAGTGCTCGTTCCCGAACTCCTGGAGCACGTGGACGACTACGCCCTACCCGGGCAACAGCGCCTACGCCTACATCGCCAACTCGGCGGGTCAGACCAGCTTCGCGGTCACCGACAACTTCCCCGGCGCCGCCCTGTGCGTCTCGGGCACGCCAGCCTCGATCCCGGCCCCCACGATCACGACGCAGCCCTCCGGCCAGACCGTGGCGGTCGGCAGCGCCGCTACCTTCGCGGTGGTGGCGCAGGGCACCGCGCCGATCGCCTACCAATGGTACGAGAACGGCACCCCGATCGTCGGCGCCACCAACGCGACCTATACCACCGCGGCCGCGGCCGCGGCCGACAACGGCGCCACCTTCAGCGTCGTGCTGACCGGCCCGACCGGGCTCACCACCACCAGCGCCAATGCGCCGCTTGTGGTGCAGCCGGGAGCCGCCACCACCATCACGAACCAGCCGACGCCGCAGACGGTGGCCCCGGGCCAGACCGCGACCTTCAGCGTCACCGCCGCCGGCACCGCGCCGTTCGCCTACCAGTGGTACGAGGGCGGCACCGCGATCGGCGGGGCGACCGCGGCCCGCTTCACGACGGCGGCGGCGACGTCCGCCGACAACGGGGCGCTGTTCTACGTCGTCGTCACCGGGGCGAACGGGCTCTCCGTGCAGAGCAACACCGTGGCGCTCACGCTGTCGACCACCGGCACCGCGCCCACGCCCCCGCCGACTCCGCCGACGGCTCCGACGCCGGCACCGGGCAACGACCTGGTGGCGATCGCCGCCGGCACCACCGCCGGGGCGGGCGGCTTCGGGGCCGACACCGGCTATAGCGGCGGCGGCACCTACAATGCCGGCCCGGTTGCGATCGCCACCGCCGCGGTCGCGGACGCAGCGGCGGCGTCGGTCTACCAGTCCGAGCGCGCCGGCGCGATGACCTACACGATCGGCAGCCTCACCCCCGGCGCCACCTACACGCTGCGCCTGCACTTCGCCGAGATCTACTTCCACCAGGCCGGCCAGCGGATCTTCAACGTCGCGGTCAACGCGGTGCCGGTGCTGTCCAACTTCGACATCGTCGCTGCGGCGGGCGCGCCCGACGCGGCGCTGGTGGAGAGCTTCACCGCTCAGGCCGACGCCGGCGGCCGGATCACGGTCGGCTTCACCAGCGGCCCGGTCGACCAGCCCAAGCTGAGCGGGCTCGAGATCGTCCAGCCCGGCACCGGCAGCACGCCCACCATCACGGCGCAGCCAGCGGCGGCCGCCGCAGTCGTCGGCGGCGCCGCCAGCTTCTCGGTCGCGTCCAGCGGCGACGCACCGTTCGCCTACCAGTGGTCTCGCAACGGCAAGCCGGTCGCCGGCGCCACCGCGGCCAGCTACACCACGCCGACCCTGCTCGCTGCCAACAACGGCGACGCCTACCAAGTGGTCGTCACCGCGGCGTCCGGGGAGCCGATCACCAGCAACCTCGCCGTGCTGAGCGTCACCGCGCCGGTCGACGTGGCGGCCATCGCGGCCGGCTCCAGCGCCTGGTACAACGGCTTCTCCCCCGACGCCGACTTCACCGGCGGCAGCGTCGTCGCCGACACCGACGGTCCCGCCACGACCGCCGGCGTCGCCAACGCCGCCCCGGCCGGGGTCTATCAGAGCTCGCGCCAGGGCGCCGTCGTCACCTACGTCATCGGCGGGCTGGCGAGCGGATCGACCTATCCGGTCCGGCTGCACTTCGCCGAGTTCTACTGGTCGAAGCCCGGCCAGCGCGTGTTCGACGTGTCGATCAACGGCACCGTGGCCATCCCGGGCCTCGACATCGTCCAGGCCGCCGGAGCCCGGAACACCGCCCTGGTCGAGAACGAGACCGCGATCGCCGATGCGAACGGCGACATCACCATCCTGCTGAACCGCGGGAACGGCGTCGACCAGCCGACGATCAGCGGCATCGAGATCCTGAGCCCGACCGGCTCGTCCGGTTCGGGTGGCGGTTCGGGCGGCGGCGGTTCCGGCGGCGGTGGCGGCTCTGGCGGCGGCTCCGGCGGTGGCGGCGGCGGTGGCGGCTCGGGCAGCGGCGCCCCGGCGATCACCAGCGCGCCGGTCGCCACCACGGCGGTCATCGGCCGGACCGCGCAGTTCGCGGTCGCCGCCACCGGCGCCGCCCCGCTGACCTACCAGTGGTTCAAGAACGGGACCCTCATCCCGGGCGCCACCAGCGCCAGCTATTCGACGCCGGGCACCACGGCCGCCGACAACCTTGCGACCTTCAGCGTCGCGGTCGGCAACGCGGGCGGGACCACCACGCCGCCCGCCGTCACCCTCACGGTCAACGCGAGCCCGTCCTACACGGTGACGCCCGGCTACATCGCGACCGACCTCAACAACAACACCAACGGGGCCTATCCGGACGGGGCGGTCTACGTCACGGTGATCGGCAACGATCCCGCCACCGGCGCCCTGTCGTGGGCGCGGGCCGACGGCACGGTCACGGCGGCCGCCGTCGCCGACAACACCGCGCCGGGCCATCTCACCGCCGGCGGCCAGGGCTACCCGAACTACTCGTTCACGCTGGCGCAGAGCAAGACGCTGAAGCTGCCGCCGATGTACTCCGGCCGCATCTTCATCTCGCTCGGCAACCCGGTGTTCCTGAAGATCCTGTCGGACTCGAACGGCAACATATCCTATGCCGGGCCGAACCCGCTGAACGCCACCGATGCCAACGCCAGCGTCCACTTCGACTGGTACGAGTTCACTTACGAGAACGGCGGGATCTACATCAACACGACGCAGGTGGACGAGTTCGGCCTGCCGCTGCTGCTCGACGTATGGGGTGCGGGCGAGACCTTCCACATGCAGACCGGCATCAACGAGTCGATCGCCAGCATCGACCAGGAGTTCGTCCAGGAGACGCCGGCCGCGTTCCACGCGACGCAGGTCTCGCCGCTGCGCATCTACTCGCCCGGACACAGCAGCTTCGTCGGCGGGCAGGCGAACGCGACCTACTTCGACGCCTACATCGCCCAGATCTGGAGCCTCTACAGCCAGACCCCGCTGGTCATCGGGCTCTACAACAACTCGCGCACCTTCTCCGGCACGACCACGCCGACCCAGTTCGTCTTCAACGAGATCAACCCGGCCGGCGCGGTGATCGGCGGCCCCTACACGATCCAGGGCCCGCCCAGCACGCAGGACGTCATCTACTGCAACAACACGCTGGCGAACGGGAACAGCATCGAGCTGGCGCTGGAGACGCAGCTGTGCGCCGCCTTCAACCGCCACGTCATGCAGCAATATTCCGCCTGGACCGTGCCGGCCGACTACTACGCGCAGGAGCCGGAGAACGGCTACGCCCACTTCTGGCACAACCACAGCGTCGGCGGCCTGGCCTACGGCTTCGCCTACGACGACGTGAACAACCAGAGCTCGACGATCCAGTCTTCGAAGCCGGAGCACATGGCGTTCGGCATCGGCTGGTAGCCGGGCATCCATGGCGATCGCATGAGGAAGAAGGCCAGGGGCTTTGCCCCTGGACCCCACTGGGGCCGCAGGCCCCAGACCCCGATTCGTTAAGGATATACCTCCAAGCTGGGATCATCTCCTGACGAATCGGGGTTTGGGGCCCGCGGCCCCAACGGGTCCAGGGCAGCGCCCTGGCCTTCTCCTCACATGCGATTTGACCGGCGGGGCGATGCGGTGTCCGGTGCGCCCCACCCCGGATCCCGGGCGCCGAGGAGACATCGTCGCGTGACGCGAGCACCGATCGCCGCCGTCCCGACACGGCCGCCGCTGCTGCCGGTGCTGGCGTTCGCCGCGATCCTGGTCGTCGGCCTCTACGTGGTGAAGTGGCACCCGTCGCTGGACCGGGCCCTTGGCGCCGCGGCGCATCATGGCATCGGCAGCTCGATCCTGGGCCGGCAGGCCGGCGTCGGCCTGGGCCGGCAGGCCGGCGTCGGATGGCAGGCCGGGCTCGCCTATGCGGGCGCCTATCTCGGCGCGGTCTGGAAGGCGCTGGTCCTCGGCCTGGCCGTGGCGGCCGGGGTCCAGATGAAGTGCCGCGAGACGTTAGGGGAGGTCGGCGGCGGAGAAGTTGAACTGCGACGAGACGATGTCCTTGCCCACCGCGCGCAAGCGGGCGACGTTGGCGTAGAGCGAGAGCGGGCCGCGGTCGTAGGTGGCGCTGAGCTCGTAGCCCCGGTCCTCGCCGTGCGCATGGTTGAAGGCCGACAGGATGATCGGCGCGCCGAACTGCCCCTCGTCGATCAGGTTCTCGGCCTCTTGTAGTAGGCGTCGAAGCTCGCCGTCAGCCCGGGCAGGACGACCTGGCTGATGCCGCCGTCGTAGTAGTTGTCGCGCTCGGCCCGGACGATGCCGTCCTGCGTGGCCTCGGTCGCGCCGGAGGTGCCGTTGAACAGGTTGATGTCCCGGCTGCCCACCAATTCGAACGGCGGCGGCACGAAGTAGCGCGAGTATCCCCCATGCATGGTCGTGCTCGGCGTCGGCTGCCACACCACGTCGACGCGGGGACTGAACTGGTTCTCGTGCGTGTGTTCGTCGATGACGTCGAAGCGGGCGCCGTAGTTCAGCGTGACGCGGGGCAGGATGCGCCACTCGTCCTGCAGGTAGACGCCGTAGAGGCCACCGGTCTTGCCCTGGCCGTCGTCGATCGTGAACGGCGCGGTCGACGTCGCACCGCCGGCGCCGCCGTCCGGCTGCACGGTCGCCGCCTGTCCGGCGCCGTCAGTGCTGTCGTCGCCGCCGCCATCGGCCGGCAGCACCACCGAGCTGGTGCTGGAGACCAGCCGCTCGCCGATGATCTGGGTGCCGGCGGGGATGGTGGGCGTGTCGCTGACGTGCAAGCTGGAGTTGGTCTGGGTTCCGGTCGACAGCACCGATCGGGCCGCCGTCTGCGACACGCCGTCGAACAGCAGGTCGCCGAGCGGATCGGGGGTGTAACAGAGGCTGCTGTAGCGGGTGAAGGCCGAGGTCTGCAGGTCGAGCGTGCCGATCTCCTCCTGATACGAGAGGATGCCGAAATCGGTGATCTCGCGCTGGTGCTCGGTGAGGTCGCTGCTGTTGAAGTCGCTGACGCCGTTCACCGAGAGCCCGAGCGAGGGCGTCTGGCCCGGGTTGTTCGGCAGCTCGAAGAACGCGTTGGAGGCGCCGGCGAGCAGGCTGATCCGGGTGTCGGCATCGACCGTCCAGGCGATGTGGGCGATGCCGTGGGTCTGGTTGCTGAGGTCGTGGATCCCGTTCGTGGCGCCCGCCGAGTTCTCGATGCCGACCCGGTCGTGCAGAAAGTCGCCGGTGACGAAGTAGTCGATGTTGCCGGCGTGGCCGCCATACGAGAACGAGGGCTGGAAATAGTCGCGCTCGCCACCGTAGATCGAGATCTCGCCGCCGGGATCGGTGATGCCGCCCTTGGTGGTGATGTCGATCACGGCGGCGGTGTCGAAGCCGTACTGCGCCGGCAGCGCGCCGGTGATCAGCGACAGCGAGTGCGCGAACCGGGTCTCCAGCGCCTGGCCGAACACCGACAGCCCCTCGGGCAGCTGCACCCCGTCGAGCCGGAACTGGATCTCGTTGTGGTCGCCGCGCACGTGGATCTGGCCGTAGGAATCCTGCGCCACGCCGGGCGCCTGCAGCAGCACCTGGTTCAGCGGCGCGTTGTCGCCCTGCGGCAGCGTCTCGAGGCTGCCCCGGCCGAAGCGGTAGACGGTGGCGCCGAGGTCGGGCTCGAGCGCGCTGCGGGCGCGGTCCAGGCGCACGTCGACCTGCTCGATGCCCGAGGCGGCGTCGATGCGGTCGGTCGTCCGCTCGCCTGGCGTCGCCGGTGCCTGCGTGCCGATGCCGGTCGCCGGTCCGGCATCCACGGCCTGTGCCCGCGACGGCGCCGGCGCGCCGGCGAGCGCCAGCCCGCCCAGCATCGTTCCGCAGGCGAGGGTCTGCCAACGCGAGATCGATGATCCTTCCTCGGCCGTCCGGAGCCGCCGCCGACTACGGCGTCGACCCTCAAGCAACGTTATAAGATAATTGTTATAAGATACGCTCATGCGACGTCCACCCCTGCCGGAGGGCCGTCGGACGATCCCGTCGGCGCCGCGGCCGCGGCGGCACGCCCCCCCGGTCAGCCCGGGGGCCGGCCGGTCACCCCACGGCGGCGGGAGCGCTCGCGGCGCCCGTGCCGCCCTGGGTGCCCGGAGCCCCCGGAGCGGCAGCGGCGCAGGCGGCGCAGATGCCTTCCACCTCCATCGTCGAGCCGGTGGGCCGGAAGCCCTGCTCGCGCGCGACCTCGACCAGCGCCCGGGCGACCCTGGGGTCCTCCAGCTCCGTCACCTGGCCGCAGCGGTGGCAGATCAGGAACTGCGCCGCATGGTGATGGTCGTCCTCCTCGCTGGGATGGACGCAGCCGACATAGGCGGACAGCCGCTCGACCTTGTGCACGAGGCCCTGCTCCAGCAGGAAGTCGAGCGCCCGATACACGGTGGGCGGTGCGGCGCCCTTGTGGTGGGCGCGCAGCTGGTCGAGCAGGTCGTAGGCGCCGGTCGGGCGATCGCTCTCCAGCACCAGCCCCAGCACCTTGCGGCGCAGCTCGGTGAGCTGGGCACCGCGCCGCTCGCACAGCGTGCGCGCCTGCGTCAGCAGGGCGTCCGTCCGCTTCGAGAACACGGGAGCAAGCACGGGCCACCTCTGCCTTGGGCGAAGCGCCGATGGTAGCCCAGGCGCCGGATCTCCAGGAAGGTATCGCATGTGAGGAGAAGGCCAGGGCGCTGCCCAGGACCCGTTGGGGCCGCGGGCTCCAAACCCTGATTCGTCAAGGAGATAGTCCCGGCTTGAAGGTCCACCCTTAACAAATCGGGGCCTGGGGCCCGCGGCCCCAGTGGGGTCCAGGGGCAAAGCCCCTGGCCTTCTCGCCTAGGCGACAGCCATGGAAACACCGCCCGGCCGGCTTGGCGCCCGGCCGGCCCGCTGTTACTCAAACATTATAACGTTCAGCCGATCGCGGCTGACCTGGGGAGGACGAGGGATGCGGTCACGTCGCGGCGCATGGTCCGACAACCCGAGCGCAGCCGCCGCCATGGCCGGATCGCCGGCGCCGCCCGTCCCCGCATCGGCCTCGGGACGCCTGCTGCCCGCGGCGGCGCTGTCGCTCCTCATGGTCGCCGTCGGCGCCCGGGCGCACGCCCGGCCCGGGATCGTCGCGGCGGAGAACTTCTACGGTGACGTCGCCGCCCAGCTCGCCGGCCCGGGCTGGAGCGTCGCCTGCATCCTCAGCAACCCGGACGAGGACCCGCACCTGTTCGAGGCGAGCCCGTCGGTCGCCCGCGACCTCTCCGCCGCGCGCATGGTCGTCTACAACGGAGCCGACTACGATCCCTGGATGGACAAGCTGCTGGCGTCGGCGCGCTCGGACCGCCGCCAGGCCGTGGTCGCCGCGGCGCTGACCGGCCACCATGCCGGCGACAACCCGCACCTCTGGTACGCGCCCGAGACCATGCCGGCGGTGGCCCGGGCGCTGTCGGCCGACCTCTCTGCCGACGATCCCGCGCATCGGGCCGACTACGCGGCGCGGCTCGACCGCTTCCTCGGCTCGCTCGCCCCGATCACCGCCAGGATCGCGGCGTTGCGGGCGAAGTATGCCGGCCTGCCCGTCACCGCGACCGAGCCGGTGTTCGGCTACATGGCGCAGGCGCTGGGCCTCCAGATGCGCAACCAGCGCTTCCAGCTCGCGGTGATGAACGACACCGAGCCGAGTGCCGCCGACGTGGCGGCGATGGAGGACGACCTCCGCGGCCACAGGGTGCGGCTGTTCATCTACAACGCCCAAGCCACCGATAGCGCCGCCGATCGCCTGCTGCGCCTCGCGCACGCGGCCAGAATCCCGGTCCTCGGCGTCACCGAGACCGAGCCCCGCGCGGCGACGAGCTACCAGGCCTGGATCCTGGGCCAGCTCGACGCGCTCGACCGGACGCTGTCCACCTCGCCCGCATAGTGCCCGTGAGGAAGAAGGCCAGGGGCTTTGCCCCTGGACCCCACTGGGGCCGCGGGCCCCGATTCGTTAAGGTCGTACTTTCATACATGGCTGATCTTCTTATGAAATGGGGTTTGGGGCCCGCGGCCCCAACGGGTCCAGGGCAGCGCCCTGGCCTTCTCCTCAGCCCCGCATGAGTGCCCCCCCAAATGAGCGCCATCGCCCTGGACGACGTGACGATCCGCCTCGGCAACCGCGTCGTGCTGGAGCGCATCAGCCTCGCCGTCGCCGACGGCGAATTCGTCGGCGTGCTGGGGCCGAACGGCGCCGGCAAGACCACGCTGATGCGGGCGATCCTGGGTCTGGTGCCGCTGGCGGCGGGCCGCATCGCCGTGCACGGACGCCCGGTCGGCCGCGGCAACGACGCGGTCGGCTACATGCCGCAGCTGCGCGCGAGCGCCGCCCTCCGGCTCAGCGGCCGCACCTTCGTCGCCGCCGCCGCGGACGGGCATCGCTGGGGCCTGCCGCTGCTGCGCCCGGCGGCGCGGCGCGCGGTGGACGAGGCGCTGGAGCTGGTCGGCGCCGCGGCGCTGGCCGACCGGCCGATGACCGAGCTGTCCGGCGGCGAGCGGCAGCGCCTGCTGCTGGCGCAGAGCCTGCTCGGCCGGCCGCGGCTGCTGCTGCTGGACGAGCCGCTGATCTCGCTCGACCCGCACCGGCAGGGCGAGGTGGTGGCGCTGGTGCGGCGGCTGCAGCGCGCGCTCGGCATCACCGTGCTGTTCAGCGCGCACGAGCTCAACCCGCTGCTGGGCGCACTCGACCGCGTGCTCTACCTGGGCGGCGGCCGGGCCAGCCTGGGCAGCGTCGACGAGGTCATCACCGCGCCGGTGCTGTCCCACCTCTACGGGGCGCCGATCGAGGTCATGCGCGTCGGCGGCCGGATCTTCGTGATGTCGGGCGCGCAGGACATGGAGCGCGACCCGCACCGCCACGACCCGCACCACGCCCATCCGGGCGCCCGGGCGTGACCGGCCTGCTCGGCTACGACTTCATGCGCAACGCGTTCGCCGCCGGCGGGCTGGTCGCGGTGATGTCCGGGCTGGTCGGCCATGTCCTGGTGCTGCGCGGCCAGACCTTCGCCGGCCATGCGCTGTCGCACGTGGGTTTCACCGGGGCCACCGGCGCCGTGCTGCTCGGCATCTCGCCGCTGTGGGGCCTGGTTGGCGTCACGGTCGCGGCCGGCATCGGCATGGGCCTGCTCGGCGAGCGCCTGGCCGGGCGCGACGTCGCGATCGGCATGGTGCTGGCGACCTCGCTCGGCCTCGGCCTGCTGTTCCTGCATTTCTTCACTGCCTATGCGAGCCAGGCGACCGCGCTGCTGTTCGGCAACGTGTTCGGCGTCGACCGCGCCACCGTCTGGGGGCTGGCGGGGCTGTGCCTGCTGGCGGTGGCGGGCTTGGGCGTGATCGCGCGGCCGCTGCTGTTCGCGACCCTGCAGCCGGAGCTGGCGGAGGCGCGCGGCGTGTCGCTGCGGCTGGTGTCGCTGCTGTTCCTGGCCCTGGTCGGGCTCTGCACCGCCGGCTGTGCCCAGATCGTCGGCGTGCTGCTGGTGTTCACGCTGATGGTGGGGCCGGCGGCGGCGGCGCAGCGGCTCACGGTGCGCCTCGGTCCCGGCCTGCTGCTGTCGGCGGCGCTGGCGCTGGCGGAGGCCTGGGGCGGCATCGCCCTGGCCTGGTTCACCGACTGGCCGGCCTCGTTCTGGATCACCGCGCTGAGCGCGCTGGCCTACGGGCTGTCCTGCCTGCCGCGCGGGCGCGGGCCCTCGATGCGGGCCGCCGGCTGACCCCGCCGCGGGCGGGGCGCCGCCCGCTCAGCGGCGGGGGAACAGCGCCTCCACGTTGCCGTGGGCGATCATCTCCCGCTCGTCTTGGCCGATCGGCAGGCCCTCCAGGAAGCCGCGCGCGCCGGTCTGGGTCAGGAACGGGTAGTCGACCGAATAGATGATCCGCTCCGACCCCAGCACCGCCCTGACGAAGTCGAAATGCGGCCTGTTCATCATGCCGCTCGGCGTGACCGACACGTGCGCGCGGTAGGTCTCCGACATCGTCCGCGACAGGCGGCTGGCGCCGGGCGGGATCATGTCGTCGAGGCGGTTGAGGAAGAACGGCACCATCTCGCCCCAATGGCCGCTGATGACCTGCAGGTTCGGCACCGTCTCGAACAGCCCGGCCAGCATCATCCGGACGACGTGGATTCCGGCCTCGCTGTGCCAGCCCCAGCCGAACATCGACAGCCGGACGGTGACCTCGGGGTCCAGCCCGCCGTAGTAGGGCGCCTGCACCGCCGGCAGCGGCAGGCCGGGATGCACGTAGAGCGGCATGCCCAGCTCACCCAGCTTGGCCAGCACCGGCAGGTAGCGCGGGTCGTCCAGGAAGGTCTCGCCCGGCCGGCCGACCAGCAGCGCGCCGACATGGCCGAGCTCGCCGGCAGCGCGGTCGAGCTCGTCCACCGCCGCCCGCGGGTCCTGCCACGGCAGGGCGGCGAAGGCGCCGAACCGGGTCGGGTGGGCGCGGACCGCGCGCGCCAGGCGGTCGTTGCTGGCCCGCGCCAGGCCGGGCGCGTCGGCGACCGAGACGATCTGCACCGGGCTGGTGCAGGACAGCACCTGCATGTCGATGCCGTGCCGGTCCATGTCGGCGAGCCGGCCGTCGCCGTCGTCGTGCGCCAGCTCGACCGCCCGCTTGGCCAGGTTCAGGTGCGGCAGGCCGTCGCCGAACGAGTCCGGCTCGTCGTCGAACCGCGTCCCCAGGTCCGCGACGTAGCTCCCGACCGTGGCCGCCATCGGTCGCCCGGCCCGCACGATGTCGGGATCGATGACGTGCTCCTCGACGCAGATGATCTTCATCGTGTCTCTCCTTGCCGTGGTGATGCCGTGGGAAGAAGGCCAGGGGCTTTGCCCCTGGACCCCACTGGGGCCGCGGGCCCCAGGCCCCGATTCGTTTAGGTTATGCCTTCGAACAGGAACCGTCTTCTTACGGATCGGGATTGGAGCGGTCGTGCGCAAGCACGCTTCGCGTGACGGCCCAACGGGTCCAGGGCAGCGCCCTGGCCTTCCTCCCTAACTGAAAGAAGCCGCAACACCTCTTTTCAGTCGTAGGATTTCCGTATAACGCATCTTGGTCGTTATAAGGCAGAACCCCGATGAGCCGCCGCCTCCCGATGACTGGCCTGGCGATCGCCCTGGCCTGCCTGTCGCCGGCCGCGGCGGCAGGCGTCGGCACCCTCCTCAACGTGTCCTACGACCCGACGCGCGAGCTCTACAACGACGTCGACGCGCAGTTCGAGGCGCTCTGGAAGAGCCGGACCGGCGATGCGCTCGCGATCAGCGCCTCGCACGGCGGTTCCGGCGCGCAGGCGCGGTCGGTGCTCGACGGGCTCCAGGCCGACGTGGTGACGCTGGGCATCGCCTCCGACGTCGACGCGCTGGCCGCCCGCGGCCTGCTGGCGCGGGACTGGGCGACGCGCCTGCCGAACCATGCGGTGCCCTACACCAGCACCATCGTGTTCCTGGTCCGCGCCGGCAACCCGAAGCACCTCGCCGACTGGCCGGACCTGGTCCGAGACGGCGTGCAGGTGATCACGGCCAACCCCAAGACCTCCAGCGGCGGACGCTGGGCCTACATCGCCGCCTACCTCTGGGCGCTGCACCAGCCAGGGGCCGACGAGGCGAAGGCGGAGGCGTACCTCGCCGCGCTCTACCGGCACGTGCCGATCCTGGACAGCGGCTCGCGCGGCTCCACCAACAGCTTCGTGCAGCGCGGCGAGGGCGACGTGCTGCTGGCCTGGGAGGACGAGGCGCTGCTCGCCGCCCACGATCTGGGCCAGGGCCGGTTCGACATCGTCTATCCGACGACGTCGGTGGTGGCCGAGCCGGTGGTCGCGGTGGTCGACAGCGTGGCCCGCAGCCGCGGCTCGCAGGCGGTGGCCGAGGCCTATCTCCGCTACCTCTACTCGCCCGAGGGCCAGGAGACCGTGGCGCGGCACCACTACCGGGCGATCGACCCGGCGGTGGCGGCGCGGCACCGGGCGGAGTTCCCCGCCGTCAAGACCTACGACGTCGAGAGCCTGGGCGGCTGGAGCGTGCTGCAGCCGAAGCATTTCGGCCCCGGCGGCGTCTTCGACACGATCTCGGCCCAGGGACGGTGAGCCCAGGGACGGTGAGCCCAGGGACGGTGATCG
This sequence comes from uncultured Acetobacteraceae bacterium, assembly GCA_964247725.1. Classification (GTDB taxonomy): domain Bacteria; phylum Pseudomonadota; class Alphaproteobacteria; order Acetobacterales; family Acetobacteraceae; genus Lichenicola. The sequence goes on along the minus strand of CAXTVM010000011.1, from coordinate 15,026 downwards.
CTGATGCTGCCGGCGGCCGGGGCGGCCATCCGTCCCCCCGTGCCCGCCTGCTGCCGCGCCGCACGCCGTCGGTCATCCCGGGAGCGCTGCCGAGCTTCGGGCTGACCCTGGTGTGGGTCGGGCTGATCGTGCTGCTGCCGCTGGCGGCCCTGGCCGCGCGCCCGTGGCAGCAGGGGCCGGCGGCCCTGCTGCACGCGCTGTCCGACCGCCGCACCCTGGCCGCGCTGCGCCTCAGCTTCGGCGTGGCGCTGGGTGCGGCCGTGCTCTGCACGCTGCTCGGCCTGCTGCTGGCCTGGGTGCTGGGGCGCGTGCGGCCGCCGGGCTGGCGGCTGCTCGACGCGCTGATCGACCTGCCATTCGCGCTGCCGACCGCGGTCGCCGGCATCACGCTGACCACGCTCTACGCCCGCACCGGCTGGCTCGGCGCCCCGCTGGCCGACATCGGCGTGCGGGTCGCCTACACCAAGCTCGGCATCGCGATCGCGCTGGTGTTCGTCGGCCTGCCGTTCGTGGTGCGGGTGGTGCTGCCGGTGCTGCGCGACCTGCCGGCGGAGCTCGAGGAGGCGGCGGCGACGCTCGGCGCCCGGCCGGCGCAAATCGCCTGGCGCGTGCTGCTGCCCGCCCTGTGGCCGGCGCTGGCGACCGGCTTCGGCCTCGCCTTCGCGCGCGGCGTCGGCGAGTACGGCAGCGTCATCTTCATCGCCGGCAACAAGCCGCTGGTCTCCGAGATCGCGCCGCTGCTGATCGTGATCCGGCTGCAGGAGTTCGACTACCAGGGGGCCGCCGCAGTCGGGCTGGTCATGCTGCTCGCCGCCGCCGGCTGCCTGCTGCTGGTGGCCGCGGCACGCCGCCGGCTGCCGGCCTCGCGCGGCCTCGCGCGATGAGCGGGGCATCGTTCTCCGTCCATCCCGCCGGACGCGGCCCCGCCGCCTGGGCGCTGACGCTGGCGGCCTGGAGCGTGGCCCTGCTGTTCCTGGTCGTGCCGCTGCTCTCCCTGTTCGACGAGGCGCTGCGCCAGGGCCTGCGGGCGGCGCTGGCGACGCTGGCCGACCCGGACGCGCTGTCGGCGATCCGCTTGAGCGCGCTCGTGGTCGCCATCGTGGTGCCGATCAACGCCGTCTGCGGCCTGCTCGCCGCCTACGCGCTCGCCAAGTTCGACTTCCCCGGCCGCGCCGCGCTGCTGGTGCTGATCGAGCTGCCGCTGTCGATCTCGCCGGTGGTCGCCGGCCTGGTGTGGGTGCTGCTGTTCGGGGCGCAGGGCTGGTTCGGGCCGCAGCTCGCCGCGCACGGCATCCGCATCACCTTCGCGCTGCCCGGCATCCTGCTCGCCACCCTGTTCGTGACTTTCCCGTTCGTGACCCGCATCGTGATGCCGGCGATGGAGGCGCAAGGAAGGGACCAGGAGGAGGCCGCCACCATCCTGGGCGCCGGCTTCCTGTCCGTGCTGACCCGCGTCACGCTGCCCGAGGTGGGCGGCGCGCTGGTATCCGGCGTGCTGCTGTGCACGGCTCGCGCCCTGGGCGAGTTCGGCGCCGTGTCGGTGGTGTCCGGCCACATCCCCGGCCTCACCGAGACGGTGCCGCTGCACATCGAGACCCTCTACAACGGCTACGAGACGGTGGCCGCCTTCACCCTCGCCGCTCTGCTCGCGGTCGTGTCCGGGCTCGTGGTGGGAGCCCGCGGCGCGCTGGAGTGGCACGGCCAACGCCGGAGGCACGCCGATGCTCTCTTTTAAGACCTGGGCGCCGGACGCGGTGCCGGTCCGCCCGGACCCGATCGGCGGCGGGGCCGCCACGGAGGCCGCCGAGGCCGCCGCCGCCGGCGTGTCGCTGCACGGGGTGAGCTGCGTGTTCGGCCGCACGCCGGCGGTGCGCGACATCGACCTCACGGTCGCCCGGGGCGAGTTCATGGCGCTGGTCGGCCCGTCGGGCGCCGGCAAGACGACGCTGCTGCGCATCATCGCCGGGCTGCAGCCGGGCTACGAGGGCTCGCTCGCGATCGGCCCGCGCGACGTCACCGACGTGCCGGCCCGCGCCCGCAACATCGGCTTCGTGTTCCAGAACTACGCGCTGTTCCGGCACATGACGGTGGCCGCGAACGTCGCCTTCGGCCTGCAGGTGCGGCCCCGTGCCACCCGGCCGGACCGGCGCGCCATCGCCGCCCGCGTCGCCGAGCTGCTGGAGCTGGTGCAGGTGGCCCCGCTCGCCCGCCGCTACCCGGCGCAGCTCTCCGGCGGCCAGCGGCAGCGGGTCGCGCTGGCCCGCGCCTTGGCGACCGAGCCCGACCTGCTGCTGCTGGACGAGCCGTTCGGGGCGCTCGACCCGCTGGTGCGGAAGGAGATCCGCACCTGGCTGCGCGGCCTGCACGATCGGCTCGGCCTCACCTCGATCATGGTGACGCACGACCAGGCCGAAGCGCTGGAGGTCGCCGACCGCATCGCGGTGCTGCGCGACGGAAGGCTGGAGCAGGTCGGCACCCCCGACGAGCTCGAGGACCATCCGGCGACCCCGTTCGTGCACCAGTTCCTGGGCGAGACCGTCCGCTTCGAGGGCGTCCACGAGCACGGCCGGCTGCGCCTTGACCCGCCCTGGTCCGCCGTCCCCCTGCTGGGCCAGCCCCCGGCGATGGGCGAGGGACGGGTGAGCCTGTCGCTGCGCCCCTACGAGGTCGCCCTGCGCCCGACGGCGGACCCGGGTGCCGCGCGGATCCTGGACGTGCAGCGCGCGGGCGCGTTCTTCCGCGTGTCCGTGGCCCCGGCCGGCGACGGCCGGGACGCGATCGAGGTGCTGTCCCCGTCCTCGGAGCCGCCGCCGCGCCCGGGCACGCCGTGCGGGCTGGACCTGTCACGCGCGCGAAGCTTTGGTGGAGATCGCGAAACAGCGGACCGACGGGTCGCTGTCGGCTGGTGAGACGTCCGGTTCTGGCCGAGAGCGAACTGTCCGCCCCCGAGCGACATGCGGCGGAAGCGGACCTTCATTGTCTGCACCCTAGCTGTTCGCGACTGAAGTAGGTTGGCGCAGGCCGGCTTGGGTATGGCCGAACGTCGCTCGGTCTTGGACGTCGCCGTGCCCGTTCTACTTCTGTTGCGAGATACTTCGGCTTGATGAGCATGGATTAGGTTCGAACTTCGCCCGACGTGTCGAGGGCAGAGTACTTGCATTGCGTCTTCGTCGCCATGATGCGCTGACATCACTTACAATATCCGAGGCAAGTTTGAGTCTGTTTGCACGCAAGATCCTGGTTTTCACCTACCACAAATCCGGCACGGTGCTGCTTGAGCAGGTCATGGGACGGATTGCGGCCAGTTTCGGGCTTCAGGTGCGAACGCTGTATGGCCGGGTCGCAGCACTCGACGATGCAGCTGATATCACCGTAATTGCCCACTCGCTGCTGGCGCTGCCGCTGCCACCGGGTTTCCGTGGCGTGCGCATCGTGCGCGACCCGCGCGACATCTGGGTGTCGGGCTATCTCTATCACCGCCGCTGCAACGAGGGGTGGTGCGTCAACGTCGACACGGTTCCGCGCCGGCCGATCGGCTATCCGCAGGTACCTTTCTCCATGCTGCATCTGCCTGTGCAGCGGAGGTTGGACTTCCTGCAGCGCCTGGGCGGCCGGTCATACCAGCAGAATCTGCTGGACCGCGATACGGCTTCGGGCCTCGCCTTCGAGCTGAATGGCTACACCAGCGTCACACTCGATGCCATGCGCGCCTGGCAGGCCCATCCGGACATACTGGACGTGGCGCTCGAAACGCTGGCGGCGGACTACGACGCCACGCTGATGCGCATGTTCGGCCATCTTGGTCTCGATGCGGCGCAGCGCGACGCCGCCGTGGCGCTTGCCGGTAACGAGGATGTCGCGCGCATGGATGATGCCACGATCGAAGCGCATGGGCACATCGTCTCCCGCAGCCTGTCGAAATGGCGGGAGATGCTGACCATCGAACAGGTACTCGGCTTCGAGCGGCGGCATGGCGACCTCGTCGCGGCGCTCGGTTATGATCTCACGACGCGGTCGGCCAGGATCACGCCGGGCGACATCGCCGCTCACCGGCCCGCATAGTCGAACGCGTCCAGGAAGAACCCGAACCTGTCCGTCAACCTGGCCTGCGTCGCCGGTGCAAGCGCCCGCCATTTGCCGCTTCTCGTATCGCCGATATGGGTGCGGTGGAGTTGCGTGACTGCATCGAAGACGGTGAGGTCCGATCGTGACACGCGCTGCGGCGGCAGCTCGTCCAGGGTGCGCGTGAAGCGTCGCACCGCATCGATCTGGTAGGTCGAGCCGATCCGGTCGAGGATAGCCGGGTCCGGCGCCAGCCCCAGCGCGCCGGCGACACGCGATGCCGCCGTGTTCTCCTCGAAAAGCCTGTCCTCGTAGCGAAACATCGGATGACCTGCCGCCGCCAGACGCTGCATGCGTCGGCAATCGAGCATTAGCCAGTCGACCGTCACCGACAACGGCGTGCTAAATCGTTTCGCCATGGAGATGGCGGCGTCGCGCGGATCCCGCACGCTGAGCAGCGTCGGCGCGCCGATCCGGCTCAGCCATCGATCGAGGCCGGCGCTACCATGATGCGACTTGATGACCAGCGATCGTCCGGTGCTGTCGGGGATCGTTTCCAGGGTCTCCGCGTAGAGCCCCAGCACCCGGCCCTCCCCCGCCGTCGCGATCATCAGCTCGCGGGCGATGTTGAACAGCCATGTCGAGGCGCTTCCATGCAGGCCGATCGTGGCGACCACATCCAGCATGGCTGGCCTATCGCTCCCTGCGCCTGCGACGAGGCATCACGACACCGCCGCGCGGGGCGGTGCGTGCGCGATCATCCGATCCACCCAGTCGCGCGCGTCCGTCCACAGGGCCGCGCCGTCCGGCGTGAAGCGGGCCTGCGCTTCAATAAGCGCCCGGCTCCGCTGAAATCGTTCGAGATTCGCCGTCCAGGCGCGCGCGGTTTCCGCGCGCTCATCGGCTGCCAGCAGGCGGCTCCGTAGCAGCCGGTCCTGACACCACATCATGCGCGCGAGCACGAAGTTCGCATGCACGAGACCCTCCATCGGACGCGCATCGACACGCAGCGGCGAGGCATGGCGTTCCGCCGGGTCGTTGAGGACCATGGGCGCGCCAAGCGTGCTGCCCAGCAGGTAGCCGTGGCCGGCCTCGTGCGCGAGCGCCTCGGCCATCTGCGGCCGGGTCTGCTGGCGGGCGGAGTTCAGGATCACCGTGCCCCAGAGATAGAAGCTGGACGCGCCGCCGAATGCGCCGGGTCCGTCGCGTGCCGACGCATCGGCGGCCATCACGATCTCGGGCGCCAGTATCGCAATCTCGCCGAACAGCTCCGGCGCCGCCCGCTCCAGCAGGATCAACGTCTCATCATGCAGCATCGTGCACCGGGCGAGCTCCGCCGCGTCAACGGCGGCGAGCCGTGTCGGATTGTCGGCGTCGTCGTCGACCATCCGGACATAGAGGGCCGGGATCTGTGGTCCCAGACGGCTCTCCTCGAGGGTCACGACCCGCGAGCCGCTCCAGTCGCGCAGGGCCGGCTGCAACAGCATGTCCAGCAGCCTCTGGGCGGCGTGCGTCTCCTCGGCTAGAAGCGCCTCGACCAGCTCCGTGTAGAGCCCGAACACCGCGGGCGACACAGCGTGGGATCGCAGCGCGCCCAGCAAGGCGAGCTCGTCGTGCGGCCGCCGGTCGAGATGGCCGGAGCAGGTCCGGAACACGGCCTGCAGACTCTCGGCCAGCGTGGTGCGAACCGCTCGGTCGATGACGGCAGCCCGGGCGGGATCGGGCAGGAACCGGCTCTGCTGGATCAAGCGAAGGTCTCAGCAGGTAGTCCGGCCGCGATGCGCAGCCGGTCATCGACCTGCGTCTTGCTGAAATGGGCGCGTACATGCTCAAGCCCGGCAACCTGGAAGCGCTTGAACGTCCCGGCCTCGGTGTGGACCGCAAGGATGCGCTCGGCGAGCGACGCCGCGTCCTCCCCCACCAGATCCTGAAGCACTTTGTCGAAGCCGAATCCCTCCGCCGCGATCGGGCTGCAGACGCAGGGAACGCCAGCCGCGAGGCTGTCGAGGACCTTGCCCTTCAGCCCGGCGCCGAACAGCAGCGGTGCCACCGTCAGGCGAATCTGCGACAGCACGTCGTCGAGATCGGGTACCACGTCGAGCACGCGGATGCGCGGATCGTTCATCTCGCGTAGAAATTTCGGCGGGTCGGCACCGACGATTAGGCAGGCGATGGTCGGGTCCGTCTGCCAGACCAGCGGCATGATCTCGGTGGCGAGCCACACCGCCGCGTCGGCGTTGGGCGCGTGCTGGAAATTGCCGATGAAGGCGAGGTTGAGGCGTTGCGAGAAGCTGGTCGCAAGGGGTGCCCGCTCGCAATCCCAAGGTGCAACGATAACCTTCGCGCGGGGCACTGCGTCGGCCAAGAGTTGCGCCTCGTGACTTGAATGGGTGATCACGGCATGCGCCTCGGCCGCCGCCGTCAGCTCCAGCCGACGGACGTATGCCGCATAATGCAGCGCCCCCGGCGTCGCGCCCTCGACCTCCGCCTGGCGCAGCAGTCTCAGATGATGCAGATCGGCGACTGAGTAGATGCGGCGCGCGCCCGGCATGGTAATGGACACTAGGTTGCCGTACTTCGCGACGATCCCGACACGGTGCATATAGACGAGGTCGAACTGACCTGCCTGCCGACGTAGCACTTCTTCGACGCTGCCGGCCCAGGGCGAGACATAAACGGCGATCCCGTCCCGCGACAACGTCTCGATGAAGGGGGACGCCTTGACGTCGGACGGGACGAAGCTGACCTCGTAGCCGATGCGCTGCAGCGAGCGCATGTGCGAGACGACGGCGGTGGATCCGGCGTCCCGGCCAGGGGTCGGCAGGGTCTCGTCGATGACGAGGGCCCGCAACGGCTGCCGCTCAGGCTGCATCCCATCCTCGGGCCGCCAACGCCATTTGACGCCTTCCGCGTTCGTCCGCCTACGTCGCCTGGCGGCCTGACCGTCGATTCGGTCCAGCAGCGCATCGACCTGGGAGGTCAGGAACAGAAGACGCTTGCGCAGCTGCGCCGGCGATCCCGGCGACGCGAGCAGGGCCGCAACAGAGCGTTCCGCATCCGTATCGAACTCCATCGTGGGGGCGAGCAGGATCGGGGATCCCCTGAGGTCCGCATCGGCGCCCTTGATCCGGACCTGCAGCTTGTGGGCGGCCATGATCGGCCCGAGATCGGGCAGGTCGACGGAGAAGCCGTATCGTCCCGTTCCGAAACCCGCGCGGCGCACGTCTAGGCGGAGACGGTTCGCGAGCACCTTCGTCAGGTGTCGGCCATCGACAGAGACCTCGACGGTGACGGCCTTGTCCGGACGTGACGGGTCCCAGGCCCAGCCACGCACGCTGTCGCGCGACCACTCGTCGATGCATCCGGTCATCGCAGTTTCCGCTTTGGTGCTCGGGCCGATCCCATCCTCGTAGGATCGGCCCTGGACCCTGTGCTACGCCGCCCGCCGGCCGGCGACGCGCCTGGCCCGGCCATCGATCCGGCAGCGGATGATTTCGAGCCGCTCGCCAGACGAGAGCCGCGGAGCGCAATAGATTGCCGGCCGGCGCTGCGCATTCGGATAGAGCGCGAGATAGTCATGCGCGTTGTGGAACATCATCAGGCTGTTGTCGTCGACGAAGCTCTCAGCCGGGGCGCCGTTCGCCAGCAGCACGTCGTGCTCGGCCAGCTCGATATGGAAATACTCGATCTCTTCGATCAAGATTGCCTCGGTGATGCTGGCGCCATTCACAAGATCGATCGCCTGTACCAGTACGTCATCGAGCAACAGGGCATGGCGCGGCGAGACGTAGAGGTCGCGCGTCGGCACGTCGTCCGCGAGCGCACCCGCGGCGATGCGGACGGGAACGACATCGGGATTGCATTGCGCGAAACGCTTCCTGTAGGCGCGATACCCGATCCAGCGGATGGGTCTTGCCTCACCGGCTGCCGAAAGCACATGGTCGCCGATAGAAAGCGTCTCGATCGCCCGCTCGCCCTCCGGTGTGGCGATCATGGTGCCGCGCAGATAGCAGGCGACGACCGTGACGCCGATCGCCTGCGGCGCGGCATAGTCGCTCAGCTCGTCATAGCCGCTGAGGTTGATCGTGTCGTTGCTCAGGGAGCTGTCGGTATCGATCAGTGTGCCGAGGTCGATGTTGACATCATTGATCGTGCCGGAGAGGACGAGCGTGGTGGTGCCGGATCCCGAGACGCCGGTACCCGTGGCACTCAGCAGGCCATCGGTATCCTGCAGCGTCAGATTAAAGGTGTTGGCACCGGCGTCGCTGATGCTGATGCCCGAGATCGTGGTCTCTTGGCCGTCAATGACGGTCGCGTTGGCAGGGGCCGTGATGATCGGGTTCGAGCCGACCTTCGCCGAACTCAAGCGGTTTCTATTGTTTGTAGATAGAGTGTTCTGAAACCCAAGCAGGGATGACGACAGCAACTGCGTACGAACCGAAGAACTCATCGACGTGTCCCCCTTATGTGGCATTGATTTCCACCAAGCTAGGGCATCATTCCTTCCCGCACAATAAGCAGTGAGATGCATTCTTTTACTGGAATGCCGACATATTTGAGATGCCTCTCATTCTATGAGACTTTTATTGTGGCTTACTTTTACGTTCTGTGGGAGACGATACCAGCTTGAAAGCTTCCATCAGATGGAGATGGCTGGGATTTTGATCCTAATCATATGCATGACCGATAACCAGTCTGCGTCTGCTATTGGAAAGCCAGTCTACGTCTCCAAATGTCTGGCATGAGCGCAAAGCAGCCCCTTATGCCCTGTACTACACCATCAGTCGGCGACTGCGCGCATGGCGTGACGGGACCATCCCAGCCGTTTTTCCCCTCGACCGACAGGCGGAACCCCATCGTCCCCACCGTCCATCAATCCATTCGCACGAGCGTCGGGGAAGCGCCGTCGTTTTAACGCCCTCCGACGGCGGCTCCCGACGCAGGACCGCGAGTACAGGATCATGACACCACCTTATGACACCACGCCTGACCATCCCCTAACCCCGTCTAGATCTCCCGAGCTTGCGATTCGGCTGCATCATAGCCCTTGGGACAGTGTAGTCTCCGTCCCCAGCACCACCAAGGCGGACCAACCGCATGCCGACCCGTAGCTACCGGACAACCCAGTCGTTGAGATGCCCTGTTTCCGGCTGCACGTCCGGGCCGTCACGCTCGCCCGCGGGTCTTGTCCGGCAGGAACCAGTCGAGCGACTGGCAGCGCTCGGCGGGCGGGCATGACCATCCAAACGTCCGGGATGAGGCGTAAAGCGTAACAGATGATTGGCTAGTTATGGTCCCTTCCGTACGGTTTAATATGACTATCGAATTCAAACCTACGCCGCTTCCGCCCTAATCGCCCCGCCCAGCGTGTCAACGATCCGGTCGATGTGCCCGCGCTCGATGATCAGCGGCGGCGACAGCGCGATCGTGTCGCTCGTCGTGCGGATCAGCACCCCCGCGTCGAAGCACCGCTGCATGATTCGCCCCGCACGCTCGGTCGGCTTCCCCGCCCGCGGCCGCAGCTCGATCCCGGCGATCAGCCCTGCGTCGCGGATGTCGATCACGTTGGGCCGGTCGCGCAGCGAGTGCACCGCCTCCCGCCACTCCGGCTCGATCGCTAGCGCCCGCGCCGCCAGCCCCTCGTCGCGGTGCAGGTCCATCGTCGCGATCGCCGCAGCACACGCCAGCGGATGCCCGGAATAGGTGTAGCCGTGGAACAGCTCGATCCCCGGCGGCGCCTCCTCGACCACGGCGCGGTAGATCTCGTCGCTGGCCGCGACCGCCCCCATCGGCACCGCGGCGTTGGTCAGCCCCTTGGCCATGGTCATGAGGTCCGGCACCACCCCATACCGGTCGGCGGCGAAGTTGGCCCCCATGCGCCCGAACCCGGTGATCACCTCGTCGAAGATCAGCAGGATGCCGTGCGCGGTGCACAGCGCCCGCAGCCGCTCCAGGTAGCCCACGGGCGGCACCAGCACGCCGGTGGACCCGGCCACGGGTTCCACGATCACGGCCGCGATGCTGCCCGCCCCGTGCAACTGCACCAGCGCCTCCAGCGCGTCGGCGCGGTCGGCGCCGTGCTCGGGCTGGCCGCGGCTGAACCGGTTCTCCGGCAGGTGCGTGTGCGGCAGGTGGTCGACGTTGCCCAGCAGCGGCCCGAACTGCGCCTTGTTGGCGCCGATGCCGCCCACCGACAGCCCGCCGAAATTGACGCCGTGATAGCCGCGCTCGCGCCCGACCAGCCGGGTCCGGTGTCCCTGGCCGCGGGCGCGGTGGTAGGCCAGCGCAACTTTAAGCGCGGTATCGGCGCTCTCGGAGCCGGAGTTGGTGAAGAAGATCCGGTTCAGCGGCTCCGGCGTCAGCTGCGCCAGCCGCGACGCCGCCTGGAACATCAGCGGATGGCCCATCTGGAAGGCCGGCGCGAAGTCCATCGCCGCCGCCGCATACTGGATCGCTTCGGTGATCTGCCGCCGTCCGTGCCCGGCATTGACGCACCACAGCCCGGCGGTGGCGTCCAGCACCTCGCGGCCCTCCGGCGTCCAGTAGCTCATACCCTCCGCCCGCGCCAGCAGCCGCGGCGCCTGCTTGAAGGCGCGGTTGGCGGTGTAGGGCATCCACAGCGCGTCGAGATCGTTGGGCCGGAGAGGCATCTGGTCCATGGCCGACTATCCTTGCCTCAGGGGCTATCGCGTTTGAGGAGACGTGGAAGGGGAAAGCCAGGGCGCTGTCCTGGACCCGTTGGGGCCGCGGCCCCAGTGGGGTCCAGGGGCGAAGCCCCTGGCCTTCTTCCTAATGCGATAGCCGTGATCCTAGCCGAGAGGGGGCGAGCGCCGCGGTCCGTGCCAGCCGTTGCGCCACCCGGGACCGCGCCCGGTCGCTCAGCTCCGGCAGGCCGAGCCCGTCGTACACGCCGGCCAGCATTCGGTTGAGCGGCACGCCGTCCGGATCGTAGCCGCGGCGCCCTTCCAGCACTTGCTGCGCGCGGCCCAGCCGGCCGGTGCGCAGCAGGCAGTCCAGCAGTACCTGCTCGAACAGGTCCCGTTGCGCGTGGCTGCCACCGATCTCTGCCAGCCGGCCGAGCGGCGGCTCCATCAGGCGCAGCGCCGCCTCGCAGTCGCCCGCCGCGTGCGCCGCGAGCCCGCGCGCGATCGGCAGCGCCACGTCCGGCCACACCGTGCCGGGGGGGGCCCGATCCGCAGCCGCGCCGATCGCCGACAGCAGCCGGTCCGCCTCCGGACGGCCGGCCCGTGCCAGGCCGTACAGGTACTGCAGCGACAGGAACGGGTTGCTGACGTCCGCGGCCCGCGCCGCCAGATGGCGGCCCACCTCGTCCCAGCGATGGCCTACGGCGAGGCCGGCAAACTCGAACCGCGCCAGCAGCGAAACCGCGCCGATCTGATCCTGCGACAGGTCCCGCTCCCGCGACCAGCAATGGTCGTCATAGGCAGCCAGCGCGTCCACCTCGCGCCCCTGGTTCAGGTAGAACAGCGCCAGGTGCCACCAGTGGTGGGTGTACATGAACGAGGTCAGGCTCTCCCAGCGGCCGCGCATCGACTCCAGGAACGCCGTACCCTCGTCGATTTCCCCTCGCGTCAGCATCACGTGCGCCAGCGCGTGCTGCGCCCACTGGTCGTCGGGCCGGAGCGCCAGCGCTGCCCGCGCCTCCCGCTCGGCGTCCTCCAGCAGGTGGCACTGCTCGTAGCCGAACGCGAGCATGCCGTGCAGGTACCCGACCTCCGCGGCGGCGGGCAGGCTGCGGAGCGCCGCGCGCAGCATGCCGGCGAAGTCGCCGCGGTTGAAGTCGTGGTACTGGCGCAGCTTCAGCATCGCGAGGTCGCGCGGATGCCCGGCCAGCACCTCGTCGACCAGCGCGATCGACGCCTCCAGCTCGCCGTCCACCCAGCGCCGCAGCACCGCGGCGATCCGGCGCTCGCGCCCGTTCGCGACGCCCGCACCCCGCTCGGCGCGGGCGAGGTGCGATCGCGCCTGCTCCGGCACGCCGCCGGTCTCCGACATCATCCACAGCAGCCCGGCATAGGCGTTGGCCAGGCAGTCCTCCCCGGCCTCGGCGGCGGCGAGGATGTTCAGCAGCCGCACGTCGTAGTTGAGCAGTCCCAGCACGAAGTCGTCGATCGCTGCCCGCGTCGCGGCGTCGGCGGCGGTGATCGGGTTGCCGAGCCAGTCCTGCGCCATTGGGGTCAGATGCTCCGCTGCATCGCCAGCATGTCACGGATCGCGGCCTCGGTCTCGGCCGGCCGTTCCAGCATGACCTGGTGGCCGCAACGGTCGAGCCGGCGCAGCGTCGCGTTCGGCAGCAGCGCCGCCAAGCCGGCCACCGCGGCGATCGGCACGATGCCGTCCTGCTCGCCGCCCAGCACCAGCACCGGCATCCGGAGCGAGGCCAGCCGGTCCGCCGCCACCTCCGGCGGGTGCGCCATCATCGCCTGCATCATCGACAGCCGGTTGCCCCGGGTCGCGCGCTGCTCGGCCCGCACCAGCGCCGGGTCGGCGTCGGCGTGCCAGGCGCGCCGGGCGAAGCCGCGCGCCAGCAGCGGGCGCGCCAGCTCCAGCAGCGGCAGCGGCAGCCGGCCGAGCATGCCGCCGAACAGCCGGCCGGTGCCGAGCCGGCCGATCGGCGCCGGGCCGACCAGCACCAGCCCGTCCAGCGCGCGGCCGGGATCGTCCCATCCGAGTGCCACCGCGAGCGCGATCCGGGCGCCGTAGGAGTGCGCCACGATCACGTGGCGGGCGGTGGCGTGGCGGCGGATCAGCGCCCGCGCATCCTCGAGCAGCTCGGCGCCCCGGTAGCCGGCCGGATCGCGCGCCCGCGGGCTGGCGCCGTGGCCGATCGCGTCCCAGGCGAGGAGGTTGCAGCCGTCGCCCTGCAGCGCCCGCCACTGGAATCGCCACTGCCGCCTGTTGCCGCCGCCGCCATGGATGAAGAACAGCGTGGTCTCGGCGCCGGCATCGTGCACGGCCACGTGCAGCGGCCGGCCCCGCACCTCCTGCAGCGCGCCGTCGAGCTCAGACGCCATCGCGGCCTCCTGAGGCGGACGCGCCGTGGCGCGCGTGCCAGCAGGGCTGCTCGCCGGGCCGGCCCTGCGACCGCGCCGCGAACACCCCGCGCGCCACCGCCCGAGCGGTCACCAGCGTGGCGGCGAGGCAGAGGCCGGACAGCTCGGCGTCGTCGCCGCGCAGCGGCCGCGCGCCGGTCGAGAGCCCGAACATGGTGTCGCCGTCGCGCGCGAGGTGCGCCGGCAGCACCGCGCGCGCCACCCCGTCCTGCGCCAGGATCGCCAGCCGCCGCGCCTGCTGCGCGGTGAGCGCCGCATCGGTGACCACCAGGCCGATCGTGGTGCCCCAGGCGCCCGCCGGCTTGGTGCGCAGCGCCAGCGCGCCGTCGGGGAGGCGGGGCGGCAGGCCGAGGCCGCCGAACTCAGCGTCCCGCTCGAACGGCGCCGACCAGAAGTGCGGCCCGTCGCCGACCGTGGCCGAGCCCACCGCGTTGACCGCCACTAGCGCCGCGACGCGATGGCCCTCCGGCGTCACCGCGCTGGCCGAGCCCAGCCCCCCCTTGGCGGTGGCGGTGGTGGCGCCGAGGCCGGCGCCGACGCTGCCGAGCGCGAACCGGCCGGTGCCGGCGGCGAGGGCGGCGTCGTAGCCGAGTGCCGCGTAGGGGGAGTAGCGGCCCCAGCCCTTGTCGCCGCCGTTCGTGAGGTCGAACAGGCTCGCCTGCACCACGATCGGCACCCGGATCGGGCCGTCGGGCGCGGCAGGGGGGAAGTCCTCGCGCAGCGCCGCCTGCACCCCGGCGGCGGCGTCCAGCCCATAGGTGGAGCCGCCGGACAGCACCACCGCGTGCACGCGCTCCACCACCATCTCCAGCTCCAGCAGCGCGGTCTCGCGCGAGGCGGGGGCGCCGCCCAGCGTGCTCGCGGCGGCCACCGCCGGACGGTCGAACAGGATCGCGGTGACACCCGAGCGCAGCGTCTCGCAGCCGGCCTGGCCTACGCGCAGCCCGGCGATGTCGGTCAGCAGGTTCAGCACGGGACCGCCTCGTGGGCCGGCGCCGGAGCGCCCGGCAGCGCCTCGATCAGCCGGCGCGTCGCCGGGTGCCGCGGCGACCCCAGCACCGCGCCGGCCTCGCCCTCCTCGACGATCCGTCCGGCCTCCAGCACCGCGATCCGGTGCGACACGTGCCGAATCACGCCGAGGTCATGGCTGATGAACACCAGCGCCAGCCCGAGCCGGGCGCGCAGCTCCAGCAGCAGGTTCAGCACCTGCGCCTGCACCGATACGTCCAGCGCCGACACCGGCTCGTCGGCGATCACCAGCGCCGGCCGGCCGACCAGGGCGCGGGCGATCGCGATCCGCTGCCGCTGGCCGCCGGAAAACGCGTGCGGGTAGCGCGCCGCCGCGTCCGGCGGCAGCGACACCGCCTCCAGCGCCTCCGCGACCCGCCGCTCCCGCGTCGGCTGGTCCAGGCGCTGGCCGCACAGCGTCTCGGCGACGATCCGGCCGACCCGCTGGCGCGGATCGAGCGAGCCGTACGGGTCCTGGAACACCGCTTGCAGCTGCGGCCGCATCGCCCGCAGCGCGCGGCGGTCGGCGCCGTACAGGTCGATGCCGCGGAACCGCACCGTGCCGGCGTCGGGCGGCTGCAGCCCTAGCAGGATGCGGGCCAGCGTCGACTTGCCGCTGCCCGAGCCGCCGATGATGCCGAGCGTCTCGCCCGCCGCCACCCGCACGCCGACCCCGTGCAGCACCCGCCGGTCGGGGGCATACTCGCGGATCAGGCCGGTCGCCTCGAGCAGCACTGGAAGAAGGCCAGGGGCTTTGCCCCTGGACCCCACTGGGGCCGCGGGACCCAGACCCCGATTCGTTAAGGTCATATCCTCACGCACGGGATATCTTCTTACGAATCGGGGTTTGGGGCCCGCGGCCCCAACGGGTCCAGGGCAGCG
>CAXTVM010000010.1:77871-99583 GCA_964247725.1 uncultured Acetobacteraceae bacterium | reverse complement strand
CGATGCGCAGCAGCGCGCGCTCGTCGTCGAACAGGAACTCGGCCAGCGCCTTGGTGAGCTCGGTCTTGCCGACGCCGGTCGGGCCCAGGAACAGGAACGAGCCGACCGGCCGGTTCGGGTCCTGCAGACCGGCCCGGGCCCGCCGCACCGCGTCCGCCACAGCCCTCAGAGCTTCCTCCTGGCCGACCACGCGCTGCCGGAGCTTGTCCTCCATGCGCAGCAGCTTGGCCCGCTCGCCCTCCAGCATCCGGTCGACCGGGACCCCGGTCCAGCGCGACACCACCGAAGCGATCGCCTCCTCGGTCACCGCCTCGTTGACCAGATGCGCGCCGTCGCCCGCGTCCTGGTGCAGCGAGATCTCGCCCTCCAGTGCCGGGATCACGCCGTACATGAGCTCCGACGCCCGGCCGAGATCGCCGCGGCGCTGCGCCACCTCGACCTCGGACCGCGCCTGGTCGAGCCGCTCCTTCAGCTTCTGGGTCTCGCTGACCCGGTCCTTCTCTGCGCGCCAACTCGCCGCCATCGCGTCAGACCGCTCCTGCAGGTCGGCGATCTCGCCCTCGAGCTTGCCGAGGCGGTCGCGGCTGGCGGCATCGTCCTCGCGCCGCAGCGCCTCACGCTCGATCTTGAGCTGCATCAGCCGGCGGTCGAGCTCGTCCAGCGCCTCGGGCTTGCTGTCCACCTGCATACGCAGCCGGCTCGCCGCCTCGTCCATGAGGTCGATCGCCTTGTCGGGCAGGTAGCGGTCGGTGATGTAGCGGTTGGACAGCGTCGCCGCCGACACCAGGGCGCCGTCGGTGATGCGGATGCCGTGATGCAGCTCGTACTTCTCCTTGATCCCGCGCAGGATCGAGATGGTGTCGGCCACCGACGGCTCGCCCACGAACACCGACTGGAACCGCCGCGCCAGCGCCGCATCCTTCTCGATGTAGCGACGATACTCGTCGAGCGTGGTGGCGCCGATGCAGTGCAGTGTGCCACGCGCCAGCTCCGGCTTCAGCAGGTTCGAGGCGTCCATCGCCCCGTCCGCCCGCCCGGCGCCGACCAGCGTATGCATTTCGTCGATGAACAGGATCACCTCGCCGGCGGCGGTCTCGATCTCCTTCAGCACCGCCTTCAGCCGCTCCTCGAACTCGCCGCGGAACTTGGCGCCGGCCACCAGCGCGCCGAGGTCGAGGGCGAGCAGCCGCTTGCCCTTCAGCGCCTCCGGCACGTCGCCGTTGACGATGCGCGACGCCAGCCCCTCGACGATCGCGGTCTTGCCGACGCCGGGCTCGCCGATCAGCACCGGATTGTTCTTGGTCCGCCGCGCCAGCACCTGGATCGTGCGCCGGATCTCCTCGTCGCGGCCGATCACCGGGTCGAGCTTGCCGGCCCGCGCCACCTCGGTGACGTCCCGCGCATACTTCTTCAGCGCGTCGAAGCTGGCCTCGGCGTTATCGCTGTTGACCTTGCGACCTTTGCGGATCTCGGTCACCGCCCGCTCCAGAGCCTGCCGGGTGGCGCCCGCCTGCACCAGGGCGCGTCCGGCCGGCCGGTCGAGCCCGGCCAGCGCCACCAGCAGACGGTCCTGCGCCACGAAGCTGTCGCCGGCCTTCTGCGCATCCTGCTGCGCGCCGTCGAGGGCGCGCAGCAGCTCCGGCGTCGCCTGCGGATGGCCGGCGCCGCTGCCCTGCACCTTCGGCAGGCGGCCGAGCTCGGCCTCCACGTTCAGCCGGGCCAGCTGCGAGTCGCCGCCCGCCGCGCGGATCAGCCCGGAGGCCGCTCCCTCCTCGTCGTCCAGCAGCGCCTTGAGCAGGTGCTCCGGCGTCAGACTCTGGTGGTAGTCCCGCATCGCGATCGTCTGCGCGGCCTGCAGGAAGCCGCGCGACCGCTCGGTGAATTTCTCGAGGTCCATCTGTCCTGTCCCTTCGCATGAGGCGACCGGTATCGCGACCGGCAACCGCGTCCCTTATCCAAGGCAACGCAGGACCGATCAGCCTGCCCAGCATCTGGTCACGAGATCGCGACGCTCAAGGGCCACGGGGCCCGAACCGTCGCCAGGTTCGCTCAGGATGGAACGCCGGGCTCCCGTGCCGCGGCCGCATTGGCCCGCTTCAGCCCCGCGGCCGCCTCGTCGTACACGAACGGCAGGCAGGCGAGCCGCCGGCCGGCGGTGACCGGCGTCACCAGGTGCATGAGCGAACAGGAGAAGATGATCGCACCGCCGGCATCCGGCCGGTGGGCGCGCCGGCTGAACTCCGGAAACACCAGCTCGCCGCCGTCGAACTCCCGGTTCAGGTTGATCGAGACCGCGAACCGGCGGTGCTCGGTCGCCCGGACGGTGTTGTCGCGATGGGCCCCGAAACAGCCGCGGTCGACCGCGTCGTAGGAGGCCAGGATCAGCCGATCGAGCTGCGTCGCCTCGAAATGATGGACCTTGCGGATCTCGGGCACCACCCGGCGGACGATCCGCGCCTGGATCTGCCCAGCCAACGCCCGATCGCGCACCGGGCAATCCCGGCGGCGCTTGAAGTTGGTGTCGGTCACGGCATGCGACGGCCCGCCGGCGAGCTCGGTGAACACGCCGGACAGCTGGCTGTCCGACCGGTCGTAGTAGCCGCGGAGCCGCTCGCAGAACTCCGGCTCGAACACGTCCTGCAGCATGAGCACCGGCACCGGCAGCCCGTCCTCAGCCAGATCGAGCGACGGCAGCCGCCGCAGCGCCGCCAGCGCGCGAGCCGCCGCACCCGGCGCGTCCTCGAGCACGCCGCGGACCCTCAGCATCGGGTCCAGGAGATACCACAGGCTCCTCACGGCACCGGTGCCGCCGTCCGCCAGCCGGCTGCCGTAGAGGCGGCCGACCCGTCCGTCCGCGTCGAAGAAATGGCGGATGCCCGGCAGCTCGGCCCGGAGTCGGCCCTCGGTCTCGTCGCCCGGATCGGCGCTGACCCCGAAGAAGCTGGCCTGCCGATCGTCGAACAAGTGCCGATGCGCCCGCAGCTCCCGGAGTCCCGCCTGCGCCAGCGTATCGGCCGACGACGCGAACAAATAGAGCAGGACGTAGCGGCCGCCCGTCATGTCGAAGGTATAGTCGCCCTGCGGCGTGGTGCAGCGCTGCCGGAACCAGGGCGCCGGATCACCGACGAGGAGCGATGCTGAACTGGCCATCCGGGCATCCCGCGTCTGCGGCCGGGATCCTGTCGGGACGATGCGCCGCCCGTGCTGGCACTCCGGCTACCTAGTATGTTCGGTCTCGCCCGGGCCGGCAATCGGCTGGCGGTGCCGGCTCGTCAGCCGGCGCGCGCCATGAGGCTCGTGTCCACGAGCGGCCCGGTGAGGCTGCTGTTGGCCCGCAGAGCCGCGATCATGTCGTCGTTGATCTCGATCAGGGGCAGCAGGCGCCGCTTCGGGTCGCCCATGGCGGCGATGGTCTGCCGCATCACCCAGAAGCCGAGCTCCGCCAGGTCGCCCTTCAGCACCGCCGGCAGCTGGTTGCCGGAGTTGCCGACATCCTTCAGCAGCAGCGACCAGAGCTGCTGGTTCTTGACCAGCCCGGCCATGCGGACGGTCGCATCGTCCTCCTGGATCATCAGCCGGTTGACGAAGACGAAGGCCGCCGCCTCGGTCTCCCGCGGCGGCAGCGCGCTGCCCTCCGACCGGCGGTACTGATTGGCACCGTAGCTCATGCCCGAATCCGTTTCTCTTCGAGCGCATGGTCGACCGACCAGGCCTCGTGCCCTGCGGGAGGCGGTGCGCCGGCACGCCGCCGACGCCGCCGTGAGGAGGCGTCACGGGGCCGGGCTTGGCGCCCGGCCCCGTGAGGTCGACTAGCCGCGGAACAGCGACAGGATCGACTGCGACTGCGAGTTGGCAATCGACAGCGACTGGATCGCCAGCTGCTGCTTGGTCTGCAGCGAGGTCAGCTTGGCGCTGGCCGCGGACAGGTCCGCGTCGGTCAGGCCGCCGACGCCGGCGGTCAGCGAGTCGCTGAGGTTGCTGGTGAAGCTCTGCAGCCCGGTGATCTCCTGCGTGGTGGCGCCGAGCGTCGTGCTGATCGTGTCCACCTTCGAGATCGCTCCCTGGACCGTGGTGATCGCCGCGGCGCTGGAGCTCAGCTGTGTTACAGTTGATAGGCCAGTGACCGTGGACGCAGCGCCACTGACGCCCTCTCCGGTGATGTTGAGAGAGCCGTCGGTCTGCAGGGCAGCGTTGTAGCCGTTCTCATTAAGAGCATTGACCAGCTTGCCAAGCGAGGTTGCTGCCGAGTCGGTCGCGGACGTCAGGATCGTGACCGTGGTATTGCCGCTGGCACCCGTCGTATTGGCGGTGGTCGCGGCGGTGCCTGGGGGTACGAATTCGAACGTCGTCGTGCTGCCGCCCGCGTTGTTCAACGTGATCGTGGTGTTGGCGGCGAAAGAACCTTCCGTCAGCGTGTTGTCGCTCGAAATGTTGATCCCTGTCGAGTTGGCGTTCAGGACCGTCTGCGTGGCGGCCGTCGCGGTGGCACCAGCGGCGAAGGAAACGCCCGACGTCAATCCAAGCGCGTTGCTGAGCACGCCGCCAGCGCCACCGCCGCCCAGCGCCGCCACCTGGTTCGCGATGGTCAGGGTCGAGCCCTGCAGGCCGGTCACGATGTTCGCGGTGCCGTTGACAGCACCACTGTCGGCGGTCGAGGTCAGCACGTTCACGCCGTTGAAGGTCGAGCTGCGCGCAAACGCGTTGATCTGGTTGACGGCGTTCGCCACCTGGTTCTGGATGGTCGTCTGATCGATGCCGGTGGTGCCAGCGGTCGTCACCGTGTTCTGCAGCGTCTGCAGCGTGGACAGGATGTCCGCCGAGGCCGAGGTCGCGGTGTTGACCACCTGGGCGCCGAAGGAAAGGCTGTCGGAAACGGCGGAGAGGCCGGAGATGTTGCCGGTGATCGTGGACGCGATCGCGTAGATGGCGGGGTTGTCGGAGGCGGACGCGACCTTGAGGCCGGTCGAGACCTGGTTCTCGGTCTTGTTCAGCGCCGATGACGTCGAGGACAGCGATTCGAGGGCAGCCAGGGCCGCCGTGTTGGTGTTGATGGATAAAGTCATGAGGGTTACTCCGCCCTAGAGGTTTTCAGACAAGGAAACTCAACACGGCCCGGTTAACAACGTCTCTACGGTGCATGTGAATCCGATCTGGCCGGGCCGTTTTCGTTCTGGATCATGATCCGAAGCATCTTGAGCGCCTTGTAGAAATCCTCCTCGACGAAGGCGTCCTCGACGATGCCGAGTGCGGCGTCGGCGTCGGGCCGGGCCTCGCCGCGGAGCCGCCGCAGCAGCTCGCGCACGGCAATGGCGGCCTGAGCCCGCTCCTCGACCGGACCGACATAGGCGGTCTGCAGCCGGAAGTAGAGCTGGCGGATGCTGGTCTCGGCCTCGTGCTCGGCCATGATCTGCTTGCCGAACAGGAAGCGGGCCTGCGACACGAGCTCGACGCGACACTTGTTCCGAAATCGGATCGTGGCACCATTGACGACCATCATCTCTCCAGGTCGCAGTTCAAGAACGAGATGAGACATGCCGTTACCGTATCTCGTCGCAACCGGATCGCCGCGGACGCAAGGCAAGGATATGGCCGCGCCCCTTAATCGGCAGTAAAAGAAACCGCGCGATCCGCTTAATTTCGTTATTATTTGCCTGATGCATGAGATCTTTGACGGCGGCCTTCGCAAGCCGGCGCGAGACCAGTTCCGGGATTTCCGGATCCTACAGGTAAGAGGCCAGCGTCAGGCCCTTCATGTCGGCGATCAGGCCGTAGGATGCCTGGAGCTGGTTCTGCGTGTCGGTGAGCTGCGTCGACAGCAGCGCCGGATCGCTGTCCTTGACCAAGCCGAGCTGCTGGGTCAGCGCGTCGCTGGTCAGAGACAGCTCGCTGCCCTGGATGGTGAGCTGCGCCTGCGTCTGCCCCAGCGCCGCGACCGAGTTCGTGAGGCTGGCGCTGATGCCCGTCATGGTCCCGCTGGTGTCGTCGACCAGCGTGCCGAAGCCGGCGCTGCGCGGATCCGCCTGGTCCAGGCTGCCGACGGTCGCCAGGGCACTCATGAGGTCGCGGATCGACGATCCCGTCGACGTGCCGGTCGCGGCACCCCCCGCCGTCGCCACGAAGCCGACGGCGACGTGGTCCTGCTCGCCGACGGCGACCGTATGCCCGGATGCGGCGGCGCTGGCGCCGTCGACGCTGAGCGCCGCCGAGAAGATCGTGGCACCCGGGCTGTTGTTCGCGGCGACCGCCAGCGTGGCGCTTTCCGTCACGGCGGCCCCGTTGGTGCCGACCGCGGCCACATTCGCCGCAATCGTGGTGAAGAGGCTGCTCTGCAGGATCCCGTCCGGATCCGGCACCGGCGCGTTGGTGGAGTCGTTTCCGGCAAAGACGTAGCCGCTGCCGTCCTTCGTGTTCAGCAGCGAGGCGAGCTGGGTCAGCTCCTGGCGTGCCTGCAACGCCGCCGTCGCGACGTTGACGCTGCTGGTGTCTCCCTTGAGGCTGGTGAGCGACGTCTGCAGGTTGGTGGCGATCGTCGTGATCTGCGAGAAGGCCGTCTGGGTCACGGTCAGGGTGTTCTGCGCCGAGCTGATGTTCTGCTGCCAAGCTCCGAGCCTGGTGATCTGCGGCTGCAGGTTCAGCGCCTGGTAGCGCTGGTCGCCGAGGCCGGCATAGCTGTCGGAGGTGACCCCCGACGTGACGGCGGCCTGCTCCGCGCTGTACTGGCCGCTCAGCTGATCTACCGACTGGGTCAGCGAGCCGATGCTGGAGGGCAAAGAAACCACACCCTGGATCGTCATGGCATGTCCTAGCTGACAGCGTCGAGCAGAGCGGTGAACATGGCCTGTATCGCCGTCACGACCTTGGCGTTGGCGCCGTAGGCGTTCTGCAGGGCCACGATCGAGGACATCTCGTCGTCGACCGACACGCCCGAGACGTTGGCGACCTTGGCTGTCAGCGAGGTCTGCACCGCGGTCTCGCTGGTCACGCCGTTGTTGACGTCGTTGATGGTCTCCGCCTGCGCGCCGGTCAGCGCCGAGGCCAGCGACGTGAGGTCGGTGCTGCCGGTGTAGGGCAGCGACAGGGTACCGCTGACCCCGAGGCCGCTCGGGGCGCCGGCGGGCTGCGGGACACCGCTCTGCACCGTCGAGCCGAGCCCATAGTCCAGAAGCCGGTCGAGCAGCGTGGTGTCGTCGGCGCCGCGGGTCGTGTTGACGGTGAAGTCGGTGGCGCCGCTCGCGGCGCCGTTGCCGACGACGACGCCGCCGGTGACGTCGCTGGTCCCGTCGCGGATTGCGGCGGGGTTGCCGATCACCGCCGGGTTGACCTGGATGACGTCGGAGAACCCGACCTGACCTGCCGGGGTCGTCGCGGTGGTCGAGGTGCCAGGCAGGTTGCCGCTGCCGTCGGTGAACAGCGCCAGGCCCTGCGCGTTGAAGCGGCTGGCCAGCGTCTGCGAGAACGAGTCGAGCTCGGCCTGCATCGTCGGCAGCGTCCGGTCGCGGAGCTGGATGTTGGCACCGAGCGAACCGCCGGCGAGGCTCGTGGTGACATCGCGGCCGTTCAACGTGATGGCGGGAATGGAGCCTGGATACGCGTCGCCGACGCCGATGCTGGCGTCGGTGGTGGCGAGAGGTCCAGGGCCCGCGGTTGTCGGCAGTGCCAGCCCGTTGGCGGTGGTGACCAGCAGATTACCGTTGGCGGTTTCGGTAAAGTTGACCGACAGCACGTTCGACAGTGCGGTCTCCGCCACCGCGCGCTGGTTCTCGAGGTCGGCCGTGCTGACGTTGTTGATCTTGCCGTCGATGATCTGCTTGGACAGCGAGCCGATCAGCTGGAGGCTCGCATTCGCCGTCGCCACGTCATCGACGATCGAATCCTGGGCTCCCTGGCGCTGGGTCTGGTAGGCGGACGCGGTGTTCTGGATGTTGGAGGTGAGCGTCTGCGCGGCCGAGACGACGGCGCCCTGCCCCGCCTGGTTGGACGGTTCGGCCTCCAGCGTGATCAGGCTGGTCTGCAGGTTGCCGACCGAGTCCGAGAGCGTGTTGCTGCTGCCGGAGTCTGCGCTGGTCGAACCCTGCAGGGCCAGGATTGGCGCCAGCGCCTTGCTCATGGTGTTCAGCGCGGAGACGGTCGCATTCTGGCTGTAGAGGCTGTTCTGGAGCGCCGTGTCGACGGTGCGGCCGGTCAGGCCGACCAGCACGCCGTCCCCTTGTCCCCCCGCGGTCAGCGAGGAGACCGATGAGGTCTCCTTCGTGTAGCCCGCGGTGCTGGCGTTGGCGACGTTCTGCGAGGCCACCGCCAGCTCGGACTGGATGGCGGCCAGGCCGCTGGAGGCGATCCCCAGAGATCCGTTGAGATCCATTTCAACATCCTGACCGGTCCAGGCAAACCCCCGCCGGGCAAGGGCTCAAGATGACAGCCAATCCCTAACCAATCCTGAACGACTACTGCTTGGCCGCCAGGAGCGTCTCCAGCATCTGGTTGGCCGTGGTGATGACCTTGGCGTTGGCGCCGTAGGCCTGCTGCGCGGTGATCAGCTTGGTGAGATCGGTGTCGAGGTTGGTCGTCGAGTTCTCGACCGACGAGGTCTCCAGGTTGCCGGCGCCGTTGTCGCCAGCGAAGGTGAAACTCGCCGAGCCGGATTGCTCAGTGGCCGTGAAGGCCTCGCCGTCCTGCGACGTCAGCCCGTTGGGGTCGGCGAACATCGCCAGCGGGACCTTCGCGACGAGCTGCGAGACCTCTGTGTTGTTGTTCTCGAACGTCGCCATCACGCTGCCGTCGGCGGTCATGGTGACGCCGGCATAGGTGCCGCTGGTGACGCTGTCGGTGGTCGCCGTCGTCACCGCTCCAGGACCGCCCGCCGTGGCCTGGGTCGTGGCCGAGGTGGATCCGATCTGGCCGAGATCGACCGCGAGCGGCCCCAGCGCGCTTCCCCCCACCGCCGGGATGCCGAAGCTCGCGTTGGTCCCGCCGGTGGTGATCGCGGTGCCCCCGGCGGGGGTTATGGAACTCAGGGCGCCGGTCGAATCGAACTGGACGGTCGCCGTCATGTTCGGGGTGGCAGCGCCGTCCAGTGTGGCGGAGACCGTCCAGTTCGAACCGCCGTTGCTGGTCCAGGACAGGTCGAGGCTGTGCTGGTTGCCGGCGGCGTCGTAGACCGTGGTGGTCTGGTTGCTGGCGCCAGCGGTGGCGCTGCCGGCGGCCACGGCGGCATCGCTCGGCAGGTTGGCGATGTCGGTCACGGTCGTGGTCTCCGTGGGCCGGAACGCGACGTTCGCGACGTTGATCGTTTGCAGCGACGTGGTGTTCAGCGCGCCGGTGCTCGGGTCGACCATGTAGCCGTTCAGGTACTCGTTCGACGAGTTGACCAGGTAGCCGGACTTGTCCTCGCTGAAGTCGCCGTTCCGGGTATAATAGCCCGTGTTCTGGAACGATGGTTTCGAACCCGTCGAGTCACCGCTCTCCTCGTCGACCGAGAAGAAGCCGCGCCCGGAGATCGCGAGCGCCAGCGCATTCGTCGACGAGGTGATGGTGCCCTGCGCCTCGTTCTCGGAAGCTGTCGATGCCCGCACGGTACCGTTGGTGCCTTCGGCGTCGGTCGATGTCAGCACGTAGTCGGAGAAGTTGGTGTCCGTCGCCTTGTAGCCAACCGTCTGACTGTTCGAGATGTTGTTGCTGATGTTGCTGAATGCCAGGGATTGAGCCGAGAGGCCGCTCACCGCCGTGTCCAGTGCGCCGAAAACCGACATGTCGAATACCCCTGCGACGCACACCGAAGGGCGTGCTCTTCATCTACTCATCTGGCATCAGCAGTAATCGTGCCAATCCATTTTTCAGCTTAGGCCATGGCGTTCGACCGTTTTCGTTCGCGTGTCGTCGGGTCCGACCGGTGCCGGTCGGCAGATTTTGCCCGGCAGGAGCTGCCGTTGGGCCTTGAGACATGATGACGAACCCGCGCCAGCATGCACCCGCCCCTGTGGCCCGATCCTTGCAAAACCCGGTTCAGGAGAGTCGATCATGTCCGCTGATTCAATGGGTCTGCCTGCAGCCGGTCCAGGCCGGTATAATGTGGCAGCATGTGCTGCGGCATCGTCACAGCCATCGGGTTCGATCCAGTCCGGTGTCCGGGCGGAAGATGACGCATCGTCATTCGCTTCGGAACTGGCGGAAGCGTCGCATACGAACGATCCCGTTCCTGCGCAGCAATCTTCAGGATTTGTTAGCGCCAACGCGGTATCGTCGGCCCGAACGCGAGCTGCCGTGCGGACTCTCGCCGCGGCGCCATCCCCGGACGGCAGCCGGACGGGCAAGACGATATCGGCCAGCCGGCCTGCTCAGGGGACGCAGACGATGCCGCCGCTTTCCGCACGGGCTGTCGCGTCGAGACGCCAAGAGCCAAATCCCGCCGCAACCACGACTCCGGATGCCGACCTGCACGGCGAGGACGGCTCGGCGTCGGCTGGTGGCGTTGCGAACCGGCAGGCATCGGCGGCGAACAGACCCGTCGCGACGCCGGCACGGCAGTCCGTGACGCGGACATCCTCCGGCGACGACGGCACGCAGGCTGGTATCGCCGCGATACCGGTCGGGCTGATCTGGCCGATCAAGCCACCGGACGACGCCGTCACGCCGGCCGGCGCCAGGGATCCGAAGCCGGCCGCCGCGTCGGGCGGCGCCGGCGATGGCGTGGCATCGCCCTCCGCGGCATCGGCCGCGCCCATCGCGGATTGTGGTGCCGTTACCACCGGGCCGACGGTGCCGGACGACTCCGGGGTCACGACGGCGCCGTCCACCCATGCCGCATTGGACGTGACCGGCATGGGCGCCGCGGCGGGACCAGCCATCCTGCCCGCCGACATCGCCGCCTCGTCGCCGGTCGGTGGCCATGCACGCCCGGGGGGCTCGTCGGCGACCGACGCGGCGTCATCCGCAACCCCGCAGACGGCGCCCTCCGCGGTCTCGGCCATGGCTCCCGAGCTCGCCGCCGGGCCGGGTCAGGTCGTTGCTCCGGACCCCGTCCAGGCAATCGTGGCGACACTCGACGCCGGTGCTGCCCCGGTAGCGCAGCCGGTCCCGGTCCCTGTCCTGACGACGGAACCGGCCGCGACGCAGCTCGACGCATCAGGTGCTCCGGCGCAGGTCGGAGCCTCGCTCCTGACGCTCGCATCGTCGGCGGACGGGAGCAGCCAGATCTCGGTCTCCCTGCACCCGAAAGAGCTCGGCGCCGTCCGCGTGCAGCTCGAGCTGGCACCTGACGGCACCGCCAGGATCGTGGTCGCCGCCGACAACCCGGGCACCCTGCGCAGCCTGATGGCCGATCAGGAGCATCTGCACGCAGCCCTCGACGCCGCCTCCATTGCCACCGGTGGCCGCCATGTGAGCTTCGAGCTCGCACCATCCCCATCCGCGACCGGGGCGGACGCCGGCGCACGCGACCACCATCCGGGCGCCTTCGCGACGTCCCCCGGTCCAGGCGCCCAGGCGGGCGGGGATATGGCGGGGTGGGGAGGATCCGGCCGGCACGGCCAGGGCGGATCTGCCGGCGGATCTGCGGGCGGCGACCGGTCGGACGGTCCGGGGGGCGGCAACGACACCACCGGCTTGCCACTGATCGCAGCCTCGATCCTGACCGCACGCCTACTGCCGTCCGGCAGCATCAACATCACCGCCTGATCGCAGATAAGGGCCATGTCATGAGTGGAACCATCACCTCCGCAGGAACCTCCGGTTCCACCGGCCTGCTTTCCGCGACCGAGGCGGCCGCCAAGGCCGCGAACGCGACGAACGCGACGTCCGGCACCTCGACGACGAGCAGCAGCAACGCTCTCGCCTCGCTTACCAGCAACTACAATCAGTTCCTGAGCCTACTGACCGCGCAGCTGCAGCACCAAGACCCCACCAGCCCGATGGACACCGACAGCTTCACCAGCGAGCTGGCGCAGTTTGCCGGCGTTGAGCAACAGATCAACACCAACACCAACCTTACGCAGCTGCTGTCGCTGAACCAGGATAGTCAAGTCAGCCAGAGCACGGCGCTGGTCGGCCGCCAGGCCGTCGCCAACACCACCGAGTTGCCGTTGCAGAACGGCCAGGCCGAGCTGCAGCTGAACCCGACCACCTCCGGCACCGCTGAGATCGCGATCACGAACAGCGCGGGCACGGTGGTGAAGACCCAGGCCCTCAACCTGCCTGCCGGCACGACGGACTGGAACTGGAACGGGCAGGACGATTCCGGCAACCAGCTGCCCGATGGCACCTACACCGCGGCCGTGATGAGTTCCGACAGCTCCGGCAACACCACGAGCGTCCCGTTCAACGTGATCGGCACCATCACCGGCATCACCAAGGACGGCACCACCGGGGTCAACGTCCAGATGGGCAGCACCACGGTCGAGATGACCAACGTGTCGTCGCTGCTCGGCTCGGGCAGCATCAGCTCGGGCAGCACGTCCTGATGTCCGGCTGACCTCGGCGATCACCCGGCAGAAAATGCCGAGCCCTTAACGGTCCGGTAAGGCGGGACGGGCAAGCTCTCCTCACCGGCAACAGGCCGGTTGCTGGAAGGAAGCGATGATCCGGATCCTGCTCCTGGACCTGACCTCGACGAGCCCGTCATGAAGCCTCTGCTGGAGGGGCTGAAGGGGCTCGGAACCGCTAAGCTGGCCGCCCTCGGCGCGGTGGCGGTCGGCATCATGGCGATGCTCGCGGTGCTGGTCTCGCAGGGCGGCGGCCATCAGCAGATGGCGCTCCTCTACGGCGACCTCGACCTGCGCGAGGCGGGAGAGATGGCCGAGCAGCTCGAGAAGGCCCACATCGCACACGAACTCGGCGGCCAGGACGACCGCCTTCTGGTGCCGGCGGACCAGGTCGCGACGGCGCGCCTGCTGCTCGCCAAGAGCGGCCTGCCCTCGGGCGGCTCTGTCGGCTACGAGATCTTCGATCGCGGCGACAACCTGACGGCAACCCAATTCGAGCAAAACATCAATCAGACGCGCGCCCTGGAGGGCGAGCTGTCACGCTCGATCCGGCTGATCAGCGGCGTGCGCGCGGCTCGCGTGCACCTGGTGCTGCCGCACCGGGAGCCGTTCGCATCCGAGCAGATGCCGGCCCAGGCCAGCGTCCTGCTCTCGATGGCGGGCGCCGCCCGGATGGATCCGGAAGGCGTGCAGGCTGTCATCAACCTCACCGCGGCCGCGGTCCCCGGGCTCAAGCCGCAGAACATCGCCATCGTCGACAACCGCGGCTCGGTGCTGGCGCGCGCCGGCAACCCGGTGGATGGCGGCGGGTCGGCGCAAGGGGTCGACGAGCTCCGTCAGGCGACCGAGCTGCGGCTGGCACGGGCGGTAGAGGAGATGCTCGAGCCCTCGCTCGGCGCCGAACACGTCCGTGCTGAGGCGGCGGTGACCATGAACTTGGACCAGGTCCGCGAAACCCAGGAAAGCTACGACCCGAACCAGCAGGTTCTGCGCAGCCAGCAAACTGTCTCCGACAAGAACAAGAACAGCGACGGCCAGGCCAATACCTCGGTCCAGAACAACCTGCCGAACGCGAACGCCGGCCAGGCACAGTCCGGCAGTCAGCAGGACCGTCAGGAGGAGACCAACAACTACGAGATCGGCAAGACCGTCCGCACCCTGATCCAGGACCAGCCCAGGCTGGCGCGGATCAGCCTCGCGGTCATGGTCGACGGCACGGTTTTGGCCCCCGCCGGCGGCAAGGCCAGCTGGCAGCCGCGGAGCAAGGAAGAGCTTGACCGCATCTCGACGCTGGTGAAGAGCGCGATCGGCTTCGACGAGAAGCGCGGCGATACCGTCAGCGTCGTCTCCATGCAGTTCGCCACGCACGACCTTCCGGACGCGCCGGCCCCGCCGGGTCTGTTCGGGCTTCATCTCGGCCGCGACGACGTCCTGCATGTCGGCCAGAACCTGCTTCTGGGCGTGTTCATGCTGCTGGCGCTGGTCTTCGTCGTCAGGCCGATGGTGGCGCGGCTGACCGATACGACAGCGCTCCCCGCCGCCGGCCACCCGGGCATCCTGGACGCCGAGGGCGCCGCGCGACCGGCCCTGGCAGGTCCCGCGGCATCACGTGGAACCGAGGTCGCGCTGCTCGAGGATGAAAGCATGATCAGCCTCGCTAACATCGACGGCCGGCTGCGCGCCGCGTCGATCCGCCAGATCGTCGAGCTCGTCGGGCATCATCCGGAGGAGAGCCTGACGATCGTCCGGGGCTGGCTCGCCAAGGAGGCCACCTGATGAACCACCAGCAGCTGCCCGGCGTACAGCGGGCCGCGATCCTGATGCTGGCACTGGGCGAGGAGCAGTGCGCCCAGCTCTTCTCCATGATGCACGAGGAGGAGATCAAGGACATCTCGCTCGCGATGTCGCAGCTCGGCAGCGTATCGGCCGACACCGTGGAGGCGCTCTGCTCGGAGTTCTCGCAGAGCATCAGCTCGGCCGGGATGCTGGTGGGCTCCTTCGACAGCACCGAGCGGCTGCTGCAGAAATCGCTGTCGCGCGAGCGCGCGGCCCAGATCATGGAAGAGATCCGCGGGCCGGCCGGGCGCACGATGTGGGACAAGCTTGGCAACGTGAACGAGGCGGTCCTCGCGAACTACCTCAAAAACGAGTATCCGCAGACCGTCGCGGTTGTTCTCGGCAAGGTGCGCTCCAGCCACGCCGCGCGCGTGCTGAGCCTGTTGCCAGACAGCTTCGCGATGGAGGTGGTCATGCGCATGCTGCGCATGGAGAGCGTGCAGAAGGACGTGCTCGACAGCGTCGAGAAGACGTTGCGCTCGGAGTTCATGTCGAACCTGGCGCGCAGCACCCGCCGCGACAGCCACGAGCTGATCGCCGAGATCTTCAACAACCTGGATCGTCAGGTCGAAGGCCGCTTCATGACAGCGCTCGAGGAGCGGAGCCGGGAGGCGGCCGAGCGCGTCAAGTCGCTGATGTTCACCTTCGACGACCTGGCGCGGCTGACGCCGGATGCGGTGCAGAAGCTCATGCGCGCGGTCGAGAAGGAGAAGCTGCCGATCGCGCTGAAGGGTGCATCGGAAGACATCCGGACGCTGTTCCTCGGCTGCCTGTCCGAGCGTGCCGGCAAGTTGCTGCGTGACGACATCGCGGCACTCGGGCCGGTGCGGCTGCGTGATGTCGACGAGGCGCAGTCGCAGATCGTGCTGATCGCCAAGGAGCTCGGCGCGCAGGGTGAGATCGAGCTCAACGAACGTCAAGACGAGCAGATGGTGGCGTGAAGATGAACGCCTACTCGCCGACGGGCGTCCTCTACGCGGAGGATTTCGACGCTCCGGAACCGACCGCGGATGCCGCGAAGGCGCCGCCGACGGAGCCGATCGTCGTCGAGCCGACCTTCAGCCTGGCGGACCTCCGCCGTGCGGCGGAACGGGCGCAGGAGGAAGGCCGTACGATCGCCCGACATGAGGCCGAGCTCGCGGCCAACGCACGGCGGACCGAAGCGCTGTCCGCCATTGCGGCGGCGCTGCAGCAGACCTGGAACGACCTGCAGGCGGCGGCTCAGCGCTCCGCGTCGGCCACAGCGGACACCGTTCTGGCCGCCGTGGCCTCCCTGTTGCCTGCCTTCGCGAAGTCGCAGGCGCGCAACGAGATCGCGACGCTGCTCCGCCTGTTGCTGCCCTCGATGTCGCACGAGCCCGGTCTGACCATCCGTGTACATCCGACCCTAGTCGACGGTCTGCGCCACGACCTTGCCACCTTGCTGAACGACGGCCAAACGGACGTGACCTGGGTCGGCTTGGACGGCATGGAGCCCGGCGACGTCGCGGTACGTTGGAACGGCGGCGCGATGGTGCGCGACACGACCGCCTTGTGCGCCCAGATCACGGCCCTCGTCATGCCACCGACGGCGCCGCACGACATGAGCCAGGAGAGCCACGATGGCCAATGAGATCGATCTCGCGGAACTCGCCGAGTCGCCGATGCCGCAGGACAGCGGGGCGCCACGCAGCGCGCAGGACCTGGAAGCGGTCTACGACATCCCGGTCACGGTCAGTGCGGTCCTGGGCAAGTCGACCATGCAGGTCAGCCAGCTGCTGAAGCTCGGCCGTGGCGCCGTCGTCGAGCTC
This sequence comes from uncultured Acetobacteraceae bacterium, assembly GCA_964247725.1. GTDB lineage: Bacteria > Pseudomonadota > Alphaproteobacteria > Acetobacterales > Acetobacteraceae > Lichenicola. Next base: position 83,484 of record CAXTVM010000010.1, on the reverse strand, counting down.
GACCGCAAGCTCGGCGAGGCGATAGACATCTACGTGAACAACCGCCTGATCGCCCGCGGCGAGGTGGTAATGGTCGACGACAACCGCCTCGGCGTGACCATGACCGAGATCATCAAGTCCGAGCGGGGCTTCTGAGCATGAGGCCGATCCCCGGACGTCGTCGCGGACCTGCAGCATGCGCGTCCTGATCATCGGCTCGCTCTGCGGTGAGCTTGGGAAGGCGGCCCAGATCGCCGTCGCGCGCGGCGCGCAGCTCGATCAGGCGGACGACATCGGCAGCGGGCTCGCCCACCTGCGCCGCAACGGGCGCTTCAACCTCGTGCTGTGCGAGCTGGGCCAGCCGATCGCCGAGCTGGTGCAGGGGCTGCTGCGCGAGCGCATCGCGATCCCCGTGGTGGCCTGCGGCGCCGAGGACGATCCGGACGCCGCCGTGGGGGCGGTGCGGGACGGGGCACAGGATTTCCTGCCCCTGCCGCCCGATCCGGAGCTGATCGCCGCCATGCTGGAGGCGGCCTCCGGCGAAAGCCACGCCCTGATCGCCCGGGACCCGATCATGCTGGCCACCATCCGCAGCGCCGAGCAGGTCGCTCGCTCGGACGCGTCCGTGCTCATCACCGGCGAGTCCGGGACTGGCAAGGAGATCATGGCGCGGCACATCCACCGCCGCTCGCGGCGCGCGAACGGTCCCTTCATCGCGCTCAACTGCGCGGCGATTCCAGAGCACCTGCTCGAGTCCGAGCTGTTCGGCCACGAGAAAGGCGCGTTCAGCGGCGCGGTGGCCCGGCGGATCGGTCGCTTCGAGTCGGCCGAGGGCGGCACGCTGCTGCTCGACGAGATCAGCGAAATGGACGTCCGGCTGCAGGCCAAGCTGCTGCGGGCAATCCAGGAACGCGAGATCGACCGTCTCGGCGGCCAGAGTCCGGTCCGCGTCGACGTGCGCATCCTGGCTACGAGCAACCGCGGCCTCGCGGCCGAAGTCGATGCCGGCCGGTTCCGCGAGGACCTCTACTTCCGGCTGAACGTGGTCGGCATCGAGATCCCGCCGCTGCGCGACCGGCCTGGCGACATCGCCGTGCTGGCGGCCCACTACGCGCGGCACTACGCGCACGCGAACGGGATCGAGACTCTCCTGCTGTCGGACGCATCGCTGGAGCGGCTGAGCCGGCACGGCTGGCGCGGTAACGTGCGCGAGCTCGAGAACGTCATGCACCGCGCCGTGCTGCTGGCGGACGGGCCGGTCATCGAGCCGGCCCACCTCGGCCTTGCCGCATCGAAGCCCATGGAGCCGTCGGCGACGGACGCGGTCGGCGTGCGGTTGGCGGGTGACGTCGCGGGCTTCGTCGGACGGCGCATCGAGGAGGTCGAGCAGGCCCTCATCCTCGGCACGCTGCACAGCACGGCTGGCAACCGGACCCATGCGGCGACCATCCTCGGGATCTCGATCCGGGCGCTGCGGAACAAGCTGCGCGACTACGCCAGCCAGGGCATCGCGGTACCGGCGCCGCTGGCCGGCCTCGGCAACGGCGTGGCGGCTTGACGATGGGCGAGACGAACGTCGTTGCCGCCGGCGTCACCGGCGGCGGCCTCTTCCCGCGCGGGCTGACGCTCCCGGGCGGCCGCTGGCGCGCCTACGTGCCCGGAACAGACGTCGGACTGGCGTTCGCGGTCGTGGCGCTCCTGTCGATCCTGATCCTGCCGCTGCCGACGGTGGTGCTCGATCTCGGCCTGGCGCTGTCGGTGACCGCCTCAGTGCTGGTGCTGATGGTCGCCCTGTTCCTCAAGCGGCCGCTCGACTTTACCAGCTTCCCGACCCTGCTGCTGCTGACGACGCTGCTCCGGCTGTCGCTCGAGGTCGCCACCACCCGGCTGATCCTCAGCCGCGGCAACGAGGGCCCGCTTGCCGCAGGCCATGTCGTGGCCGCGTTCGGCGGCTTCCTGATGGGCGGCGACGTCGTGATCGGCCTGATCCTGTTCACCATCCTGCTGGTGGTGAACTTCATGGTTATCACCAAGGGCTCCGGGCGCATCGCCGAGGTTGCGGCGCGGTTCAGCCTGGACGCCATGCCCGGCAAGCAGATGGCGATCGATGCCGAGCTGTCCGCCGGCGCCATCACCGACAAGGTCGCGCGCGTGCGCCGGCGCGAGCTTGAGGAGGAGAGCGGCTTCTACGGCGCGATGGACGGTGCGGCGAAGTTCGTGCGCGGGGACGCGATCGCCTCGCTGATGATCACCGTCATCAACATCATCGGCGGGCTCGCGATCGGCATCGGCCGGCATGAGATGGCCTTCGGCGACGCCGCCTCGACCTTCACGACGCTGACCGTCGGCGACGGGCTGGTCTCGCAGATCCCGGCGCTGATCGTCTCGACTGCATCGGGCATCGTCGTCACCAAGGGCGGCACCGAGGGTGCCGCTGACGTGGCGCTGGTACGTCAGCTCGGCGGCAACCCGAAGCCGATGGCGATGGCCGCCGCCGCCGCGGTGGTGCTGGCGCTGATGCCGGGCCTGCCGGCGCTGCCGTTCCTGGCGTTCGGCGGCCTCGCCGGTGCTGCCGCCTGGCTGCGGCACCGCACGCCGGTCCGCACCGAGGGCGAGGACGAGGCGGCCGCGATCGTCTCCACTGCGCCCGCCGAACCGCCGATCGCGGACGCCATGCGGATCGACATGATCCGGCTCGAGCTCGGCTATGGGCTGCTGCCGCTGGCGGGGGGCGACCAGCCCAAGCTGACCGAGCAGATCCGGGCGCTCCGTCGCACCATCGCCAGCGAGATGGGCTTCGTGCTGCCGCCGGTGCGCATCCAGGACAACATGCAGCTAGGCGCCGACGGCTACTCGATCCGGATCAAGGAGATCGAGGCCGGCAAAGGCGAGCTGCGTCCGACCCGTTACCTGGTCATGGACCCGCGCGGCGGGGTTCCGAACCTGCCCGGCGAGAAGACCACGGAGCCCGCCTTCGGCCTCACGGCGCTATGGGTCGATGCGGCGCATCGCGAGGAAGCGATGGTCCGGGGATGCACCGTCGTGGACCCGGTAAGCGTGCTCACCACGCACCTGACCGAGATCGTGCGCGAGACCATGGCCGAGCTGCTGTCCTATTCCGAGACGCAGAAGCTGCTGGACGATCTGCCGCGCGAGCAGCAGAAGCTGGTGGCGGACCTGATCCCGTCGCAGATCTCGACCGGTGCGGTGCAGCGCATCCTGCAGGCGCTGCTGGCGGAACGGATCTCGATCCGCGACCTGCCCACCATCCTGGAAGGCGTCCAGGAGGCGTGTGGGACCGGCCTGCGCGCGGTGCCGCTTGTGGTCGCCCATGTCCGCACCCGCCTCGCCCGCCAGATCAGCGATTCCCTCGTGGGTGCCGCCGGCTACATCCCGCTGATCCCGCTCTCGGTCGAATGGGAGGAAGCCTTTCTCGAGAGCCTGGTCGGGCCGCCGGAGGATCGCCAGCTGGCGATGGCGCCGAGCCGGTTGAACGAGTTCATCGGCCGCCTGCGCGCCGCCCTCGATGCGGCGGCAGCGACCGGTGAGGCGCCGGTCGTGCTGACCAGCAGTGGGATCCGCGCGCCGGTTCGTGCGATCGTCGAGCGGTTGCGGCCGGCAACCCCGGTCCTGGCGCAGGCGGAGATCTTTCCGCGTGCGCGGATCCGTACGATCGGAACCCTATGATCGCCCACGCCGCCCTGATCGGGCCCGAACCGGATCGGTCCGATGCGCATTAGGATCTTCCGGGCATCGAGCCTCGCCGAGGCGATGGCGCAGGTGCGCGACGAGCTCGGCCTCGACGCGCTCATCCTCTCCACCGCGCGTGAAGGCGGCCTGGTGGAGGTGACCGCGGCGCTGGAGCCCGAGGACGAGCCGGAGCCGTTCGAACTGCCGCTGGCGGCGGCAGCACCAGACCGGGGCTGCGCGTCCCTGGCGCCCAACTCCGGCGATCCGCTGGCCCGCCACAACCTGCCGCCGGCGCTGCTGTCCGCGTTGCGGTCGGCTTCGCCCGAGGCCTGCTGCAGCCGGCTGTTCCGCTTCGGCCGCCTGCCCCTCGATGCCGACGGCCCGCCGCTGCTGCTGGCGGGGCCGCCCGGAGCCGGGAAGACGCTGACCGTCGCCAAGCTGGCGACTCGGCTGGTGATGGATGGGCACCGGCCGCTGGTTATCACCGCGGACGAGCAGCGCGCGGGTGCGGTCGAGCAGCTGGCGGCCTTCACCCGCCTGCTCGGCCTAACCCTGATCGCCGCCGGACGTCCGGAAACGCTGGCGCGGGCGCTGTCGCGTCGCGAGGCGCGCTCGCCGGTGCTGATCGATGCTCCAGGCCTGGACCTGCTCGACCCACCGCAGGACGACCTGCTGGCCGGCCTGGTCACCGCGTCCGGCGCGCGCATGGCGGTCGTGCTTCCGGCTGGGCTGGATCCGCTGGAGGCGGTCGACGTCGCCGCCGCGCACGCGGCCCGGGGGGCCGGGCTGCTGGTCGCGACCCGGCTCGGCCGGCACGCCCGGCTCGGCGGGGTGCTGGCGGCGGCGCACGCCGCCGACCTGGTCCTGACCGAGGCCGGGACCACCGCAGACGTAGCCGACGGCCTGATGGCGCTCACCCCGGCCGTGCTGGCGGCACAGCTTTCACAGCCACATCCCGTGCGCCATCAGCCGCCGCCGGCGGTGACGGCCGCCGCACCCGCGGTGGCACCGCCGCCCCCGGGCCGCGGCACCCTTGCCCTGCACATCGCCGCCCAGTCCGGCAACGCCCAGTCAGGCAGCGCCCGCGTTCCCATGTGGAAGACGAACCCATGACATCCTTGCTGCAGGTCCGGTCGGATGCGCCGGACCATCTCGACAGGCCGCCGATCGACCGGAAGCCGGCGGCGCGCATGATCGCGATCGCATCAGGCAAGGGCGGCGTCGGCAAGACGTGGCTGTCGATTACCCTGGCGCAGGGCCTGGCCGCACGGGGCAGGACCGTGCTGCTCGTCGATGGCGACCTCGGCCTCGCCAACGTCGACATCCAGCTCGGCCTGACGCCGCGCCAGGACCTGTCCGCGGTGCTGTCGGGACGGCGCCGCCTGGAGGAGGTCATCGTCCGGCACGTACCGGCGGAGCTGCCGGCCACGGCGTTCGACATCCTGCCGGGCCGGTCGGGCGCCGCCTCGATGGCGTCGCTGGAGCTCGGCCTGCTGGATCGACTGCTGCAGGCGATCCGCGCGCTCGACGGCTATGACGTGGTGCTGCTGGATCTGGGTGCCGGCATCGATCCCGCCACCCGGCACATGGCCGCCAGCGCCGACACCCTGCTGGTCGTGTCGACCGATGAACCCACCGCACTCGCCGATGCCTATGCGGTGCTCAAGCTCCAGGCGCGCGACAGGACGGCGCGGGGTCCGTTTCCCGCCGGCGACGTGCGACTGGTGGTCAACCAGTCGACCAGCCTCGCCAGCGGCCGCCGCACCTATGACGTCCTGGCACGGGCCTGCACCACCTTCCTGGGCGGAGCGCCGCCGTTGGCGGGCGTCATCAGGCGCGACGGCCGGGTCAGCGACGCGATCCGGCGGCAGACCACGCTGCTGACGCGCCATCCGAACGCTCCCGCCGCGGAGGATGTCGGCCGGATCGCCGACGGACTCGCCG
>CAXTVM010000010.1:56088-77771 GCA_964247725.1 uncultured Acetobacteraceae bacterium | reverse complement strand
CATCCGAACGCTCCCGCCGCGGAGGATGTCGGCCGGATCGCCGACGGACTCGCCGTGGGACGCTGACCTCGCACCGGGGCCGCAAGCCCGCAAGCCCGCAAGCCCGCAAGCGTCGATCGCAGGGTCCGTTTCTGCAACCTGCGGGAACCCTGGAACGATGAGCCTGCATGGCGATGGACACCGACAGCACAGGGAGGCAGGACGTGACGACGCTCAACCCGTTCTTCGAGACGTGGCTGCAGGCCAACCTGCAGCGACTCTATGATCAGGCGCTCGCCGAGCCGATGCCGGAGGAGCTGCTGCGGCTGATCGCCCAGCTTGAAGGCCGTCGGTCTTGATGGAGTCGGCCTGACCTCGCAACATCCGGCGGTCCCGGCCACCCACCGGGCGGCGGCCTTGCGGGAGGGGACATGATTTGCGCATCAGCGTGATCCAGATGTCGCCCGACAGCGTGAAGGCCGACGATATCGCCCAGGCGCAGAGGCTGTTCGACGACTGCATCGCCAGCAAATGTTCCCGCCCGATCGTATTGCCGGAGGTCTGGAGCTGGTTGGGTGGGTTGCGTTCGACGCCGCCGATGCTCTGCTCGCACCAGGATCGGACGACCGGGGCGGCGATGCCTTCGAACTTCTGGGCCGCGCGGTGGTGACTCATCCCCTTCACGTCCATAGCGGCTCAATCGGCGAGCGGGATGGCGACCGCCCGCTCAACACCAGCCCGCCGTTCAATCCGGCTAGTCGGCTGGTCGCCCGCTACAGCAAAATCCACCTGTTCGACATCGTGCCGCCGGACGGTGTCGGCTACCGTGAGAGCGACCTTATATCGCGCCTGCTGCGGCATGGTGACCACGACCATGAACGGACGGTCGGCACCCTGCGCATCGGCCTGGTCACCCGTTATGACCTCCGCTTCGCCGAGCTATTCAATCGGTTGCATGTGGGCGGGGCGGAGCTGATCGTACTGCCGGTCGCCCTACCGCCGAGACCGGCCAGGCCCATCGGGAGCTCCCGCTGCGTACGCGATCGAGACGCGAAGCTGGTTCGCCGCCGCCGGCGCCGTCGGCACCCATCATGACGCGACGGGATGGCCGCATCAGACCTAGGGCCACTCCATGCTGACCGATCCATGGAGCGTGATGACCGCGACGGCATCGTCCAGGGCCGGCCGGGCCACCAGTCAGCTTGACCGGAAGGAGCTCCGCCGCATCCGGCCCAACGTGCCCGTCATGGACCACGGGCGGCGGCTGTGAGCCAGCCGGCACGGCCAGGCGACGCCCGCACCACCCTGTGGTCGCCGGACACAGAGCTGTCCCGGCTGTCTTTCGTGGCCGCGCCGAACCCGCTCGCGCAGACCGCGCTGCAGCGGTTCGTGGCGCTCTACGGCAACGTGCCTGTGGACCAGGCGGAAGCATTGATCTGCCTGGGTGGCGACGGATTCATGCTCGAGACGCTGCACGCCGTCTTGCTGCTCGGCACGCCCGTCTATGGCATCAACTGCGGCTCGGTCGGTTTCCTGATGAACCCGCTGGTCGAGGAGGATCTGCCGCAGCGGCTGGTGCGGACGCAGGCCGCGGTGCTGCACCCGCTGCGGATGCATGCGGTCACGCAGTCCGGACTGGTCGAGGAGGCGCTGGCGCTGAACGACGTCTTCCTGTTTCGGCAGACGCGTCAGGCCGCCAAGATCCAGATCATGGTGGACGGCCGGGTCCGGCTGCCGGAGCTGGTGTGCGACGGCGTGCTGGTCTCGACCCCGGCCGGATCGACTGCCTACAACCTGTCCGCGCACGGACCAATCGTGCCGCTGTCGGCCGACCTGCTGCCGCTGACGCCGATCAGCGCGTTCCGGCCGCGGCGCTGGCGCGGGGCGCTGCTGCCGAGCTCGGCCGACGTCGAGTTCAAGATCCTCGAGGGCGAGAAGCGGCCGGTCGCCGCCGTCGCGGACTTCACCGAGGTCCGCGACGTGGTGTCCGTCGCCGTCAGCGAGGATCGCAGCATCGGCACGATCGTACTGTTCGATCCCGACCAGAGCCTGTCCGAACGGATCATCGTCGAGCAGTTCACCGTCTGACCACCCGGAAGCGGTCAGACGCTGGAGTGGATTGCGGGGGCGGACTGCCGGTCAGGCGACCGACAGCATCGGCCGCGGGGCCTCGACGGCAGTCGGGCGCGCCAGCGCTGCGGTGGGCACCGCGTCGTCGCGCAACATGTAGCCCCGGCCCCAGATGGTGCCGATGAGGTTGCCGGCGCCGGCCAGCTGCAGCTTCTTGCGCAGCTTGCAGATGAAGACGTCGATGATCTTCATCTCCGGTTCATCCATGCCGCCGTAGAGGTGGTTCAGGAAGGCGTCCTTGGTGAGCACGACGCCCTTGCGCAGCACCAGCAGCTCGAGGATCGAGTACTCCTTGCCGGTGAGGTGAACCGGACGGTTCTCGACCGTCACCTCGCGGCTGTCGAGGTTGAGCTGGAGGTTGGACACCTGCACCACCGGAGCTGCATAGCCCTTGCTGCGGCGCAAGATGGCATGGACCCGCGCCATCAGCTCGGTGGGGTCGAACGGCTTGCTGACCACGTCGTCGGCGCCGGCGGCAAAGGCGCGGATGCGAGCGGCGGCGGTGCTGGTGTCCGACAGCACCACCGCGGGTACTGGATGGCGGGCATGGCGCATGCGGCGGACGAGGTCGGCCCCGTCCATGTCCGGCAGGACGAGGTCGAGCAGGGCGAGGTCGTAGTCGTAATGGCGGAGCATCTCGAGCGCTTCCTCGCCGAGATCGGTGTGATCGACCATGAAGCCGGCGTTTTGCAGCAGCCTGGTCAGGCCCTGCGCGGCGGCGACGTTACCTTCGACGAGAAGAACCCTCATAACTGCAACTCCTGGTTTTGTTGATCGGAAGTTACTACCTATGGATGTGCTCGGCAAGCGGTATTCCATCTGGCAGAAGAATTATTTCAGCTGAGAACGTCTCGTTAATGTTTCGCTGCTGAAATGCCCTCGGGCTGTCGCGTTTTTCGGACGACATGGCGGCAGCTGGAGCGATGTTGCCGATGCTGAACCTGGAAGCCCGACTTGAGGCGGTGCGTGACCAACTGGCCTCGCTGCCGCCTGCGCGGATCTGCGGCCGGGTCGCGGGCGTGTCCGGACTGACGGTGGAGCTGGTCGGCATCGACAGCCAGGTCGCGGTCGGCGACAGGATCGCGCTGGTCCCACGCGCCGGCGCGCCGGTGCCGGCCGAGATCGTCGGCTTCCGGAACGGACGTGCCAGCGCCATGATCTACGGTGCTGTGGACGGGCTGGGCCCGGGAAGCGTGGCCGAGCTCCCGTTCGGCGGCGGCGACGTCGCGCGCAGCGGCAGCCTGGCCGTGTCCGAACGCTGGCTCGGACGCGTGATCGACCCGCTCGGCCGGCCGCTCGACGGCAAGGGCCCGCTGCCGCGGGGCCATCGGCCGCGTCCCCTGAAAACGGCGCCGCCCGATGCCACTGGCCGGGCACGGCTCGGGCCGCGGCTCGATCTCGGGGTCCGCGTGCTCAACAGCTTCACCACCTGCAGGGCCGGGCAACGGCTCGGCCTGTTCGCCGGGTCGGGGGTGGGCAAATCCACGCTGCTGTCCATGCTGGCCCGCCACACCGACTGCGACGTCGCGGTGATCTCGCTGGTGGGCGAGCGCGGCCGGGAGGTGCGTGAGTTCCTTGAGGACGATCTGGGCGAGGCAGGGCTCGCCCGGTCCGTGGTGGTGGTCGCGACCTCCGACACGCCGCCGCTGATGCGCCGCGAGGCCGCCTACGCCGCGATGGCGGTGGCGGAGCATTTCCGCGACGAGGGCAAGTCGGTGCTGCTGCTGATGGACAGCGTCACCCGCTTCTGCCTGGCGCTGCGCGAGATCGGGCTGTCCGCCGGCGAGCCGCCGGCCACCCGCGGCTATCCGCCGAGCGTGTTCGCGGAACTGCCGCGGATGCTGGAGCGGGCCGGACCCGGCCCGCTGCTGCCGGACCGCGCCGCCGGGCAGATCACCGCCCTGTTCACCGTGCTGGTCGAAGGCGACGACCACAACGAGCCGGTGGCGGATGCGGTGCGCGGCATCCTGGATGGTCACGTGGTGATGGACCGGCGCATTGGCGAGGCTGGCCGTTATCCGGCCGTCGACGTCCTGAGGTCGCTGTCGCGCTCGGTTCCCGGCTGCAACAGCGACGAGGAGAATGCCCTGACCCGGCGGGCGCGGGCGCTGCTGGCGCTGCATGCCGACATGGCCGACATGGTCCGGCTCGGCGCCTACAAGGCCGGCAGCGACCCGGCCGTCGACGAGGCGGTGGCGCTGGCACCGCGGATCGAGGCGATGCTGCGCCAGGGACGCTCTGACGGAAGCTCGATCGCGGAGAGCTTCACGGCGCTGGCGGCCGCGATGAGCCCCGGACGGGTGCCGTGAAGCGCGATCCGCTGCGGACTATGCTGCGCATCCGCCAGGCGACCCTGGACGAGGCACAGAAGGCGGTGGCCGGAGCCTATCAGCGCGAGCGGGAGGCGGGCGCGCGGGCGCGGGCGGCGGCGGCCGCGCTGGATCGCGAGATGAAGGCGGCGACCAGCCTCGTCGCTGGCGACGACGCTGTCGAGCTGTTCGCTCGCTGGCTGCCGATCGGCCGACGCGCCCTGGCGCAGGCACGGGAGGCGGAACGCGCGGCGACGACCGAACTGGATCGAGCGCGGGTGGTGCTGGGGCTGGCGCGCGCGGCAGCCGCCGCGGTCGAGTCGCTGATCGAGCAACGTGCGGCCGAGCAGCGCTTGGAGGACGGGCACAAGGACCAGCGCCTGATGGATGAGGCCGGCCGTCGCTGGATGCCGGACGGATCGGTCTGAGGATGCCGGCGCCGCCCGCCGGCGACGCCGCAGCCTCAGTCGTGCCCCTACCGGTTGGTCAACGCCGCCGTCGACGCAGGAGCTTGCGAACGCCGGACCAAACCGTCCGGCCCGCGAACCGGCCTGCCGGACCGGTCACGGCCGTGAGCGCCACGGCGTTGCGGAGCTCGGACAACGACCTGTCGCGGGTGATGCGGGCCTCAACCTCGATCGGATCGGCCAGCTTGCCGCGACCCAGAAGCACCAGGATGCCGATCGCCACGACATCGACCGCGAGCACGATCACCGTGGCCCAGACCCGGCCAGTGTTCCATGGCCCGTCGCACAGCATCCACAGCAGGACGTGCACGACGGCCAGGGCGAACAGGCCGAACACGGAGGCGGCGACCAGATAGGCGGCCTGCCTACCGTAACGCAGCAGCTGCCGCTTGATGCGGAGTGCCTCCGCGGATGCGGCGATCCGGGTGAGTTCGACGACCTTCATGGCCGGGTGCTCATCGCGCGATACGGCCGAGCAGATAGCCGACGGCGGTCGCGATGCCGATGGCAATGATCGGCTGGCTACGCACCTGGGCCGACACCGTCTCCACCTGGTTGGTAGTCATGGCACGGGCATTGTTGACGGCGCTCTCAGCGCGGCCGGCGGCGTCGGCGATCGCCGGGGTGACACGCTCGCTCAGAAGCTGCTCAACCTGGGTGCGCAGGCTCTGGATCTGGTCCTGGGTGCTGTCGGTGACGTCGCTCACCTTGTCGGAGACCTTCTTGGAAAAACCCATCGCCGAATCCTCAGTTGACCGGGCTGTCGAACGTTGGGGTACCGGTCAAGTTGCATCGCCGGCGCCGCCGCGGCTGCGGGTGGGCGGCCTCAGCGCGCTGCGGCTGGGCGACGGCGGCGGCCTGCTGCGCCAAGTCGACCTCGAGCTGCCGTCCGGCCAGTGCCTGGCGCTGCTGGCGGATCGGCGCTCGGGCGGCTCGCTGTTGCTGGACGTGATCGCCGGCCACCACCCTCCGACCCGCGGGCAAGTGCAGTGCGATGGCTCCGACCTCGCACGGATCCGGCCGGGCCGCCGCCGGCTGGGCATGGTCTCGGCGCGCGACCCGCTGTTCCCGCACCTGGCGGTCCGCCGCAACATCGCCGTGCCGCTGCTGGCGGCAGGTGTCGACGCGGCCGAGCGGCGTCGGCGCGTGGCGGAAGCGATCGCCCTGCTCGGGCTCGACGCGGTCGCGGGCCAGCGTCCGTCGGCACTCGATCCGGAGGCGACGGCGCGGGCGGCGATCGCGCGGGCGGTGGTGGCGGACCCGCGGCTGCTGCTGCTGGACGACCCGTTCGCGGCACTCGACCCGCTGCCGCGGCAGGCGCTGCAGCGGATCCTGCGCCGGCTGGTCCGCGCACGCGGCCTCACGGTCCTGCTCGTCACCGGCGACCGCACCGAGGCGCTGCTGCTGGGAGACGAGGTCGGCCTGCTGGAGCGTGGCCGGCTGCATCAGGTCGGGCCGCCGCAGCGCCTGCTCGACCGTCCCGCCGACGCGACCGTGGCGCATCGGCTGGGCGACGCCAACCTGCTGACCGGGCGGGTCGTGCGCGTCGACGACGAGGTGGCGCTGGTACGGCTGACCTGCGGCTACGAGGTGGAGGCCGAGCTGGGCGAGCCGCTGCCGGACGCCGCGCTCTGCGTGCTGTGCGTACCGCCCGACCGCATCGCCACCGCGTTCCCCGGCCGGGCCGGAGCCGAGCCGGCCGCCGGCATGCTGCCGGCGACGCTACAGGACGTGGTTCATCTCGGCGACCACCTGCGGCTGCGGTTCCGGCTCGCCGACGGCGGCGAGGTGCTGGTGCGGCGTCCGCCGGCGGCGGTGGCGGCCGATCTGCGGCAGCACCGGCCGGCGCTGCTGGCCTGGCAGCCGCATCATGCCCGCGTCTTCGCCGCCGCCAACGGGTGAGCGCGGCCTCACGCCAGCAGGTGGGCGCGCCCTCGCACGACGACCTTCGGCGGCAAGGCGATTTCAATCGGGTTGAGGCTGCTCTAGGTTTTCGCCTCCCGTCCGGCAACGAGCCGGTCGCCCTGTCGACGAGCCGGCTTCCGCGCAACCGGCCGCATCGTTTGGTCGTGCCGAGACAGATTGCCGTGACACTGCCGTTCATGCCGCCCGCCCGCCAGCGAGTGCGACGCGACCCCATCCTGCCCGCATCGGGCGGGATGGTGCTGGCCCTGGTGCTGGCCGGGGCGTTGGCGATATCGCCGGCGCCTGCCGCCGCCGACCGGCCGCGCGACGCCGCCGCGCGGCCGGTCGCGGTCGCGACCCTGGGCGGAGCACTGGGCGATGCGCTGCAGAAGGCGTTCTTCACCCCGTTCGTGGCGCAGGCCCATGTCGGCATCAGGATGACGGTCTGGGACGGCACGCTGTCGGCGCTGCAGGAGCGCGCCCGCGTCGGCGCGGATCCGGGCGACCGCGACCTGGTCCTGATGGATGACGGCGCGGTGCGGCTCGCCTGCCGGCAGGGACTGTTGCTGCCGCTGGCAGCGACGTGGGGGGGTGCGGCCGGCGGCGCGGCGGGCGTGGCGGACGCGGCCGGCCGATGCGGCCGCGATGCGGTGCGCACGACCGTGGTGCTGGCCTGGGACAAGAGCCGGATCGATGCGGCGCCCGGCTGGGCCGAGTTCTGGGACGTCGCCCGGCGGCCGGGGCGGCGCGGCCTGGCGCGGGGCCCGCGCGGCACGCTGGAGATCGCGCTGCTGGCCGATGGCGTGCCGGCCGGCGAGATCTACGGCGCCCTCGGCAGTCCGGAGGGGGTGGATCGCGCCTTCCGCAAGCTCGACCAGCTGAAGCCCTACATCGTCTGGTGGACCAGCCCGGCCGACGCCTCGCGCATCATGCAGGCCGGCGCGGTGCTGATGACCAGCGCGCCCAGCGGCGACGTGCAGACCGCCGACCTCGCCGGGCACCGCGACTTCGCCGCCCAGTGGCAGGGGAGCATCAGCACCATGCTGAGCTGGGCGATGCCGGGCCGGCCGGCGGCGGGACCGCCGTCCGCGAACGGTGCGAAAGGCGACGACCGGCGCGCCCGCGCCGAGGGCGATGACCGGCGCATCCGCGCCGAGGCGCTGCTGGCCTTCATGGCCGATCCCGCGCGCCAGGCCGCTTTCGTGGCGCTCTGTCCAACTGCGGCAAGCCCGACCCCGGGACGGCCGCCGGCAGCGCCGGCCGACGATGGCGCGGCGACGCCGCAGCACCTGCGCGAGGCGCTGCGGCAGGACGAAGCGTTCTGGGACACCCATCTGGAGGCGCTGCAGGCCCGCTTCGACGGCTGGATCGGCAAGCCGGCCGGCGCCGGGCCGATCCCGTGACCGGCTCCCTCGCCATCCCGCTGGCCGCGCTGCCCGGTGTGGCGGCGGCGCTGCTGGGGTCGTCGGCGGTCGCGGTGCCGGCCGCCTGCGCGCTGGCGCTGCTGCCGGCAACGCTGATCGAGGCGGCCTGCCTGGCGCTGCTGGCGGGGCTGGTCCCGGCCGCCATGGCGGCGGTGTGGCCGGATCAGGTGCCCGCGCCGGTATCGCGATCCCTGCTGCGGCCACTGGCCGGCGTCGCCGCCGCACATGGCTGGCCGCCGCTGCACCTGGTGCTGGGCGCGCTGCCGGTGCTGCTGCTGCCGCTCGCCCGGACGATAGCGCGGCTGCCGGCCGGGCAGCGTCGCGCCGGCAACGGTCTGGGCGCCGGACCGGTCCTGATGCTGCGCCTGGTCTGGCTGCCGCAGCTGGCGCCGCCGGTGGTGCTCGGGCTGCTGCTCGCGTTCCTGCTCGACCTCGCGGCCTTGCTTCCTTATCCCGGCCGGACCTCGTAAGCTCTCGCCATGCCAGCGCCGGCGCCGTTCTGGAAGACCAAGAGCCTCGCCGAGATGACGGACGCGGAATGGGAGTCGCTGTGCGACGGGTGCGGCCGCTGCTGCCTGCACAAGCTGCGCGACGACGACACCGCCGCCATCCACTACACCAACGTCGCCTGCCGCCTGCTCGACACGCAGAGCTGCGGCTGCTCGGACTATGCCGGACGGCAGCGCAAGGTCCCGGACTGCGTCAGGCTGACGCCGGCGGCCCTGGCGGAGATCGATTGGCTGCCGCCCTCGTGCGGCTACCGCCGGGTTGCGGAAGGCATCGGGTTGGCCTGGTGGCACCCGCTGGTTTCGGGCCGAGCCGAGAGCGTGCACGAGGCGGGCATCTCGGTGCGTGGGCGCGCGATCAGCGAGCGCCACGCCGGACCGCTCGAACACCATGTGGTGGAGTGGCCCGGCCGGCTGCCGCGCACCCAGGGCGGCAACCGCACGGCGGCGCCGACGATCCGGTGTCGGCCGGCGGGCAGTCGCACGGACCGCGGCGCCGACCGCCGATGACGGGTTGCGGCGGCCGCCCGTCCCGCCAGGCTGCCCAGGCCGGTGCGTCGCAGGCGGGTGCTTTGCGGGCGAGCGCTGGGCCGACCGGGCGGGTGCCCGCCTTGCCCCGCGATCCGCGTCAGCCGCCCCCCCAGCCCGAGCTGCTGCGCCTGCCAGCGGGGGAAGCGCCGGTGCGGTGGCGGCGCTGCCGGCGGGCTCGGCGGGTCTTGCTGCGCATCGACCTGAGGGCCGGCGCCGTGGTGGTGACGCTGCCGTCGCGGGCGCCGCGCGAGGCGGGCCTGGCGCTGCTGCGCACGCACTCGGCCTGGGTCAGCGGCCGGCTGGCCGAGCTGCCGCGGCCGGTCGCCTTCGAGGACGGCTCGACGGTGCTGGTGGAGGGCTTCCCGCACGTGATCCGGCATGCGCCGGCGGCGCGGCGCGGCGTCTGGATAGAGGGCGACGAGATCCGGGTCAGCGGCGAGCCCGGCTTCCTGCCCCGGCGCGTCGGCGACTTCCTGCGGGCCGAGGCGCGGCTGCGGCTGGCGGCCCTGGTCGCGCGCATCGCCGTCGTCGAGACCGGGCTGGCCCCGTCCCGGCTGGCGATCAAGGACACGGCAACGCGCTGGGGCAGCTGCTCGTCGGAGCGGGTGGTGATGTTCAGCTGGCGGCTGGTGATGGCCCCGGCCGCCGTGCAGCACTACGTGGTGACGCACGAGCTGGCGCACCTGCGCCACCTGGATCACGGGCTCGGCTTCTGGGCCCTGGTCGACCGGCTGACGCCGCATCGGCTGGAGGCCGAGGCCTGGCTCAAGCGCCATGGCCCGTCCCTGCTGCGCACCGGCTGACGCGGGCCGGACGATGTCTTAGGATAACGACCACCCGGGACCGGCCAGCACGGCCTCGCGGTCGCCCGCCTGGCGGAATGGTAGACGCAGCGGACTTAAAATCCGCAGCCCTCGGGCGTGCCGGTTCGAGTCCGGCGGCGGGCACCATCCGGCGGTTCCGCCGACTCGTACCGCTGGCCGGCTGTCGACGAACCGGGACGTTCCGCATCATGGCCCGCTTGTCTCCCAGCAGCAGTTTTGTTCGGACTCAGTCGTGCTACCTGCAAGGCGACAGCCTGTCCGGCAGCACCGGGCGCGGCAGGTCGGGTGCGAGGGCGGCGGACCGCAAGGGGCGGTCACCCGGTCCGGACACGGACGGATAGCGGACATGACGACGCAGCGCGGGATCGCCGCCCGGTGCGGACCGGTCCTCGTGGGCGGATCGCCTGCCGTGGGATCGCAGCCTGCTCGGGCCCGCCGGGGCCGGACCACCGCCGGCGTCCGAGGACGCGCTCAACCCGTCAGGACAGTCCTATGAATGGCCGGCTGGTATCGTCTCCTCGACGCCGCCCGCCGACAACAACGCGACGCGGCTGCTCTGTTGTCCGGAACGGCCGGACATCAATTGTTCCCGCCCGGGTGATTAGGCATGGCGCGATCCGATCTCCTGCTGGTTCCCCTGCTGCCCTGCGGCTCCCCGCCCGCGGGCAGCCGGCACATGCCTATGCCGGCACCGGTGCCGGTCTGGCGGTGCAGGACGATGGCGACGATAACCGCCTGGGGCTCAACCGGGACCTGCGCGTGCTGCGTCAGCGTCCCGACGCGGCCGGTCGAGCCTGTCTCGACGCCATGGCCAGCGTGCGGCGGACGGAACAGCAGACGGAGGACGAGAGCCGCCACGCCCGGCAGCCAGCGAGCGCGGACGGCGACCCGATCCCGGATCCGGACCTCGACGTCGCCCGCGACGTGCTGGCGTCCGACAACGAGACGGCGGCGAAAGCCTGCGGCGTCGACGCCAACCTGGTCTGCGCGTCTCCGCGGCCGCCGGACCTGGCAGGGGCCTGTGCCGGCCTCGGTGCGGCCGGACCCTGATGCCGGCGCCTGATCGTCTTCAGGCGTGGCGGTTCGCGATGACGGATCGACGTCGCAGACGCATGATGACGCCCGGCCGTTCCTTGCGGTTAGGGCGACTGACCCAGCGCCGACCAATCGCGATAACCGCCGTCCGCAGCGATGATCGCGTCCATGCGCGCCGCGATCAGCTCGGCCATCGGCAGGTCCGCTCCCTCCCCGGCCGCCAGCGCAAGGCCGACATCCTTGCGACCGAGCCGCATCGGGAAGCCGGCGGGCTCGAACCGCCGCTCGGCGATCATCGGCCCGTAGCTGCGGATCAGGCGGTTGCCATAATCGGTATCCAGCAACAGGTCGACCATCGTCGCCGCGGGTACACCGTGCGCGCCGGCGATGCGGACCTGCTCGCTGACCATCTCGATGATCGCGGCTATACCGAAGTTCAGCGCGACCTTGGCCGCCGCCGCCATGGCGGGCTGCTCGCCGATCCGGATCGTGCCCGAACCGATCGCATCGAAGAGCGGCTGCGCCGCATCGAGGTCGCCCGACGGTCCCGCTGCGATCACGGACAGCTTGCCCGCCGCCGAGACGTCCGGGCGCCCGAGCACCTGCGCGGACACGAAGCGCTGGCTGGCGACCGCGTGCGCCTCCGTCAGACGCTGCGTCAGGGCGACGCTGACAGTGCTGCAGGAGACGTGGAGCAGGTCGGGCCCTGCCGCCAGGATGCCAGCCTCGCCGAAGACCACCGCCTCGGCCGCCTCGTCGTTCGCCAGCATGGTCATGACGATGCCGACGCGCGCCGCGTCCGCAGGGCCAGCTGCGACCCGCGCGCCGCGCGTGGCGAACGGTTCGGCCTTGGCCGGATCGCGGTTCCATACCGTCACCTTGTGCCCGGCGTCGATCAACCGGCCCGCCATGCCCGAGCCCATCTGGCCCAGACCGATCATCGCCACATCCATGCTTCGTCTCCGTAGGATCGTCCGCATCGGCGGAGGTTAGAGCGGGATGACGCTGGCCTGATACCAAGTCGACGGGGATTTCCCTGCCACGCGTTTCTGGTTGGAGCTTCGTGCCGGGTCGGTGGCCAGCGCGGATGACGCGACCTCCGCCGATGGACTTGGCCGATGGAGCGACGGCCTGGCTGGTGGCCGGCGAGAGCGTCCGTATGGTGGCGATGGCCTTGAGCGTCGGTCAGCCCAGCCGGCCTGCTCCGCTGGTCGCAGCGCTTGACGCCCAAGGATCGGCGGCTGCGTGCCCGGGTCCCGGGCACTGGAAGACCATGACCTTCCTGGCAGCCCTGCGACACGATCAGCCTTTTGTATTACGAATGTTCGACGGCCGATCAGAAAGAAGAGCTTCCAGCGCTCCGTCGAGACGGTGCTCGTTCCGACCCCGGCCGCAGGCGACATCGTCGCGCTGGACAACCTCGGCAGCCATAAGAGCCAAGCGGTGCGCAAGGCAGTCCGGGCGGCCGCGGCGCTCATCCACTGCTCCTGCCGCCCTACAGTCCCGATCCGAACCCGATCGGGCGGATGTTCGTCAAGCTCGGGCACCTGCTGCGAAAGGCTGCCAGGCGCACCGCTGAGGCCGCATGGCGCCGGATCGGCGAGTTGCTCAGACACTTCTCGCCAACCGAATGCACCAACGACCTCGTCGACTCATGCCAGGCTCCGGCATAGGCCCATATCGCCATGGAGGCGACGGAGCGCGTTTGAGACGATGCTACGCCCTCCGCCGCCAGCTCGACGACTCGGAACGCCAACGGGAGCTCGTACGGACGATGCCGCACGGGCGGGCCGCCAGCCCAACCGGGATCGCCGCGGCGCCCGCCTTCCCGGTCGGGCGGCACTCGGCCCATACCGACGGCAGGATCCTCCACCATAGACGGCGGTACCCGATCCGGCCGGGGCGGGCCGGACGGAAGGGGCCAACATGAAGTTCGCAGCGCTCATCCAGCACGGCCCGGATCAAGACGCGGTCCGGGCGATCTTCCCTGAACATCGCGCGTATCTGCGATCCCTGCTCGAGGCGGGCCGGCTCGTCGCGGCGGGACCGCTCACGCAGCAGGCGGGCGCGTTGTGGATCCTCGAGGCCGAGACGCTGCCGGCGGCGGAGGACCTGATCCGGGCCGACCCGTCCCATGCGGCGGGGGTCTTCGTAGGCTGGCAAGTCTACCCCTTGGCCTACTGGTCCGCCAAGGAGGCGAAGGGCGCATGACCCCGGCCCGCCGCCTGCCGCCCACCTCTCAACCGGCCGCCAGAGCCCTGGTGACGGCGGCCGCGAAGGCATCGTAGGTCGCGATCGGGCCGATCTTCTGCGTGCCGAAGATGAAGGTCGGCGTGCCGCCGATGTCGTAGCGCTTCTGGCCGTCCTCCTGCTCCTCCAGGATCTCGTCCTTCAGGCGCTGGTCAGCCATCACCGCCTGGAACTCCGCCGGCGGCATCCCGGCCAGCGCCGCCTGCCGGCCGAGCTGCACCAGCGGATCGGCAACCTGGTTGAACGCCCATTGGTCCTGCGTCGCCAGCAGCGTCTCGACGAGCGGCAGGTAGCGGTCCGGCGGCAGCGCGCGCGCCACCATCGCCGCCGACAGCGCCAGCTGGTCGAGCGGGAAGTCGCGGAACACGTAGCGGACCGTGCCGGAGTCGATCAGCTTGGCCTGCACCTCGGCGAACACCGTCTGCGAGAAGTGCGCGCAGTGCGTGCAGGTGAGCGAGAGCCATTCCTGCACCACCAGCTTGGCGTCGTCCCGGCCGACGGCGCGGTCGTTCATGCGGGCGTCGGCGCGCTGCGCCACGGCCGGCCGGATCGATGCGCGGAGCAACAGGGCGGGAGCCGCGGCCAGCAGCAGACGGCGTCGGGTCGGCATCGGGGCCTCCGGGATCACTTGGGTGTGCGGGCGGCGATGCGGCCGCCGAGCCGGGCCAGCGCGTCGTGCAGCGCGCCGTCCGGCAGCGCCACCGCGACCGGCGCCGCAGGCACGGCACGGGACGGTGCGGCGGCGAGCCCGGCGGCCGGGTCCTGCTGCACGAAGCGCACCCGCTCGACCAGCGCGCAGCCGAGCGCCCCGTTGATGCGCGCGATCAGCTGCGGCAGCAGGTGCTGCAGCTCCAGCGCCGCCGGCCCGTTCGCCGCCAGCGTCAGCGTGCCGCCGGACATCCGCCGCGGCGTCGCCATCGCTGCCAGCGTCGGCCCGACCAGGGCCGGCCAGTCCGCCAGCACCTGTGCCGCCGCCGGCGAGCGCGCCTTGAACGCCGGGCGCACGATCGGCGGCAGCAGGCTGGCCAGGCTGCGCGGGCCGTACACGTGCCGGGTGGGCGGCGGCTTGCCGCCGGGTGCGTCGTTCGCCATAGACCCGCCGTGCCTCCCGAAGCCCACGACCTGCTGCACTGGTACGATCGACATCGCCGCATCCTGCCCTGGCGCGCGCCGGCCGGCGAGACTGCCGATGCCTACCATGTCTGGCTCAGCGAGATCATGCTGCAGCAGACCACGGTGGCGGCGGTGATCCCATACTTCCGGCGCTTCCTGGCGTTGTTCCCGACCGTGCACGACCTGGCCGCGGCGCCAGAGGCGCAGGTGATGGGGGCCTGGGCCGGGCTCGGCTACTACGCCCGTGCCCGCAACCTCCATGCCTGCGCACGCGCGGTGTCGGCAGCGGGCGGCTTCCCGCGCGACGTCGCCGCCCTTCGCGCGCTGCCCGGGATCGGCGGCTACACCGCGCCGGCGATCGCGGCGATCGCCTTCGGCGTCCCGGCGGTGCCGGTCGACGGCAACGTCGAGCGTGTGGTCTCGCGGCTGTTCGCGGTCGAGACGCCGCTGCCGGCGGCCCGCCGGGCGCTCGCCGCGGCGGCGGCGCGGCTGGGCGACGATGCCCAGGCCCGGGCGCGGCCGTCCGACTTCGCGCAGGCGCTGTTCGACCTCGGCGCCACGATCTGCACGCCGCGGCGGCCAGCCTGCGCGCTGTGCCCGTGGCGCGGCGCCTGCCTCGCCCAGGCAAGCGGCCTCGCCGAGCGGCTGCCGCACAAGGCGCGCAAGGCCACGCGGCCCGAACGGCACGGCCGGTTGTTCCGCCTGACCGACCGCAGCGGCGCGGTGCTGCTGCAGCGCCGCCCGCCCCGCGGCCTGCTCGGCGGCATGACCGAGCTGCCCGGTACGCCGTGGCGCGAGGCGCCCTGGGGTGACGCGGAAGCGGACGAGCACGCGCCACTGCCGGCGGACTGGCAGCCGGTCGGGCAGGTGCGCCACATCTTCACGCACTTCGCGCTCACGCTCGATGTACGGGGCGCATGCTGCCCAGAGATCCCGGACCCGGTCCTGGACGACCGGTTCCTACGGTTGCCGGACGCGCTCGCCGGCGAGGCACTGCCCACGCTGATGCGCAAGGCGCTTGCACTTTAAGGCAGCCAGGGGCCCTGCCCCTGGACCCCGCCAGGGGCGGAGCCTCTGGACTCCGTTCGTTCAGAGCACGATTGAGAATGGGATGTGCCGAGTGAGAGTGCCGCGCAGCGGCACGCCCGGCGTGTCCATCGAGAACCGGAGCGGAACGGCCTTCTGGCCGTGAGCCACGGCAAGCGCAGAGGGACGCATCGGATCGCCGGCACAGCCCATTCTCAGCCGTGCTCTCAGGTGGCGTAGGGGAGGAAGCCGCGTAGCATGTCGACCGGCACGTCGATCAGCCCGTAAGTGGCGACGTCGACGAACATCAGCTGCTGCGTGCCCTTGCCGAGCAGGTCGCCGGCGGCGTTGCGAATCTCGTGCTCCAGGGTCACAAACTTACGGTTGTGCTTGCCGATCCGAATCCGCACCAGGATCGCCTCGAACTCGCGGGTCTCACGGATGAACTTGTGGTAGAAATCCCGCGTCAGGATGAAGAAGCCGGTCGTCTTGAGGTCGAAGTTCGGCACGCATTTGGCGAAGAACAGCTCGCGCGTCTTGCCGACCCAGCGGATGTAGTTGGCGAAGTAGACGTTGCCGACCGAGTTGGTGTCGTCGTAGCTCGGCATCACGTCATACAGGAACCAGTTGCCGTCGAACCGCCCGCTTACGGAGACGGCGGTGCCAGATCCCTCCGCCGCGACGGCGGCCGCCGGGACGGCTTCGGTCAGGACCGGCCTGGAGGCGACGGCGGCCTCGTCGTCGGGCGTCACCTGCGGCCTGGCCCGGGCCTGGCCGCGCAGCCGTGCCGCCGCCAGCAGCGGCAGCAGGGGTGCGACCGCCATCAGCGGCGCCACCCGTCCGTAATAGCCGACCGCGACGGCGGCGGCGGCACCGACGCCCAGCAAGAAGCACAGCATCGAGTCGTGCCGCCAGGCAAGGCCGGCGGATCCGGGCGCCGTGACCTGCAGCAGCAGGCAGGCGGCGTAGCCGACGAAGAGCGAGCAGAACGGCGCGATCATCAGCACCAGCGGGATCGACAGCGCATACGCGACCGCCGCGAAGCCGAACGCCCCACCCAGCATCCAGAGCGGCGTCTGCACCAGCGCCTTCGGCAGCAGCGCGAAGATCGGGCTGTTGCTGCGCCCGGTCGCCATCACCAGGAACCAGCGCGTCGCCGCATAGGCGCTGTCGAGCGTGGACGCGACCGCGATCGCCGCCCACAGCCCGAACAGCCAGGCGCTGGCGCGGGCCGCCGGGCCCAGTGCGGCGAAGGTGGTCGCCACCACCGACTGCGCCTCGACGACGCCGCCCAGGCCGGGATGCAAGCTCAGGGCGGCGGTCGCCGGCAGGCCGGCGGCGAGCCAGGCGTTGATGCTGATGAGGCCTAGAAACAGCAGGCCGCCCCCGGCATAAGCACGGCCGATCGAGCGGCCTTCCTGACGGATGCGAACTGCCCGCTGCCATTGCTGCAGGTCGAGCCATGGCCCGAGCAGGAAGCCCACCAGGGAGGGTACCACCAGCCCGTACAGTCGCCGGTCGCCCGCACCCGGACGCAGCGACGCCGACGCGACAGCCTGCAGCCGGCTCCAGTCAGGCAGCAGCACGATCGCCGCCAGCGCCGCCGCCACCCCCACCAGCAGCATGACCGCGTGCAGCGGCTTGAAGTCCTGGATGCGCAGCACGTGGCCAGCGGCGCAGGCCACCACCGCCAGCAGGATCGTCAGCGGTACGGCCAGCTCACCGATCAGCGGGCGCAGGAAGCCGCCGGCGAACGCGAATACCGTGATCGCCACCGCCACCGCCTGATAGACCAGCAGGATGCCGCCGTAGCGGGACGCGATCCGGTCGAACTGCGACTGCAGGTCGATGCGCGAGCCGTAGCGCTCGACCAGGCAACCGAACAGCCCCAGGCCGAGCGCGTTCGGCAACGCGAACCCCAGGAACCCTGGCAATCCGTAGAGGAACGTCACATGGATCGCGTAGAAGAAACCAAGCCCCCACAGCCAGCTGAGGGCAATGGTCGGAGACCATACCAGGGATCGGCGCCACATCTGTCCTGATTCGCTCCAAAGGCCGGTGGTCAGGGCGCTCGCCTCATGGCCAGTCCGCCATCGCGCGCACCCTGGCAGGTTTCGCCGTCCGGACCAATCTGCTCCATGTGGTTCCCGTGAAACCGATCCGCCAGACGGCTCGGCACTGGGCTCCAACACCCGATCGGCCGCGGCGTTCCCCGAGCCTCCGGTCGCGGCCTCGATCCCTGGCGACTGCCATGGGGCCCTAGGCGGGCCGAGCTTTAGTCTCGGCTGATGTCGGTCATACGGGAGCCGAAGCGGCAAGCCGACCGTCTGGACCCGGCTGCTAAACCTGAAGCGGCTGATGGACCGGACCGAGGCGAGACAGAGGGCGGGCTGGGGCGATGGCGGCGTCTCCAGACTCGATGCGCTCGATGTCCAACCCAATGCCCAATCCGGCGCCAAGCCCATGTCCCGCCCCGTCCGGCCCGCAGCGGACCTGACCCGGGCGGCGTCAGTCTGCTACAGTGCCGCCGATGCGATTCGTGCATACGTCCGACTGGCAGATCGGCAAGAGCTTCCGCTTCGCCGACGACGACACCCTGGCCGTGCTGCAGAACGAGCGGCTGGAGGCAATCGGGCGGATCGGCCGCGTCGCCCGCGCCGAGGGGGCGGCCCGCGTGCTGGTCGCCGGCGACGTCTGGGACGTCGCCATCCCCAGCGACCGCACGCTGCGCCAGCCGATCGAGCGCATGCGCCAATTCCCCGACCTGCATTGGCACCTGATCCCCGGCAACCACGACCCCAACGTGCCTGGGGGCGTGTGGGACCGCCTGCGCCGGATCGGTCTGCCCGGGCACGTGCACGCTCACCTGTCGCCGCAGCCGGTCCATCTCGGCGCCGACGACGATGGTCCCGATGCCACCGGACGCGATGCCTGGCTGCTGCCGGCCGCCCTCGACCGCCGCCACGCCTTCGGCGACCCGACCGCCTGCATGGACGATGCCGCCACCCCGGACGGGAGCCTGCGCATCGGCCTGGCGCACGGCTCGGTGCGCGCGTTCGGCGGCACCGGCACCGCGCCCAACCTGATCGCCGCCGATCGCGCCGGCCGCAGCGGCCTCGACTACCTGGCGCTCGGCGACTGGCACGGCCAGGTCCCGGCCGGTCCGCTGAGCTGGTACTCGGGCACCCCGGAACCGGACGGTTTCGACCGCGGCGGCGATGGCGGCGGCAGCGTGCTGGTGGCAAGCCCCGGCCGGCCGCTCGCGCCGACGCCGCATGCGGTCGGCCGCCACCTGTGGTGTCGCGAGCGCGCCACGCTGACTGGGCCGGCCGACATCGAGGCGTTGGAGCGCCGCCTGCGCCGCCTGGGCGGCGACGATCCCAGCCGCGTGCTGGTCTGGCTCACGCTGGAGGGCGCACTCGGGACCGCCGACCACGCGCTGTGCGAGGAGCGCATCCGGCACGGCGTCGGCAGCGCATTGCGCGCGCTCCGCATCGAGGCGGCAGCACTCGCCGTGACCAGCTCGGCCGACGATCTCGCGATGCTCGGCGAGGCCGGGGCGCTGCGAGAGGCGGCCGATCGGCTGGCCAGCGCCGCGGCCCCGGGCCAGGAGGGCTGCGACCTCGCCGCCGACGCCCTCGCCCGCCTGCTGGCGCTGGCGCGCCAGGACCAGGACCGGAACCAGGCCGGCCGATGAGGCTCCGCAGCCTCGAGCTCGACCAGTTCCGCAAGTTCGACCGCCGGGTCCGGCTCGACGGCTTCGGCCACGGCATCAACGTGCTGTGCGGCCCCAACGAGCACGGCAAGTCCACCCTGCTCGCCGCCCTGCGGGCGGTGCTGTTCGATCGCCACGGCTCGCGCGGCGAGGCCGTGCGCGCCCACCAGCATCACCGCAACGCCACCGCGCCGACCGTAGCGCTGGAGTTCGAGCATGACGGCGCCTGCCACCGGATCGAGAAGCGGTACCTGTCCCGCGCCTCGGCCAGGATGGTCTCCGCCGGCACCGCCTTCGAGGGCGACGCCGCCGAGGAGCGGCTGGCGCAGCTGCTCGGTGTTTCGGTGCCGGCCCGCGCCACCCGGGACGGCGCCCAGGCGGCCACGGTCTGGGCCGCCCTGCTGGTCTCGCAGGGCGACAGCTTCGCGCAGGCCCGCCTGGGCGAAGGGGCCCGGCTGACGCTGTCCGAATGCGTGGAGGCCGAGCTCGGCGGCGCCACCGGCGGCGCCGCGGTGGCGCGGCTGCTGAAGCCGGTGCAGGCCGGGCTCGGGCTGCTGCTCGACGCCCGCGGCAACCCGCGCGACCGCTACCGGGCTGCGGTCACCGACCAGGACGCCGCCGAGGCCGATCTCCGGACGCTGCGGGATCGCCGCCAGGCGCTGCAGGCCGACCTCGCCACCCTGTCCGCCCGACGCCGCGAGCTCGCCGTGGAGGCCGATCCGGCGACGGCCGAACGGGGGGTGGCACAGCTGCTGGCGGCGCGGCGGCACCGCGAGGCCGTGCTCGGCCATGCCGGACGGCTACAGAGCGCGCACGATGCCGTCCGCCTTGCCGAGGCCGTCCATGACGAGGCCAGCCTCGAGTACGCGCGCCGGCAGGCGGCCGCCGCCGAGCTCGCCGAGACCGCGCGCCGGCTGGGCGAGCTCGCCGCCGTCGAGGCCGACGCGCGCGCCCGCGCCGAGGCCGCCCGGCAGGCGCTGGCCGGCCGACGCGGCGACTTCGACCGCGCCTGGCAGGATCACGATGCCGCCGAGCGCACCCTCCGTCGCGCCGCCGCGCGGCTCGACATCGCCGAGCGCGCCGAGGCGCAGGCGGCCGCTCGCATCCGCCTGCGCGCCGCCGAGACCGCCGCCCTGCGCGCGGCCGAACTCGCCGCCGCGCTGGCTCGGCTGCCGGTCGACGAGGCCAGGCTCCATGGCCTGCACGCCGCAGCACTCGCCGCGCGCAGCGACCAGGCCGCGTTGCAGGCACAGGCCACGACCGTCGAGCTGTCGCTGGAGATCGAGGCGCTGCTGCAACCGGACGACGCTGTCGCGACGATCCTGCCGGCCGGGCCGCATCGCCTCAGCCTCGGCCGCCCCGCCACCCTGTCGGTCGCAGGCCTCGGCAGCGTGCGCATCCTGCCGGCCTCGCGCGACCAGGAAGCGCTGCACGCCGCGGCGCGCGACACCGCGCGAGCGCTGGCGGGTGCCCTGGCGGCGGTCGGCTGTCGCGACCTCGCCGAGGCCGAGCGGTTCCACCTCGAGCGCCGCGGCCTGGTCGCCAGCCTCGACAAGGCCCAGCGGGCGCTGGATGCCGCGATTGGGACCGGGCGGGCCGACGGCCTGGAGGGCCTGCGCCAGCAGGTTGCCCTGCTCGACGCCGAACTGGCGGACCGCCTGCGGGCCGAGGGGATCGCCGAGCCGGCCGAGCCGGCCGTGGCGCGTGCCGATCAGGCGGCCGCGATCGCCGCCGAGGCCGCCGCCCGTCACGACGTCCGCCTCGCCCAGGCCGCGCTGCTGACACCGGAGGCCGACCGCGACATCGCGGAAGCCACGCTGCGCCAGGCCGAGCTGGACCGCGGCGCCCGGGAGACCATCCGCGACAGCCGACGGGACGAGCAGGCGCGCGGCGAGGCCGTCGAGTCCACCGCCGATCTCGCCGCCCGGTTGAGGCGCGCCGCCGAGGCACTGGCCGACCGCCGCCGCGAGCTGGCCGCCCTGTCCGCCGCGGCACCCGACGGTACGCTGGCGATGGTCGACGCCACCATCCGGCGCCTGGAGGAGGCGCAGGCCAACGGACAGGCTCGCGCCGCCGCCCTGGCGGTGGAGATCGCCCGGCTGGACACGCGGATCGCCGCCGAGGAGGGCATCGGTCTCGACGAGCAGATCGAGGCGGCGCAACGGCGTCATGAGGCGGCGGCCGAGCTGCGGGCCGGGCATGCCCGCGAGGCCGCGATCCTGACCCTGCTGCGCGACACCCTGTTGCGCGCCGACCGCGATGCCCGCGAGCGCACCCTGGCCCCGTTGATGACGCGCGTCGGGCCCTACCTGCAGGCGCTGTTCCCGCATGCCGAGCTGCGGCTGGACGAGGACTTCCAGATCACCGCCCTCACCCGGCCGACCGACGGACGGACAGCCGCAGCCGATGCCGATGCCGATGCCGAGGGCGAGCGTTTCGACCTGCTGTCGCACGGCACTCGCGAGCAGA
>CAXTVM010000010.1:0-55988 GCA_964247725.1 uncultured Acetobacteraceae bacterium | reverse complement strand
GCCGATGCCGAGGGCGAGCGTTTCGACCTGCTGTCGCACGGCACTCGCGAGCAGATCGCCATCCTGGCTAGGCTCGCCTTCGCCGACATGCTGCTGGCGTCCGGCCGCCCGGCCTTCCTGGTGCTGGACGACGCGCTGGCCTTCGCCGATCCGCTGCGCATGGAACGCATGTTCGACATCCTGACCGATGCCGGCCGACGCATGCAGATCCTGGTGCTCACCTGCCGCGACGACGTCGCGGCGCGGATCGGAGGCACGCGCGTGGAGCTAAGGCATGTCTAGGACAAGCTGACGATGAAGTCGCCCATTCTGATTGGCGGGTCGAACACCTACTGGGTTAGCCGGAGGTTGGAGAGCTGCCGTCCTACCTGGGTGAAGGCGCTGTCCAGGCCGCTCGCAGTAGGGCTCTCAAGATAGTAAGAAGGACTCGTGGCGCAGTTCGTCAGCTGCGTGCGGGCATTTGTATCGGAAACACCGAGGCCAATCACATAGATTATGATTCCGGCATTCTTCATGTTCGTGCAGGTAGCCTGCCACCGGGTATCAAGCATGGCATCGGCGTTGCTGGAGGTCATGCTCAAGTTTCCAGAAATCGTTATATTGAGCGGGTTGTTGCTTGCACTCAATCGTCCATAGGGCATGTAGAGCGTCGCGGGAATTGGCTGGTTTCCCGGCGCGACAGATGGAACATAACCCCAATCGTTATCCCCATCCGAAACGAGGATCGCGACCTTCTGGATTGGAGGAGACGGCGCCGGGATTTGAGTCAAGTAGTTGTGCGGCAGGACAGGATCGCCCCAACCTCCCGATCCGCGCCAGTTCGGGCTGAGCGTGAACCAGCCGCCTTGCATGCCCAGGCCGATGATCGTGCCCGAGTAAGCGGTTGTCAGGCCTTTTACCATCGTCACGATTGTGTTCTTGCTTGCAGTCAGTGGGAGTAAGGCGGTTGGACAACCGCGATTGGGTCCGAACACGAGACCGGCCGACAAGGCAGGATTGGCAGCGGTCGGCAAGAAAGCTGGGGCCCCCCAATCGTTATCACCCATGCAAACAAGGTTTATGTAGAAACCGGGGAGACAATTGAGCGGGGTGAGGCCATATTTATCATACGTATCATCCGCAAAGTATGGTACGAAAGAATGTGTTGCGGGCGGCGTATCAGTTTCGTCATCGTCAGAGTTCCAACGCGCCTGAACGCAGCCTGCCCAAGAATATTGCTTCGTCCCACCCTTATATTGAGTTGAGCTTGGCATCGATGACAACCAGCCCTGCTGAGTCGAACCGTTTCCAACGTTGATCGTTGTTACGAAAGGGATTACGGAAACCCATAGACTCGGAGCTGTATCGTTGTTCGGACCATATAGTACGTTCAGCATGTCAGTGACTGAAGCCTGTAGTGCCTGCAGCTTTGTCCCGCCGGTAGAACCGTCCGGCTGCGACATGGATCCGGTATTGTCCAGCACGAGTGCGACTTCCAGGCCCGAGCCACCGGGGGTGGCACTGGCCTGATCGCTGACCGGAAGCATGCCGGGCACTCCCGGCAGAACCGCGATGAAGCTCACCGGCATCAGCGCATTCGCGGTGATGGTGACGGTGCTGTTGTCGCTGCTGACGGCAAAGCTGAGGGTGACGTTCGTGGAGCCGAAGATCCCTGAAGTCACACCGTTGACTTGTCCAGGCAAGAAGTTTGCATAGAAAAGGTTCGTTGCATCGAGCTGCATGGTGGGCTGGGAAATCTCCCGCGCTGCCAGAAGTACCGCTGCATCGAGCGACGTCTGCAGCCTGGACTTGAGCGTCCAAAGCCGCTCGAGGTCAATGGCAAAGCCGGCAAAGCCGACAAGCATGATTAACGATATCGCTACGGTAATGGCGACGGAGCCACGACGGTTCATGACCCACAGCCTTGCGTCGTCGAACTGGCGACGTTCACCGTCACCTTGTTCAGGTTCATGGGATTAGAAGACCGAACCAAGAAGAGGGCGTTCAAGTGCAGGACGCTGCTGCTGGCATTTATCAGCTTCGCGCTAAACATGAACGGCGCCACCGATCCCGTAACCTCGGTGGCGATCAGAACCTGACCGGGCGGCAGCTTACTAGTCGTGTTGTTGTAGCCCAAGATCGTCGCCGTGACGCCGGGCGCGCATATTGTGGCGCCTCCGCACATCGCGCTTCCGTATTGAAGGTAGTTGCCGAAGGGATATTGCCAGGCGACGGTCGCCGGCGCGCCACCGGAACCAGGAACGATGGCTGTGATGATAAACGAGCCGGCGGCGTTCGCCGTAGTAATGTTGAAACTACCAGCCAGGATCTGAGCTTCCGCCTCGAACCTGTTTGTGTCGCCGGGCGTGTCGACGGCTTGGCACTGCGTGATGACCTCGGCCATCTGCGCCGCCACCTGCTCCAGGCGGAAATAGGTGCGGATGTACGTCACCAGGTCGACGGTCGCTAGCGCGAGCGTCGCCAGCACCAGCGCGACCAGTGCGAACTCCAAGCCAGCGATGCCGCGTCTACGGGCAAGTCGCGATGAAGGGCTCATTCTGGACCACGATGGTGATGACGTGAGTGAAGCTCGGTACGCCGAGAATCGATTGAGCCAGACCCGTGAGATAAGGCTGGGTGTAGCTCAGGGTGTAGGCGACGGTGTTGCTGCCGATCCCACCACCCGACGTACCGTTGGTCGTGCTCTGGTAGTTCCCGAAGGTGTTGTAGGCCGACGAGGTGACGCTGAGGTTGCCGCCAATCAGGAAGTTGCCGGTCGACTGGCTGACGATCGCCTTGATCAGGCCGCTGCGGTTGGTGGGAGTCGTGACTCCGGGAGCGGAACAGGACCCCGTGACCGCGAACCTGCTTGCCTCCCTGCCGCCGTAATCGAGTGCGGCACCCGTCGCGACCTGCCAGGACAGCTCGATCACCATGACCAGGAGCGTCAGAAAGGCGAGTGCGACCAGCCCGAACTCAACGGCCGTCGCACCGGCCCGGGCCCCGCGGATCGCGGCAAGATCATGGCGTCTAGGGCGCCGCATGTCCCAGGCTTTCGTAGGCGATGATCGCTGCCTTGGCGTCCTGCGGCTTCATGTCGGCCTCCAGGATATGGCCAGCCTCCTCGGTGTCGCCGCTCACCACCAGCGCCAGGGCCAAGTCCTCCTTGATCCGGCTCGACGCGCTGGAGTCCGCCGCCAGCGGCTGGAGGTAGCCGATCGCCTCGCTGCCCTTACCGTCCAGGGCGAGCGAAAGCCCGAGATCGGCCTCGGCCGTGATGAGATCCGGCTGGCGCGCCAAAACCTGACGGTAGAGCACCTGGGCCTTGTCGTGCTGGCCGAGAAGGTCGTGCGCGACGCCGAGGTCGACCAGCGCCGAAGCGTCGTCGGGCGCCTCGGCGACCGCCCGCTCCAGATAACCGGACGCCTTGCCAGCGTCGCTCTTCAAGAAGACCCGGCCCAGCCCGAGCAAAGCTTGCTGCTGCTTTGGCTGAATGGTCAGGATGCGATTGAAGCTACCCTCGGCTTGGTGGAACTCGCCCAGCAGGTACTCCGCCTGTGCCTCCCGCAGGAGTGCTTCGATGTTGTTCCTGTCGCGCGCCAGGATGTCGTGCGACACTTGGAGCGCCGCGGCGGCCGCACCGTTGGCCAAGGCGACGTCGGCGATCTTCAACTGCGTGCTCTCATCGGTGCCGCCTGTCGCGCTGCATGCGGAGCACAGAAGCAAGATCGTCATGGATAGTCTTCGCATAGAACTTTTTCCTAATGCGTAAACAGCGTTGACAACGTCAAGGCGGCTGGACCTCCGACGATCATGAAGAGCGTCGGAAGGATGAAGATTATCATAGGCAACGTCAGCAAGACCGGCAGCCGAGCTGCATTGGCCTCGAAACGCATAAGTATCTCTTGTCTCATCTCGGTGGAGAGCGACCTCAGGGCCTGGCTCAGCGGGGTTCCGTATTGCATCGTCTGGATCAGAGTAGCTCCCAAACGCTTAACGGATTGCAAACCGGTCCGGACCGACATGCCGTTCAGCGCCTGTTTGCGGTCTGCGGCGATGCGAAGCTCATGGGCGGTGATGATCAACTCGCGGCTCACCTCGGGATGAGATTCGCGCATCTCGTGGCCGACGCGCTCGACCGCCGCCTCGAGGCCAAGGCCGGATTCGGTGCAGATCACCAGCATGTCGAGCGCGTCCGGCAGTCCTCGTTCCAGCCGCTTCAGATAGGAGTTGCGTCTGCGCTTGACCCACGTATCGGGCAGCAGCAGACCGCCGATGGCACTGACGCCCAGCGTCAAGTAGTGCAACCGGGTGGACAGGGAGACGTGCTGCAGGACGAAAAGGCCGGTCAGCGGGAGAAGCACGAGCATCGCGACCTTGCTGCCAATGAACAGCGCAAGCGTATTGGTGCCGCGGAAGCCAGACGATTGCAGCGTCCTGTCCAGCTCCGACAAGGTGTTCGCCGACAGCAATCCGCTGCGGGCGAGGAGGTTTCCGATCCCGATCAGGGCCCGGACGCCCCGAGCGCCACGACTGCTGATGGCGTCCAGTTCCAGTTCGTGATCCTGCAAGACCCACCGGACCCGCGCCGCCAGCCTGTCGCGCCTAGTGATGTAGTCGAGATAGACAAGACTGCCGCTGGTCACGGCCAGCAGGCAGCACATCGACAAGGTGATCAAGGCGAGACGCATCACGACAGGCTCTTGCGGATCAGGGTGCGCATCGAGAACATGCCCACGCACCAAAGTAGGCAGGCAAAGCCGACGATCCTTTCGCCGGCCTGTTTCTCGAACAGCACCATGATGTAGGGCGCGTTCACGACGAGCATGATTCCACCTGTGCAAGGAGGAAGGGCCGCCAGGATGTACATGCTCATCTTGGCTTCGGAGGCCAGGGCATTGCCGCGGTCACGCGCGGCCGCACGCTTCCGCACGGTCTCCGCAAGATTCTCCAGCGTCTCGGTCAAACCGCCGCCGGTCTGGCTCTGGAGCGACAACGTCACCGCAAAGAAACCGTATTCGGGAAGCGAGTTGCGCTCCGCCATGTTGCGGAGGGACTCCTCAAGGGTGGCGCCGATGGCGATCTGCTCGGCTACCCGCCCGAACTCCTGAGCGGTCGGGTTGGACGCCTCCTTGGCGACGATCACGATCGCCTCCGATACCGGGACGCCGACCCGCACGGCCCGCACGATCAAGCCGAGTGCATCAGGAAACTGATTGAACAGGATCCGCTTGATCCTCTGGTCGAACCACCCGTAGATCGAGCGGATTGTCAGGATGATCAGGAGCAGGCCTGACGGCCAGGCGAGCGGATGATAGACAAAGCCGGCGATCAGATAGCCGGCGCCGCCAACGGCTACGCCCAGCGCAAGGGCCAGGGGAAGCGGTACCGGATAGCGATCGCGTTTCGCGGGATCATAGCGGAGCCATCGAGCCAAATACTGGTTGAACCGCGAGTTCGACGGCGCTGCCCGGCTGATCAGGCTGATCGCTTGCAACGATCGTGCCTGCGCATGGGGACGGGCGACCTGATCGATCCGCGAGTTCAACCGTTGCTGCCGCCGCATCGCGTCCAGGGTAACGAGCAGGCAGGCGATCGCCAGGATTAGGAAGCCGACCGCCGCGATGAGCAGGCAAACGCCTTTCCCACTCATCGCTCCGCATCCTCCAGCGCCGAAACCCAGGCCCGATCGAGCTGAAAATAGTTCAGGCGCTCGTGGAAGCTCGGACGGGCGCGGCTCACGCGGTAGTGGCTGATGATCCTGCCGTCGGTCGACTCTCCGTCGATCTCCAGCTGGAAGATGTCGTTCATGATGACGACATCGCCCTCCAGACCACCGACATCGCTTACCTGCGTGATGCGCCTGCCGCCGTCCCGTTGCCGCTCGACCTGGACGATCAGGTCGATCGCGCCGACCATCTGCGTCCGGATGGCGCGCGGAGGCAGGCCCATGTTGCCCATCTGCACCATGTTCTCGATGCGGATCAGGGCGTCGCGCGTCGTGTTGGCGTGGATCGTGGACATGCTTCCGTCGTGGCCCGTGTTCATCGCCTGCAGCATGTCGAAGGCCTCGGCGCTGCGGACCTCTCCGATGATGACCCGGTCCGGCCGCATCCGGAGGGCGTTGCGGACCAGGTCGCGCTGGGTGATCTCGCCCTTGCCCTCCAGGCTCGACGGACGGGTCTCAAGTCGGACGACGTGCGGCTGCTGCAGTTGGAGTTCGGCCGCATCCTCGATGGTGACGATGCGCTCGCTCGGATCGATCGTCCGCGACATCGCGTTCATCAGGGTCGTCTTTCCCGAGCCGGTGCCGCCAGAGATGATGATGTTGAGCCGCGCGCGTCCGGCGATCTCGAGCACGCGGGCGACCGATCGCGAGCACGACCCGTTGACGACCAGTTGGTCGAAGTCGATCACGCGCTTGGCGAACTTCCTGATTGACAGATAGGGCCCATCCAGCGCCAGCGGCGGGAACACGATGTTGACGCGCGAGCCGTCCAGCAATCGTGCGTCGACCATGGGGCTGGACTCGTCTATGCGCCGTCCGACGGTCGAGGCGATCCGTTGACAGATCGAGGCGACATGCGCCGCATCGCGGAAACGAACCCCCGACATCGACATTTTGCCCGCCCGTTCGACAAAGACCCGCTCTGGTCCGTTGACCATGATGTCGGCCACGGTGTCGTCGTCGAGAAGGGGTTGCAGCGGACCCAGCCCCATCATGTCGTTGACGAGATCACCTGCGAGCTGGCGCTGCTCGCGACCGTTCAGCTGGATTCGTTTTTCAGTGGCAAGGTCGGCGACGACCCGCTCGACCTCCAGGATGAGCCGGTCGTGCGGGGTGGACGCGACGGCGGACGGGTCGAGCCGCCCCAGGCAGAGAGCTCGCAGTTCAGTCAGTGGCTGCGGGACACTGGTCTTTGATGGGGTCGGCGGCGGCGTCGGGGGTGGCGGGGCGGCGACGGATGCTGCAGATGCCGGGCTGGACCGCCGGCGGCCGAAGGCAGGGAGAGTGTCGCTCACGTCTTGTCACCTGTCAGCAAGCGCTTTAGCAGAACACGCTTCAGGCGAACGGCACCCGATTCCTGCATGGCGTGCATCGAGCCGATTTCCTGGGTGAGGGAGAGGATGCCGCTGCGGAACCCGCCGCGCTTCTGGATCGCCGATTGGCCGAGATTGCCAGCGAGCAGGATCTGTTTCGGCACATAGGGGACGACCACGTCGACCGGCGCCCCCATGGCGGCCTCGACCTGCTGGCGTGAGAGGCCGCCCGGCATCCCTAGCCGGTCGAGCACGATGACCGCACGCCGGACCTGGAGCGGACCTTGCGGCAATGCCAGCAGGCGAAGGGTGTCGCGGATGGAGGCAAGGGTCGGGTTCATCACCAGGACCCGCTGGTTCGCGGCGGCGAGCAGCTCGCGGTTCAGCGGCGCCGGCGAAAACGGCACGTCGAGGAAGATGAAGTTGTAGCGCCGGCGAAGTGACCGCAACAGGCTTTCGGCGGCTCCCTGAGCATACTTGAACTGCTCGGTCAGCGCCTCCTCGCCAGCCAGAACGTGCAGGCGTTCACTGACCGGACGCGCCGAGCGCTCTACGAACAGCTCGTCGATCCGCTCGGGCGTTTCCAGGGCGGATCGGAGTCCCGGACCGGTCCGTGCGCCGAGCAGCATGGCAACGTTGCCGGTGTAGAGGTTCGCGTCCAGGACGATGACGTGGCGGTTCGCCTCCTCGGCGAGATAGGTGGCCAGGCTCACGGTGATCGTCGTGGCGCCGGCGCCGCCGGAGGTTCCGGTGATCGATATGACGCGCCCGCCCTGCACGATCGGCGGGCTGCCGCTGCGGCCGAGCGCCAGCGTGAAGTGCGTGGCCACCATCTCGCGGGTGAGAGGCTTGTAGAGATATTCCACGACGCCAAGGCCGCGTGTAATCTGGCGGTAGAAGTTGACATCCTGCCGATCGCCGATCACGAGGACCCGGACATCCGGCTCCACGATCTCGGACAGATCGGCAAGCTGCATCAGCGCGTCGGGCTCGCCGCTGACATCCACGAGCAGGACCTGCGGGGTCGGAACCTTCTGCAGGACCGATATGGCCGTGCGCACCCCGCCCCTGTGAATCTCGAACGTTTCGTCGACCTGCTCGGCCAGCCCTTCCCGGACGATGCGTTCGCTGGCCGGATCGCCGATGAAGGCGATGATCTGCGCGCGGTCGGGCCGTCCGCTGACCGTGGCAGTGGCTGCGGTCGCGCTCTCGAACATGCCGGCCATCACGTACCCCCGCCGGCCGCCGCAGCGTCGCTACCCTGACCGCCCCCGTTATCCTGAAGCTTGACGGTGCTGAGCCCGGTATTTGGCAAAGGCTTCACGCGGTTCGTCTCGAGACGCTGGACCGCGGCGGCGGCCCTGACGCCGTCGGAGTTCTGCTCGTCGACGCCACGGACCAGGTCGGATGGGGACGCCACCATGGCGGCGATGTTCATCTCGTTGACGCCGGCCGGGTTCCAGAGGCCGGGATTGAGGACCGGGTCGGTATCGCGACAGCCGGCCACGGACAGGATCGCGGTGATGACAAGGGCGTTGCGTCTCATCGTCACGACCATCACTCCAGCAGGAAGCCGGCGTTGCCGGGGATATGGGTGTAGGTGCCGGTCTCGGTGCCGGACGCTTGCTGCTTGAGCAGCAGCAGGCGATCGAGGTCACCCGGCGCCCGGTAGCCCTCGCCGGCGAGATGCAGCGCTGCCGGATTGCTGGTGGGACGGATGATGTAGGGGGTGACCAGGATGACGAGCTCGCTCTGCTGGCGCTTGAAGCTGTCGGAGCGGAACAGGGCGCCCAGGATCGGCACGTCGCCGAGGAACGGCGTCCCCTGGTCCACCTGAGTCACCTGATCCTGAAGCAGGCCGGCGATGGCGAAGCTCTGGCCGCTGCCGAGCTCGACCGTCGTCTCGACCCTGCGCACGGTCAGGGCCGGAATGACCAGGCTGGAGTTCGTGCCCGAGATGGACACCGCACCCTGGTTCGTGAGGGCGCTGACCTCTGGACGCACCCTGAGGTTGATGCGCCCGTCGGACAGGACGGTCGGCACGAAGCTCAGGGAGATGCCATACTGCTTGTATTCGACGGTGGTCTCGCCGAGCTGCTGGGCGACTGGAATCGGATATTCGCCGCCGACAAGGAAGCTGGCGGTCTCGCCGCTCATCGCGGTGAGGTTCGGCTCGGCGAGGGTGTGGATCAGCTGGTCCTCGGCGAGCGCGTCAACGACTCCCTCGACGCTGGTCTTCTTAAAGGCGGCGACGAGTTCAGCGGTCGCGCTGAGGCCGCCGACCGCGTCGGCCAGGCCGGCGCCGCCCGCCAGGCCGAGCTGAGCCACCGCGCCGAGATCGCCGCCAAGACTGCGCCAGTTCAGGCCGAGGTCGCGCGTCAGCGTCCTCGACATCTCGGCGATGCGCACGCGCAGCAGGACCTGGACGGGTGCCGTGACCTGCAGGCGGTTATCGATCGTGGCCGTGGTGCCAAGACGGCTTCTGGCAGCGGTCAGCACGCGCTCGGCATCGGCGGGCGTTGGGACGGAGCCGGAGACGATGACGCCGTTCTGGCTCGGCTGCACCGCGACGTCAGCGTTGGGGACGACGTGCCCGATGTCGTCATGGATGCGACCCGACGCGTAGCCCGAAGGTACGACGGTGACGAGATATTGGCCAAGCGTGCGGCCGGTCTCATCGACGGCGGCAATGCTGGTGCGACCCTCTGCCAAGCCGAACACGAACAGCGTATTCGGGCTCGCCGGCCGAACCTCCGCGGTCTTCGGATCGGCGGCGAAGACGTTGGCGGCGGCGGCGGGCAGGTGGATCATGCGGCCGGACCCGACCTCGATCGTGATCGCGCGCGATGCCGGATGGGGCCGTGCATGACCGGTATCCAGCTCGCCGTGCGGAGAACCGAGCGGTTCAGCGGCATGCACCGGTGCCGACGATGCGAACAGGGCCAGGGAACACGCCGCCAGGATCGCTGATGCGGAAGTCGCCGTTTTGCCGACCATCAGAATTGGAAATCCTTTCCATCTGCGTTGCCTTCGTAGACGTGAAGGTGACTTTGGGCGTGGCCATTCTGACCAAACCCGAGAGCGGGGGAGACGTCGCCGGCCCAGACCGTTCCGGACGCATCTAAACGGTGGGGATCGGCAGTTGGTGCGGGGGGCGCCGTTGTCGACGACGGCGCCCCCCGCACGGCGAGCGAGATCTGGCCAAGCTTGATGGCCACGGCCAGACGCGGTGCGTCTGCGGGCTCGATCTCGATCGTCGCGGTGCGGGGGATCTGCGCAGCGCTGCCTGGCGCCGCACCCTGAACCAGCTGCTGATCGATCGCCACGAGCCGGACGTCCTTCAGGACGGTGTCGGCCGATAGACGCTTTCCGTTCGGCAACGACTTGTCCTCGAGTTCCTGCGTCAGGATCGCGTCGACATGGTCACCAGGCCACAGCAGGCCGCCGACGCTGCTGATGGCATCGACGCCGATGGTCTCCGCCAGCATGCCAGGCCTCACGACGGCGGCGAGGAAGCCGTGATCGCCGGGGCGCAGGAGGTCGGACTGCATGATGATCGTGCCATCGGCGATCGGCTCGCGAACCAGGCAACCGATCAGGTCAGAGCGATGCGATAGGGTATCGGTCTGAGCGTTCGGCAGCGCGTTCGCGAGGTCGCGCTCAACGGCCTTCAGGTCCTCGGGACGCAGCAGGGTTCCGGCACGCAACGATCGCGCGGCGGCGAGGTAGGTGATCTTTGCAACGGGGACGGCCGCGGGTGCAGCGGCGATACGAGGCTGGACGACGGCAGCGGGCGCCGGATGCAGCCCGATCCAGCCGACGATCGCAAGACCGGCCATACCGATGGCGGTAACGACGAGCAGGAGAGCACGAAGGATCATGAGCCCGTCAGCCTCTCAGGAGAGTTGCGACGCCGCCCGCGACGATCGCGACTCCGTAGGGGAGCGCGAAGCGGTGGCTGATCCGCCATTGCTCGACCCGGAGCAGGCGGCGAAACAGGGTCTTGGGCAGGGGACGCCGCGGTGACGGCACGAGGCGCGCCATGAGGAGGTAAAGCAGCGCCAGCCCGCCGCCGGAGAGTGCGACCAAGATCACGAAGCCGCAGGCGTCCCGCGGCGCGACCAGCAGCGCGCAGGCGCCGAGGAGCTTCACGTCGCCGCCGCCCATCCAGCCGCGCCGCCACAGGAAAGCGGCGGTCGCGAAGACGAGGAGACTGGACGCGAGGCCGGCGAGCAGGTCGTGCTGGCAGCCGCGGACCACGGCACCCAGCACCGCGACGCCGACGGAAATCCAGTTCGGGATCGTCCGCGTGCCGATATCGTGCAGGGCTGCAAAAAGCAGGATCATGCACGCGAGAACGACCGCTGTATTGGCGAGATAGAGGAACACGTCCTGTGTCACCATCTTCGTGAGCTTGTTCGGCGCCTCGAGTTGTTCGATGCGACTGGTCGGGCGCGAGGCCCGACCATGCAGTGTCAGATCTTGCCGGCGATAGTAGTGAATTGGCTGCTTATGTTGGTGCCGATCGTCGTGACGCCGCCGGCGATAACGCCGGCGATGAGGGCGGCGATCAGGCCATACTCGAGGGCGGTCACGCCGCGACGGTCGGACTTCAGGCTGAGCCAGGTGATCAGGTACTCGTACATTTTAGTTCTCTCCTAAGCCGTAAGGCTGATCGTTGACGATGGTTACCAAAGCCAGCGCCCTCGGTGTGTGGCGCGAACCCCTCGGGTTCTGTCGCCACCTTGCCGGGCCCAGGTTTCGGAACCGTTAACGGCCAGAAGCAGAGGGGCGGATTCCGTGGCCAGGCGTTCCGGGAGATGCATTGGCACGGCCCGCATGACGCAGATCAGCAGGAGGCCCGCCGGCAGCAGCGGCCCGAGCGGGACGTGCAAGCCGGCGGCGACCGGGCGCGCGAGGAGCGGGACCATGAAGCCAAAGACGAGGAACGAGAGCTCGTAGTCGCGGAAGCCGCGTCGCAGGCCGTCCTGGATCAGCCAGGCGGCGGCCACCGCGGCGATGAGCAGGTCGTAGAAGAGCAGGACCGGGACGGCGAGGATGGTGCCCGCGATCAGCGCGGCGGCCTTCACGGCATCGGGCGCCCGGCCAGACCAGACGAAGGCGACGGCGGCGGCGGCGGCCAGGCTCGCGGCCAGTTGCAGCAGGTTCGCGGCGGATTGCGAGAAGCCGAAGACTCGTCCCGCCGCATAGATGCTGATGAGGCCGGAATGCGGGATGACGCCGGTCTGAAAGGTGTGGCCGGCGCGATGGAAGGCGACGAGGAACGCGCTCCAGCTCCGCAGGCCGAAGAGCATGACCGAGAGCAGCGTGACCAGCGCGGTGGACAGGCCGGCTCCCAACAACGCCTTCCAATGCCGGCCGGCCATGAACGCGACCGGCAGCAGGAGTCCGAGATGCGGCTTGAAGCAGAGCAGGCCGAGCACGGCGCCGGCCAGCCATGGCCGGCGCGGCAGCATCATGGTACCGAGGGCGAACAGGGCGGCGGACAGGAACGAGTTCTGGCCGATCGCCGCCGTCCAAACGGTCGCGGGATAGGCAAGCAGGAGCAGCGGGACTAGGCCGCTGCTCTCATTGGCAAGCCTGATCATGACCAGGAAGAAGGCGAGCGCGGACAGCAGCTCAAGGGCGGCAAAGCCGGCCAGGTAGGGAAGATGCGCCAGCAGAGAGCAGAGGATGAGAAAGGTCGGGGGATAGAAGAACTTCTGCTCGTCGATGCCGATCGCCGTGGCCGCCTGCTCGGCGGCGTAGAGGCGGGCGGGATCGTAGGCATCCTGCGGGTGTCCGGAGAGTGCGAGCGTGCCGGCGGCGTAGAAGCTGGCGAAATCGGTTGTCGTCGGCCGGCTTAGCGGGACGATCCAGCCGTGCGTGCCGGCCACGAAGAAGAGGGCGGTGATCGCCTCGATCACGATCAGGATTGAGGCCCAGGCGATCAGCCTCGGGCGGGTCAGGTAGGCGCCGGAGCGGAAGCCTGCGAGGAGCTGCATCGGTCGCCTAGGGTGTGATGATGCGGGGGAAACGGTGCCGCGAGGGGAGCGCGGCGCTGGCGGGGGTGATCACGGTCATGCCGAAGCGCATTGGGACCTGCGTGATCAGGGCGGCGTTCAGCAGGTCGGGCGGCCGGCTCGCCGGAACCGAGCCCGAGAGGTTGAGCATGACGCGCTGGAGGTAGCTTCCGCCCTCGGCGGGGTCCGCCGAATGGTAGTCGGCGATCGCCTCCGACCAGTCCGTCCGCGGCCGGTGCAGCGTGACCAGGAAGGCGGCGGCGTAGTCGGCATTGGCCTCGGGATCGAAGGCCTGCTCCAGCGTGCCGAAGGCGGCCGGATGGTAGTGCAGGTTGACCTGCAGGCAGCCGACGTCGATCGACGTGATGCCGTCCGCCCAGAGCGCCCGGACGTAGGCGGCGGCGTCCTGCTCGGTCGCGAAGAAGCGGCCGGTGCCGCGCGCGGTCACGGTCCACGGCCAGGAGGTCCTGATGCCGCTCCGCGGATCGTAGCGCCCGCTTTCGGTTCGCGCGATTGCCTGCAGCAGGTGATCCGGCAGGTGATGCCGCTCGGTCGCGGCAGAGATCGCCGCCTGGCAGTCGGGATCATCCGAGGCCGCGGCACGGCTGGCCCGGCCGCCGGACAATAGGCCGGAGGCGATCAGCAGCAGGCAGGCGAGCACCCGACGCGACATGAGAGGACATCCGGCTGTCGGCCGAGACAGTGCGGCATCAAGCCTAATGCGGGATGAACGCCGGGACGCTCCGGGTCGGGTGTCCGAGCTTCACGGACCGGCCGCGACCGGCAGAGTGCTGCAGACAAGGTCGGGCAGCAGCATGCGGTCGTGCGTTACCGCCCGATCGCGCCCGCTCCGCTTGGCGTCGTAGAGCGCGGCATCGGCGGCCGCAACCAGCGTCGTCTCGCCGCAGACCTCGAGCCCGGCCGCCCACGGCGTGGCGGTGGCGATGCCGATGCTGACGGTCACGGTGCCGGCCGCGCCGTTGTCGTGATGTTCGATCGCCATGGCGCGCACCGCCGCCAGCACCTGTCCGGCCAGCGCCGCGGCAGCCGCCGCATCGATCCGCGGCAGCAGCACCACGAACTCCTCGCCGCCATAGCGCGCGGTGAGTACCGCCGGACCGCGCGCGACCTGCGCCGCCGCCGCCGCCACCGCGCGCAGGCATTCGTCCCCCTTCAGGTGGCCGTAGCGGTCGTTGAACAGCTTGAAGCGGTCGACGTCGATCATCATCAGCGACACCGGCATCTCCTCGTGCCGCGCCCGCCGCCATTCCTGCGCCAGCGCCTCATCGAAGCGGCGTCGGTTGGCGACCCCGGTCAGCCCGTCGGTTCTGGCCAGCTCCGCCAGCTCGCGGTTCAGCATGGCGACCCGGTCCTCCGCCGCACGGCGATCGGTGATGTCGCGCATGTTGGAGATGGCCTGCGTCTCCCCGTCGTCGCATCGCAGCAGGCGCGCGCGCATCTCCACCCAGAGCAGCGATCCGTCCTTGCGGACGTAGCGGAGGCACGACGTCACCTGGGGCGCTCCGGCCAGCAGCTGCGGCAGCAGAGTGGCGTTGGACGGCCGGTCTTCCGGGTGGACGATGTCGACGGCGGGCTGACCGATGACCTCTTCGGCGCTCCATCCGGTCAGCACGGTGAAGGCCGGCGAGACGTAGCGGCGCTTGCCGTCGAGGCCGATACAGACGATGGCATCGCTCGAGTTCTCCGCCAGCAGCCGGTAGCGACGCTCGGCCTGCTGCCTGATCCTGACCTGGCCGGCGATGCGGCTGCCGGTCAGCACCAGGAGCGCCGACGCGAGGAGGCTGATGGTCATGTGGAGCCAGGCGCCGGCGCGCCAGTCGGCCAGCACCTCGTGGAAGGAATGGCCGACGACGATGAAGAGCGGGTAGCCGTCGACCACACGGAAGCTGCCCAGCCGCGCGATGCCGTCAAACGACGAGACGTAGCGGAAGCTGCCTGCGGTCCCACCCGCCCTGATCGTGCGGAAGATCGTTCCGGAGGAAGCGCTCGCGCCGATCCTGGCCCGGGTGCCGTCGGTGTGGGCGACGACGCTGCCCCGCCGGGTGGTCAGCGAGATCACGCCGTGCGAGCCGACCTCGAACCGGCCGTAGAAGCTCTGCAGGAACCCGATCGAGATCCTCGCCTGCACGATCCCGGCGAATCGGCCGTGCCCGTCGTCGATCCGGCGTGACACCGCCAGGCCCCATTGCCCGTCGTCGCACGAGCGCGTGGCGTCGCCGACATGGATGCCGCGGTCCGCATCGGCGCGGTGATCGGCGGCATCGGCGCGGTCCGCGGCCGCGGCCGCGGCGTTCTGCCGGCCGGCCACCAGGCCGCCGGCGGCGTCGAGCACGGCCAGGCCGCAGAGTTCCGGCGTTTCGCGAAGGCGCGTGGCGACCATGAGCTTCAGCCGATCGATCCGCTCCGACTCCGGCTCCGGCCCAGGCGCTTCGATCTGCTCTCGCAACTTGGACAGGATCACGTCGACGACGTAGAGGTTGTCGTGCGCATGCTGGGCCAGCGAGCGGGCGAGGTTTGCCGTCTCGACCTTGTCCGCGGCGATCAGGTCGTTGCGCATCTGCCAGGTGCGGCCGCCATCCAGCCCGACGAGCAGCAGGCACACCGCGAGCACCGCCGCGATGATGCGCAGGTGCAGCGGGATCTCGCGTCGTCGCCAACGCAGGAACGCCTGCCTCATGTCGTGGTGGACCCCGGTTCGAGCGGGCGCCACTAAGGCAGGAATGCCCTTAAAGAACCGTTGAGATCGGAGATCGTCGCGTATTTGGCGCGGAGCGCGGCCTAGGATCGGCGCTGCGGCCGGCAGCGGCCGATCACCACCGCCTCGGTGGCGGCGACGATCGCGTGGAGGCCGAGCGAGCACAGCGTCACCAGCACCAGCGCGCTCCACAGGTCGGCGGCATGGAACGCGGTGATGTCGCGCTGCATGCGGTAGCCGATGCCGTCGCCGGTGGCGAGCCATTCCGCCAGCAACGCGCCGACCAGGGCCGCCGGCGCGGACAGCCGCATCGACGCGAACAGGAACGGCAGGGCGCCGGGCAGCCCCACCCAGCGCAGGACCGCGAGGCGGCCGCCGCCATGCACCCGGATCAGGTCGGCGGCCGAGCGCGGGGTCGAGCGCAGGCCGACCGCCACCGTGACCAGCGTGGGGAAGAACACGATCAGCCCGCCGATCACCGCCACCGCCGCGGGGCCGCGGCCGAATACCAGCACGATCAGCGGGGTCATCGCCACCAGCGGCACCGAGCGCAGGACGATCGCCAGCGGCAGCAAGCCGCGTCCGACGGCCGGCGACAGCACGACCGTGATCGCGGCACCAAGGCCGAGGCCGAGGCCGATCAGGAAGCCGGACGCCGCGTGCGCCAGCGTGACGCAGAGGGCGCCCAGCAGCGCCGCCCTGTCGCGGGGCGAGGCCGGCGCGCCGAACAGGTAGTGCGCCACCGCCACCGGGGACTTGCCGATCAGCGGGCTTACCTGGAACACCCGCAGGAACAGCACCCAGGCCAGCAGGACGATCGCCAGCGCCAGGATGGGCGCCAGCGCGTGTGCCAGCACGGACCGGGCGAGGCGGCCGATCACGCCCCGCCCTCCTGCCGCCACGGCGCCAGCAGCCGCCCGAGCAGCGCCACGGCGCCATAGGCGAGGCCAGCCAGGGCGCCGCTCACCAGCGCGATGCCCCAGGAGCGGGGCGCGGCCATCTGTTGCATCGAGGCCACCATGGCGACGCCGAGGCCGGTCTGCACCGAGCCCAGCCATTCGCCGAGGATCGCACCCAGCAGCGAGGCGGGGGCGGCGATGGCGAGCGCCGCGAACAGGGACGGCAGGCAGGCCCGCAGCTGCACGAGGCGGAAGCGCTGCCAGGCGCCGCCGCCGAACGCGCGCACCAGCTCCAGGCTGGCCGGCTCGGCCGCGCGCAGCCCGGTCTGCATGCCGACCAGCGTGGTGAAGAACACCGCAAGCGCCGACAGCGCCACCATCGGGATGCGGCCGCTGAACACCAGCGCCAGCAGCGGACCCACGGCGATGATCGGGACGCAGTAGCTCAGCGTCGCCAGCAGCAGCACGACGCGATGCAGCGCCGGCAGCAGCAGCACGAGCAGGGCGAGGCCAATCGCCAGGCCGTTGCCCCACAGAAAGCCTCCCGCCGCCTCGGCCAGCGTCGGCCCGACGTTGGGGCCGTAGAACCCCCAGCCGTCGCGGACGATCTGCGCCAGAACAATCCACGGCGCCGGCACCAGGTCGGCTGGCTCCCGCGCCAGCACGGCGAGCAGGCTCCATAGCGCCAGCAGCGCCAACGGCCCGGCTAGCGCCGCGACGGCACCGGTCCTCATGCCGGGGCGTCCTCCGACTCGAACAGCAGCGCGCCGAGCCGGTCCTGGTAGGCGTGGAACTCAGGCGCGCGCATCATCGCGGCCGTCCGCGGCCGCGGCAGGTCGATCGGCACCAGGGCGACGATCCGGCCGGGACAGGCCCCCATCACCGCGACCTGGTCGGACAGCAGCACCGCCTCGCCGATCCCGTGCGTGACCATCAGGGTGGTGGCCGGGCGCTCGCTCCAGACGCGCTGCAGCTCGAGGTTGAGCCGCAGGCGCGTCATGTCGTCGAGCGCCCCGAACGGCTCGTCGAGCA
Organism: uncultured Acetobacteraceae bacterium; assembly: GCA_964247725.1. Taxonomy (GTDB): domain Bacteria; phylum Pseudomonadota; class Alphaproteobacteria; order Acetobacterales; family Acetobacteraceae; genus Lichenicola. The sequence continues at coordinate 38,298 of CAXTVM010000010.1, read as the reverse complement.
GCAGCACGCGGGGCCGCATCACCAGCGCGCGCGCGATCGCCACCCGCTGGCGCATGCCGCCGGACAGCTGCGACGGCCGCGCCCGCTCGAAGCCGCGCAGGCCCACCAGCGCCACCAGCCCGTCGATCAGGCCCGGCGCCGGCCGCACCCCGGCCACGTCCAGCGGCAGCCGGATGTTGGCCTCGACCGTGCGCCAGGCGAGCAGCGCGCTGTCCTGGAAGGCGATGCCCAGGTGGCGCCGCGCGATCAGCTCGGCCGGGCTCTCGCCGTGCATCAGCGCGTGGCCAGCATCGGGCCGCTCGAGTCCGGCCAGGATGCGCAGCATCGTCGACTTGCCGCAGCCGGACGGGCCCAGCAGGGACAGGAAGCTGTTCTCGTCCGTCCGCAGGTCGATCCGGTCCAGCGCCTGCACCGAGCTGCGGCCGATGCGGAAGCTTTTGGACAGGTTGGTTATCTCGATGCCCGAGGAAGGAAGGCCAGGGGCTCTGCCCCTGGACCCCGCCAAAGGCTGGCCTTTGGAAACCATTACTTTAAGAATTGGGTCCTAGGGCCGCCGGCCCTAGCGGGGTCCAGGGGCAGCGCCCCTGGCCTTCCTTGCTAAAGTCTGACAAGGGCGGGGTCTTCACCATAGACCTCGTCCAGCAGCGTCATATCGAACAGGGTCGCCTGCGTGACGTCGTTGCCGAGGTCGCGCAGCAGGCGGACGTTGCGCTCCATCCGCTCCGGCGTCAGCGTCAGCAGGCCGTGGGCTGCGGTGTCCGGCGAGGTGATCAGCGTGTTCTGGGTCGTGGACTGCATGGTCTCGGACTGGAGGTCGAGGCCGAGCGTGCGGCCGTAGCGGTCGACCGCGAGCCTGGCGCCGCCGGCCGGGTCGCGCAGGCTGTCCCTCCAGCCGCGCAGCTCGGCGCGCAGGGCGGCCTTCAGCCGATCGCGCGCGTGCTGGGTCGAGTCCTGGCGGGCGACGAAGGTCTCCATCAGCAGCGGATAGCCGTGATCGGCGAACAGGAAGGTGGTGGTGGCGATGCCGCGCCGCCGCAGCAGGTTGGGCTCGTTACCGATATAGCCGACCCAGCCGTCAACCTCGCCCGCCACCATCGGCGTCGGGTCGAACTGCACCGGCACGGTGGTCACCTTGTCCGGGTCGATGCCGTTCAGCTGCAGGAAAGTCGAGAACACGACCTGGTTGCCGGCCTGCACGCCGATGCGGCGGCCGATCATCGCCCGCGGCTCGGGGATCGGCCGGCCAGCAAGGGACAGCAGGCAGAACGCGCTCTTCTGGTAGAGGCAGCCGATCGTGCGCAGGGCCGCCCCCTGCGTGATGGCCGACGCGGTGAGGTCGATCGCCGAGATGCCGATCAGGCACTTGCCCTGGGCTAGGTCGATCTCGGCCGGCGGCGCGCTGGGGCCGCCGCTCTGCAGGTCGACGGCGGTGAAGCCCTCGTCGCGATAGTAGCCGCGGCTGTCCGCGTAGTACTCGCCGCTGAACTGCGCGTTCCGGATCCAGGTCAGGCGCATCGCGTAGGTACCGAGACCGGCCGGGCGGGCGGCCCGCGCGGGTCGGCTCGCGATCGGCAGGGCGGATGCGGCGGCGAGGCCGCAGCCGAGGCCGAGACCGGCGCGGAGGAGCTGGCGGCGGATCATTCGGCCGCGTGCGCCCGGCTCGATTGGACGGCCCGGCGGGCGGCGTGGCGGCCGGGCGGGCGCGGCAGGCCGAGGTGCTCGCGCAGCGTGGCGCCCTCATATTCGGTGCGCAGCCGGCCGCGGCGCTGCAGCTCGGGCACCACCAGCTCCACGAAGTCGTCGAGGCCGCCCGGCAGGAAGTGCGGCATCAGCGCGAAGCCGTCGGCGCCGCCCTCGTCGACGAAGCGCTCCATCTGGTCGGCGATGGAGGATGGCGTGCCGATCATCATCAGGTGGCCCATGCAGGCGGTGATCCAGTGGCCGAGCTCGACCAGGGACAGGCGGCGTCCGTCGCGCTCGATGGCGATGCGCTTGCGGGCGGCGATGGCGTCCAGGTGCGGCAGGGCCGGGATCGGTAGGTGCGGGTCAGTGTCCTGGTCGAACTCCGGGCCCATGAACTGCACCGCGAAGGCGCGTGCCTCCACGGCGCTGATCGTCGCCTGCACGCGGTCGAACTTCTGCTGCGCCTCCGCCTCCGTGCGCCCGACCACGCAGCACAGGCCCGGCATGATCTTGAGGCTATCGGGCGAGCGGCCGTACTTGGCCAGCCGCGCCTTCATCGGCGCGTAGAAGCCCTGGCCGTGCTCGAGCGAGGTCGCCTTGCCGTACATGATGTCGGCGGACTGGGCGGCGAACTCCCGCCCCTCCTCCGACTCGCCGGCCTGGCAGATCACCGGGTAGCCCTGCGGCATGCGCGCCACATTAAGCGGGCCGCGCACCTTGAAGTAACGACCCTTGTGGTCGAGCACGTGCATCCGAGACGGCTCGACATAGGTGCCGGACGCCTTGTCGCGCGGGAACGCGTCGTCGTCCCAGCTGTCCCAGAGCCCGTGCGCGACGTCGAGGAACTCGCGCGCGCGGGCATAGCGCGCCTTGGTGGAGAGCGGGCCGTCATAGCCGAAATTGAGCGCTTCGCTGGCCATCTGCGAGGTGATCACGTTCCAGCCGGCACGGCCGCCGCTCATGTGGTCGAGGGCGGCGATGCGGCGGGCCCAGTCGTAGGGCTCGTTGTAGGTGGTCGAGCCGGTGCAGACGAGGCCGATCCGGCTGGTGACGGTCGACAGCACCGCCAGCAGCGTCAGCGGATCGAAATGCACCAGCGTGCTCATGCCGCGCAGCGCGTCCGGGGCCAGCCCGTCATCCTTGATTGAGTAGCCGTCGGCCATGAAGATGATGTCGAGGCAGCCGCGCTCGGCGGTGCGCGCCATCGACGTGTACATGCCGATGTCGAGGTCGCCCTCGGCGCGGGCGGCGTGATGCTTCCACGAGAACCGGCCGCCATGCAGCAGGACGGCGAGACAGACCTGTCGCTTCATCGGGAGCCCCTCGATTGCAGGAGAAATCCATGCAAGGGAGGGGCCATCGGCGCATGCGGCTGGGTCAGCCGCCGCCCCGCGCCGCCGTCAGCGCGTCGGTGATGATGTCCTGGATGGTCTGCCCGGTCTCGGCCGAGCGGCGGTGCAGCCAGCGGTGCATCGGCACGGTGGCGCGGTAGGTCAGGGCCACGGTCGGCTCCGGCCGCACGAAGGCGAAGCTGTCCTGCACCGGCCGGCGCGGGCCCTCGTCGGCCATGGCGGGCCCGGCGAACAGGCTGCTCTGGCCGGCGATCTCGACCCGCGGCGCCCGCTCGCGCTCGAGCGTCACCATGCTGCGGTCGAGCGCGGTCTGGATGATGCTCTGCCCGGTGGTCTGCAGCCGCAGCACCAGCCGCTTCAGCCGATCGTAGCGCGGCGGGTCGAGGCGCACCGTGACCGGGATGGTGCCGGCCCTGAGGGGGACGGGCGGCGGGCCCGATGGCGGTTCCGCGGACGCCGCCGGCCGCGGATGGGGATCGCCGGCTTCTGTGACCTGCACGCGCGCCCTCCCCGACTCGACGGGCGAAGCCTAGAACGAACGCTTCGCCTCATGCCACCGCTTGGCCCCCGGGCAGCGGCGCGATGCCGGGCGGCACACGAGAAATTCACCGCCGCGGCGCCGGCCGGTCAGCCGGCCCGACGTTGCCTGGGTGCCGTGGGGAGGACGGGCCACGCCCTCCCCGACGCCCGAGGGATCCGCATGCCGGTCAAGCTGCTCATCGTGTTCTATTCGCGCTCCGGCTCGACCGAGGCGCTCGCCGTCGCCGCCGCGGAGGCGGCCTGCGAGGCGGGGGCCGAGGTCCGCCTGCGCCGCGCCCGCGAGGTCGTGCCCGCCGCCGTGATCGACAAGGTGGAGAAATGGCGTCGGGAGGCCGACCGGATGAACGGGCTCCATCCAGAGCCGGAGACCGACGACGCGCTGTGGGCGGACGCGATCCTGTTCGGGACGCCCTGCTATTTTGGCGCCATGGCCACCGAGCTGAAGGCGTTCCTCGACCAGCTCGGCCCGCAATGGAAGAAGGGCCTGCTGGCCGGCAAGGTGGGCGGCGCGTTCGCCTCGGTCTCCTGGCCGCATGGCGGCAGCGAGGTGGTGACGGTCTCGCTCTACGCGCCGATGGCGCATCTGGGCATGATCATCGTTCCCACCGGCTACACCGACGAGGTGATGCTCGAGGCCGGCTCGCCGTACGGCGCCTCCACGGTCGTCGGCGAGGAGAACCGGCCGCCGCGGGAGGAGGACCTGGCGGCGATCCGCCACCAGGGGCGGCGGATGGTCAGTATCGCGGCGGCTTTGATGAAGGGTGATGCGATAGAGGGGTAAGGCCAGGGACCCTGCCCCTGGACCCCGCTAGGGCCGTCACGCGAAGCGTGCTGGCGCACGACGGCCCTAGGACCCATTTCGTCAAGGAATTCCTCTTATGAATCGGGGTTTGGGGCCCGCGGCCCCAACGGGTCCAGGGCAGCGCCCTGGCCTTACTTCGACGGGTCGATCAGGTACTTCCGGTCGGTGGCACGCTGCGTGTAGGTGCGGATGACGTCCGGATTGATCGCGTCCGCGAGTGAGAGGGTCGCGGTGTAGCGGCTGGCGAAGGTGGTGGTCAGTTCGGCCGTGACGCGGGCCCGCAGCTGACCGACGCGCTCGGCGCCCGCCTTCTCCAGGAACGGCGTCACCAGCCAGCCGCCGATGCCCCAGGCCAGCCCGAAGCTGCGGTCGATCAGGGTCGGGCCGAGATCCAGGCCGCCGTAGATGTAGACCTGCTTGTGCACGCCCGAGCCGTAGCGGCTGTGGTCCGTCATCCGCCGGCTCGCCGCCTGCTCCATCGCGGCCAGGATCTGCCCGGCCAGCCGGCCGCCGCCGATCGCGTCGAAGGCGAGCGTGGCGCCGGTGGCCTCCAGCGCCGCCAGCAGGTCCTGGGCGAAGCCGGAGGCGGTCGAGTTGCAGACGTGCGCGGCGCCAGCGGCGCGCAGCAGCGCCCCCTGCGCGTCGCTGCGGACGATGTTGACCAGGCCGATGCCGTCGGTCCGGCAGACCCGGTTCAGCATCTGGCCGAGGTTCGAGGCGCCAACGGTGTGGACCAGCGCGGTGTGGCCCTCGGCGCGCATGGTGTCCACCATGCCAAGCACGGTCATCGGGTTGACAAACCAGCCGGCGCCGTCGGCCGCCGTGGCGCCCTCGGGGAGGGGCAGGCAGTCGGCCGCCTTCACGGCGCGGTAGCGGGCATAGCTTGCGGCGCCGACGATGCCGACGCGCCGGCCGAGCAGCGCCTGCGCCGCGGCGCCGCCACCCGCCGCCGTGACCAGGCCGGCGCCCTCGCCGCCCATCGGCAGCGGCTGGTCGAGCCGCGCCCAGGCAGCGCCCATGGCGGCTTCCGGCACGTCCAGCAGCGTGACCGGCCGGGTGCCGGAGCCGGACGTCCGCGCCGAGGCCGGATCGGCGAAGACGAGCATGCCGATCATGTCGGACGGGTTGATCGGCGCCGCCTGCAGCGCCACCACCACCTCGTCCGCGGCCGGCTCGGGCATCGGCACCCGGTCCAGCGACAGCTCGAGCTGGCCGGACCTCCGCAGGAGGGAGCGGAGCTCCAGGTTGGTCTCGTCGGCGCCCATGGCCCCAACTCCCCTGACGCGGCGTGCCGCCGCGGTTCCAGCCTCGCGGAATGCCGTACATCGTCCGCCGTGCCGGCGCCATCGCCGAGATTGAGCACAGAGGTATGGTTCCGGACCGGCATCGCTGCCGTCACACCTACTTGCCCGGCCGATTTCTTGCGGCCGCGATGGAAAGATGAGAAACCCGGTCCGGGATCGGAGGGATGTCGCCATGAGTATCGGCAGGCCGTCCGGCCGGAGTCGCGGGCCGTTCAGGATGCTGGCGCGGATGCGAGGCGGGGACGGTGCCGCGGCGCCGCAGCGGGCGGCGCTGACGCTCGTCTCGGTGATCCTGATCAACATGCTGGGCTTCGGCATCATCGTGCCGTTGCTGCCGTTCTACGCCAAGTCGTTCCACACCCCGTCCTGGGCCATCGCCCTAGTGTTTTCCGCCTATTCGGTCGGCGCGTTCTTCGGCGAGCCGTTCTGGGGCCGCATGTCCGACCGCTTCGGCCGCAAGCCGCTGCTGATCTCCACCGTATGCGGCAACTGCGCCTGCTACCTGGCGCTGGCGTTCGCGCCGAACATCTACTGGGCGTTCCTGATCCGGCTGTGCGGCGGGCTCGCCAGCGGCAACGGCGCCGTGGTGCAGGGCTACCTCGCCGACGTGACGCCGCCCGGCGAGCGCACCGGGCGGATGGCCCTGATGGGGGCGGCCTGGAACATCGGGCTGATCGTCGGCCCCTCGCTGGGCGGCCTGCTGGCTCGGCCGGAGGCGGGGCCGGCCGGGTTCCGGCTGCCGCTGTTCGTGGCCGCCGGCCTGTCGGCCAGCTCGGCGGTGGCGGTGATCCTGTTCGTGCGCGAGAGCCGCGTGCGCGGCCTCCACATCGAGACGCCGAAGAGCCGCTGGGCGGTGCTGGGCGAGTCGGTCGCCCACCCGGTGGTCGGCCGCATGATGCTGCTGACCTTCCTGGTCGGCTTCGCCTTCACCGGCATCGAGAGCATCTTCGGCCTCTGGACCCAGGCTCGCGACGGCTGGGGACCGCGTCAGATCGGCGCCTGCTTCGCCTGCGTCGGCGTCGCCGCGGCGGCCACGCAGCTGGGCTTCACCGGGCGGCTGGCGCGCCGGTTCGGCGAGGGCGCCATGCTCGCCTCCGGCATGGCGCTGATGGCGGCCTGCTCGGCGCTGCAGCCGTTCTCGCCGTCGGGCCGCGTGACGGTGCTCCTGCTGATGCTGGCGGCGATCGGGCAGTCGGTGGCGTTTCCCAACATCGGCGCGCTGATCTCGCGCGTCGCCCACCCGGACCGGCGCGGCCAGATCCTCGGCCTGAACAACGCGTGCGGCGCGCTGGCGCGCATCGCAGGCCCGTTCTGCGCCGGCCTCGCCTTCGCCGTGCCCGGCCACGACGTCCCGTTCTTCATGGCCGCCGCGGTCGCGACGCCGACGATCCTGCTGGCGCTCTCGGCCAGCCGCAGGGCCCGGGTCCCGCGTCCGGCCGAGCCTGATGCGGCCGCGGCCGATGCCTCCGGTGCCGGCTTCGCCGAGTACGGCGGCCCGGATTTCGGTGACGCGGCCCGCTCCCGGAGATGATGGGGAGCGATCCTTGCAGCGCAGGGCTGCAAGTTTGGCGCTTGGCTGCGATCGGATCGTTGCCGGGTCGGCTTGCGGACACGGCACGCGCGGTGCCATGATCGGCGCCGACGGACATCACAAGATCTGGGGGCCTGCCGATGAAGACGCTTCTTGTCGCACTTGCCGTACTCGGCACGCCAGCGGCGGCATCGGCGGCGGATCTGTCCGGAACGTGGGCAGTGAAGAGCACGTTCGGATCGCAGATCGACTACACGCTGGTCTGCGTGTTCAAGAGCGTCGGCGGATCGATCGTCGGGCCTTGCGCCAACACCCAGGGGCCGACCCTGCGCACCACCGGCCGTACCACCGCGACCGGCATGAGCTTCAAGTACTTCACCAACTACAACGGCGGCGGCGTCTACCTGAAGTTCCGCGGCGCCAACCAGCCTGACGGCTCGGTGAGAGGGGTCGTCGACGCCGGTTCGAGCACCGGGCAGTTCGAGGCGACCAGGCTGTCGGGGGCGCCGGCCGGCCAGACCGCCACCTGGAAGGTGGATGTGGCGATCGGCGACGATCTCCACTACCTGCTGGTCTGCACGTTCCGGCCCGACGGCGACCGGCTGGACGGCCCGTGTGTCGCCACCGAGGGGCCGACGCTGCGGACCACCGGCACCGTCGACGGCTCCCGGATCAGGTTCGGATACGACACGCAGTTCCGGGACCGGTCGGTCCACGTGGCCTACAGCGGAACCCTGCTGGATGACGGCTCGCTGCAGGGCGCGATAGACAGCGGCAGCGGAACCGGACGCTTCACGGCGACCAGGCGGTAGCGCGGCGCCGCCGGCGGCGCCGCTCCCGTCAGGTGAAGCGGGCGCCCTCGGCCGCCATGCGGACGAGCAGCGGCGCCGGCTTGAAGTAATCCGAGGCGGCACCGAGCTCGTTGGCCTTGGCCACCACCCGGTCGAGCCCGACCTGGTCGGCGTAGAACATCGGGCCGCCCTTGTCCTGCGGCCAGCCGTAGCCGAACAGCCAGACAACATCGAGGTCGGACGCGCGCTGCGCCTTACCTTCCTGCAGGATCTTGGCGCCTTCGTTGATCATCGGGAAGATCAGCGTCTCGACGATCTCCTCCTGCGACAGGGACACCGGTTCGGCGCCGCCGGATCGTGCGCGCTCGCGCACCAGCTGCTCGACCACCGGCGAGGGGACCGGACGCCGCTCGTCGTCGTAGTCGTAATAGCCGGCCTTGGTTTTCTGGCCGCGCCGGTCCAGCTCGCAGAGCGCGTTGCGCATCGGGTCACCGGTGGTTTGTCCCCGGCTCCAGCCGATGTCGAGGCCGGCGAGGTCAGCCATCTGGAACGGGCCCATCTTGAAGCCGAACGCGTTGAGGGCGCGGTCGATGTCCCACGGCATCAGGCCGCGCTCCAGCAGCGCCTGCGCCTGCAGCTGCCGCGGATAGAGCATGCGGTTGCCGACGAACCCAGGGCAGACGCCGACCAGAACGGCGGTCTTGCCGATGCGGCGCGCGATCTCCATCGACGTCGCCACGACGCTGTCGGCGGTACGCGCCGCACGCACGATCTCGAGCAGCTTCATGACGTTGGCCGGCGAGAAGAAGTGCAGCCCGATCACGTGGTCCGGGCGTCCGGTCACGGCGGCGATCTCGTCGATGTCGAGGCCGGACGTGTTGGTGGCGAGGATGGCGCCCGGCTTGGCGATTCGGTCGAGCTCGGCGAAGATCGCCTTCTTGACGGCCATGTCCTCGAACACCGCCTCGATGATGAGGTCGCAGTCGCCGAGATCGGCCATCGCGAGCGTGCCGCCGATGCGGCCGCAGCGCGCCTCCGCCTCGTCCATCGAGAAGCGGCCGCGCTCGGCACTGCGCTGGTAGTTGCGGCGGATGGTGGCGAGGCCGGCCTCGAGTGCCGCCGCACGGGTCTCGACGATGGTGACGGGCAGGCCGGCGCTGGCGAAGTTCATCGCGATGCCGCCGCCCATGGTGCCGGCGCCGATGATGCCGACGCGCTGGATCGCGATCAGCTTGGTGTCGGCGGGAAGGTCGGCGACGGTCCAGGCCAGCGCCTGGGCCTGTTCGACGTAGGTCGCGGCGTCGGCCTTGCCGCCCGCCTCGTGGCGTCCCTGGGGAACGATGGTGCTATCGGACATCGTGCTGATCGCTTTCCGTCAGGGTGCTAGGTTCGGCATGGCGGCCTTCTTTTCCTCGGAGCGCAGGTCCGGACCCCAGGTGATGACCGGCGGGTTCGCCGCGGCGAGGATCGGGCCGGTGGTGCGGCTGACGAACTCCAGCCAGCGCGGACCGTTGAAGACGTAGAAACGGTTCTCCTTCACCGCCTCGATCGTCACGCGCGCGATCTCGTCGGGCGACACTCCCCCCTTCTGGAACTGCTCCGACCCCTTCACGAACGCCTCGTGCGCGGACTCGCGGTCGCTCCAGGGCCGGTCCTCCTGCGGACGGTTGCGCCAGGACTTGTTGATCGCGGTGTCGACCATGCCCGGGCAGACCACGCTGACGCCGACCTTGGTGTCGAACCCGATCATCTCGCTGTAGAGCGACTGGCTGAGCGAGAGCGCCGCCGCCTTCGACGAGCAATAGGGCGAATGGTCGCCGGTGCCGTTGAAGGAAGCCAGCGACGCGGTGTTGACGACGTGTGCCTCCTCGCCCTGCTCCATCAGGATCGGCACGAACGCCTTGATGCCGTGGATGATGCCCCAGACGTTGACGTCGTAGACCCAGCGCCAGTCGTCCAGGCTCATCTGGAAGATCGGACCGGTGATCGAGACGCCGGCGTTGTTGCACAGGACGTGGATCTTGCCGAAGCGGCTGCGGGCGGCCTCGGCCAGCGCCTCCACCTGCGCGAACTTGGAGACGTCGCAGCGCTGGCCGATCGCCTCCGTCCCGCCGGCTGCGAGCGCCCCCACCGCGCGGTCGAGCGCCTGCTCCTCCACGTCGGCCAGGACGATCTTCATGCCCTCGGCGGCGAAGGCCTGCGCCATCGAGAAGCCGATGCCGCTGGCGCCGCCGGTGATCACCACAGTCTTGCCTACGAGATCTTTCACCAGAACACTCCCATCTTGCGGACCGGCTACCTCGATTAGGCACCAGCCGGGCGGTCGGGGCAAGCCGGCACGGCAAACCCGTAGTCTTGAAGGAAGGCCAGGGGCTCTGCCCCTGGACCCCGCCAAAGGCTGGGTCCTTGGAAACCGTTCCTTAAGGAATCGGGTCCTAGGGCAGCCGGCCCCGGCGGGGTCAAGGGGCGGCGCCCCTGCCTTGACTTGATACCCGCATTCTCAACCGACACCCGCCGTCGCGACCGGGAACGCTTCCAGCCGTCCGTTCCGCTCCCGGCGCTGGCGCGTGCGGTCGTGGGAGTCGGCGGTCAGCACGAACAGGGTGCGCCGGTCGGCGCCGCCCAGCGCGCAGGCGAAGGCGCCGCGGCCGGTCTCGACCCGCTCGATCACCGCGCCGCCCTCGCCCAGGAGCAGGCAGTCGGCGGTGATGGGCGACGCGGCCCAGACGTGGCCGTCGGCATCGAGGCAGATCCCGTCCGGCACCGCGCGCCCGGGAAGCTGCGCCCACACCCGGCGGCGGCCGAGATTGCCGTCGGCATCCATGTCGAACGCGGTAAGCCGCGCGCCCCAGGTCTCGGCGACGATCAGCGTGCGCCCGTCCCCGGTGATCGCCATGCCGTTGGGGAACAGCAGATCGGTCGCCGCCACGCGCGACGAGCCGTCCGGATCGACCCGCACCAGCACGGTCGACGCGACCGGCTCGGCGCCGTCGAGGTCGAAGCCGAAATTGCCGACATAGGCACGGCCGGAGCGGTCGACGATCATGTCGTTCAGGCGGCGCGGCACCAGCGACGACAGGTCGGCATGGGTGACCAGCGTGCCGTCCGGCTCGCGCCGCAACACCCTCTTGTCGGTCATCGAAACCACCAGCATCCGCCCGTCCGGCAGCCAGCCGAGCCCGGACGGCTGGGCCGGAACGTCGCAGACGCCGTGCACGGCGCCGTCGACCAGCCGGCAAACCCGGTCATCGTGCATGTCGGACCACCAGAGCGATCCGTCCCGCCAGCGCGGCGCCTCGCCGAACGCCAGCCCCTCGGCCAAGATCACCAACGACATTCCTCCAGCCAAACCGTTTTTCTTGATATCACTCCAGCTTACGAAGACGATCCCGGTTTGACTAGGCCGAACGGGAGGGGATAAGGAGATCGCGACGCCTGCCGGAAGCATACCCATTTGCTTAAAGCGGCGCCTGGGTCCGGAGGATCGGATGGTGACCGTCGACGACGAGATCCGACAGTTTGTCCGCCAGCCGTTCGGACTGTTCGCCGACATGATCGCCCTGCAGGCGCGGCGGGCGCCCGGAGCCACCGCGCTGGTCTGCGGGCCGGAGACCGCCACCTATCTGCAGCTGCACGACGAGGCCGACCGCATCGCCGCCGGCCTGCAGCGCGACGGCGTGCACGGCGGCATGGCGGTGGCGATCTGCGCTGCCGCCGGGATCGCCTACGTCGCCGCGTTCCTCGGCATCCTGCGGACCGGGGCCGCAGTCTCGCCGCTGGCGCCGTCGGCGACGCCGGAGCAGCTGCTGGCCATGCTGCGCGACAGCGGCGCCAGCCACCTGTTCCTAGACGGCGTCGGGACCGAGGCGCTGGCGCGGCACCTGGGCGAGGTCGCGGCCCGGCCGGTGGCGATCGGCGACGGGACGCACGGCACCCCGGTCGAGGACTGGGCGCCGCCGCCGGGCAGCCGCCCGCAACCGGTGGCGATCACGCCCGAGCAGCCCTTCAACATCATCTACTCCTCCGGCACCACCGGCGCGCCGAAGGGCATCGTGCAACCGCACTCCATGCGCTGGCCGCAGCTGCACCTGGCCGATCCGCCCGGCTACGGACCGCAGGCGGTGACGCTGCTCTCGACGCCGCTCTACTCCAACACCACGCTGGTCAGCCTGCTGCCGGGGCTCGCCGGCGGCGGCACCGTGGTGCTGATGCCGCGCTTCGACGCGCGCGGGTTCCTGGAGCTGAGCGAGCGGCACCGCGTGACGGTCGCGATGCTGGTGCCGGTGCAGTATCGCCGCATCCTGGACGTGCCGGATTTCGAGCGCTACGACCTGTCGAGCTACGTCATGAAGTTCGCGACCTCGGCGCCGTTCTCGGCCGAGCTGAAGGCCGAGGTGCTGGCGCGCTGGCCGGGCGGGCTGATCGAGTATTTCGGCATGACCGAGGGCGGCGGCTCCTGCATGCTGCTGGCGCACGAGCATCCCGACAAGCTGCATACCGTGGGCCGGCCGATCCTCGGCCACGAGATGCTCATCATCGATGAGGCCGGCCAAGTGCTGCCCGTCGGCGAGGCCGGCGAGGTGGTCGGCCGGTCGCCGGCGATGATGACCGGCTACCATAACCTGTCAGACAAGACCGCGGAGGCCGAGTGGCACGACGCCGAGGGCCGCCGCTACATCCGCAGCGGCGACCTCGGCCGCTTCGACGCCGACGGCTTCCTCACCGTGGTCGGCCGCCGGAAGGACGTCATCATCTCCGGCGGCATGAACATCTATCCCGTGGACCTCGAGGCGGCGTTGTGCACGCACCCCGCGGTGCGTGAGGCGGCGGTGGTCGGCGCCAAATCCGAGCGCTGGGGCGAGACGCCGGTGGGGTTCGTCACCCTGGTGTCCGGATCGAAGGTGACAGGGGCCGCGCTGGCTGAATGGGCCAACGCGCAGCTGGGCAAGATGCAGCGCCTGGCCGACGTGCGGATCGTGAACGAGCTGCCGCGGAACGTCATGGGCAAGGTCCTGAAGCGCGAGCTCCAGCAATCCTGCCTGCATCAGCCGGTCGACTGACCGCCGCCGTCCGCCAGGCCGGCCTTCTCCAGCTCCCCGCGCCCCTGCGCCCAGGCGGCGTCCGGAACGGTCGACCCCGCCGCGTCGCCGATCTCGGCCCAGTGCGACGCGATCCGCTCCGCCACGTCGTCCGACCGGCCGAGATGGACCCCGCGGGTCAGCGTCACGTGCGCCTGCTCGAAGCTGCCGGCGCCGGCGCACAGGATCATGCGGGTCGGCGCATCTTCGGCGACCAGCGCCAGCACCGCGGGGCTGACCGCGTCGGGCGTCAGCCGCGCCGCCGCCGCCTCGGGCAGCAGTCCCTCCATCATGCGCGTCATCGCAGTGGGCGCCAGGCAGTTGACGCGGATGCCGTACTTCGCGCCCTCGAGCGCCAGCGTCTGCATCAGCCCGACCAGCGCCATCTTGGCGGCGCCGTAGTTCGACTGGCCGAAATTGCCGTAGAGCCCGGAGGAGGACGTGGTCATCACGATCCGCCCGTAGCCCTGCGCGCGCATGATCTCCCAGACCGCCTTGGTGCAGTGCACCGCTCCCATCAGGTGCACGTCGATCACCAGGCGGAAGTCGGCCAGGTCCATCTTGGCGAAGCTGCGGTCGCGCAGGATGCCGGCGTTGTTGACCAGGACGTCGATGCGACCCCAACGCTCCATCGCCGCGGCGGCCATCGCCTCGACCTGCTCGAACTCGGCCACCGAGGCGGGGCTGGCGATCGCCTCGCCGCCGGCCGCCACGATCTCGTCGGCCACCGCGCGGGCGGCGGCGAGATCGTTCACCACCACCCTGGCGCCGCGCCGAGCCAGCAGCAGCGCATGCGCGCGGCCGAGGCCGCCGCCAGCCCCGGTCACGATCGCCACCCGTCCCGTCAGATCAATCGCCATGGCTGTCCTCGATCGCGTCTGGAAGGCCAGGGGCTCTGCCCCTGGACCCCGCTGGGGCCGCGGGCCCGGATTCGTTAAGGGTTAACCCTCATGCAGGCGCTATCTCCTTACGAATCGGGTTCCAAGGGCCGCCGGCCCTTGGCGGGTCCAGGGCAGAGCCCTGGCCTTATTGCTGTTCACCAGCACCCCGCTTCCGCCGCGCCAGGAACTCCTGGGCAACGCTTGCCACCAGCACGCCACCTTGCGTGAACACGGTGGCCTGCGAGAAGCCCCGCCCGTGCCCGGCGGTCGGCGAACTCTGCACGTGCAGCAGCCAGTCGTTCGCCGAGGCCTGGCGATGGAACCAGATGGCGTGGTCGAGGCTGGCCGCCTGCAGCTCCCTGCCCTTCCCGGTATGCGGCTGCAGCCCGACATGCACCAGGCCCATGTCGGAGGCGAAGCCGATCGCCGCCTGGTGGATCTCGGGCCCGCCCCGGATCGGGTCGCGCGGCCGGAACCAGACGGCCTGGATGGGTTCCCCGTCCTGCCGCGGCCTGATCGCCGACGTCGGCACCGGACGGGCGTCCAGCATCACGTAAGGCAGGTAGCGCGGCCCGGCGCCGGTCGCCGCCCCGGGCCCGCCGGTCCGGGTCATGCGCCGTTCCTCGAGCTGGTCGGGCTCCGGCAGGTCGGGCATGGCCGCCTGGTGTTCCGGACCCTGGTCGCCGTCGTGGTGGGACGAATAGCCCGCGAACAGTAGCCGGTCGTGCTGGCGTATCTCGACCCTGCGGCTGGAGAAGCTGCCGCCGTCGCGGGTGCGGTCCACCGCGATCTGGAACGGCTGCTCCTTGAAGCCTACGCTGATGAACAGCCCGTGCAGCGCATGGCAGCGTCGGGTGCCGAGCGAGGCGGCGGCGATCGCCTGGCCGATCAGCACGCCCCCGAACAGGCGCGGCTCGTCGGTCGCCGGCGCGCCGGGCGCGATCCAGGCCGACTGGCCGGACGGCGCCGCGGCATCGTCCGGGGCCGGCTCGAAGGCGAAGAGCTCGTCGAAGGTCATGGGTGCTGCGGTCAGAGGATCTCGAACAGGCCGGCGCCGCCCATGCCGCCGCCCATGCACATGGTGACGACGCCGTAGCGCACGCCGCGCCGACGGCCCTCGTGCAGGATGTGGCCGGTCATGCGGGCGCCGGACATGCCGTACGGATGCCCGATCGAGATGGCGCCGCCCGAGACGTTCAGCCGGTCGCCCGGAATGCCGAGCTTGTCCCGGCAGTAGATCACCTGGCTCGCGAACGCCTCGTTCAGTTCCCACAGCCCGATATCGTCGATCGACAGCCTGTGCCGGGCGAGCAGCTTGGGGATCGCGAACACTGGGCCGATGCCCATCTCGTCCGGCGCGCAGCCGGCCACGGCCAGGCCGCGATAGGCGCCGAGCGGCGTGAGCCCGCGCCGCTCGGCCTCGGCTCGGCCCATCAGCACCAGCGCCGCCGCCCCGTCCGAGAGCTGGGACGCGTTGCCGGCGGTGATGTACTCGCCCTTCGCGACCTGCTGGCCGTCCTTGAACACCGGCTCCAGCCGGGCGAGGTTCTCGATCGTGGTCTCCGGGCGGTTGCCCTCGTCGCGGCTGAGCGTGACCTCGCGGTCGCTAGTCTGGCCGGTCGCCTTGTCGGTCACCTTCATGGTCGCGGTCACCGGCACGATCTCGGCGTCGAGGCGCCCCGCCGCCTGCGCCTGCGCGGTGCGCTGCTGCGACTGCAGCGCGTACTCGTCCTGCGCCTGCCGGCTGATGCCGTAGCGGGAGGCGACGATCTCGGCGGTCTCCACCATCGCCATGTAGAGCGACGGGTGCTCGGCGCGCAGCTTCGGGTCGCCGGCGCGGTAGTGGTTCATGTGCGCGTTCTGCACCAGCGAGATCGACTCCACGCCGCCGGCGACGGCGACCGTGAGCTCGCCGTTGAGGATGCCCTTGGCGACGGTGGCGATCGCCATCAGGCCGGAGCCGCACTGGCGGTCGATGGTCATGCCCGGCACGCTCTCGGGCAGTCCCGCCCACAGCGACCCCTGGCGGGCGACGTTGTAGCCGGTCGAGCCCTGCTGCAGCGCGCAGCCCATGACGACGTCCTCGATCTCGGCCGGCGACACCCCGGCGCGGCGCACCGCCTCGGCGATCGCGTGGCCGGCCAGCGCCTGGCCCTGGGTGTCGTTGAAGGCGCCGCGATACGCCTTGCCGATCGGCGTGCGGGCGGTCGAGACGATGACGGCCTCGGAAACGGCGTCGGGCATGGTGCCTCCTGCTGGTTGCCGTCGGCCTGGGTTCTTCAGAACCGCGGTACGCTTGTATTAGTATCAAGGCGCTGATATTGACAAGGCCGTCAGATAAGGGGGACGGCATCCCGACCCTCGCCGCGGGAGGCCTCGATGGCGGATACGGCCGTAGGTGAGCGGGCGCTCACGCTCTACAGCGAAGGCACGCGGATCGCCGCCGAGATCTTCACGCCGGCGGGCACGCGGCCGGCGGGGGGCCATCCGGCGATCCTGCTCTGCCACGGCTGGGGCGGGGTGAAGAGCCAGCTCGCTCCCTATGCGCGTGCCTTCGCCGAGGCCGGCTTCGTCGCCATGGTGTTCGACTATCGCGGCTGGGGCGAGTCGGACGGCCGCATCATCGCCGCCGCCGACGCGCCGCGGCTGCTGGAGGCGGGGGAACGAACGCTGGCCGTGCGGGTACTGCGCGAGGTCGTCGATCCGGTCGACCAGACCGCCGACGCGCGCAACTGCCTGGCGGTGCTGGCCGCGGAGCCCGACGTCGACCCGGCCCGGATCGGCATCTGGGGCACCAGCTACGGCGGCGGCCACGCCGTGTTCCTGGCCGGTCACGACAACCGGATCAGCGCCGTCGTTGCCCAGATCGGCGGCTTCGGCTTCCCGGCCGAGTTCCAGGCCTTCGCGCGCGGCCGCGCCGCGGACAAGGCGCACGGCCGCATCGACCCGCCGGTGCCGCAGGGTGGCCTCGACGCCAGCGCCAACCTCAAGGGCACGCCCGACGTCGCCCGCATGGCGACGCACTCGCCGCTCGCCGCCGCGGCGCTCGTGCGCGTGCCGACGCTCATCATCGACGCTGAGCACGAGGAGCTCATCAACCGGATGGAGCACGGCTTCACCGCCCACATGATCATCCGGCAGAACGCGGTCAGCGAATACCAGACGTTCCCTTCGCAGCATTACGCGGTCTACGACAAGCATTTCGACGACAGCGTCGCGGCGGCGACCGACTGGTTCCGGCGCCACCTGGCGGCTTAGGCAGGCCAGACATCGGCGGATCA
The DNA here is from genome assembly GCA_964247725.1 of uncultured Acetobacteraceae bacterium. Classification (GTDB taxonomy): domain Bacteria; phylum Pseudomonadota; class Alphaproteobacteria; order Acetobacterales; family Acetobacteraceae; genus Lichenicola. The sequence continues at coordinate 21,055 of CAXTVM010000010.1, read as the reverse complement.
GGCGCCGGCGGATCAGGCATCGGTCTTGGACAGCAGCCCGAACAGCAGCGGCCGCACGTAGAGGTCGGCGGCGTTGTCGCCGCTGGCCGTGTCGACCCAGCGCCGCAGCTCCTCGGCCGAGTTGATCATCGCGGTGACCATCTCGGCGGCGATGCGGACGTTGCAGGGCCGGACCGATCCGTCGGCCAGCCCGTCGTTCAGCATGTCGCCGAAGCGCAGCGTCAGGCGCGACATCTGCGCCTCCATCCGCGTGCGCAGCTCCGGCCCGATCGCGGTCAGCGCCGAAGTGCGCAGCAGGGTCCCGCCGTCGAGCATCTGCCGCCGGACCAGCGACATCGAGGCCGCCGTCACCTGGGCCAGCCCGTCCCGCTCTGCCGCCAGCGCCGTATCCTGCGCGTCGCGGAGATGGGCGAAGCTGTGCTCGAAGCAGGCCACCACCAGCCCGTCGCGGGTCTCGTTATGGTGGTAGAACGAGCCTTTGGTGACGTTCAGCTCGGCCGAGATGCGGTCGACCGAGGCGCCGCGATAGCCATGCTGGTTGATGAGCGCGATGGCGGTGCGCAGGAACGAGCCCTGCGACAGCCGGTCCTCCTCGGCGGCGTGCGGCCACGGCAGCGCCGCGACCTGCCTGAGGTCGATCGGCGCCGCGGCCAGGCCGCCCAGCAGGACCGCCGTGAACCGCTCGGCCATGACCGGGGCGTCGGCGGGGAAATAGTTGCCGGACCACACAACGGACCACAGCAGCTGCGACAGCAGCATGTGGGTGGCCGCGTTCAGGCGCGCCCGGTCCCAATGCGTCCCCGGCATCCGGAACAGCTCGCGCATCGCCTTGAACATCCGGTTGTAGGCGGTCCAGACCAGCTCCGAGTGCGGCTCGGTCAGCGCCCGGATGTCGCCGAAATGCACGAACTCGGGCCGGCTGCCGGCCTTCACGCTGGCGTGGAGCTCGAAGTAGCGGCGCACGAAGCTGCGGATCCGCGCCTCCACGTCCGGCTCGGCCAGCGCCGCCTGCACCAGCTCGCGATGCAGGTCGATCGAGCGCATGAAGGCGCTGGCGACGAGGTCTTCACGCTTCTCGAAATAATAACGCAGGCTCTTGAGATTGAGGCCTATGTCGGCGGCGATGATCGCGAGCGTCGCGTCCCGCAGCCCGTGCCGGTTGAACAGCCAGCCGGCCGCGTTGAGGATCTCCTCCTTGCGCCGGTCGAAGCGGGTCTGCGTCGAGCGGCCGTCGTGCGTATCGAAGGTCAGGCCGTTCAAGCTGTTGTCCCGCAGGTCGCGAGCTCATGCTATCATCGTGTTCGGCCCCGACCAACCGTTCCGGGCGGCGGCCGGGCCCCCGTCTTCAGAACCGACGTACGCCGCGACCACGGTTTGCTGTCCGGCGGGCAACACCCTCCTTGCCTTGAAGCGACCTGGGCGGCCTGGCCCGTTGACGGTGCCGGAGGTCCGTGGCTAACTTTGCCTTAAGAAACATCGCCTGTTTTGCAGTGCAACAGACGAGACAGACTCGCACCGCGAGCGTCGGGGTTGGGAAGCGATCATGCAGAGAAGCCGTAGGTTCATGCTGTGCTGCGGGCTGCCCGCCATGCTGGGGTCGGTCCCGGCGCTGGCCCAGGGCACGGGCGACGCCACGCCGGCCCCGGCGCAACACAAGCCGGCCAAACCGACCAAGCCCGCGCATCTCGCCAAGGCGAGCGCCACCCGGATCGCGGCCGCGACGCCCACGGCCGCCCAGAGGGCGACCGGGGCGGCAGCCTCGACGAGAGCTTCGGCGGCGTCCTCGGAGGCGCCGCCCGCGGCGACCCCGGCGGCCGCCCCGACCGCCGCGCAAGGCGGCAGCGGCGAGCTGGGGGCGGCCTCGGCCAACGCCGTGGCCGAGACCGTCACGGTGACCGGCCAGTCGCGCAACAGTACGATCCAGCACACCGCCACCGCCATCACCGCCTTCACCGAGCTGCGCCGCAACCAGGTCGGCGTCGAGAACGGCCAGGACATCGTCAACCTGACGCCGAGTGCGAGCCTGCAGGGCGACTTCCTGGCGCTGCGCGGCATCGGCCGCTTCCAGAACGCGGGCGTCGGCACCGATCCCGGCGTCGGCGTGAACGTCGACGGCGCCTATGCCGGATCGCCGAGCTACCTGAACCAGCCGGACATCCTGACCAACCGCATCGAGGTGATCTCGGGCCCCGGCACCGTCACCGGGCACAACAACCTGGGCGGCGAGGCCGACGTCTTCTCGCAGCACCCGACCGACGTGCTGTCCGGCGACGTCCGCGTCGGCGGCAACTCGCTGGGCGAGAACTACGACCAGGCGGCGCTGGGCTTCCCGATCACCAGCAACCTGAAGGGCAGGCTAGTCGCCGCGTTCGACGACGTCACCCACGGCGCGCAGGAGAACATCGACCTGCCCAGCCAGCGTCCGGGCACCGGCAACTCGCTGATCCTGGAAGGCCAGCTCGAATGGGATCCGACCCCTGACCTTAACATCTGGGCGCGCTACCAGAACTTCCAGCAGCACGAGCTGGCGCCGTACGGCGTCAATGCCGGGCTCGGCCAGTCCAGCCCCTATCTCGGCGGCAGCGGCGAGGCCAGCCTGGACGCGGCCAACGCCTATTTCGGCTTCGAGCCGAACCCGCAGTTCGGGCTGGTCCCCAACACCAACCCGTCCACCTCGAACCCGTTCAAGACCAGCGTGCTGACGCCGGGCCACGCCGACATCAACGACGACCACACCGTCACCACCAACATCACCTACGACCTGCACTGGGCGTCGCTGAAGTTCCTCGGCAACTACAGCCAGTTCAGCTCCAACACGCAGTTCGACCAGAGCTACACGCAGCAGCCCGACTTCCTGTCGCCGACCGGGCGCGAGGTGCCGGACGACTATAACTACGACGCGCCGGTGACCGAGCACTTCTACAGCGACGAGCTGCGGCTGAGCTCGGAGGGCACCGGCAAGCTGCAATGGTTCGTCGGCGCCTACGACTACGGCGAGAACTACCAGAACGGCTTCTCCGTCTTCAATCCCGGGGCGCCCTACCTCACCACGCCGTTGCTGGGCGTCACCGGCGCCTCGCTCGCGGCGCCGAACCCGTCCGGCGCCTTCTACAGCCAGAACACCACCGAGAGCGAGAACAGCGAGGCCGTATACGGCCAGCTCGACTATTCCGTCCTGCCAACATTGAAGGCGACGCTCGCCTTCCGCCAGAACTGGGACCAGCGCACCGGCGGCGACCGGTTCCGCGAGATCTACGACGCCTACGGCTTCTTCGGCGACTTCCCCACCGCGCCGCGGGCCGGGCTCGACCTGACGCCGGCCGCCAACAACGCCGAGGCGCGCGCGTCCTACCAGGCGCAGACAGGCAAGGTCGGACTCGAATGGGCGCCCGACCCGCATACGCTGGCCTACGTGGAGGTGGCTCGCGGCTACCAGCCGGGTGGCTTCGACCTCGGCGCCTTCGACCCGATCCCGCTGGTGAAGGCCACGACGCTGATGGATTACGAGGTGGGCCTGAAGAAGACGTTTGGGAGCCAGTTCCTGATCGACGGGTCCGCCTTCTACTACGATTACGACAACCTGCAGGTGCCGATCACCGTCGCGATCCAGAACCCGACGCTGGGCACCGTGTTCCAGCAGACGCTGGTGAACGCGCAGCGCACCCGCTCGTTCGGCGGCGAGCTGCAGTCGACCTGGTCGCCGCGCCGCAACCTTCACCTCACCTTCGTGTATTCCTACCTGAACGCCAAGTTCCAGGAGTTCACCAACGGCACCGGGATCGAGGACACCAACAGCGGCGTCGTCCATGCCAGCCTGCGCGGCGACACGGTGCCGCAGTCGCCCACCAACAAGTTTACCTTCTCGCCGGTCTACGTCATGCACCTGACGGGCGGGGACCTCAGCTTCTCAGGCATCTTCAGCTATGTCGGCCAGCAGTACAGCGGCGTGTTCAAGACCTCGGCGTACGTGCAGCCGCACTACGTCAACATCGACATCCGCGCCCTGTACCAGCCGGCGAGGACGCATCTGACGGCGATCCTCTACGCCCGCAACATCAACAACTCCACGCAGTACGTCTTCCGCGGACCGTCGATCAACTTCCCCCAGACCATCCAGTATACCGTGAACTACCCGTTCGTGTTCGGTGGAGAATTGCAATACCGTTTCTAGCGCCGCCCGCCGCCGCCACGGTCCCATCTCCGCTTCTGGCATGCCGGCGTTGACGGGACCGCCCACTTCTCCTCGCGTGGCGATGCGGACCAAGCTCGGCTACGGGATCGGCGCCGGCGCCAACGGCGTCGCCGTGGCGGGGCTGTCCGGCGCCATCCTGCAGGTCTACCTCAACCAGGTGCTGGGCCTGCCGGCGCTGCTGGTCGGCACCATCATCATGGTCTCGCTGATCGTCGATGCCGTGGTCGATCCGGCGATCGGCCAATGGTCCGACCGGGTGCGCTCGCCCTGGGGACGGCGGCATCCCTTCATGTACGCGTCCGCGATCCCGGTCGCGATCTTCTTCTACCTGCTGTGGAACGCGCCCGCGAGCCTCGGCACCGGCGGGCTGGTCGCGTTCACGGTGACGATGATGATCGCGGCCCGGCTGTCGGCCAGCTTCTACCAGATCCCGAGCGACGCGCTGATGCCCGAGCTGACGCCGGACTACGACGCGCGCACGACGCTGGTGAGCTACCGCTGGTTCTTTGGCATCATCGCCGGCGCCGGGATGCCGTTCATCCTCTACGAGTTCCTGCTCGGCCACGGCACGCTGGGCATCCTCGACCGGCAGGGCTACGCGCGCTTCGGCGTGCTCACCGCCGCGGTCGCCTTCGTCTCAATCGTGGCCTCCAGCCTGGCCACGCACGAGCGCATCCGCCACCTGCCGTCGCAGGCGGCGCCGACCGGGCACGGCCAGCTGCGCTGGCGCGACCTCCGGCGCACCTTCGCCAACCGGTCGCTGATCGCGCTCATGCTGGGCGGCGTGCTGGGCGGCATCGGCGGCGGGCTCAGCGCCGGGCTCAGCATCTACATGCTGACACATTTCTGGAACCTCGAGCCCAGCCAGTTCGGCTTCTTGATCCCGGTCGGTTCGGTCGGCTCGATTGTGGCGGTGTTCCTGGCTCCGTTCCTGTCCCGCCGGTTCGGCAAGAAGCCGGCCGTGATCGGCCTATTCTCGGTCTCGGTGGTGACCGCGACCGCCCCGGTGCTGCTGCGGCTGCTCGACGTGATCGTGCTCAACCGATGGGTGACCTACATCCTGATCTTCGACAGCATGGTCACCTCGACGGTTGCGGTGATCGGCTACATCCTGGTCGGCTCGATGATGGGCGATGTGGTGGAGGATGTCGCGGTCCGCACCGGGCTACGGTCCGAGGGCCTGCTGTTCGCGGCCAACGGCCTGCTGCCGAAGTTCACCGGCGGCATCGGCGCGTTCATCGCCGGCCTGCTGCTGACGCTGGTGCGGTTCCCGACCCATGCGGTGCGCGGCAGCGTCAGCCCGGTGATCGTGCGGCACCTGGCGATGGTCTATCTCCCGTCCACGGTGTTCTTCAGCGTGGTGTCGATCGCCGTGCTCGGCTTCTACCGGATCGACCGCCAGACGCACGAGCGCAACCTGGAGACGCTGAGGGACGCCGAGACGGCGGCCTCCGCCAGCCACGTCACCGAGGCGGTGGTCGCAGGCGAGGGATCGGCCCCGGTCAGCGGAATGTTCTAGGACCGGAGCCTCGAGGTTCCATCTGCCTTAACGGATCGGTTTCCAAAGGCCCCGGCCTTTGGCGGGTCTGCGCAGAGCCCAGCCTTTCCGCCCGACGATCGGTCTCCTGGCCGGCTGGTTCAACCTCCCGAGCTGGACGGCAGGACCAGGCCGCGGCGCGCCTCGCCATAGAGCCGCTCGCAGCTGTCGAGCCAGATGTCGCGGGTGAACAGCGCCATCACCCGCCGCCGCGGGATGCGGCGGTCGAGCGCCAGTGCCGCCGCCATCGCGGCGGCGAGCCCGGCTGCGTCGTCGGGGGCCGCGAACACGCCCGCCTCGGCGATCACCTCGCGGGCGGCGCCGCGGTCGATGCTGGCGACCGGCAGGCCGCACGCCATCGCCTCGATCGCCACCAGCCCGAACGGCTCGTCCCAGCACGGGGTGAACAGGAACACCGAGGCGCGGCCGAGCTCGGCGGCCAGGGCCGCGGCGCGCAGGTGGCCGCCATAGCGGATGCCGCCGCCGAGTGAGGGCCGGATCCGCGCCTCCCAGTAGGCGGGGTCCTCGATCGCGCCGAACAGCGTGAGCGGGACCCCGCCGCGCCGCGCCGCCTCCACCGCCAGGTGGGTGCCCTTGTTGGGGGTGATGCGGCCGCACCAGGCGGCGCTGCCGTCGCCTGCGGCCTGGAACGGCCAAGCCTCGGGGTCGATGCCGTTGTAGAGCACCGAGGCCTGCGCCGGCGCGCCGTCCGGCCACCAGGCGTGCAGCTGTCCGGCCGAGGTGACGGTGAGGCGGTGCGCGGGGCCGCTGCTGTCGCGGACGAACCAGTGCAGCGCGTCGAACGGCGGCACGTGCAGCGAGGTGACCGTGGGCACCCTGGCGGTGCGGGCGGGCGCCAGCGGGAACCGATGCAGGCTGTTGTTGTGCAAGACGTCGTAGCCGCCGGCGGCGATGCGGTCGCAGGCGGCGTCGTAGCCGGCGTCGACGTGGGCGATCAGCGGCGCGCTGCCCCGATGTTCCGCCCACGGGAAGGTGCGCTCGTAATGCTCGGCCAGCACCGGATCCAGCGTGAAGCATGGGTCGCTGTCGCCGGACGCGAACAGCACCACCTGGTGGCCCCGCGCCGCGAGCCCGGCGGCAAGGTGCCAGCCATGCGCCTCCATGCCGCCCATGAACGGCTCGGCGATCGGCTGCCGGACATGGGCCAGCAGCGCGATCTTCAAGCGCATGCCTCCGGCACGATCTTCAAGCGCGCGCCTCCAGCACGATCTTCAAGCGCGCGCCTCCGACACGACCCTCACGCGGGCACCGCCGGCGTGGCGATCATGCCGCCGCGTGCGCGGCCGGCGCCGCGCGCGCCTCCAGCAGCCGGATCACGCTGGTGGTGTTGGAGTAGGGCTGGTGCGCCTGCTGCCCGGTCAGCGCCAGGTCGTCGGCGTCGGGGCGGCGCAGGATGCGGATCGGCGCTCCGGGAGCGTCGTCGATCAGCCCCATCAGCCGGAAGGCGTGCAGCCAGTGGCCCATGGTGCGGTAGCCCCACTTGGCCTCGAACAGCTGCGCGTTGCGCACCACGCTGTCGAGGTGGTGCACCGGCGGCATGTGATGGCGATGGTACTGGTGGTGGGCGAGCCCGCCCTTCATCCAGGCGATCGGCACGCCACGCCGGTCCAGCGCCTTGCCGAAATCGGTGTCCTCGCCGCCATACCCGCGATAGCGCTCGTCGAAGCCACCCGCCGCCAGGAAGGTCCGCCGCCGCATCGCGAAGTTGAGCGACCAGAAGCAGCGGTAGTCGTGGCAGCGCTCGAGGCCGGCGGGCGGCGGGCCGCGGCGGTCGGAATGCCGCACCGCCAGGCCGGCGAACTCCTCGCAGCGCCAGCCCGGCCGCGCAGCGCCGTCCGGCAGGTAGAGCACCTCGCCCATCAGCAGCCCGTCCAGCGCACGCAAGCTCTCGGTGTAGTCGGCGACCAGCGTCGGCGTCGGGATGCAGTCCATGTCGAGGAACACCAGCGCCTCGCCGGTGGCGGCGCGCGCGGCGGCGTTGCGGGCGGCGGCCAGCGGCAGCGGACCGTCGGCCACCGCGATCTGCCGGATCGGGAAGTCCGCCTCCGGCAGGTCGTAGCCCTGCTCCTGCATCACGGCCACGATCAACTCGGCCGGCGGCTGGTCCTGTCGCTGCAGCCCGAGCACGACGTTGTGCAGATGGTCCGGCCGTCCCCGGGCCAGTGTCACGACCGATACGCTGTCCATTCTCGCTCAGGCTCCGGTGGGCACGGATAGGGTGGGAGTGGGGGTGATGGCGGGCTGCGGCCAAAGGCCGGCGGCGAGCCGTTCGAGCCAGGCGCCGGCGCGCTCCGCCGGCCGCTCCTCGATCATCGCGCGCTGCGCGTCCGGACGGTGGCCGGCGAGCGTCTCGGCCAGCGCCAGCCGCCACGCCTCGGCCGACGACGGCAGATGCGGCCGCACGGTGGCGACGCCGGCCGCGGCCAGCGCCTCGGCCTTACGGTGCTGCTCGTCGAAGTAGCGCCACTGCGGGACCGCGAGCCAGGGCCGCGCCGCCGCCAGCACCTGCTGGCAGGTGGTGTTGCCGGCCGACGCGATCACCAGGTCGGCCGCCGCGACGTAGGCGGCCGCGTCGTCCACCCAGCCGCGATGCTCGAGGTTGGCGGGCTCGGTCGCGTGCCAGTCCCGCTCGACCGGTCCGATCGTGATCCAGCGGCTGCCCGGGCGGGAGCGGGCGCCGACGCCGAGCGGCGCCTGCGCGAAGCCGCCGCCGCCGCCGCCCGACATCACCAGCACGATGTCCTCGCCCGCCGCCGCGCCGATCCGCCGCCGCGCCACCTCGCGCTCGACCACCCGCGTGTCGATGCCGAGGCCACCGGCGAAGCAGGTGCGTGCGCGCAGCGCCGGGTCCCAGTCCGGCTGCGCCAGGCCTGCGTGGAACGGCGCCAGCAGCCCGGCGGCGCCGTCGTACGCCGCCCGGTGCCCGGCATCGCCGCGGTCGCCGTGCTGCAGCACCGCCACGTGCGGCACGCTGCAGATCCGGGCCAGCTGCGCGATCTCGGCCGACACGTCGCAGATCATCAGCGCCGGGTCGGCCGCGTCGAACCAGCCGACGATCGCCGCCATGGTGCGGCGGATCGCCGGCCAGCCGAGCGGCGCGCAATGCAGGGTCGACGGGGTCGGCAGGTGGTCCATGCCGGTCGCCTCGTCGCCGCGCGGCTCGAACAGCGAGGGCACCACCACGACCCGCACCTGCGCCGGCAGGGCCGGGAAGATGTCGTTGCGGGCGCAGAACACGACCAGCGGGCGGTCGGCGGGCAGCGCGTGCGCCAGGGCGGCGCAGCGTTCGGCATGGCCGCGGCCCTGGTGGTGGACGAAATAGCCGAACGGCCGCATCACGCCGCAACCGCGCGAGAGCGGCTCGTCTCGGCATAGAGGCGGACCGACCGCTCGGCATAGGCGGCCCAGTCGAAGCGCCCGGCGCCACGCAGCGCCGCCCGCGACAGCCGAGCGTGCAGGCCGGCATCGGACACGATCCGCAGGCACGCCGCCGCGATCGCCGCCTCGTCGCGCGGATCGACCAGCAGCCCGTGCCCGATCGCGCCGACGATCTCCGCCGGGCCGCCGTTGCGCGTCGCCACCACCGGCACCCCGGCGGCGGCGGCCTCGATCAGGGTCAGGCCGAACGGCTCATGCAGGGCCGGGTTCACGAACACGCCGCCCTGCGCCGCCTGCATGTAGAGGCCGGCGACGTCCGTGGAATCGTGCCGCGGCGGCAGCGCCACGCGGCCGCGCAGCTCGGCCGCCGCGCACAGCCGTTCGAGCTCGCCGATCACCTTACGTTCCTCCGCCGACGCGCGGCCGCCGCGGTGCTGGCCGGCCAGGATCACGAGGTCGGCCCGGTCCCGCAGGGCAGGTGCGGCCGCGTAGGCGCGCACCAGCGCGACCAGGTTCTTCTTGGCTACCGGGCGCGCGATCGCGAGCACGATCGGCCGGTGCGGGTCGCGGAGCCAGCCATCGAGGACCGGGGCGCCGGACAGGCGCGCTTGAGCGTTGCGCGGCGCGCCGGGTGGGATGCAGTGGACGCGCGCGGCGGCGCGCGCAACGCCGTACGCCTCGAGCTGCCGCCCGGCCTCGTCGCGGGACGACACGATGATCGCGTCGGCCATGGCCATGGCGCGGCGTTCGGCGGCGATGCGCCGGTGCAAAGCATCCCCGGGCAGGACATCGCCGTCCGGCTGCTGGGCGCGCTTGTCGAGGCCGAGCGCGTGCGGCGTATAGACGACGGGAATGCCGTATCGCTCGCGCAACGCCAGCGCCACCGCGGCCGCGTCGCTGAAATGGGCGTGGATGATGTCGGGCAGGCGCTCTAGCCGCGCCAGATGCGCGCGGAGCGCGTCGGCGAACGCGGGCAGGTCCGCGGCCAACGCCTCCTTCTCGAGATAGGCCCGCGTCGCGGTGGCGATGCGGTCGACCGTAACGGTCCCGCAAAGGCGTTCGCAGGCGAGCGCATGCGCGGGCCCGAGCTGCGGGTCGTCGAACAGCCGGGTCACGATCGAGATCCGCGTGACCGCCGGCAGGGCCGCCTGCGCGGCGGCGGCTTCAAGCACGTAGGCGATGTGGCCGCCCGTGTCTGCGGTGATCCCGTAACGGATCGGCGGCGCCTTCAGGCACCCGCCAAGCGCCAGATGGAGTATGAACAAGCCTTCCCCTGTCAGTGAGCCGTTAGAGGCCAGGATAGGAAAGGGTCGCTTCCCGGGCAAGGAAGGCCAGGGCTCTGCCCTGGACCCGCCAAAGGCCGGCGGCCCTTGGAACCCGTTACTTAAGTAGCGGTTTCCAAAGGCTCGCCTTCGGCGGGGTCCAGGGGCAGGGCCCCTGGCCTCAATGCGACGGCTTGGCGAGGCCGACCCGAACGATGGCATCCGGTGGCAGCGGCGTGCTGCCGGCGGGCAAGAAGGTCGGGAAGCGGCGCAGCTGCGGCGGCTTGTAGGCGACGATCTCCATCACCTGCCCGACCACGACCATGGCGTCGAGCGGCACCGCGATCGGCCGGCTGCCGAACCAGCCGCCGTAGCGCAGCACCACGTCGATCCGGCCGTCCGCCTCCCGGACCAGCGCCCTCACCGTCCCCAGCACGACGTGGCTCTCCAGCGGCTCCTGCACGTCCTCGCCGATCAGGCTGCCCACCCGCACCGGCTGCGGGAACCGCATCGCCGCCGATTGCGCCAGGCTCATGCCAGTGGGGGGCGGCAGGCCCGCCGGCGCATGGCTCTGCGCCAGCGCGGTGCCGGAGATCAGGACCGCACACGCCAGAACCCGGCATTGACCGGGGCGCTGGATTGCCCGCGTTAGCATATGCGAGACTGGCCGGTAACCAACGGCCGTCCCGTGGCGAACACCGGATGTCATGAAGGGTTGGGCATCATGCGAGAGGCTGTGAGAGCGCGCAGGCCCATCGGCCGCCGGCTGCATCCCGGCGTGATCCGGGTCATGCACTGGGCCAATGCCGCGGCGATGCTGGTCATGATCACGTCCGGCTGGGGCATCTACGACGACGACGTGGTCATCAAGGGACTCCACGTCCCGCAGTTCCTGCGGCTGGGCGATTGGGCGGCGCCAAGCCTCAACTACCACTTCGCCGGCATGTGGCTCCTGGCGGCGAACGGGCTCTGCTACCTCTGCTACGGCCTCGTCACCGGCCGGCTGCGGGAACGGCTGCTGCCGATCCGCCTCCGCGACCTGATCCGCACCGTCAACGACACGTTGCACTTCCGGATCGCGCACGAGGACATCACCGTCTACAACGCCGTCCAGAAGGTGCTCTACATCGTCGTGATCCTGGCGGCCATCTCGCAGGTGGGCACGGGTCTGGCGATCTGGAAGCCGGTGCAGCTGTCCGGGCTGGTCTGGCTGCTGGGCGGCTTCCAGTCCGCGCGGGTCATCCACTTCCTTGGCATGTCCGTCATCGTCGGCTTCCTGGTCGTGCACGTGGCGGTGTCCCTCCTGGTGCCGAGCACGCTGTGGGCGATGCTGACCGGCGGGCCCCGGCTGCGGCCGGAGCCCGCGCGCGCGGTCCCCGAGCTGCCGCACGCGTCATGAGGTCGACGTTCCGGCCGGCCGAGGCGCCCTCCCCGGCGATCCTCGACGACCACCGTCCGCTGATCCGCCAGATCGAGCGGCGGGGCGTGCTACGCGGCGGGCTCACGCTCGGGGCACTCACCATGCTTACCGGCTGCGACGTGCGGCGGCCCGACGCGGTGCAGGCGGCGCTGCTGGCGATCCGCTCGCTGAACGACGACGTGCAGGCCTGGATGTACGATCCGACCAGGCTGGCGCCCACCTACCCGGCGTCGAAGGTGTTGAGGCCGCCCAAGTTCAACGCCTACTACGACGTGAGCATAGTCCGGCCGGTGGACGGCAGGAGCTGGCGCCTGGAATTGTCGGGGCTGATCGACGACAAGCGCCCCTGGACCGTCGGGCAGATCGCGCGCCTACCGCAGCGGGAGATCATCATCCGCCACATCTGCGTCGAGGGATGGGATTATGTCGGCCAGTGGTCCGGGGTGCCGCTCCGCACCTTCCTCGAGCGCATCGGCGCCGATCTGACCGCCCGCTACGTCGCCTTCACCACCGCCGACGACTACCCGAGCAGCATCGACATGGCGACCGCGCTGCATCCGCAGACCCTGCTGGCCATCGATTACGGGGGTAAAACCCTGGCCGATCCGTTCGGCTACCCGCTGCGCCTGCGCATGTCGACCAAGCTCGGCTACAAGAACCCGAAATGGATCACCTCGCTTGGGGTGACGAACGCCTATCCCGGCGGATACTGGGAAACCCGTGGCTACTCCTGGTTCGCCGGCACCTGACGTCGGACTGCGTCGCGCGGCGTCGCGTCGCAGTGGGGCCGATCAGGCGAGGCCGAGCAGGCGGATCAGGCCGAGGCTCAGGAGTCCGAGCGTCAGCAGGGACAGCACCACCGCCGCCGTCACGCGGCCGCCGGCGCGGGCCGCGACCCGCAGGTCGGTGCCCAGGCCGAGTGCGGCCATCGACACCACGGTGAGCAGGCCGGCCGCCGCCGCCGCCGGATGCAGCACCGCGTGCGGCACCAGCCCGCCCGACCGCAGCGCCGCCAGGCCCAGGAAGCCGACGATGAACCACGGCACCAGCCGATGCATCCGCAGACGGTCCGACGCCGGCCGGCCGCCGGCGGCCTGGCCGCCAAGCCCCTTGTCGCCCAGCCTGCAAGCCAGCAGCGACACCGCCACCACCACCGGCCCCAGCATCAGGACGCGGACCAGCTTGACCAGCGTGCCGAGCTGCACCGCCGCCGCGCCGACCGGCGCCGTGGCGGCCAGCACCTGCGGCACCGCATAGACGGTCAGTCCGGCCAACGTGCCGTACTGCAGGCCGGTGAGATGCAGCAGCGGCACCGCGAGCGGCAAGAACAGCACCAGCACGACGCCGAACACGGCGGTGAAGGCGATCGAGGCGGCGACGTCCTTGCCGTCGGCGCCGATCGCCGGCGCCACCGCGGCGATCGCCGAGTTGCCGCAGATGGAGTTGCCGCACGCGACCAGCACCGCCATCCGCCGCGGTAGGCCGAGCAGCCGGCCGATGCCGTAGGAGCAGGCGATCGCCAGCACCACCACGGCCGCGATGCCGAACAGCAGGCCCGGGCCCGCCGCCAGCACGGGGCCGGCACTGACCGAGACGCCGAGCAGCACCACCGCGACCTCCAGCAGCAGCTTGGCGCAGATGCCGATGCCGGCCTGCCAATGGGCGGATGGGGCCCAGGCGGTGCGGATGGCAGCACCTAGGACGATCGCCAGCACCAGCCCATCCAGCCAGGCCGTTCCCAGCACGCGCCGCTCGGTCGCCGCCAGCAGGAACGCGACGGCGGTGACGCCGAGGCACAGCGCGACGCCCGGCATCGTGCGGCAGATGCCGCGCAGTGCATGTGGCACCATGGAGGCGGGACGGGGGGCCGTCCCCGGAAGGGCAAGGATGCCGGCAGTCATGATCCACCTCGTCTCGATGACGAGAGGATGGGCTTGCCGAAGACATCCATCTAATAGATCGAAATATTTGAACCGATCTTTTTTGAAGATTGATTTAGTCCTGCATCCGCCGCTTTCCGGACGGACTCCCGCTCGGATCGCCCGATAACCCCTTTATTAATCCGTTGGCAACGATGCGTGGGCTAGAAGCGAGTTCGCGCGTCTTGGGAGGGTTGGGATGCGTCTGCGCTGGAGGATGTATCGCCGTACGGATCAGGTCCACGGGCTGCCGACGGCGGCCCTGCTGATCGCGATCTTCACCGTCCTCGTCCTCGTCACCCGCCTCGCCTGTCTGGACCTGAACCACAACACCGTGTTCTGGCCCGCCAACGCCGCGCTGGTGGTGGCGCTGATGATCCTGCCGACGCGGATCTCGGTCTCGACGCTCGCGATCTGCTTCGTGCTGAACGTGGGGTTCGACCTCGTCACCCGCTACACCCTGTTCGACACCCTGATCTCGTGTGGCCTCAACATCGCCGTCAGCGTCCTGGTGGCGTTTCTCACCCACAACCTGTGCGGCGCGACCACCGACCTGTCGCGCTTCCGCCGCCTGGCCACCTTCGGCGTGATCGCGTTCCTGAGCTCGGCCGCCGAGGCGACGCTCGGCGAGAGCGTCGATCCGGGCGGCAGCGTCAAGGCGCAGCTCCTGAACGACTGGCTGCAATGGACGCTCTGCGACGGCTTCGGCTTCCTGATCGCGACGCCGGCGCTGCTGCTCTCCTTCGGCCGGCGGCGGGACACCGACCCGTGCGATGCGGGCCGCCTGGAGCGCTGGGGTCTCTTCCTGGGCGCCGCCATCCTGGCCGCGGTTTCGTTCCGCTTCGCCGGATCGCCGTGCTTCCTGCTGATCTACCCGGTGCTCGTGCTCACCGCGTTCCGGGCCGGCGCACCCTGGGTGCTAGCCTCGATCCTGCTCACCTCCATCATCTCGTCGGGCCTCACCGCCCATGGCTACGGCCCGCTCGCCGACCGCGCCGCGAACGACTTCCTGCTCGGCCAGGGCATGCTGCAGCCCTTTCTGGTCTCGATCTTCCTGTGCGCGGTTCCCGCCAACAACGCGCTCGGCGAGCGGGGCCGCAACGCACATCGCCTGCTGCGCATGAAGGATGCCGTGGACCATGCGGCGACGCACGACACCCTGAGCACGCTGGCCAACCGCGACCTGTTCCGCCGCCGGCTGGGCGCCCTGTTGCGCACGTCCGCCGAGTGCGCCGTGCTGTTCATCGATCTTGACCGCTTCAAGCAGGTCAACGACACCATGGGGCACGGCGCCGGCGACCAGCTGCTTCGCGCCTTCAGCACGCGCATGCTGGCGATCACGGACGCGGGCGTGACGGTCGCGCGCTTCGGCGGCGACGAGTTCGCCATCCTGACGCCGTGCGGCTCGGCATGGCCGGAGCCGGAGGAGCTCTGCCGCCTGATCATCGAGGCGGCGCGGACGCCATTCCAGCTCGGGAGCGGCCCGGACCAGATCCCGGTTCAGATCCAGGTCAGCGCCAGCATCGGACTGAGCGTCGGCCAGGCGCAATGCCGCGATGCCGGCGAGCTCATGCGTCAGGCCGACATCGCCCTCTACGCCGCCAAGGCGGCCG
This sequence comes from uncultured Acetobacteraceae bacterium, assembly GCA_964247725.1. GTDB lineage: Bacteria > Pseudomonadota > Alphaproteobacteria > Acetobacterales > Acetobacteraceae > Lichenicola. The sequence goes on along the minus strand of CAXTVM010000010.1, from coordinate 5,713 downwards.
GGCGGGACGGCTATCGGCTGTTCTGCGACGAGCTCGACCGATCGTCCCGCGATCGCGCCCGGATGCAGGCCGACCTGGAGGCGGCACTCGAGGCGCGCGGCCAGCTGAGGCTGCACTACCAGGCCAAGGTCGATGCCGACGGCGTGCCGCGGGGCGTCGAGGCCCTGCTGCGCTGGCAGCACCCGACCCTCGGCCAGGTGCCGGTCAACCAGTTCATCCCCATCGCCGAGGAGACCGGCGTCATCGTCCGGCTCGGTGCCTGGGTGCTGTGCCAGGCCCTTGAGTTCGCCGCGCGCTGGCCGACGCTCGACGTCGCGGTCAACGTGTCGCCGGTGCAGCTGCGCCATCCGCGCTTCGTCGAGGACACGCTGCAGGCGCTGCGTGCCTCGGCGGTGCCTCCGGGCCAGATCGAGCTCGAGATCACCGAGACCGCGCTGATGGACGATCTGGACAGCATCAACGGCAAGCTGACGACGCTGCGGGCCGCCGGCCTGCGCATCGCGCTGGACGATTTCGGCACCGGCTGCTCCTCGCTTAGGCACCTGCAGCGCTGCAGCGTCGACCGCGTCAAGATCGACCAGTCGTTCGTTGCGGCACTCGGCGATACCGCCGAGGCGGCCGCCATCATCCGCGCGGTGATCGAGCTCGGCCACGCCATGGGCCTGCAGGTCACCGCCGAGGGCGTCGAGACCGAGGCGCAGCAGCGCTTCCTGGTCGCGGCCGGGATCGACGAGATGCAGGGCTACCGGTTCGCCCGGCCGATGGCCGAAAGCCGGCTTGAGACGGATGTCCGGCCGCTGTGCCGCCCCGCCCTGTCGCACAAGGCGATCCCCGCCCAGCCGTGCGGAGCGCTGGTCGAACCCTGCTAGCCCGCGCAGGTGCGGCGGCTGGATCCCCCCGAACGCGAGCCCCGCGCGGCCCTACCTGCCGCCGACCGGGCGCCGCCACGCCACCGGGGCGATCGTCGCGTCGCCTCCTGCCAGCGCCAGGCTCTCGCCGGTCGCGTCCGCCACGTCGCCGCGGACAAGGACGCTGGAACGGCTGTCGATCAGCAGCGACGCCTCGGCGAAGCGGCCGACGGTGGCCTGCGTCACCGTTCGCGCGCCGAGCCGCTCGACCTGCATGGCATCGGCGCCGTCGACCAGCACCACGCCTCGGCCGGCCTGGATGATGTCGATCCGGCAGCCGACCGGCAGCCCGGCAGGGACCCTGAGCCGCATCGGCGCGTCGGAGCCGCTGCGCAGGATGGTGCCGCAATCGTCGCGACGCGCCGTCCGCGTGCCGCCGATGCGTCTGATCGGCGACGCCGACGCCTTCAGCGTCCCGCCGACGGACAGGTTCTGACCGACCGAAGCCGTGCCGGCCTGGACGGTGTTGCCCCGGCTGTCGAGCGAGAAGTACTGCCCGCCGCCGCTGGTGGCACGCAGCGCGTAGCTCCAGCCGGCCCCGTTTGCCGTCTGCACCAGCAGCGCGGTGTCGCCGGTGCCGGCCTGGGCGGTGTAGACAGCGCCGTACATCGTCGTGCCGAGGTTGATCACGCCCTCCTGCACGTCGATGCCGAGCTGCGTGGCGCCGGTGGCCGGATCGACCGAGTTCGCCACCATCTCGGTATCGGACAGGAAGCCGAGGCCGGTGTTGCCGGCATCGATCAGCAGGCCGCTGCCGTCGCTGCCCGGACCGCCCTGGCGCAGGGTGGCGTAGATGCAGTCGACCTCGCCGACCGTGGTCGCCGCGAGGTAGTTGCTCTTGGAGCAATGCACGTTGGCCGCCACCTGCGCCGTCTGCGGGCCGTTGACGCCGCTGCCGGGCGAGGTGAGGTCGACGGCGGCGGCGGAGAACGGCGCGCCGCCGTTCGCGGTGACGCCGACCGCGATCGGCGCGTTGATCTGGGTCGCGTTCTGCGCCGCCGCCTGCGTCGACAGGCCGATCGCGGCCGAGATCCAGCAGGCGGCGGCGGGGTTGATCCTCATGCGTCGATTGCTCCGTTTCATTGACCAAGGCTGTCTCACATTCCGTCTCTTGCCCTGTTCGGACGAGATGCGCCACGACTGGGTGATTGGAATGCCAAAGATCACGCGGCCGCACCGCCGCGCCCTTCCGGCTCCCGCGTTGCCAAGGAGTTCCGCATGGGTGCCCCGTGCCCGCCGTTCAGCCTCGAGGACGCGGCAGCCAAGGTTCGCTTGGCCGAGGACAGCTGGAACAGCCGCGACCCGCAGCGCGTCTCGCTCGGCTACACGCCGGACAGCCGCTGGCGCAACCGGGCCGAGTTCGTCACCGGCCGCGACGAGATCGTCGCCTTCCTCACCGCCAAGTGGGCGCGGGAGCTGGAGTACCGGCTGATCAAGGAGCTGTGGGCGGCGCACGGCGACCGCATCGCGGTCCGCTTCGCCTACGAGTGGCACGACGAGGCCGGCCGGTGGTTCCGGTCGCACGGCAACGAGAACTGGTCGTTCGACCCGGCCGGGCTGATGCGCGCCCGGCACGCCAGCATCAACGACCTGCCGATCGCCGAGGCCGACCGGTTGTTCCGCTGGCCGCAGGGCCCGCGGCCGGACGCGCATCCGGGACTGGGCGCGCTCGGCCTGTAGCTCAGGTTCGGGCCGGCGGCGGATCGGTCATCGCCCCGCTCCAGAACGACGCCTCCAGCCGCACGGTGGTGCGGAAGTCGCGCAGCAGGGCCGCGAACCGACGCTCGCCGCCGCGCGCCTCGGCCATCGCGTTCAGCCGGACGATACCGGCCTCCGCCAGCCCGACATAGGTGTCGCCGGAATACATCTCGATCCAGGAGTGATAGGGATTGCCCACCCGCCGCGTCGCCGGGTCGGCGCCCAGCCGGATGCCCACCTCGGCATAGCCGACCAGGCACGCCGCCAGCACCGCCATCAGGTCGAGCAGGTCGCCGGCCTGGGCGCGGTCGAGCATGAAGCCGGTATAGGCCAGCAGCTCGATCGAGGCCGGCTCCGCCTGCAGCGCGTCCTCATCGAGGCTCCAGCCGCGACAGTAGGCGAGGTGCATCGAGAGCTCGGTGTCCAGCAGCCCGGACACGGTGGCGGCGGCACTGCGCATGTCGTGCACGCTGTCGCTCTTGTAGACGGCGAGCGCGCAGACCCGGGCATACTGCAGCAGATAGAGGTAGTCCTGCACCAGAAAGCGGCGGAAATGCCCGGGGTCCAGGGTCCCGTCGGCGATGCCGCGCACGAACGGATGCCCGACATAGGCGTCCCATTCCGACGCCGCCCCCTCTCGCAGCCGCCCGAACAGCCCGCTCCGCAAGCTGGGCAGACGGGTCTCGATCATGCCGTCCATGGGTCCCCCTCGCATGCCAACTGGATTAACAGGATAACGAATGGCTTCCAAAGGCTGCGCCTCTGGCGGGGTCCAGGGGCAGAGCCCCTGGCCCGCCACTTCCCATCCCGGCCTCCGCATCACCGGCCTGGCGCTGCGCTACGACGGCCGCACGATCTTCGAGGACCTCAACCTGCTGGTCGAGGGCGGATGCTTCCTGGTGCTGCTGGGCGCCAGCGGCGTCGGCAAGAGCAGCCTGCTGCGCATCGCCGCCGGGCTGGAGCCGCCCGCCGCCGGCTCGGTCGCCGCCACCGACGGCCATCCCCTGGCCGGACGCGTCGCCATCATGGCGCAGCAGGACCTGCTCTACCCTTGGCTCGACGCATGCCAGAACGTCATGCTCGGCGCCCGGCTGCGCGGCGAGCGCCGCGACCGCGCCCGCGCCCTGCACCTGCTGGGCCGGGTCGGGCTGCGGGACCACGCCGGGGCGCTGCCGGCCGCGCTGTCCGGCGGCATGCGCCAGCGCGCGGCGCTGGCCCGCACGCTGTACGAGGACCGTCCGTTCGTGCTGATGGACGAGCCGTTCTCGGCGCTCGACAGCATCACTCGCCAGCGCATGCAGGAGCTGGCGGCCGAGCTGCTGACCGGCCGCACGGTGCTGATGATCACGCACGACCCGCTGGAGGCCTGCCGTCTCGGCCATCGCCTGCTGGTGCTGTCCGGCCGGCCGGCCCGGCTTGGGGCTCCGATCGCCGTGCCGGGCCCGGTGCCGCGGCCGCCCGACGACCCGATCGTGCTGCAGACGCAGGGGCGGCTGCTGCGGATGCTGGCCGAGGCGCCCCAACCTTGATTGCGGCTTCGAAGGCGGACCCGTGAGCCGCGCCGTCCGCCCGCTGCTGACGCTGCTGGGCCTGCTCGCCGCCTGGTGGCTGGTCGCGCGCACGGCCGGCATCCCGCCCTACCTGCTGCCGGACCCGGTGGCGGTGGCGCGGGCACTTTGGCAACAGCGCGGCCTGCTGCTGTGGAGCACGCTGATCACGCTCACCGAGACCGTGCTCGGGCTGCTGATCGGCACCGCGCTGGGCGCCGCCTGCGCGCTGGCGATGATGGCGTCGCGCACGCTGGAGCGCTGGCTGATGCCGCTGCTGCTGCTGGCGCAGGCGGTGCCGGTGTTCGCGCTGGCGCCCCTGCTGGTGCTGTGGTTCGGCTTCGGCATCGCGTCCAAGGTGGTGATGGCGGTGCTGGTGATCTTCTTCCCCGTGACCGCGGCACTCTCCGACGGGCTGCGCCGCACCGATCCGGGCTGGCTCGACCTGGCGCGGACCATGGATGCGCGTCCGCTCGCCGCCTTGCGCCACGTGCGGCTGCCGGCGGCCCTGCCGGCGTTCGGCTCCGGGCTGCGCATCGCCACCGCGATCGCGCCGATCGGCGCCGTGATCGGCGAGTGGGTGGGCGCCTCGGCCGGGCTCGGCTACGTCATGCTGAACGCCAACGCGCGCATCCAGACCGACGTGATGTTCGCAGCCCTGTTCGTGCTGGCGCTGATGACGGTGCTGCTCTGGGCCCTAGTCGACGGGGCGCTGCGCCGCCTGCTGCGCTGGTCGCCCGACACCAGGCTGCGGCCGGGCGCCTGATGGGGGCAAAGCGGACTCGGGTTATCGCATGAGGAGGAAGGTCAGGGGCTTTGCCCCTGGACCCCACTGAGGCCGCCGGCCCCAGGCCCCGATTCGTTAAGGTTGTACTTCCACTCGCGGACGATCTTCGTAAGCGTCCGGCGCTGACACGCAGACGCTCGAAGATTGATGTGCTTGTGGTTCCGAGGCAGGTAGATTGGAACGGGACGAGCGTGCGGCAGGAGCATGGTTATTGGCGTCGGCATGTGCTGGCACACCGGCGCAGCGGTGTGACCCAGACCGCCTACTGCCTCCACCACGGACTCCATCCCAAGACCTTTCGGACGTGGTGCCGGCGGTTGGAGGCCGAGGGTGATCTGGCACCTGGCTCGCTGGCCGCGGATGAGGCAAGGGCGGTGGAAGGGGTAGAGGAGCTTGCTTACCCCTTCCTGCACCCCGGAAGCGGAGACAGTGTCCAAACGAGTGGCGTTCCTGTCGTGCCGGTGCAACGGCAACTCAATTCGGACGCGGAGAAACGGCAGTTCGTGATGGCGGCGCTGCAGTCAGGCCTGCCGATCGAGCGCTACGCGCGGATGGCGGGCCTGACGCCGAGCGCGCTGCACAGGTGGAAGCACAAGTTCGCCATCCACATGGGCCTTCTGCCGGCGGCACCGGCACCCACGCCTTCGGGCTTTGCCGCCGTCGTGGTCGGCTCCCCTGCGGCAGGCACCGCGCCCGGACCGGATCCGGCAAGCGTCATGCTCAAGGCCGCGGCCTGGAACAGCGTGGACATCACGCTGAGCAACGGCCGCCGG
>CAXTVM010000009.1:0-100369 GCA_964247725.1 uncultured Acetobacteraceae bacterium | reverse complement strand
GATCCTGGTGGTGTCCGCCGCCGACGGCCCGATGCCGCAGACCCGCGAGCACATCTTGCTGGCGCGCCAGGTCGGCGTGCCGGCGCTGGTGGTGTTCCTGAACAAGGTCGACCTGGTCGACGACCCCGAGCTGCTCGAGCTGGTGGAGATGGAGGTGCGCGAGCTGCTGTCCTCCTACCAGTTCCCGGGCGACGACATCCCGATCGTCAAGGGCTCGGCGGTGGTGACGCTGAACGACGGCGATCCGGTGCTGGGCGAGAACGCCGTGCGCGAGCTGATGGACGCGGTGGACAGCTACATCCCGCAGCCCGAGCGCGCGATCGACCGGCCGTTCCTGATGCCGATCGAGGACGTGTTCTCGATCTCCGGCCGCGGCACCGTGGTCACCGGGCGCGTCGAGCGCGGCGTGGTCAACGTTGGCGAGGAGGTCGAGATCGTCGGCATCAAGAACACGGTGAAGACGACCGTCACCGGCGTCGAGATGTTCAGGAAGCTGCTCGACCGCGGGCAGGCCGGCGACAACATCGGCGCGCTGCTGCGCGGCACCAAGCGCGAGGACGTCGAGCGCGGCCAGGTGCTGGCCAAGCCCGGCTCGATCACGCCGCACACCAAGTTCAAGGCCGAGGCCTACATCCTGACCAAGGAGGAGGGCGGCCGCCACACGCCGTTCTTCACCAACTACCGTCCGCAGTTCTACTTCCGCACCACCGACGTGACCGGCGTGGTACAGCTGCCCGAGGGCACCGAGATGGTGATGCCAGGCGACAACGTGTCGATGGACGTCGAGCTGATCGCGCCGATCGCCATGGACGAGGGGCTGCGCTTCGCCATCCGCGAGGGCGGCCGCACCGTCGGTGCCGGCGTGGTGGCCTCGATCCAAGCCTGACCCCGACGCGGCGGCCCCGAACCGAAGTTGGACTGAAGTCACCATGGACAACCAGAACATCCGCATCCGCCTCAAGGCGTACGACCACCGCGTGCTGGACAACAGCACCAAGGAGATCGTGAACACGGCGAAGCGGACGGGTGCGCGGGTTCGGGGTCCGATCCCGCTGCCGACGCACATCGAGAAGTTCACCGTGAACCGCTCGCCGCACGTCGACAAGAAGAGCCGCGAGCAGTTCGAGATCCGAACCCATCGCCGTCTGCTCGACATCGTCGAGCCGACCCCGCAGACCGTGGACGCCCTCATGAAGCTCGACCTCGCCGCCGGCGTGGATGTCGAGATCAAGCTGTAAGGCCTGGACGATGCGCACCGGATTGATCGCGAAGAAGCTGGGCATGTCCCGGATCTTCAAGGAGGACGGGACCCACGTGCCGGTCACCGTGCTGTACCTCGACACGCTGCAGGTGACGGAGGCCCGCACGCCCGAGCGCGACGGCTACAGCGCCGTTCAGCTCGGCATCGGCACCATGAAGGTGAAGAACGTCTCGAAGCCGAACCGCGGCCACTTCGCCAAGCTGAAGGTGGAGCCGCGCCGCCGGCTGGTGGAGTTCCGGGTCGCCGCCGACGCCATGCTGGAGCCCGGCGCGGTCCTCTCCGCCGCGCATTTCGTGGTTGGCCAGAAGGTGGACGTGACCGGCACCAGCAAGGGCAAGGGATTTGCCGGCGGCATGAAGCGCTGGAACTTCCGCGGTCTCGAGGCCTCGCACGGCGTTTCCGTCAGCCACCGCTCGCTGGGCTCCACCGGCAACCGGCAGGACCCCGGCAGGACCTTCAAGAACAAGAAGATGCCGGGCCACCTGGGTTCGGAGCGGGTGACCACGCTGAACCTCGAGGTGGCGCTGGTCGACGTCGAGCGGAACCTGCTGATGATCCGCGGCGCGGTGCCGGGCGGCGCCAACGGGTTCGTCACCGTGCGCGATGCGGTCAAGCGGCCGCGTCACGCCGATGCGCCGTATCCGGCCGGGCTGGCCCAGGCGGCGACGCCGGAGCCGGCGCCAGGGCCGGCCCCAGAGCCGGCAGGGGAGTGAGGTCATGGACGTCGACATCAGGACCCTCGACAACGGCAGCGCCGGCTCCGCCAGCCTGCCGGACGAGATCTTCGGCGCCGAGCCGCGCCGCGACATCATGGCGCGCGTGGTGCAGTGGCAGCTGGCCAAGCGCCGTGCCGGCACCCACAAGGTGAAGGGCATGGGCGAGGTCTCCGGGACCACCCGCAAGCCCTACAAGCAGAAGGGCACCGGCAACGCCCGCCAGGGCTCGCTGCGGGCGCCGCAGTTCCGCACCGGCGGCGCGGTGCACGGGCCGGTGGTGCGCAGCCACGCCTTCGACCTGCCGAAGAAGGTGCGCCGCCTGGGCCTGATCTCGGCGCTGTCGCAGAAGCTGGCCGACGGCAAGCTGGTGGTGCTCGACGCCGCGACCGGCAACGCGAAGACGGCCGAGCTGGCGCGGCGCCTGGCCGTGCTGGGCTGGAGCTCGGCGCTGATCGTCGACGGCGTGGTCGACGAGGGCTTCCTGCGCGCGGCGCGCAACCTGCCGCGGATCGACGTGCTGCCGTCGGTCGGCGCCAACGTCTACGACATCCTCAACCACGACGTGCTGGCGATCACCCGGGCCGGGGTCGAGGGCCTGCGGACTCGCCTCCTGGAGCGCACGGCATGACCGACATCCTGGCCATCCGCCGCGCGGCGGCAAACATGTCGCGGGAGGCGATGTACGACATCGTGCGTGCCCCGGTGATCACCGAGAAGGCGACGGCGCTGTCCGAGCGCAACCAGGTGGTGTTCCGGGTCGCGATCGATGCCAACAAGCTGCAGATCAAGGCGGCGGTCGAAGGGCTGTTCGGCGTGAAGGTGCTGGGCGTGAACACGCTGGTGCAGAAGGGCAAGACCAAGCGCTTCCGTGGCCGTCCCGGCGTCCGTTCCGACGTGAAGAAGGCGTTCGTGCAGCTGGCGGAGGGTCAGTCGATCGACCTCTCCGCGCGGCTGGCGTAGCGCGGGGTAGGGTCCGATGGCACTGAGGCATTTTAAGCCGGTCACGGCGTCGCTGCGAGGCACGGTCCTGATCGACCGCTCCGAGCTGTGGAAGGGCAAGCCGGTCAAGACGCTGACCGAGGGCAAGAACAAGAGCGGCGGCCGCAACAACCACGGCCGCACCACCTCGTTCTTCCGCGGCGGCGGACACAAGCAGACCTATCGCCACGTCGACTTCAAGCGGCGCAAGTTCGACGTGGTCGGCACCGTCGAGCGGCTGGAGTACGACCCCAACCGCACCGCCTTCATAGCGCTCGTGAAGTATGCGGACGGGGAGCTGTCCTACATCCTGGCGCCGCAGCGGGTGCGGGCCGGCGACCAGGTCGTGGCCGGCGCCCGGGTCGACATCAAGCCGGGCAACGCGATGCCGCTGGCCGCGATCCCGGTCGGCACCATCGTGCACAACATCGAGCTGAAGCAGGGGGCCGGCGGCAAGATGTCGCGCTCGGCCGGCACCTACGCGCAGCTGGTCGGCAAGGACAGCGGCTATGCGCAGCTGAAGCTGCAGTCGGGCGAGGTCCGCGTGGTGCGCGGCGAGTGCATGGCGACGGTGGGGGCGGTGTCCAATCCCGACAACATGAACCAGAGCATCGGCAAGGCCGGCCGCGCGCGCTGGATGGGCCGCCGGCCGCACAATCGCGGCGTGGTGATGAACCCGGTCGACCATCCGCACGGCGGCGGCGAGGGCCGCACCTCGGGCGGCCGCCATCCGGTGACGCCGTGGGGCAAGCCGACCAAAGGCTACAAGACGCGCGTCAACAAGCGCACCGACAGCCTGATCATCCGTCGCCGCAAGACCGGCAAGTAAGGGGGCACAGAGAGATGGCGCGTTCCGTCTGGAAGGGCCCGTTCGTCGACGGGTATCTGCTGAACAAGGCCGAGACGTCGCGCGCGTCCGGGCGCAACGAGGTGATCAAGATCTGGTCGCGCCGCTCGACCATCCTGCCGCAGTTCGTGGGCCTCGTGTTCGGGGTCTACAACGGCCACAAGTTCCTGCCGGTGCAGGTCAACGAGAACATGGTCGGGCACAAGTTCGGCGAGTTCTCGCCAACCCGCACCTTCACCGGACATTCCTCCGACAAGAAGGCGAGGCGGGGATGAGCAAGCCCAAGGCACCGCGGGCACTCGGCGAGACCGAGGCGCAGGCGATCACGCGCAACATCCGGGTCAGCCCGCGCAAGCTGAACCTGGTGGCCGGCCTGATCCGCAACCAGCCGGTGGGCACGGCGGTGGCCACGCTCACCTTCAGCAAGCGCCGGATCGCGCTGGCGGTGAAGAAGACGCTGGAGAGCGCCATCGCCAACGCCGAGAACAACCACCAGCTCGACGTCGACCAGCTCGTGGTCAAGCACGCCGAGGTGGGCAAGGCGATCGTGATGCGCCGCTTCCATGCCCGCGGCCGCGGCCGCTCGTCGCAGATCGAGAAGTTCTTCAGCCACCTCAAGATCGTGGTGGCGGAGAGGGGGGCGACGGAGGCGGCGCCCAAGCCCGCGCGCCGCAACACCGAGCAGAAGGCGGCCTGATCCATGGGTCACAAGGTCAATCCGATCGGGCTCCGGCTCGGCATCAACCGCACCTGGGACAGCCGCTGGTACGCCGGTGCCGACTACGCGAAGCTGCTGCACGACGACCTGAAGCTGCGCGGCTACCTGCGCCGCAAGCTGAGCGGTGCCGGCGTGTCGCGCGTGGTGATCGAGCGCCCGGCGAAGAAGCCGCGGGTGACGATCTACGCCGCGCGTCCCGGCGTCGTGATCGGCAAGAAGGGCCAGGACATCGACAACCTGCGGAAAGACCTCGCCCGCATGGCGAAGTCCGACGTGGCGCTCAACATCGTCGAGATCCGCAAGCCCGAGATCGACGCGCAGCTGGTGGCCGAGAACATCGCGCAGCAGCTCGAGCGCCGGGTGGCATTCCGACGGGCGATGAAGCGCGCGGTGCAGTCGGCGATGCGACTGGGCGCGCAGGGCATCCGCATCAATTGCGGCGGCCGGCTCGGCGGCGCCGAGATCGCGCGCGTCGAGTGGTATCGCGAGGGCCGGGTGCCGTTGCACACGTTGCGTGCCGACATCGACTACGGCGTCGCCACCGCCAAGACCACCTACGGCACCTGCGGCGTGAAGGTCTGGATCTTCAAGGGCGAGATCCTGGCGCACGACCCGCTGAGCCAGGACCGCCGCGCCGCCGAGCAGGCGCCGCAGCGCTGATCGCCGCCAGAGGCCAGAGGATAGAAGACCATGCTGTCTCCGAAGCGGACCAAGTTCCGCAAGGCCCACAAGGGCCGCATCCACGGGCTGGCCAAGGGCGGCACGACGCTCAACTTCGGCGCGTTCGGCCTGAAGGCGCTGGAGCCGGAGCGGATCACCGCGCGGCAGATCGAGGCCTCGCGCCGCGCCATCACGCGCGCGATGAAGCGCGCCGGCCGGGTCTGGATCCGCATCTTCCCCGACGTGCCGGTATCGACCAAGCCGGCCGAGGTGCGCATGGGCTCGGGCAAGGGCTCGCCGGAGTTCTGGGTGGCGCGGGTGAAGCCGGGCCGCATCGTGTTCGAGATCGAGGGCGTGCCGATCGAGTTGGCACGCCAGGCGCTGGCGCTGGGGGCGGCGAAGCTGCCGATCAAGACCAAGTTCGTGACCCGCGTGGGCGAGGCCTGATCATGGCGAAGGCGACCAAGCCGGCCGACATCCGGGCGAAGTCCGCGGACGAGCGGGAGACGCTCTTGCTCGACCTCAAGCGGGAGCAGTTCAACCTCCGCTTCCAGCGCGCCGTCGGCCAGACCGAGGCGACCAGCCGGGTGCGCGAGGTGCGCCGCGAGATCGCGCGGATCAAGACCGTGCAGCATCAACACAAGAATTCCGCGGCAGCCGCCGCTTCAAAGTCCTGAAGGGAGACGGACGATGCCGAGGCGCGTCCTCACCGGGCGGGTGACCAGCGACAAGATGGACAAGACCGTGACGGTCCTGGTCGATCGCCGCGTGATCCATCCGCTCTACAAGAAGTTCATCCGCCGCTCCAAGAAGTATGCGGCGCATGACGAGGCCAACAACTGCAAGGTCGGCGACACCGTGCGGATCATCGAGTGCCCGCCGATCAGCAAGCGCAAGACCTGGATCGTGACGACGCGCAACGGCGCCCCGATGGGCGACGAGGCGCCGGTCGCGGCCGGAGCCGCCGCCGAGGTGCCGGCGTTCGTGTCCGAACCCGCGTCCGCGTGAGGAGGTAGACCATGATCCATTCCGAGACCAACCTGGACGTCGCCGACAATTCGGGCGCGCGTCGGGTGCAGTGCATCAAGGTGCTGGGCGGCTCCAAGCGGAAGACCGCCTCGGTCGGTGACGTGATCGTCGTCTCCATCAAGGAGGCGATCCCGCGCGGCAAGGTGAAGAAGGGCGACGTGCACCAGGCGGTGATCGTGCGCACCTCGTTCCCGGTGCGCCGCTCTGACGGCAGCGCCATCCGCTTCGACCGCAACGCCGCGGTGCTGATCAACAAGCAGCAGGAGCCGATCGGCACCCGCATCTTCGGTCCGGTGGTGCGCGAGCTGCGCGCGCGCAAGTTCATGAAGATCATCTCGCTGGCGCCGGAGGTGCTGTGATGGCGGCGCGCATCCGCAAGGGCGACCAGGTCGTCGTGATCACGGGTTCGTCGAAGAACACCCGCGGCGAGGTGCTGTCGGTGTCGCCCTCGACGCAGAAGGCGGTGGTGCGGGGCGTGGCGATCGCCAAGCGCCACACCAAGCCGACGCGCATGGGCGAGCCGGGCGGGATCATCGAGCGCGAGGCGCCGGTCCACCTGTCGAACCTGAAGCTGATCGACCCCAAGAGCGGCCAGCCGACCAAGGTCGGCTTCCGGGTGCTGGAGGGCGGCGTCAAGGTCCGCGTCGCCAAGGCGACCGGCGAGATCATCGAGAGCTAGGGGGAGCGGGTCATGTCGGAGACAACCGAGGCACGCGCGCTGCCTCGCATGCAGCGGCGATACAACGACGAGATGCGGGCCAGCTTGCGCGAGCAGTTCGGCTACCGCAACGTCATGCAGGTGCCGCGCCTGGAGAAGATCGTCATCAACATGGGCGTCGGCGAGGCGGCCGGCGACCAGAAGAAGCTGGACGCCGCGGTGGCCGAGCTCACCCTGATCGCCGGTCAGAGGCCGGTGAAGACGCTGGCCAAGAAGGCGATCGCCGGCTTCAAGATCAGGGAGGGCCTGCCGATCGGCACCAAGGTGACGCTGCGCCGCACCCGGATGTACGAGTTCCTCGACCGGCTGGTGACGATCGCGATGCCGCGCGTGCGCGACTTCCGCGGACTGCCGCCGAACAAGGGCTTCGACGGGCGGGGCAACTTCGCGATGGGCTTGAAGGAGCAGATCGTGTTCCCGGAGATCAACTACGACAAGGTCGGCGACGTGCGCGGCATGGACATCATCTTCGTCACCACGGCGAAGACCGACGCGGAGGCCAAGGCGCTGCTGAAGGCGTTCGACCTGCCGTTCCTGCCCGACGCCGCGAAGGCGGCCTGATCATCCCCGTAGGCGACCACTCGAAACTGTTCATGGAAAACCGCCGGGCTCCCCCGGCAGGTTCCGGAGGGTAGAACAAGGCATGGCCAAGACCTCTTCCGTCAACCGCAACCAGAAGCGCGTCGCCATGTCGGCGCGCGACCGGACCAAGCGGTCGGCACTCAAGAACATCGTCATGGACCGCACGCTGCCGGTGGAGGACCGTTTCGAGGCCTCGCTGAAGCTGGCCGAGCTGCCGCGCAACGGCTCGCGCGTCCGGGTGAAGCTGCTGTGCCGCCTGACCGGGCGCTCGCGCGCCAACTACCGCAAGTTCGGGCTGTGCCGCATCGCGCTGCGGGACCTCGCCAGCGCCGGCCAGATCCCCGGCATGGTCAAGTCGAGCTGGTAGGGAGCGGACCCGATGTCGATGTCAGATCCGCTGGGCGACATGCTCACCCGCATCCGCAACGCGCAGCGCGCGCGCCACGCCGCCTGCGTGGCGCCGGCGTCCAAGCTGCGCGCCAACGTGCTCGAGGCGCTGCGCCGCGAGGGCTACATCCGCGGCTTCAAGCTGGAGGAGATCCGCACCGGCCTCGCCCAGCTCCGCATCGAGCTGAAGTACATGGAGGGCGAGCCGGTCATCAAGGAGATCCACCGGGTCTCCAAGCCGGGCCGCCGGGTGTACTCCAAGATCAAGGAGCTGCCGCGGGTCTATGCCGGGCTCGGCGTCTCGATCCTGTCGACGCCGCGCGGCGTCCTGTCCGATGCGGAGGCGCGCGCGGCCAACGTCGGCGGCGAAGTCCTGTGTCGGGTGTTCTGAGGAGGATGCTGGCATGTCACGCGTAGGCAAGTATCCCGTCGAGATCCCGGCCGGCGTCGACGTGGCGATCGCCGGCGGCATCCTGACCGCCAAGGGCAAGTTGGGCGAGATGCGGCTGCCGCTGTCGCCGCACGTCACCACTACGGTTGAGGGTGGCCGCGTCAGCGTGGTGCCGGTCGGCACCGCGGCGCAGGCGCGGATGATGTGGGGCACCACCCGCTCGCTGGTGGCCGCGATGGTGAAGGGCGTCTCCACCGGCTACTCGAAGACGCTGGAGATCACCGGCACCGGCTATCGCGCGGCGGTGCAGGGCGGCAACCTGGTGCTCAACCTCGGCTACTCGCACGACGTCGTCTATCCGATCCCGGCCGGCATCAGGATCACCACGCCGCGGCCGACCGCGGTCACGGTCGAGGGCGTCGACAAGCAGCGGGTCGGCCAGGTGGCGCTCGACATCCGGAACTTCCGCGCGCCGGAGCCCTACAAGGGTAAGGGCGTCCGCTACAACGACGAAGTGATTCGGCGCAAAGAAGGCAAGAAGAAGTAATGGCCACGCAACAGGACCTGCGGGAGCGGCGGCGCACCCGCCTCCGCTACCAGCTGCGCCGGAAGGCCGGTGGGCGTCCGCGCCTGTCGGTGTTCCGTTCGGGCAAGAACATCTACGCGCAGGTGATCGACGACGTCGCCGGCCGCACGCTGGCCGCCGCCTCGTCGCTCGACAAGGACTTGCGCGAGCAGTCTGGGACCGGTGCCACCAAGGACGCGGCGAGCGCCGTGGGCCGTCTCGTCGCCGAGCGGGCGCTGGCCGTCGGCGTGAGCAACGTGGTGTTCGACCGCGGCGCCTATCTGTATCACGGGCGCGTCAAGGCGCTGGCGGAGGCGGCCCGCGAGGGCGGCCTCGGCTTCTGAGGAGGGCCCGACATGGCACGTGAAGCGAGGGATGGCGGCCGCGGCGGCCGCGACGGCAACAGCCGGGACCGCGACGGCGACGACCTGATCGACAAGCTGGTCACCATCAACCGCGTCGCCAAGGTGGTGAAGGGCGGCCGCCGGTTCGCTTTCGCCGCCCTGGTGGTGGTGGGCGACCAGAAGGGCCGCGTCGGCTACGGCGCCGGCAAGGCGCGCGAGGTGCCGGAAGCCATCCGCAAGGCGACCGAGCGCGCCAAGCGCACCATGATCCGGGTGCCGATGAAGGAAGGGCGCACGCTGCATCACGATGCCACCGGCCATTACGGCGCCGGCAACGTCGTCCTGCGCTCGGCCGAGGCCGGCACCGGCATCATCGCCGGCGGGCCGATGCGGGCGGTGTTCGAGACGCTGGGGATCGGCGACGTGGTCGCGAAGTCGCTCGGCAGCCGCAACCCGCACAACATGGTCAAGGCGACGTTCAACGCGCTTGAGCGCTGCGCCAGCCCGCGCTCGGTGGCCAACCGCCGCGGCAAGAAGGTGTCGGACATCTTGGGCAAGCGCGAGGGTGTCGTGGAGACGGCCGATGTCTGAGCACGATGCGATGGCGACGCAGCCGCCCCAGCCGACGCGCAAGCCCGTGGTCCGCTTCCGGCAGATCGCGTCCGGCAACGGCCGCAAGCCAGGCCAGCAGGCGACGCTGGTCGGGCTGGGCTTGAACAAGGTCGGCAAGGTCCGCGAGCTGGAGGATACCCCCTCGGTGCGCGGTATGCTGCGCAAGGTGCACCACCTCGTGCGGGTGGAGGGCTGAGATGGTCGAGCTGAACGAGCTGCGCGACAACGCTGGCGCGCACTACCGCAAGAAGCGGCTCGGGCGGGGGATCGGGTCGGGCAAGGGCAAGACCTCCGGCAAGGGCGTCAAGGGCCAGAAGGCGCGCGAGGGCGTGTCGCTGAACGGCTTCGAGGGCGGCCAGCTGCCGATCTACCGGCGGCTGCCCAAGCGCGGCTTCAGGAACCTGTTCCGCAAGGTCTACGCGCCGATCAACCTCGGCACGCTGGACAAGGCGATCGTCGACGGAAGGCTGTCCGCGGACGGGCCGGTGACGGAGGCGAGCCTGCGGGCGGCCGGGCTGATCGGCGGCGGCAAGGTCGACGGCATCCGGCTGCTGGCGACCGGAGAGATCACCCGGGCGCTCGCGATCGAGGTGTCGGGCGCCTCTGTGGCGGCGATCGCGGCGGTCGAGAAGGCGGGCGGCTCGGTGAAGACCACCGTCGAGAAGAGGGTCAAGGCGGAGGCATAAGGCCGGGGGCGTCACGCGTAGGCGTGCTGCGCACGACGCCCCTGGACCCCGTCGAAGGCCGGCCTTTGGAATCCGCTTTTTTCAAGTTAGAACACAGCGTCCGGTGATCATCGCCGCGGCGCTGTTGTCGTGAAGGGGATGGCGCATGGCCTCGGCGGCCGAGCAGCTCGCATCCAGCATCAACATCGGGGCCTTCGCCAAGGCGACCGAGTTGCAGAAGCGGATCTGGTTCACTCTGGGGGCGCTGATCGTCTACCGGATCGGCACCTACATCCCGGTGCCGGGCGTCGACGCGCGCGTGATGGGCCAGCTCCTGGCGCAGAACCAGGGCGGCATCCTGGGCATGTTCGACATGTTCTCGGGCGGAGCCCTCGGTCGGATGACCGTGCTGGCGCTCAACATCATGCCCTACATCAGCGCCTCCATCATCGTGCAGCTGATGTCGTCGGCGATCCCCACTTTGGAGGCGATCAAGAAGGAGGGCGAGCAGGGCCGCAAGAAGCTCAACCAGTACACCCGCTACCTCACCGTGCTGATCGCGATGTTCCAGGCCTACGGCATCGCCGTCGGGCTGGAGCACCTGCGCTCGGCCGGCGGCGCCACGGCGGTGATCGACCCCGGCGCCTTCTTCCGCTTCTCCTGCGTCGTCACCCTGGTCGGCGGCACCATGTTCCTGATGTGGCTGGGCGAGCAGATCACGTCGCGCGGCGTCGGCAACGGCATCTCGCTGATCATCTTCGCCGGCATCGTCGCCAACCTGCCGCACGCGCTCGTGACCCTGTTCCAGCTCGGCTACACCGGCGGGCTGTCGCCGCTGTTCGTGGTGCTGTTCCTGGTGCTGGCGGCGGCCGTCATCGCCTTCATCGTGTTCATGGAGCAGGCGCAGCGCCGGGTCGTGATCCAGTATCCCAAGCGCCAGGTCGGCATGCGCATGACCGGCGGCGAGTCGACCCACATGCCGCTCAAGGTGAACACCGCCGGCGTGATCCCGCCCATCTTCGCGAGCTCGGTGCTGCTGATCCCGGTGACCATCTCGGGCTTCGCGTCCGGCAAGGCCAACATGCCGCACTGGCTGAGCTTCCTCGCCCAGCAGCTCGGTCAGGGCCAGCCGCTCTACATGACGTTCTACGCGGCGATGATCCTGTTCTTCTCGTACTTCTACGCCGCGGTCGCCTTCAACCCGCAGGAGACCGCCGACAACCTGCGCAAGCAGGGCGGCTTCATCCCCGGCATCCGTCCCGGCGCCAACACGGCCGACTACCTCGACCGCATCCTGGTGCGGCTGACCACGATTGGGGCGCTCTACCTGGTCGTGGTCTGCCTGCTGCCGCAGATTCTGATCAGCCGCTACAACGTGCCGTTCTACTTCGGCGGCACCAGCCTGATCATCATCGTCTCAGTGACCATGGACACGGTGACCCAGATCCAGTCCCACCTGCTGGCGCACCAGTACGAGGGGCTGATCCGCAAGTCGCGCGGCCGGACGAGGGTGCGGTGAGGCTGATCCTCCTGGGCCCGCCGGGAGCCGGCAAGGGCACGCAGGCGAAGCGGCTGGAGACGCTGCACGGCATCGCGCAGATCTCCACCGGCGACATGCTGCGCGCCGAGGTGCAGGCCGGCTCCGAGATCGGGCAGCAGGCCAAGGCGGTCATGGATGCCGGCGGGCTGGTCCCGGACGAGATCCTGATCGCCATGCTGGCCGCCCGCGTGCGCCAACCGGACTGCGCGCAGGGCTTCATCCTCGACGGCTTCCCGCGCACCACGGGGCAGGCGTCGGCGCTGGACACCATGCTGGCGCAGCTCGCGCTGGGCATCGACGCGGTGCTGTCGCTTGAGGTGGACGAGGCCGAGCTCGCCGAGCGCATCGCCGGCCGCTACACCTGCCGGCAGTGCGGCGCCGGCTACCACGACAGCTTCAAGCGGCCGCGGGTCGCCGGCGTCTGCGACAGCTGCGGCAGCCACGAGTTCTTGCGCCGCGCCGACGACAACCGCGAGACCGTGGCGGCACGGCTCGACGCCTACCGGCAGCAGACCGCGCCGATCCTGCCGCATTACGAGCACCAGGGGCTGGTGCACCGGATCGACGGCATGGCCGACATCGATGCGGTCAGCGCCGAGATCGACGCAGCACTCGCCACCGCCGGAAAGGCGCCGCTGATCACGCCAAATTAATCCGGTTTCGTTGACACCGGAGGCGCTGCCGCTATAGTGCGCGCCCTTGACCGGGACTGCGGACGGGCCCGTTGCGGGCACGGGCGGAGCCGGCAACCCCGATGACATGCCTGGCCCGGCCAGGACGAGCAGCCCCGGACGACCGGGCGCACGAGGAGTGACTGGCGTGGCGCGTATTGCCGGCGTGAACATCCCCACCACCAAGCGGGTGGTCATTGGACTGACCTATGTCTTCGGCATCGGGCCGGCCAAGGCGCAGCAGATCTGCACCCAGCTGAACATCCCGGCCGAGCGCCGCGTCAACGAGATGTCGGACGACGAAATCCTGCGTGTCCGTGAGCTGATCGATCGCGACTACCGCGTCGAGGGCGACCTGCGCCGCGAGCTGGCGATGAACATCAAGCGGCTGATGGACCTCGGCTGCTATCGCGGCCTGCGCCATCGCCGCGGCTTGCCGGTGCGCGGCCAGCGCACCCACACCAATGCCCGCACCCGCAAGGGCAAGGCAGTGGCGATCGCCGGCAAGAAGAAGGTCACGAAGTGAGCCGGGGCTGACGCCTCGGTTCACGCCGCGCGCCCGCGACGGGCGCGCCCAGACAGGTCAGGACGAACACCATCATGGCGAAAGCCGCCGCACCGCGCGTCCGTAAGAAGGAGCGCAAGAACATCATCTCGGGCGTGGCCCACGTGCTGTCCACGTTCAACAACACGATGATCACCATCGCCGACGCCCAGGGCAACGCGATCGCCTGGTCGTCCGCCGGCAGCCAGGGCTTCAAGGGGTCGCGGAAGTCGACTCCCTACGCGGCCCAGGTCGCGGCCGAGGATGCCGGAAAGAAGGCGCGCGAGCACGGCATGGAGACGCTCGAGATCGAGGTCTCCGGCCCCGGCTCCGGACGCGAGAGCGCGTTGCGGGCGCTGCAAGCGGTCGGCTTCTCGATCACCGCGATCCGCGACATGACGCCGATCCCGCACAACGGCTGCCGACCGCGCAAGCGTCGCCGGGTCTAGTCCGACACCCTATCCGATCGCCCGCCGGCCGGTCCGGCGGCGCCGTCCCGATGCTGCCCTGACCCCATCGGGGTTGGGACGGCGTCGGCTCCTCGTTCAGAAAGGCCACTCTCTTGGCGCTCCAGAACAACTGGAAGAACCTCATCAAGCCGGAGAAGCTGGACATCGAGCCCGGCAACGAGCCGGCGCGCACGGCGACCGTGGTCGCCGAGCCGCTGGAGCGCGGCTTCGGCATGACGCTCGGCAACGCCATCCGCCGCATCCTGCTGTCCTCGCTGCAGGGCGCTGCGGTGACCGCGATCCAGATCGACGGCGTGCTGCACGAGTTCTCCTCGATCGCCGGCGTGCGCGAGGACGTCACCGACATCGTGCTCAACATAAAGCAGCTGGCACTTCGCATGCACGGCGACGGCCCCAAGCGCATGGTGCTGACCGCGACCGGCCCCGGCGAGGTGAAGGCCGGTCAGATCCAGGTCGGCCACGACATCGAGGTCATGAACCCGGACCTGGTGATCTGCACCCTCGACGACGGCGTGAAGCTCGGCATGGAGTTCACCGTCAACCTAGGCAAGGGCTACGTGCCGGCCGCCGCCAACCGGCCCGAGGACGCGCCGATCGGGTTGATCCCGATCGACGCGATCTACTCGCCGGTGCGGCGCTGCTCCTACAAGGTCGAGCCCACCCGCGTCGGCCAGGTGACCGACTACGACAAGCTGCTGCTGACCGTGGAGACCAACGGCTCGGTGACCCCGGAGGACGCGGTGGCGCTGGCCGCGCGCATCCTGCAGGACCAGCTGCAGCTGTTCATCAACTTCGACGAGCCGCGCCCGGTCCGCACCGAGGAGCCGCAGGACGACCTGCCGTTCAACCGCAACCTGCTGCGCAAGGTCGACGAGCTCGAGCTGTCGGTGCGCTCGGCGAACTGCCTGAAGAACGACAACATCGTCTATATCGGCGATCTGGTGCAGAAGACCGAGCAGGAGATGCTGCGGACGCCGAACTTCGGCCGCAAGTCGCTGAACGAGATCAAGGAGGTGCTGACCTCCATGGGTCTGGCGCTGGGCATGAACGTGCCGTCCTGGCCGCCTGAGAACATCGAAGACCTCGCCAAGCGGCTCGACGAGCCGTTCTAGCGCCGACACACCACTAGGAACCCGAAGTCATGCGTCACGGTGTTGCCGGCCGGAAGCTCGGCGTTACCTCCAGCCACCGCCTAGCGATGTTCCGCAACATGGCGGTGGCGCTGATCAAGCACGAGCAGATCACCACCACCCTGCCCAAGGCGAAGGAGCTGCGCCCGGTCGCCGAGCGGCTGATCACGCTGGGCAAGCGCGGCGGCCTGCACGCCCGCCGCCAGGCCTACGCGCAGCTGCGCGACGACGTCATCGTCGCCAAGCTGTTCGGCGCCATCGCCGAGCGCTACAAGGCACGCCCCGGCGGCTATACCCGCGTGCTGAAGGCCGGCATGCGCCATGGCGACGCCGCCGACATGGCGGTGATCGAGCTCGTCGAGCGCGATGTCGGGGCCAAGGGCCTGGACAGCGGGCCGAAGCCGGAGACGGCGGGCGAGAGCGAGAACGACTTCTCGTAGGGAAAAGCCATGGGCTCCGCCCCTGGACTCTTTTACTTGTAAATCGGGTTCCAAGGGCCGCGGTCTTGGCGGGTCCAGGGCAGAGCCCTGGCCTTCCTCCTGTCCGCATGACAGCCTGACGCTCCATCCGCGGAGACGCCCGGCCCATGACGCTCCACGTCGCCCTGACACACCGCACTTCGTATCAGTACGACCGCCCGATCACGCTGGGTCCGCAGACGATCCGGCTGCGGCCGGCCCCGCACGCGCGTACGCCGCTGCTGTCCTACGCGCTCTCCGTCGAGCCGTCCGGGCACTTCATCAACTGGCAGCAGGACCCGCAGGGCAATTACCTGGCCCGTGTGGTGTTTCCCGAGCGGGTGTCGCGGTTCGAGGTGACGGTCGACCTCGTCGCCGACATGGCGACCATCAACCCGTTCGACTTCTTCCTGGAGCCGGAGGCGGAGACCTGGCCGTTCGCCTACGATCCGGTGCTGCACACCGAGCTGGCGCCGTTCCGCGAAGTGGCTCCGCCCGGCCCGCTGTTGAACGCCCTGCTGGCCGACATCCCGCGCGAGGCCACCCGCACGGTGCCGATGCTGGTGGCGCTGAACGCGCGGCTGCAGGACCGCATCGACTACGTCGTGCGCATGGAGCCGGGCGTGTTCACGCCGGAGGAGACCCTGGCCGAGGGCAGGGGCTCCTGCCGCGACAGCGCCTGGCTGCTGGTCAACGTGGCGCGGCACCTCGGTCTCGCCGCCCGCTTCGTGTCCGGCTATCTGATCCAGCTCAGGCCCGACCCCGACACCCAGGGCGACGGTCCGCAGGGGGCGGCGGCCGACTTCACCGACCTGCATGCATGGGCCGAGGTCTATCTCCCCGGCGCCGGCTGGATCGGCTTCGACGTCACCTCCGGCCTGCTCACCGGCGAGGGCCACATCCCGCTCGCCGCAAGCCCGGAGCCGGGCTCGGCGGCGCCGATCAGCGGGCTCGTGGAACGCAACGAGGGCCGCTTCGACGTCGCGATGGGCGTCACCCGCATCGCCGAGAGCCCGCGCACCACCGCGCCCTATCCGGAGCCGGTCTGGCAGGCGATCCTGCAGGCCGGGCAAGCCGTCGACCGCGTGCTGGAGGCGGGCGACGTGCGGCTGACGATGGGCGGCGAGCCGACATTCATCGCCGCCGGCGACATGGATGCGGACGAGTGGAACGCGAGCGCGCTGGGTCCGACCAAGCGCGCGCTGTCCGGCCGCCTGATCCGCCGGCTGGTGCCGCACTGGGCGCCGGGTGCCGTGCTGCAATACGCGGTCGGCAAGCACTACCCGGGCGAGCAGCTGCCGCGTTGGGCGATCAGCGCCATCTGGCGCCGGGACGGCCAGGCGGTGTGGACCGATCCCTCGCTGCTGGCCTCCGACGACGACCATGGCGACGCCACGCCTGAGGATGCCCGTCGCTTCGCCCGCGCGCTGGCTTGCGAGCTCGCCGTCGAGCCGGACCGCGTGCTGCCGGCGCACGAGGACATCCACTACCATCTGTGGCGCGAGCACCGGTTGCCGGCCAACGTGCTGGTCGAGGACGCGAAGCTGGCCGATCCGCTGGAGCGGGCGCGGCTGGCGCGGCTGTATGGCCAGGGCCTGACCGCCGACGTCGGCAGCGTGCTGCCGCTGCGCCGGGTCGCCCGCGGGTCGGAGCGGGTCTGGCAGAGCGGACGCTGGCTGCTGCGCTCGGACCTGCTGTTCCTGGTGCCGGGCGACAGCGCGATCGGCTTTCGGCTGCCGCTGCAGAGCCTGCCCTGGGCCGACCCGGACGCGCTCGAGCCGGATGTCGAGCCGGACCCGTTCGCGCCGCGCGACGGCCTGCCGGCGCGGGCGTCGCCGGGCGGCGTCCCGGCAGAGCACACGGCACTCGCCGACGCGGCCGCGAGCAGCGCCGAGCTCGGCCGGCCGGTGCTGCCGCCGCGGCCGCCGGCGCCGCTGCGCAGCGCCACCCCGGCGGGGCCGACGCTCGACCCGATGCGGCCGCAGCCGCCAGCCGAGCCGCGCTACCCGGAGGAGGATGCCGACACCGACGCGTCCCGGCTGGTCCGCACCGCGCTCACGGTGGAGGCGCGCGGCGGCCTGATCCACGTGTTCCTGCCGCCGCTGTACGACGTCCGGGATTGGCTCGACCTGGTCTTGGCGATCGAGGGCGTGGCGGGGCGGCAGGAGCGCCCGGTGTTCCTCGAAGGCTACGCGCCGCCGCACGATCCGAGGCTCGCCAGCTTCTCGGTGACGCCGGACCCGGGCGTGATCGAGGTCAACGTGCATCCGGCGTCAAGCTGGCCCGAGCATGTCGAGCGCACGCAGCGCCTCTACGACGAGGCGCGCGCGATCGGGCTCGGCACGGAGAAGTTCCTGCTGGACGGACGCCATGTCGGCACCGGCGGCGGCAACCACGTGGTGATGGGCGGGGCCACCCCCGCCGACAGCCCGTTCCTGCGCCGCCCCGACCTGCTGAAGTCGCTGCTGGGCTTCTGGCACAACCATCCGAGCCTGTCTTACCTGTTCTCCGGGCTGTTCATCGGCCCCTCCAGCCAGCACCCGCGCATCGACGAGGCGCGGATGGACGCGCTGGCCGAGCTCGAGATCGCGTTCGCCCAAATCACGCCCGGCGCCCGGGTGCCGCACTGGCTGGTCGACCGGCTGCTGCGCAACCTGCTGGCCGACATGACCGGCAACACCCACCGCACCGAGTTCTGCATCGACAAGCTCTACGCGCCGGAGAGCAGCTCCGGCCGGCTCGGGCTGGTCGAGCTGCGGGCGATGGAGATGCCGCCGCACCCGCGGATGGCGGTGGCGCAGGCGCTGCTGCTGCGCGCCGCGGTCGCCGCGTTCTGGACCACGCCGTACGAGCGCCGGCTGGTGCGCTGGGGCACGCGGCTGCACGACGAGTTCATGCTGCCGCACTTCGTGGCCGAGGACCTGGCCGACGCGCTCGACGACCTGGCGTCCCACGGCCAGCGTCTGGGCCCCGAGTTCTTCGCGCCGCACCTGGAGTTCCGGTATCCCCTGGCCGGCGCGGTGACGGTGTCCGGCATCACGGTCGAGCTGCGCCAGGCGCTGGAGCCGTGGCCGGTGCTGGGCGAGACGCCCGGCCTCGGCGGCACCGTGCGCCACGTCGACAACTCGGTCGAGCGGCTGCAGGTGCGGGTGGATGGCTGGGTGGCCGAGCGGTACGTGCTCGGCTGCAACGGCCGCGCGGTGCCGCTCGCGCCGACGGCGCGGGTCGGCGAGGCGGTCGGCGGCGTGCGGTTCAAGGCATGGGAGCCCACGTTCGGCATGCACCCGGTGCTGCGGGCGCAAACGCCGCTGGTGTTCGACGTCTACGACCGCTGGAGCGGCCGCTCGATCGGCGGCCTCACCCACCACGTGGCGCATCCGGGCGGCCGCAACTACGAGACCCGGCCGGTGAACGCGTCGGAGGCCGAGGCACGCCGCCGCGCCCGGTTCCAGCCGTTCGGCCACACGCCGGGCGCGATGCCGGAACCGGAGCCGGTGCCGTCCACCGAGCTTCCCCGCACCCTGGACCTGCGCCGCGCGGCACTTGGGGGCCGGTGAGGAGGCTTCGGAATGGCCCTATGAAAGAGGTTGATGTGCATCATGGGGTCGAGGGGCCTGGCGTGACCGCCAGCAGGGTGAGGCTCATCGACGATGACCGGCAAACACGGGCATGAAGGATTATCCGCCTCCACCGCAAGAGCGCGCGAGAAAGCCATCGGACTTCCCGGCGACGGCATCGATGAAGGTGCCCTGGCTCGGCTGTTCCTGGCCGAAGTTCTCGTTCCAGATACCGATGACATGCGGGAGGTCAGGCGGGAGATGGATATGATGCATTGCGTGCTCATCAACCGCCTGAAGCATCCGGCGGACTTCGATGCCAGCCGCTATGCTTCGACGATAACCGAGATGATTACCGCCAAGGAAGGTCAGATCCAGTTCCAGGGATTCGAGAACTACCCGATACTCGGTGGACGTCAGCAAGATAACATAGATGGCATACTGAATGTCGCCCTCGACGGGGAAGATCCCCGACATGGTAAATATGTAGGATTCGTGAAAACTGCGGTTGATGCCGCGAAAGACCCCACGCCCATGGATCCAACCCCGACAGGACTATACTTCTGGGTTACAAGCGGCACGCATTCTCCAGATAGGCATGCCGTGCTGTTTCAGGCGGTTGGAGCAAACGACTTCTACACATGGTCGAGATCCAAACCAAAAGGTAGTCATTGATCGCAGGGATCTCTAGAGCATCATGCGTCTGGCTGGAAATATCTGGACGCATACAGATGCTGGCAAGAACAAAAAACTGGAGCAGGATCGAATGAGCCTCTGCAAATTCGCCCTGCTCCAGCAGCTAGCTTCCACAGGAAATCCGGATCCAGACAACTTTTCCACGAACATCTCCGTCTACCCTGAGATTGTGACCGATACGCCAGCTTCGATCTGCAAACCCAGGTAATATCACCACTTTGGGAGCCGAGAAATCAGGGAGTTGGCGCAAATCGTCCGTTAGTTCAACCACGATAGAATAGGGATTTCCACCATGACTGCCTAGACGAGAGATCGTGCAAAGTCCTCCGGTGGGACAACTCTCCATCAAGACTGACTCGGACGCCTTTTCTTTAGTATCTCGATCAAACAATTGGAAATGCCAACTTTCCCTACGTTGCCGCGGGTCGTCAGCAAGAGAAGTGGCCTCGATCCTCAACCGGTAGACATATCTGTGCCCGGGGTCATCGGGATTTGGGCGGTAGACCGACCCGATGTCTGGACATCTCGCCTCGTTGGTCTCGGCCCATCCACGGTGATGCTGAACCAGCATCAGGCAGAGGCACGACGCGATCAGCGCGAGGGGCTTGGCCAGTCTCGACGTCATGATCACGCCCATCGGCTGCGAGGCCATCTGTTCCGCTATTCAGCATCATCGCACCGGCCTGCCGGGCTGCCAATCCGGGATTTGGAGGGGACGGCGGCGGTACCCCCGGCGGCGTTCAAGATGGTGTCGCAGTGGCAGCGCGCGATGGTGCTGCGGCTCGCCCGGTACGCCGGCGTGCGCGGACCGGGCTTGTTATCGACAAGTTCACGCTGGCGGTGGAGTGCGTGGCACGAACCTCCTTGCGCGAGATGATCGGCACCAACGACCTGTCGCGGCTGCTGTCAGACCGGCAGCAGGCCGACATCGAGCTGCAGCGCCCGGTCGGCGCCAAGACCGCCGGCTGGGCGTCGCGGCGTGCTCATCAACCGCCTGAAGCATCCGGCGGACTTCGCTGCCGGCCGTTATGCATCAACGACAACTCAAATTATAACAGCCAGAGACCGTCATGTTCAGTTCCAGGGATTCGAGAACTACCCTATACTTGCTGAACATCAACAAATTAACATCGGCAACAAATTGAATGTCGCCCTTGATGGGGAAGATCCCAGGAATGGCCTATACGCGGCCTTCGTGAAAACGGCCGTTGCTGCTGCAAAGGATCCCTCGCCCATAGATCCGACCCCGACGGGACTCTTTTTTGGGTCACGAGCGGCTCACCCAAGCCAAGTGATCGTGCCATGCTGTTTCAAACCGTTGGAGGAAATGACTTCCATATTTGGTCGAAGTCCAAGCCGAAGGGTAGTCGTTGACTGCTAGCAATCCCACGTTCAGCGTCCGCAGGACACTCGCGTCCAAACAACTTTTCCGTAAACGCTTCCGTCTGCTCCGAGATCATGACCGATATGCCAATCCCGATCCTCAAATCCGGGCAATATGATGACCCGGGGGGCCGAGAAGTCAGGAACCCTCCGTAGCTTATCCGTCAATTCAACGATGACGGAATAGATGTCGTCGGCAGGGCCATTCGGGGGGATGATCGTGCAGAGTCCTCCCGTGGGACAACCCTCGCTCAGGATCGAGTCTGCGATCTTTTTCTTGCCGTGCCGGTCCAGCAGCTGGAAATGCCAGGTCTGATCGCTCTGCGTCGGGTCTTCGGCAAGGGACGTGCCCTCGATCTTCAACCGGTAGACGAAGCTGTGTGTTGGATCATCGGGATTCGGGCGATAGACCGACCCGATGACCGGGCATCTCGACTCCTCAGCTCACCCGGCGTGGAGCTGAACCATCGTCAGGCAGAGGCATGACGCGATCAGCGACATCGGCTTGGCTGCTCTCGACGTCATGATCACGCTCATCGGCCGCAAGGCCATCCATCCCGGTCCCTCGATCATCGCAGCGCCGTCCCGAGATGCCAACCCGACGTGCGGATTAAGCGGACGGCCTGTCCGGCGACCGTGACCTCCGGGCCCGCCCGGATGGGTCACGGGTCATGAACCGTATTGGCAAGGCATCTTCGACGCGGTGGCGTCGCATGGGCGTTGAGAAAGTGGCCAGGCCGGCGGAATCGCCGACGCTTCGATCGCGCCTGCCCTGGCCGCCCCACCCGGGGAAATCCGGTCCGGCGGCGGTCAGTCCCAGGCTTCGGACGCCGCTTTACGGGACCCGGGGCCCTTGGCCTTTCCGCCCATCACCCCAGATCTGGTTGCCATCCGGAAGACACTCGGTCCGTGAACGCCCTCCCCGTCGCCTACGTCGTCTCGTTCCTCCTGCTGGCCTCCGCCGCGGGGCTGGCGTCGCTGCACCAGTATGTCCCGGCCGGCCTGCTGGTGCTGCTGGCGATCGTGCCGCCGGCGGCGATCAAGATGGTGTCGCAGTGGCAGCGCGCGGTGGTGCTGCGCCTCGGCCGGTACGCCGGCGTGCGCGGCCCGGGCCTGTTCCTGCTGGTGCCCTTCGTCGAGGCCATCCAGACCACCGTCGACATGCGTATCCGCACCACCGAGATCCGCGCCGAGGAGGCGCTGACGCGGGACACGGTGTCGATCGGCATGGACGCGATCGTGTTCTGGCGCGTCACCGACGCGGCGAAGGCGGCGCTCGAGATCGAGGATTTCCGGCTGGCGGTGGAGCGGGTGGCGCAGACCAGCTTGCGCGAGATGATCGGCACCAACGACCTGTCGCGGCTGCTGTCGGACCGGCAGCAGGCCGACGTCGAGCTACAGCGCTCGATCGGCGCCAAGACCGCCGGCTGGGGCGTCGCGGTCACCTCGGTCGAGATCAAGGACATCGGCATCCCGGCCTCGCTGCAGGACGCGATGAGCCGCCAGGCGCAGGCCGAGCGCGAGAAGCAGGCGCGCGAGACGCTGGCCTCGGCCGAGGTCGGCGTGGCGCGGCAGGTGAAGGAAGCGGCGCTGATCTATGCCAGCGACCCCACCGCGCTCAAGCTGCGCCAGATGAACCTGGTCTACGAGATGAACAAGGATCGCGGCACCACCATCATCATCCCGAGCGACCTCGCCAACGCGCTGGGCCAGCTGGTCGCGCGCGAGATGACGCCGCCGCCGCCGGCAGCGCCATGAGCGGGTCGTCCGACGCGCCGTTCCTGCGCGTCGTCGATCTCGAGACCACCGGCAACAGCCACACCGACGGCGGCGTGGTCGAGATCGGCTGGCAGGACGTGGTCCTGGACGCCGAGGCCGGCTGGACGCTGCGTGGTGGCCCGCAGGCGGTGCTGGTCGATCCCGCGAACCCGATCTCGGCCGCGACCTCGGCGATCCACCACATCGTCGACGAGGACGTGGCCGGCGCACCGCGCTGGCAGGATGTCGCCGGCGACATCCTGCGCGCCGCCCCCGGGCGGGCTCCGGTGGCGCTGGTGGCGCACCGGGCGGCGTTCGAGCAGCGCTGGTGCACGCGCGCCCTCACCGGCGGCCTGCCGTGGATCTGCACCTGGAAGGGTGCGCTGCGGATCTGGCCGGAGGCGCCCGGGCATTCGAACCAGGGCCTGCGCTACTGGCGCCGGCCGGCCGGACTGGACCGGGCGCTGGGGCTGCCGGCGCACCGGGCGGGACCGGACGCCTACGTCACCGCCTTCCACCTGCGCGACATGCTGGCGGCGGCGTCGCCGGAGCTGCTGATCGAATGGTCGGCGCAGCCGGCGCTGCTGGCGCGGGTGCCGTACGGCCGGCTGCGCGGCCGCCGCTTCGTCGATCTCGGTGACGAGGACCTGGCCGGGCTGGCCGTCGGCGAGCGGCCGGACGGCGACCTCGCCTTCACGGTGGCTCAGGAGCGGGCCCGCCGTGACCGACTGGCAGGCGGGCCGGTCCCGGATCCGGCCGCGCCGGAGCAGCGGGCGCTGTCGCTCTGACGGCCTCGCGTACCGGAATTGGCCGCGAGGCCATTCCGGGATCGCCAGGATCGGGCTATGCGACGATCCCATGTTGGAAGCCCACCGCATCGCCGTCGTCCTGCCGGCCTACAACGCGGCCCTGACGCTGCGCCGGACCTATGACGAGATCCCGCATGACATCGTCGACGACGTCATCCTGACCGACGACGCCAGCACCGACGGGACGGTGGCGTTGGCCCGCGAGCTCGGCCTGCACGTGGTCCGCCACGAGCGCAACCGCGGCTACGGCGGCAACCAGAAGACCTGCTACGAGGCGGCGCTGGCGCGCGGCGCCGACATCGTCATCATGCTGCACCCCGATTACCAGTATGCGCCCCGGCTGGTGACGGCGATGGCCTCGATGCTGGTGTCGGGCGAGTACGACGCGGTGATGGCGTCGCGCATCCTGGGCAAGGGCGCGCTGCGCGGCGGCATGCCGGTCTACAAGTACGTCGCCAACCGCGGCCTGACGCTGGTGCAGAACGTGCTGCTGAACGCCAAGCTGTCGGAATACCACACCGGCTACCGCGCCTGGACCCGCGAGGTGCTGACCCGGCTGCCGCTGGCCGCCTGCTCCGACGACTTCGTGTTCGACAACCAGATGCTGGCGCAGGCGCTGTTCTACGGGTTCCGGATCGGCGAGATCTCGTGCCCGACGCGCTACTTCGAGGAGGCGTCGTCGATCAACCTGCAGCGCAGCGTGGTCTACGGGCTGGGCGTGCTGGGCACCTCGGCCGGGTTCCTGCTGCATCGGCTGGGGCTGCGGCGCTCGGCCCTCTATGACCGGTGAGCCGAGCCCGATGAGCCCGGTCGTCGAGGGAGTGGGCGGGGGGCTGGGCGAGGACGGCCGGCGTCGGCGCGGCTGGATGCTGCCGCTGGCGCTGCTCGGCGTGACGGCCGGGCTCGCCGGCCTGGTGGCGGCGCGGCGCCGCTTCGCCGAGCCGCTCTGGTCGCTGCTGGCCTGGGCGCGCGGCGCCGGCGAGGTGGGCTGGGCCACCGCCGCGCTGGTGCAGACTGTGGTCGCCTCGACCGGGGTGCTGCCGGCCTCGCTGACCGGGCTCGCCGCCGGCGCGGTGTATGGCATCGGGCTCGGCTTCCTGCTGGCGGCATCGGGCACGATGGCGGGCGCGCTGGTGGCGTTCCTGCTGGCCCGCTCGCTGGCCCGCGGCCTGGTGCTGCGCTGGCTCGGGCGCAGCACCCGCGGCCGGCGCCGCTGGCTGGCGCGGCTCGACGACGCCATCGTGCGCGACGGCTGGCGCACCGTCTGCCTGCTGCGCCTCTCTCCGGTGATGCCGTTCGCGGCGACCAGCTACGCGCTGGGCGTGACCGGGGTCTCGTTGCGCGACTACCTGCTGGGCACGCTGGCCTCGCTGCCGGCGCTGCTGGGCTACGTGGTGCTGGGCCGCCTGGCCGGCTCAGGGCTGCAGGCGGCGAGCACCGGGGCGGGTGCGGCGCGCTGGGTGATGCTGGGCGTGGGCATCGTCGCCACGCTGGTGCTGACGCTGCGGATCGGGCGGTTGGCCGGCACGGCCAGCCTCGGCCAGGTCGCCCCTGACTTGGAACGCTGAGCCGTCTCGGTTGGACGCATGAAGCGTTACGACAGGTAGTACCTGAGCACGATGGCCTGGACGACAATGGTGATCGACAGGGCGGGATAGAGGCATAGCGCCACTCCCAACCAAGTCGGGGTCCGGAACCTGGCGCGGGACAGCACGAACCCCAGGAACGGCACGATCGGCAAGAAGTAGCGTCCCTGGACACCCTCGACGACTCGCCCGCCGACGGGGCTCCAGCTCAGGTATTCCAGCAGAAACACCGCGCAGACCGCGCCCAGAAACAACGCTGCCGCAGCGAGCCGCCGTAGGTTCGTATCGAGCGGCGGATGATCCCGCGTCGAGACCATCAGGGCCACCACCAGCATCACGGCGGTGAGCAGGTAGTAGGAAGCCGGCAACGGCGTGTCGAGCCAGCCGAGCACGCCGACGAAGCCCTGGAAGATGTCGCCGTGCCGGAGCCACTGGCCTTGGACCGTGGTCCAGACAAGGGTGGCAAGCAGTCGAGGATGCAGCAGGAGCGCGTGCGTCTGCGCGGCCACCTGATCCGCCGACGGCCGGTAGAGCGTGATCCAGTTCGTCAACGCGGTCCAGCCCAGGGTTGTGGCGACCGGCAGCGCCGTGCTCGTCATCCTGGCCCTGCGCGACAGCCCCGGAAGCAGCCAGGGGAGCAGGCAGAACGGCAGCATCGCCGGCCGCGCCATGGCGACGAGCCCGATCGCCGAGCTGCCGGCCGCCAGATATGCGCTGGCACGCCTCGCCCGTGCGAACAGCGAAACCGTCAGTGCGGACAGCGCGATCATCGGACCGTCCTGCGTGATCGCCGCGAACAGCGCCAGGCTCATCGGCAGGCAGAGCAGCGTGAACAGCAGCGGTGCCAGGGCGTCCCCAAGCCCGATCGCGATCGCCGCGATGGCGGCACTCGCCGCCCCGTCCAGCAGGCGCGACAGCAGCATCGTGTGCAGCACGGAGAGATGCAGCCACCGCCCCGCGATCTGGCCAATGGCGGCGGGCGCGTAGAGCAGCGGCGGATAGATCGCGGTGTTGGCGAACGAGTCGTCGCCGCGCGGCTTCCACGTGACCGCCGCAGCCTGGTCTTCCATCGCGCGGGTCAACTTGCGATCGGTATGGAACGGGAGACCCTCGACGACCCTCCAGAGCCGGATCATGCCGAGATCGATAGTACCTCCGGAGGTCAGGGGACCGTTGAAGCGGGTTGCGATCAGGCCGCCATGGCTGATCTCGTTGGCCCGCTGCGAATGGGCGATCTCGTCGGCCGCCTGGAAAGGCGGCATCAGCAGGGCGATCATCGGGATCGCTACCGCCGCATAGATGCAGAATAGCACGGCCAGGACTCGGGGCTTGCTCAGGAGGCGAGCCATGTCGTGTATCGTAATCGTCATCCGGCCTTACCCGCCATCGGGACACGGGGCCGGTCGCGAGGTTCCTACCATCAGCAACCTCGTGACGATCTGGGGCGCTCTAGGGCACTGACGTGCTCGTCATCTCGGGGAACGGCACCAGTTCCGAGACGCACCTCAGAAACAACTGCCGAGGCAAGATTACCAGCTATTGCGCCCGGTGCACCGCTGATCGTGTTCGGGCTGATACTCGAGTCGGTGCTGCTCGTCTACCTCCTGATGTCGGAGGTGCAATGGCGGGGGTGTTGGGACCAGACGTGCGCGCGGCGGTCAAACATCGCGCGGTACTCTCTTCCCCGAAATCGTGCTAACCGCCAGCATTCGACGAACGGCAGTGCCGATCTCCTGATCGCTCGAGTCGATGGAAAGCTCGATAACCTTGTCGGCCTGCTTCGGGTCGTTGGCCAAAGCTTCATACCCGCCCCTCTTGTGGTTCATCGCGATGATCGACAGGCCTCCAGGAGAACTCTTTTGCCAATGAACGTGCACCATCAGGGCTTGCGCCAATACCGCTTCCCCACGTCGATATCGGAATTGGCGAGCGATGCGCTCTAGAAGCTCATCGTTGACCTCTTTGGCCCGCTTCCTGTTTTCGTCGTAGAGGGCTTGATCCCACTGCTTCGGTGACAGCTTCACATACGTCGCTGAGACTAAGGATCGACGGAGGTTCTCGCCGATCCATTCCACCGATGCCGGTTCGACCGTGAACGCGTGCCAACCCCTGATCGAAGGAAAACTATCGTGAAAACTATCCTCTGCTCGACTGAGAATAAACTTGTCGGTGGAAAATATGGCCGCTGTAACTTGAATTGGGTTCATCAGCCTAAGTGACGCTGTGAATGATAATGCTGCAAGCCGTCCCTGCCGCTGTAAAATCTGCAACCATAAGCTGCCGGCCGGCGCAGATCGCCGTCCATTCCGGGGCCGTCGTTGCCGTCGGAACTGCAAGATCGAAGCCATAGGAATTGATCTGCGCCTTGTTGATGGTGAGGCCGCCGCTAGTGCCTGACAAAAAGGCGATCATCTTCTGAGCCCACTTGTCCATCATGACGGTTATACGGCTGGGATTGGCAAGGTAGGAAGATCCTTGCGTATCAATGGTCTTGTCGCTGACCGCGATACCCTGACTACGATTCCACTGATCGAAGACCGGGAAGGGCATCCTGGTCTGCTCGAACCCCGATCCGAGCTCGGAGGTTACGTAGTTTTCGTAAGGGTAGCCTTGCTGTTGTATCCTATTGTAGAGGCTGGCACCCTGGTTCTGGGAGGACCAGACGATCCCGTTGGTGAACCTCGGATCGAGACCAATGTTGAATGTCGGGTTCTGGTTGGCTGTTGCGATGGTGGAGTTGCTGAGCGGCGTCACGTAAGTCGCGATGAACTTCATCGTGTCGGTACAGCCGGTCACGCCTGACAAACTCACCGTCGTAGCGGACGCAAGACCGGCCGCCTGGTCGAAGGCCGCGTCCAGCAGAGACTCGCCGCCTGCGGCCAGGAGGGTGGACGCGTCCCCCTGAGCAGGCGCACCATCGATGTAGGAGTTTGCCAGGGTGCTCGCCACGAGGCCCGTCGCCTCGCCCGGCGAATTCGCAAGCGTCGCGACCAGTCCGTTCAAGCTGAACGCCGCGGACGCCGTCGTGTAGCCTTGTGCGAGCGTGGTCAGTTCCGACAGCGAGTCCGTGTTCGTGGCGTTGAACGCTTGGACGAGGTTGTTGAGTGCTGCCTCGGCGTTATGCATCGAGGATCCGCTGGGTGCCAGCTGCCCGAAATCGCCATAGGCCTGGACGATGATGATCTGCGCTTGGCTCGATTGCGACAGACCCGACACGTAGCTGGAGACCGTCCCCCCGGCGGCAAGTGCATTCTGCTCCGTGGAGACCTGCCCGGCACTCGGCGCGACACCCAGGATGCCCCGGTAGAAGTTGTCAACGACCTGCGTTTCCCCGGAATACAGCGCAAGGCCGCTCACGACATTCACGAGTGTCGTGCCGCCAGCGATCCGGCCTTCTTGCGACTGGATCCAGGGCGTGTCGGCCGCATCGGCCGTGCGGCCTTGCACGTCGGTGATGACGTTATCCAGAACTTCGGCCTCGCCCGGAAAGTAGGCAAGACCGGATGTGATATTGGCGATGGTCGTGCTGCCGGTGGGGAGAGCCTGCTGCTGCGCCTGGATCCACGATGCGTTATTGGCGTTCGGCTGTCGCTCCTGAACATTCAGAATGACGTTGTCGAGGACGTCGACCTCGCCGGGGTAGTCGGCGAGACCGGCGGTGATCTGCGCGATCGAGCCGCCATTGGCCAGGGCCTGCTGCTGCGCCTGGATCCAGGGCGTATCCGCAGACGTGGCGACCCGCCCCTGGACGGCCTGGATGACGCCGTCCAGAACGCCGGTCTCGCCGGAGTGGTCGGCGAGACCGACCGTGACCTGCGCGATCGAGCCGCCATTCGCCAAGTATTGCTGCTGTGCCTGGATCCAGGGCGTGTCCGACGACGTAGCGGTTCTTCCCTGCACGTCCTGGATGACGTTGTCGAGTACGTTGACTTCGCCAGAATAGTAGGCGAGGCCGCTGGTGATCTGGGCGATCGTCGCGCCGTTGGCGATTTGCTGCTCCTCGGCCTGGATCCACGGCGCATCGCTCGCGGTTGCGGCTCTGCCCTGCACGTTCTGAATCACGGTGGCGAGCACACCGGCCTCGCCGGAGTAGGTCGCGAGGTTCGATCTGACCTGGGCGAGCGACATGGAGCCGTTTGCAAGCGCCTGTTGCTGCGCTGCGATCCATGCAGTATCGCCGGCGTTCGGCGCCCGGTCTTGCACGCTCGTAATGATGCTGTCGAGGTCGCTCACCGCCTCCGCGGAGTGGGCGAGGGCGGTTCTGACGCTGGTGAGGCTGGCGCCGCCGGCGAGCTGAGCCTGATAGGTCGCAAGGCCCGTCTGATCGACCCCGCGGTTCAGCACCGAGACGTAGAAAGCGTTGACGTCGCCTTCCGCTTCCGCAGAGTAGGCCACGTTCGACCGGATCTGCGCCAGCGTCTGCCCGCTCGCAAGCGCGTTGCGGTCGGCGACGAGCCCGGCCGCCTCGACCGGCCGGCCGAGCACGGACGTGAAGATGGCACCGATGTCGGACGTCACCTCGGCGGAGTCCGCGACGTTGATCCGCAACTGCGCGAGGCTGGTGCCGTGGGCCAGCGCGGCTTGATCCGACGCGAGGCCGCCGGCGTCGACCGGTCGGCCAAGAACCTGCTTGTAGATGACGCTGATGTCGTTCTGCGCCTCCGTGCCGTAGGCCATCGCCGTCCCAAGTGCGCCAAGGGAGCCGCCGCTCGAGAGATAGGCCTGGGACGCTGCGAGGCCGGTTGTGTCGGCAGCTCGGTCGAAGATGGATTGATACAGCCCTTGGATGGCGGCGATGCCTTGCGAACTGTCGGCGTAGGCGCTTCCACTCGATCCCGAGGAGGGGTCGTCCGACGGGACCGATCCGCCGAAGGGGTCATAGGTGCTGGAGCTGGAATAGTTCGGATCGCTGATCTGGATGGTGAACGAGACGTTGGTCGACATGTTCCTGCTCCAGCGCTTGAGACGCTAGAAATCTGTTAACATACCGAAATAGCTTGCGCTAGGCCGTTCCGAAGTTTACCGATAAAGTTCATCAGGTTGATTGCAAGAGCGGGCCGAGCTCTTCCAGCAGCGGCCCGATCGCGTCATCATCCGGCCTCCAGCGCCGGAGCGAACTTCGGTAGAGCGGCTGTCGTACCTGTGTCACACTTGCGGTGCGCACCGGTCGTTCCGACAGATGAAAGTCCTTGCAGGCCGGCTCCCATTCGAGGCCGACATGCGAGATCAGCCGGCGCGCCGTCGCATCGAACGCGGTGACGAGTTCCTCGTACGAAATCTCCAGCATGACCTCCCGCGGCAGCGTCTCCCGCCAGTGCGACATCACCTGCGCGTAGGCTGCGTAGCGTCGTCCGAGCTCGCCCAGATCGTAGGTATAATTCATCCTTTTGAAGAAAAGCGAGAAGCAGGAGAGGCAAGTGTCGACAGGATCGCGACGGATGTGGATGATCCTCGCTTGCGGCAATGCGCAATGAATTAGGCCCACGTGACGAATGTTGTCGAGCTTCTTGTCCGTGAACCAGCCTCGATCGCTCCGTTCCGGAACGCTGGAGAGCGCGCCGACGCGTTCAAGGTATCGCTCGCCGATCAGATCGATCTGCGCGTCCGTCAGCCGGCCGCCAGGCACGTCGTCGTCCGCACCCGCCACCGATCTCGCAGCCTCGTCGAAGGCATCGATCTCGCCCAGGGCGGTGACCTGCGAATGACTGCCGAGGATCTGTTCGACCAGCGTCGAACCGGAGCGTGGCATGCCGACGATGAAGACGGGATGCGCCGCGGGCACGAGCCGCACCGCGTCGGCGGGCGTGCGTCTTGCCCGCCGTTCGATGATGTCGGCCGTAAACAGTGCCGCCGCACGCCGCAGCGACCAAATCTCTCTCGCCTCGTCATAGGCGATCGATCTGCGATGCAGCGATGCGCCCGCCACAAGATGGCGGAAGCCTTCCTCGTTCCTGCCGACATCGCCAAGTGCCTTGCCCAAAGCATAGTGCAGCTGGACCGCATCACGGTCACCCATGGCGGAGATGCGCGTCGCCAGCTCCGCGAGTGCCGCAAAATGCCCGCTCTGCTCGGTCAGCGTCGTGCAGGTGATCAAACCGCAATAGTAACGGGGCTGGCTCGGATCGATCTCAATCGCGCGCTCTAAACGTTCCCGAGCGTCTCCGACTTGGCCCGCTTCGAGAAGGGCCATGGCGAGACTGGCCTGTGCTTCAGCGTGTTCCGGCCGCAATGCGCACGCGCGCCGGAGGCTCGCGATCGCCGCGGCGGTATGCCCCGCGACCGAGAGTGCCAAGCCTTCGTAGTAATGGTGGTCCGGGTGTTCGGGATACAGCGACGTGGCCTGCCGGTAGCGCCGCAGGGCCGCATCTATCTGACCAAGTGCCAAGTGCGAGTGACCGAGATTGACAAGCGCCGCCGCGTAACGCGGTTCGATCGCGATCACCGCCTCGAAGCGTTCAGCCGCGTCCGCGTCACGGCCGCTCCGGTGGAGCGCCACACCGAGATTGTTGAGTGCCTCCGCATAATGCGGCATCTCGGCGATGGCGTCGCCGTATCGGGCGATGGCTTCGTCCAGCTGCCCCAATGCCACAAGCGCGACGCCGAGATTATTCAGCGCGACCGTGTAGCGCGGGCTGATGGCAAGCGCCCGGCGGTAGGAGACGACGGCCTGCTCAAGGCGGCCTGCGTCGCGCAGGGCGACACCGAGATTGTTATGGCCTTCTGCAGCCGACGGATCGAGCTTGAGGCTCCGCTGCAGCAGCGGTATGGCATCCTGGGATCTGCCCTGCTGGCCTAGCAGCGCGCCCAGCCGGCGGAGGACTTCTGCGTCGTTGGGCGCGAGCGCGAAGGCGGACCAGCAACGTGCGATCGCCGCGGCAAGGTCGTTGCGGCGCAGCAACGCCGCTGCCTCGTCCAGTAAGCCCTTAGCCAGCACATTCATAGTCAGGCTCTCGAACAGGCTTCCTGATGAAGACCACTTTGCCCCATTGGCCGCCTAGCCGGCAACCCATACCTGCCGCCGCTCAGCGCCGCAGCATGACCAAAATCCACGAGCGGAACGGCAGCGTCATCGCTATTTCCCGCAGTGCAGCACTTGATCCGACCGCGGCCGCTATGGCCGCTGCGGCAGCGAGATCGTGGCCCAGCTGTAGGGCCAGACGTGGGGCTGGTAGCTTGGATCGGCCTGCCACAACGCAATTTGGTGGCGCCAAGGTGGGCCATCGGCGATGAAGGTCCATGGATGCACGTACTCGATGCCGCCCAGTATCAGCAGCCAGAGCACCGCCGCCCAAGCACCGAGCGCCACCGAGCGTGGCGCCGTCGCGGCGAGCGCCAGGATCGATAGCGAGAACAGGGCCTGCGGGACGAAGATGTAGCGGCCGCCGGCGCGCGCGTGGATCAGCCCCTCCGCGCCGCCGATCGCGCCGAAATAGCTGGCGCAGGCGATGATCCCGCCTCCGGCCAGCAGCCAGAACGCCGGATGGCGGTCGCGGTGCCGGAGCGTCAGCGCCAGGAATGGCCCGAATACCAGGATCGGTAGGAGCGTCGCCTTCAGCGGCACGTGCCCCGACTGCCGGCGCGCCTCGATCAGCCGAGCAGCGATATCGGTGTGGGCAATGCCCAGGAAGGGCAGGTAGAGGTGCCGCACCGTGAAGATGTCTAGCAGCACGATGGGGTCTAGGCTGTAGCCGCGGCTGTGTTCGGCATGGAAGAACAGGCCGAGCTGCAGCGCGCTGCCGGTACTCAGCGCCAAGGTCTGCCAGATCCTCCCAACATCGCGATCGAGCGCTGCGCGGACGAGGAACAGCGGCAGCAGCGCGATGGCGCCGGGCCCGCATAGCGGCGCCAGCAGCAGCAGCGTTAAGCGGGACGCTGCCGCGGACCATCCTGGCGCCGGCCGCAGCGCCAGGATGATGCCGCAGCACAGCGCCAGCTCGAACTGGCAGTGCAGGGTATGCAGCCAGATCTCCTCCACCGCCGGCACGAACAGCACCAGCAGCACCGCCGCCAGCCTGACCGGGCGCGGCCGCAGCCAGCCGTCGCCAGCGGTCAGCAGCAGAAGCAGCGGGCAGAGCTGGACCAGCAGCGCCAGGCCGATGGTGAGGTAGGGCGCCAGCCGCATCGGCAGCAGCCAGCGCGCCGCGAGCGTCCCCGCGTTGGCGGCAAGATTGAGATAGCCGCCGAACGGGTGGAACAGCGCCTGCGCCGGCGGCAGCACCCAGGCATTGTGGAAGAAGACGTTGCCTTCCTCGCACCAGAACCGGCTCTGGATGAGGATGTCGGGCATGCGCAGGCAGATCGCGAGCGCCAGCAGGATGAGTATGACCGGGACGAACACCCGGTCCCGTCGGAACGGCCGTATCATCGTCAAAGCTGGGTTCCGTTGGCGAGGGGACCGTGCTGCGGACCGGCTGCAGGTTCTACCCCAACCAACCGCCGTCAAGCCGTCGGTCGGTCATGCACCATGGCATGGATGAAGGCGAGCTTCCCACGCACCGCCTCCGAGATCACGAACGGGTAGAGGTCGGCCAGGCCCATGCTGCGGTTCAGGCTGTTCATCGCGAACACCAGCGGCACCCACTGGTCGATCACCGCGTCCATGCCCGGCGCGCGATACGGGTCGATGGCGACGGCGACGTCCAGCCCCTCGCCGTGCGGCACCACCGGGTGCACGCCGATGCCGAACGCGTTGGCGGTCTCGAGCGTGTCCATGATGTGCAGGTAGTGCGCCCAGGTCTCGGCGAAGTCCTCCCACGGGTGGCTGGTGGCATACGCGCTGATGGTGCGACGCTCCCAGTCGGGCGCCGGGCCCTCGGCGTAGTGGCGGGCGAGGGCGTCCGCGTAGTCGGCGCGCTCGTCGCCGAACAGGGCGCGGAAGGCGTCGAGCCGGCCGCCGTCCCGCACCAGCCGGTCCCAGATCCAGTGCCCGACCTCGTGCCGGAAATGGCCAAGCAGGGTGCGGTAGGTCTCGTGCATGCGGTGGCGCATCTCTTCCCGGTGCGCGTCGTCGGCCTCTTGCACGTTGATGGTGACGAGGCCGGACTCGTGCCCGGTCAGGACCTTCGGCCCGCCCGGCAGCTCGTCGAGGAAATCGAACGCGAGGCCGCCCACCGGGTCGTCGCCGCGGTTGGGCAGCGCCACGCCGAGCCGGATCAGCGAGTAGAACAGCCGGTGCTTGGCGAGCTCGAGCCGGCGCCACAGCACCAGCGTGCGCTCCGACGCGATCTCCGGGATGATGCGGTTGTGCCGGCAGGCGGCGCAGTAGCGCTCGGCGCTGCCCGCCTCGATCAGCCAGTTGCAGGCGTCCCGCTCGGCGTTGGCGCACAGCCGGACCGGCGCGCCGCCGGCCGCCATCGCGGCCAGCGCGTCGCCGTCGCCCTTGAGCGCCGACACCTCTGCCTGTGCGGGCAGGTAGCCCAGCGCCAGGCCGCAGGTCTCGCAGCGGCGGTTCTCGAAGAACAGCAGGCTGCCGCAGTTCTGGCAGTTGAAGAGCTTCATCGCGGGGTCCGGCCGGTGGCGGGGCGCAGCGTGACGCCGCGGCAACGGTTCCGGCAAGGGCGGCGGCGGATCGCCCGCCGCAGGCATCCCGGAGCCGGCTGCCGCGTTGGTGCCGGGCAACGCCGACCAATCCGGCTCGGCAGATCAGGGGAGAAACATCGCATGGTCGACACCAACGAGGCCGAGGGCGCCGTCAAGGATACCGTCGGTAAGCTGCAGGACGGCATGGGCGGCGTGCTCGGCGACACCGGCATGCAGGCCAAGGGCAAGGCGAAGCAGTTCGCCGGCCAGGCGCAGGAGTACTATGGCGACACCCTGGACACCGTGCGCGACGTCGCGTCCGACCAGCCGTTGATGGCGCTGGGCGTCGCGGTCGGCATCGGCTTCGTCCTCGGCGCGCTGATCGCGCGGCGCTGAACCGGACCGCGGGGCGCCAGCCACCGCGAGGCCGTTGTGGTATGACAATCAAACAGAAGGCGTGACCATGCTCAAGCTGGCCCTCTTGTTCCTGGTGATCTCGATCATCGCGGCGGTCTTCGGCTTCACCGGCATCTCGGCCGCCACCGCCGGCATCGCCAAGATCCTGTTCTTCATCGCGATCGTGGTGTTCCTGGTGTTCCTGGTGCTGGCCCTGATGGCCGGTAGGGCAATCCTCTAGTCGGGTAAGGCCAGGGGCGCTGCCCCTGGACCCTTGACAAGTCGGGTTCCAAGGGCTGCCGGCCCTTGGAGGGTCCAGGGCGGCGCCCTGGCCTTCCTAGTTCCTATCCTTCTGGATGAACGAAGGCAGGAATGGATTATCCGTCTGCAGGCTGTCCTTGCTGGGCAGCTGGGCGGCGGTGAAGCCGCCGCCGAGATCGGCGACGAGATCGACGCTGGCGGCTATCCGCTGTTGCTGGATGCTGAGCGCGCTCTCGGCATTGGACAACGCCGTGGTTTGGTCGGTGAGGACCGTGATGTAGATCGTGGTTCCGGCCTCGTACTGGTTCAGCGCCACCGTCACCGTCTGGTTGGCGAGGTCGACCGCCAGCGCCTGGGCCTGCGCCTCCTGCGCCAGGATGCGCAGCGACGAGAGGTCGTCCTCGAGGTTCTGGAACGCGGCCAGCACGGTCTCGCGGTAGTTGGCGACGGCGGCGTCGTAGGAGGCGCGCGCGGCCCGCACGGCGGCGGTGCGCTCGCCGCCGTTGAACAGGGTCTCGACCGCGTTGGCGCCCAGCGACCAGGTGCGGTTCGCCACCTGGATCAGCGAGCCGATCGGGTTGCCGGCATAGCTCGCCGCCGCCGACAGGCTGATCACCGGGTAGAAGGCGGAGACGGCAACGCCGATCAGCGCGTTCTCCTCCTCCATGTTGCGCTCGGCCGCGGCGATGTCGGGCCGCCGCTGCAGCAGCGCGGACGGGACCGCCACCGGGATCGGCGGGATGGTGCCGGTGAGCGCCCCCGGCGCCAGCGACAGGTCGGAGGGCGGGTGGCCGGTCAGCACCGCGATCGCGTGCTCGTACTCGGCCCGCAGCACGCCGACCGAGACCAGCTGCGCCTTGGTGGTGGCGACCTGCGTCTGCGCCGCCAGCAGGTCGGTGGAGGCGACGGTGCCGGCGGCGTACTCGTTGCCGGTGATGCGGGCACTCTCCTCGTAGTAGGCGACGAACTGCGACAGCAGGGTCTGCAGGCTGTCCTCGTAGCGCAGGTTGAAATAGTCGGTCGCCAGCGTGGCCTGCGCCGAAAGACGCGCGTTGGCCAGGTCGGCGTCGCTGAGCTGGGCGGCTGCCACCTGGCTCTCGATCTGGCGGCGGATCTGTCCCCAGACGTCGATCTGCCAGTTGGCGTCGGTGCCGGTCGAGTAGCGGGTGGTGCCGATGAAGCCGTGATCGGGGCCGGTCGGGATGCCTTTGAAGGACAGGGGATGGGCGCCGCCGCCGATCCCGTCGCGGGTGACCCCGGCGTTGCCGCTCGCCGACGGGAACAGCGAGGCGCGGGCCTCGTCGATCAGCGCCCGCGACTGCCGGTAGGCGGCCTCGGCCTGCTTGATGGTCTGGTTCGAGATGTCGATCTGCGACTCGAGGTCGTTCAGCACCGGGTCGTCATAGAGCGTCCACCAGGCGCCGCGCGGCAGCAGGGCATAGTTCGGATCGGCGAACGCCCAGCCCGGCGGCGGCGCGATCTCCTTCAGCAGGAGCGGCTGGACCGCCGCTGGGCGGTGGTAGTCCGGCCCCACCATGCAGCCGCCGAGGGCGGTGGCAAGCAGGGTGGTGGCAGGCAGGCGGGCGAGCGGGCGCACGCGGCGCCGGCAGGCGGGAACGGCAGGCGTCATTCGGCGGGCGCGTCCTGGGGCGAGGGTCGGGGCAGGAAGGGCCGTCCACCGCGGCCGGCGCGCCAGCCCTGCCAGCGCCGGCTCGACCAGTGCCGCATGCGGTCGAGGTAGAGATACACCACCGGCGTCGTGTAGAGCGTCAGCGCCTGGCTGACGATCAGCCCGCCCATCACCGAGAGCCCCAGCGGGCGGCGCAGCTCGTGGCCGTAGCCGTTGCCCAGCACCAGCGGCAGCGCGCCCAGGGCCGCCGCGAAGCTGGTCATCATGATCGGCCGGAAGCGGAGCAGGCAGGCGCGGTAGATCGCGTCGCGCGGGCTGGCGCCGTGCTGGCGCTCCTCGTTCAGCGCGAAGTCGATCAGCAGGATGGCGTTCTTCTTCACGATGCCGATCAGCAGGATCACGCCGATCATGGCGATCAGCGAGAACTCCTCGCCGAACAGCTGCAGCGCCAGGATCGCGCCCACCCCGGCGGACGGCAGCGTGGAGAGGATCGTCAGCGGGTGGATGTAGCTCTCGTAGAGGATGCCGAGCGTGGCGTAGACCGCGAGCAGGGCGGCCAGCACCACGATCGGATAGGAGCCGGTGGTCTGCTGCAGCTGCTGCGCGTTGCCGGCGAAGTCGCCGTGCACCTCGGCCGGCACGTGGATCTGCAGCATGGTCTCGTGGATCGCGGTCTCGGCCGCGCTGAGCGAGCCGCCGGGCGGCGTGTTGAACGAGATCGTGGCGGCGACGAAGCCGCCGTCGTGCGACACCGTGAGCGGCGTCGTGGTCGGCACGAAGGCGGTCACCGCCGAGAGCGGTACCATGGTCTCGGCCGACGACGATACCGCCGAGCCGCTGGAGGCGCCCTTGCCGCCGGCCAGGCTGTTGCTGTTGGCGTTCTGCTCCGATTGCTGAGCCGTCGACAGCGTGGTGGCGGCGGTGGCGCCGGCGGTGGCGCCGCTGGCAGCGGTGGCGATGCCGGTGCCGGTGCCGGTCTGCGACAGCGTCGCGGTATTGGTGACGGCGGCGCCGCCGCTGCCGCCGCCGTTGGAGCTGCCGCCGGACGAGGTGCTGGCGCGGTTGGCGATGCGGATGAGGTTGCTGCTGCTGCTCCCCGACGCCGTGCCGCTGGCCGTGCTGACCCAGATCTGGCTCAGGATCGACGGGTCCTGCCAGAACCGCGGCGCCACCTCCATGACCACGTGGTACTGGTTCAGGGTGTTGTAGATGGTCGAGGCGCTGCGCTGCCCGAACGCGTCGTAGATCGTGCTGGTGATCAGCTGCGGCGTCAGCTTGACCCGGGCGGCGCTGTCGCGGTCGATCGCCACCGAGATCGCCCGGCCGCCCTGCGCCACGTCGGAGTCGACGTCGGCGAGCTCCGGCCGCGTCTTCAGCGCCGCCTCAAGCTTGCGCGCCCAGTCGTAGAGCAGGTCGGAATCGTCGGACTTCAGGGTGTACTGGTAGCTCGAGCTGCTGGTGCGGGCGCCGGCGCGGACGTCGCCGGCGGAGAACGCGAAGAAGCGGGCTCCCACCATGTCCTTCATGCGGGCGGTGAGGCGGGCGATGGTCTGGTCGATGTTGTCGCGGCGGACCGCGATGTCCTTCAGCTGGATGAATACCTGCGCCTGGTTGGTGCCGCGGCCGCCGGTGAAGCCGGCGATGGTGGAC
Organism: uncultured Acetobacteraceae bacterium; assembly: GCA_964247725.1. Taxonomy (GTDB): domain Bacteria; phylum Pseudomonadota; class Alphaproteobacteria; order Acetobacterales; family Acetobacteraceae; genus Lichenicola. Next base: position 61,838 of record CAXTVM010000009.1, on the reverse strand, counting down.
ACGTCGGGGTCGGCCAGGACGGCGTTCGAGACCTGGACCAGCTTCTGCTGCATGTTCTGGAACGAGATGCTCTGCTCTCCCTCGACGGTGCCGATCAGCAGGCCGTTGTCCTGCGACGGGAAGAAGGTCTTGGGCATCCGGGCGACCAGCAGGACGGTCAGCACGATGGTGAGCGGCAGCGTCAGCGCCACCAGCCCGCTGTGGCGGAGCGCGATGTCGAGGCTGGAGCGGTAGCCGGCGAGCATGCCGTCCAGCACGCGCTCGATCCCGGCGCCAAGGCGGGCCTGGCTGCGCCGCGCGAACCCCGGCTGCCGCCGCGCCCGCTCGGTGTCCCCCGCCGCTCGCTCGGCCGTCACCCGCGGCTGCACACGGAGGAACAGCGAGCACATCATCGGCGTCACCGTGAGCGCCAGCAGCAGGGACACGCCGATGGTGGCGATCAGCGTCATCGCGAACTCGTAGAAGAACTTCCCCGCGATCCCCGGCAGCAGCAGGATCGGCATGAACACCGCGATCAGCGAGACGGTGATCGAGATCACCGTGAAGCTGACCTCGGCAGTGCCCTGCAGCGCCGCCTGCAGGCGCGGCATGCCGTCCTCCATGTGCCGGGCGATGTTCTCCAGCACCACGATGGCGTCGTCGACGACGAAGCCGGTGGCGATGGTGAGCGCCATCAGCGACAGATTGTCGAGCGAGAAGCCCAGCAGGTACATCGCGCCGAAGGTCGAGACGATCGATACCGGCACCGCCACCGCCGGGATCGCGGTCGAGCGCAGCGTGCGCAGGAACACCAGCACCACCAGCACCACCAGCACGATCGCGATCAGCAGCGTGGTCTGGGTGTCCGACACCGAGGCGCGGATGGTGGTCGAGCGGTCGAGTCCGATATGCAGCCGCACGTCGCCGGGGAGCGCGGCCTGCAGCGTCGGCAGCAGCGCCTTGATGGAGTCGGTGGTCTTGATGATGTTGGCGGTCGCCTGCGGATAGACCAGGCAGACCACCGCCGGCACGCCGTTGTAGTAGCCGGCGTTGCGCAGGTCCTCGACGCTGTCGGTCACCTCGGCGATGTCGGAGAGCCGGATCGGCGCGCCGTTGCGGTAGCCGACCACCAGCCCCTGGTAGTCGGCCGCCTTGCGCGCCTGGTCGTTGGTGTCGAGCTGGTAGCGCTGGCGGCCGACGTCGATGAAGCCCTTGGGCGTGTTGGCGTTGGCGGACGCGATCGCCGCCCGCACGTCCTCGAAGCCGAGCCCGGCTTCGAACATCGGCAGCGGGTCCATCTCGACCCGCACCGCCGGCAGCGCGCTGCCGCCGGGCTGGAAGTTGCCGACGCCCTCCACCTTGGAGAGCTGCTGCTGCAGGATGTTGGTGGCGAGGTCGAACAGCTGCGGCGCGGTGCGGGTCTTGGACGTCAGCGCCAGGATCATGACCGGCTGGCTGGACGGGTTGAACTTCCGATAGACCGGGTTGGTGCGGATGCTGGCCGGCAGGTCGGCGCGCGCCGACTGGATCGCCGCCTCAACCGCGTGGGCGGCGTTGTCGACGTCGACCGACAGGTCGAACTGGATGGTGATGCGGCTCTGGTTCTGGGTGCTCTGGGACGTCATCTCAGTGACGCCGGCGATGGTGCCGAGATGGCGTTCGAGCGGCGTCGCCACCGAGTCCGCCACCTCGCTCGGCGAGCCGCCGGGCTGCGTCGCCTGCACCTGGATCACCGGGAAGGCGACGTTGGGCAGCGGCGCCACCGGCAGCTTGGAGTAGGCGAACGCGCCGCTCAGCGCCAGCGCGATGGTCAGCAGCGTGGTCGCCACCGGCCGCAGGATGAACGGGCGGGAGACGTTCATAAGGTGTGCGGCGCCGCCCCGCGCGACATGGGGTCGTCGCCGGCGGCGTTGCGGCGCGCGAACCAGGCGCGGGTGCGGCGGCCGAGCCCGTCCATGAACAGGTAGATCACCGGCGTGGTAAACAGGGTCAGCAGCTGGCTCACCGCGAGCCCGCCGACGATGGCCAGCCCAAGCGGCCGGCGCAGCTCGGAGCCGGTGCCGTTGCCCAGCATCAGCGGCAGGGCGCCGAACGCGGCGGCCAGCGTGGTCATCAGGATCGGCCGGAACCGCAGCAGCGCCGCCCGCCGGATCGCGTCCACCGGCGCCATCCCGTCCACGCGCTCCGCCTCCAGCGCGAAGTCGATCATCATGATCGCGTTCTTCTTGACGATGCCGATCAGCAGCACGATGCCGATGATGCCCATGACGTCGAGATCGGCACCGGCGATCATCAGCGCTGCGAGCGCGCCCACGCCGGCCGACGGCAGCGTGGACAGGATCGTCACCGGGTGGATGAAGCTCTCGTAGAGCACGCCCAGCACGATGTAGACCGCGACCAGGGCCGCCAGCACCAGGAACAGCTCGTTGCCGAGGCTGCTCTGGAACGCGCTGGCGGTGCCCTGGAACGAGGTCTGGAAGCTGCCCGGCAGGCCGATCGTCCGCTCGGCCCGCTCGATCGCGTCCACCGCCGGACCCAGCGAGGCGCCCGGTGCCAGGTTGAACGACACCGTGGTGGCCGGGAACTGGCCCAGGTGCGAGATCAGCAGCGGCCCGGTGCCGACATGCACCGAGGCCACCGCGCTCAGCGGCACCAGCCCGCCGGTCGGCTGGCGGGCGGCGCCCGACGCGGTGGTGCTGGTGTTGAGCGTGGCGCCGGGCAGATAGAGCTGGCCCAGGCTCGACAGGTCGCGCTGCAGGCTGTGATCGGTCTCCAGGATCACCCGGTACTGGTTCGACTGCGTATAGACGGTGCTGACCTGGCGCTGGCCGTAGCTGTCGTAGAGCGCGTTGTCGACCGTCTCCGGGGTGATGCTGAAGCGGGCGCCGGTGGCGCGGTCCAGCGTGACGTTGGCGACCAGCCCGGTCGCCTGCAGGTCCGAGGTGACGTCGGCCAGCTGCGGCAGCGCCTGCAGCGCGTCGACCACCTTGGGCACCCAGCGGGCGAAGTCGTCGTAGTTGGGCGTCTCCAGCACGAACTGGTACTGGGTCGCCGAGACCGCGGTGTCGAGCGAGAGGTCCTGCACCGGCTGCATGTAGAGCCGGACCCCGGACACGCCCGCCACCTCGGTCTGCAGGCGGCGGATCACCCCGGACGAGGACAGCGCGCGGCTGTCGTGCGGCGCCAGGTTGATCAGGAACCGGCCCTGGTTCAGCGTCATGTTGGCGCCGTCGACGCCGATGAAGGAGGACAGGCTGGCCACGTCGGGATCCTTCAGGATCACCCGCCCCAGCGCCTGCTGGTGCGCCGACATCGCCGCCAGCGAGGTGTCCTCGGATGCCACCGAGATGCCCTGGATGACGCCGGTGTCCTGCACCGGGAAGAAGCCCTTCGGGATGACGACGGCCAGCACGACGGTGACGGCCAGCGTGAGCAGGAACACGCCGAGCGTCAGCGGCCGGTGGCGCAGCACCACGTCGAGCCAGCGCCCGTAGCCGGCGATCACGGCGTCGATGCGGCGCTCGCTCCAGCGCGAGAACCGGCTGCCGGACTGCAGCCGGGCAGCTGGCGGATGGTGCGGCTGCTCGCGCAGCATGCGCGCGCACAGCATCGGCACCAGGGTGAGCGAGACCAGTGCCGAGAGCACGATGGTGACCGCCAGCGTGACGGCGAACTCGTGGAACAGCCGTCCCACCACGTCGCCCATGAACAGCAGCGGGATCAGCACCGCGATCAGCGAGACCGTCAGCGAGACGATGGTGAAGCCGATCTGCCCGGCCCCCTTCAGCGCCGCCTGCATCCGGCTCTCGCCCATCTCGACGTAGCGGGCGATGTTCTCGATCATGACGATGGCGTCGTCGACCACGAAGCCGGTGGCGATGGTCAGCGACATCAGCGACAGGTTGTCGAGCGAGTAGCCCAGCAGGTACATCACCGCCATCGTGCCGACCAGCGACAGCGGCACCGAGAGCGAGGGGATCAGCGTCGCCGGCAGGTTGCGCAGGAATACGAAGATCACGCCGACCACCAGGGCGATCGACAGCAGCAGCTCGAACTCGACGTCCTGCACCGAGGCGCGGATGGTGACGGTGCGGTCGGTCAGCGGCGTGATGGCGATGCCCGACGGGACGCCTTGCCGCAGCTGCGGCAGGATCCGGTCGATCGCGTCGACCACGGCGATGACGTTGGCGCCCGGCTGGCGCTGCACGTTCAGGATGATGGCCGGCGTGGTGCCGGACCAGGCGGCGAGCTGGGTGTTCTCGGGCCCGCTCACCACGCTGGCGACGTCGCGGACCCGGATCGGCGCGCCGTTGTTGTAGGCGATCACCTGGTTGGCGAGGATGTCGGGGGCGGTGACCTGGGCGTCCACCTGCAGCGTCGACGAATGCAGCGGGCCGTCGAAGGTGCCGGTCGGCGAGTTGACGTTGACCGTGGTGATGATGGTGCGCAGGTCGTCCATGCTGAGCCCGTACGAGGTCAGCGCGCGGCTGTTCACCCGCACCCGGATCGCCTTGCGGTTGCCGCCGGTGAGCGTCACCAGGCCGACGCCGTTGATCTGGCTGATCTTCTGGGCGAGGCGGGTGTCGACGTAGTCCTCGACGTCGACCAGCGTCATGGTCTTGCTGGTGATGCCGAGCGTCAGGATCGGCGTGTCGGCGGGGTTGACCTTGGCGTAGATCGGCGGCGCCGGCAGGTCCGAGGGCAGCAGCGAGTTGGCGGCGTTGATCGCGGCCTGCACCTCCTGCTCGGCGACGTTGATGTCGATGTCGAGCCCGAACCGCAGCGTGATCACCGAGGCGCCGGCCGAGCTCTGGCTCTCCATCTGGCTCAAGCCCGGCATCTGGCCGAGCTGATACTCCAGCGGCGCCGTGACGTAGGTGGTCATCACCTGCGGCCCGGCGCCGGGATAGAAGGTCTCGACCTGGATGGTCGGGTACTCGACCTGCGGCAGGGCGGCGATGGGGAGGAACCGGAAGCCGAGCAGGCCCACCATCAGGATCGCCAGCATCAGCAGCGTCGTCGCCACCGGACGCTCGATGAAGAGCCGGGACGGGTTCACGGCCGGCCGGGGCCCCGCGCCGATCCGGCGTCGCTCAAGGTGCTGGCCCGTCCGCGGCGGCGCGATGGTGCCCGTGTGCGCCGGTGCCGGCGGCGGCCGGCGGATGGGCGGCGGGCACGGCCACCTTGGAGCCGGTCTTGAGCTTGTCGGTGCCGTCGGTGACCACCACGTCGCCGGGCTCGAGGCCGGTCGTCACGACGGTGTCGGCGGTGCTGGCGGTGCCGGTCCTGATCTGGCGCACCGCGACCGTGCTGTCCGGCTGCACCAGATAGACGAAGTTGCCCTGCGGCCCGGTCTGGATCGCGCCGTTGGGGATCAGCACGGCGCCGTGCAGCGTCTGCAGCAGCAGCCGCGCGTTGACGAACTGGTTCGGGAACAGGGTGCCGTCGGCGTTGGCGAAGTTGGCGCGGACGCGCACGGTGCCGGTGCTGGTGTCGATGGTGTTGTCGATGGTCTCGACGCTGCCCGAGGCCAGCTTGATGGTGTTGGTGCGGTCGTAGGCGTCGACCGGCAGCGCCGCACCCGCCTTCATCTGCGCCTGCAGCCCGGGGATGTCGTCCTCGGGGATGGTGAAGATCACCGAGATCGGGTGGATCTGCGTCACCACCACCAGCCCGTTGGCGGCGGCCGAGGTGATGTAGTTGCCGGCATCGACCTGGCGCAGGCCGACGCGGCCGTCGATCGGCGACAGGATGTGGCAGTAGGCGATGTTCTGCTTGGCACTGGCGATGGCGCCCTGGTCCAGCAGCACCGCGCCCTCGGCCTGGCCGACCACGTAGACCTGGTCCTCCGCAGTCTGCGAGGCGATGCTCTTCTGCCGCTGCAGCAGCTGGTAGCGCGCGAGGTCGATCTGCGCCTCGTGCAGCGTGGCGGTGTCGCGCTTCAGGTTGCCCTCGTCCTGGGTGAGCGTCGCGATGTAGAGCCTGGGGTCGACCAGGGCGAGCTGGTCGCCGCGATGCACCTCCTGGCCTTCCCGGAAGTTCACCTCCAGCAGGTAGCCCGAGATCTGCGACTGCACGGTGATGGTGGCGAGCGAGGTGACGGTGCCGAGCTGGGTCAGCACCACCGGCATGTCGCCGGTGCGCGCGGTCGCCTCGGCCACCGGCTGTGCCGCGCTCGCCTGGGCGCCGGCGCCGCGACGGTGGCCGCCGCCGCCCGCCCCCGTGCCCGCCTGCGGCCGCGGCCGCAGCAGGGCAAAGGCGATGGCGCCGGTCGCGACCAGCAGGATCAGCCACGGCAGCCAGCGCCGCCGCCGTCCGCGCGGCGGCGGCATGTCGCCAGGCATCCCCGGCATCGGAACGCCGGGCAGGGGGGCGCCGGGCAAGGGGGCGGGCCGCGGCCGCAGGTCGGGAGTCCGGCCCGGCGCGTCGGCGGCGGGCGGGGCGGCGCGATCTCGGGGTTCCAGCGGCTGGTCCATGGTCTTCCCTTAACCCGAAGCCCGCGCACGCGCGATCCGGCATGGCCGCCCGGAGGCGTCCTACCTACAGCTCCACGCCGGCGGCTTATCATGGGCGGACGCCGCGCCACGCAAGCCGCCGGCACGCTACCGAGCGTAACAGCCGTAGCCGGCGGCTGCCGGCTAAAATCGCCGCAACGTGCAGGTCGACCGCACGGAAGTTGCACGCTGGCGCCCAACACGGCTTCGTGAGCGAAACACGGCGAGATTGTGGCGGAAGTATGCGCCTGCTATAAGCACTTGCCGGGCCGAGGGCCGGCATGGCGGGATCCTGACCCGCATCCGCGCCCCGAGGATCCAGGCATGCAGGAGACGGACGATGTTTCGCAGGCTCTTCGCGATCGAGACCGCAGCCATTCAGAACGCCGTCGAGCAGGAACCGGGCCGCTATGACGGTCTGATGCTGCCGCAGGTCGACAGCTTCCGCGATCCGGCCCGGCCGATGGCGATGCCCGCCTATTATGGGATGGTCTCCGCGCGCGTCGCCGCCTGAGGCCGTCCGCACCGCCTTGTCCGATCGCGGCGCTCTCCTGCGCCCGCGCCGCACGCCGGCACGCCGCGGTTTCGGCCGCGCCTTGCCGGCCGTCTCGGAACCACGCCCGCTCGGGCTCGTTCGCCGCAGCACCAACATCGGCGCGAGAGGACACAGGGCATGGTCGACGAGAACCAGATCGAGGGCACCGTCACCGAGGGCGTGGGCAGGCTGAAGGATGCGGCCGGCGGCCTCACCGGCGATACCGGCACGCAGGCCGAAGGTAAGGTCGACCAGCTGCAGGGCAGGGTGCAGAGCGAATATGGCGACCTGCTCGAGCAGGCCCGGGACCAGTTCGAGGATGCCACCGCGCTGATGCGCGAGCAGCCGCTGGCGACGCTGGGCATTGCGGCCGGGATCGGCTTCCTCCTCGGCTGGCTGCTGACCCCGTCCCGCTAGCGGCCGCAGTCGGCTGCGGGCAGGCCAGGGGCTTTGCCCCTGGACCCCACTGGAGCCGCGGGCCCCAGACTCAGATTCATTGGCGTCCTATCCTCAATCGGGGACGATTTCCCTGCGAATCGGGTTCCAAGGGCCGCCGGCCCTTGGCGGGTCCAGGGCAGCGCCCTGGCCTTCTTCTCCAACCATCCCCCTGTACGCTTGCAACCCGTGCCGAGAACCGTTTCCCTCTGCCCATGCCCGACTCGGGGAAGCACGGACGGAGACCGAATGCCGCATTTCCGACGTGAGTCGCGTCACGGCGGCCGGGTCGCCGGGGTCGACGAGGTCGGCCGGGGTCCGCTTGCCGGTCCGGTCGTCGCGGCGGCCGTGATGTTCCGGCAGCGACCGTCACGGCGCCTGGCGGCCCTGCTCGACGACTCCAAGCGGCTGTCGCCGGCCGAACGCGAGGCCGCCGCGCTTGCCCTGCGCCGGTGCGACGGCATCGGCATCGCGGTCGCCGCCGCCTCGGTGCGCGAGATCGCCCGCATCAACATCCTCCACGCCAGCATGCTGGCGATGTCGCGTGCGGTGGTCCGCCTGCCGGTGCCGCCCGAGCTGGTTCTGGTGGACGGCAACCGGTGTCCGGGCCTGCCCTGCGTCGCCGAGGCGGTCGTCGGCGGCGACGGCGAGTGCCTGTCGATCGCCGCCGCCTCCATCGTCGCCAAGGTCGCCCGCGACCGGCTGATGGCCCGGCTGGCCCTGCGCTGGCCCGGCTATGGCTGGGAGCGCAACGCCGGCTACGGCACTGCCCACCACCGCGCCGCCCTACAGGTGCTGGGTCCCACCCGCCACCATCGCGACGCCTTCGGCGCCGTGCGCCGGCTCGCCCTCATGCTGGAGCCGGCGTGACGCCGCCGCGATCTGGGCCGCCGCGCGTGGCCGGCCGCCGCGGCGGCTGAGCCGCGCCGCGATGGAGCTGCCGCTCGGCCAGATCCTCCTCGGCGACTGCGTCGAGCTGATGCGCCTGCTGCCGGGCGGATCGGTCGACTGCGTGTTCGCCGACCCGCCCTACAACCTCCAGCTCCGCGGCGAGCTGCGGCGGCCGGACGACAGCCTGGTCGACGGTGTCGACGAAGACTGGGACAAGTTCGGCGATCTGGCCGAGTACGACCGCTTCACCCGCGCCTGGCTCGTCGAGGCGCGGCGGCTGATGCGCAAGGACGCGACGATCTGGGTGATCGGCTCCTACCACAACATCTTCCGCATCGGCTGCATCCTGCAGGACCTGGGTTTCTGGATCCTGAACGACGTGATCTGGCGCAAGTCGAACCCGATGCCGAACTTCCGCGGCCGGCGCTTCACCAACGCGCACGAGACGATGATCTGGGCGGCCCGCGACAAGACCAGCCGCTACCGCTTCAACTACGCCGCCATGAAGGCGCTCAACGACGACGTGCAGATGCGCTCGGACTGGCTGCTGCCGCTCTGCACCGGGCCGGAACGGCTGCGCAACCGCCACGGGCTGAAGCTGCACCCGACCCAGAAGCCGGAGACCCTGCTGTATCGTGTGCTGCTGGCCTCGACCGGCCTCGACGACATCGTGCTCGACCCGTTCGCCGGCACCGGCACAACGGCGGCGGTGGCCCGGCGCCTGCGCCGGCGGTTCATCGGCATCGAGCGGCATCCGGACTACGTCGAGGCGGCGATCGGCCGGGTGCGCCGCGAGCGGCCGCTGCCGCTGGAGGGCGCGGTCGCCACCCCGGCGCGGCGGGACGCGCCGCGGGTGCCGTTCGGCAGCCTGGTCGAGCGCGGGCTGGTGCCGGCCGGCACCCGGCTGTGCGACCTCGGGCGCCGGCTGACGGCGACCGTGTCGCCGGACGGCACGCTGGTGAGCGGCACCCGGCGCGGCTCGATCCACCAGCTCGGCGCGGCGCTAACCAATGCGCCGTCCTGCAACGGCTGGACCTTCTGGCACCTGGAGCGGGCGGGGGCCCTGGTGCCGCTGGACGCCATCAGGATCGGGTTCCTGCAGGACGCCGCGGCGGGCACGCCAGACCTGCTGGAGCCGGTGGCCCCTTGACCCGGGGCTATCGCATTTGAGGAGAAGGCCAGGGCGCTGCCCTGGACCCGTTGGGGCCGTCGTGCGCCAGCACGCTTCGCGTGACGGCCCCAGTGGGGTCCAGGGGCAAAGCCCCTGGCCTTCTCCCTCATGCGACAGCCGTGCCCTTGACCGCAGCGGAGCGACAGGCCGGATCGAGGCGGGACCGTACGACGACGCGAGCGGTCGGCACCGTGCCTTACCCGATACGTCACGCGCGCGTAGAGGACCGGTGGCGTGCTGACATGGCGGGCGAACGTGGTGCTGAACGTGCTCGCCGAGCCGTAGCCCACCCGTTCGGCGACCTCGGCCACCACGGCCCTCTCCCGGCGCAGCAGGTCCTTGGCTAGCGCCATGCGCCAGCCCAGCAGGTACTCCATCGGCGCCACGCCGACCTCGCGCCGGAACCGTTCGAAGAACGTGGACCGCGACAGGGCCGCCTCCCGCGCCGGCTCCACCACCGTCCCGGCCCGGCGGGGACGGTCGTGCATCCGTCGCAGCGTCGCCGCCAGCCGGTCGTCGGACAGGCCGCGCAGCAGACCCGGAGGAGCGGCGGGTCCCGCGGTGGAGCGCAGCGCCTCGATCAGCAGGACCTCGAGCAGGCGCGCCACCACCACGTCGCGGCCCGGCCGGTCGTCGTGCCGCTCCTCGTTCACGAGTTCGACCAGCGTGGTCAGCCGTGCCTGTCCGCGGACGTGCACGAGCCGCGGCAGCAGCGACACCAGCAGGGTGGCGTCGTCCGAGCGGAACGCGCAGTGCCCTACCAGCATGCGGAGGTCGGGCGGCCCGCCGGCGGCGCCGAGCCGGAACACGCCGGGGCTGGTCTCGACCCGATCCGGTCCGATGTCGTCCGGCGGGGGATCGAGGCTCGACATGGCGAAGTCGCAGGCCGCCGGCACCAGGGCGAAATCGCCGGTGACGAGCGTGATCGGCTCCTGTCCGGCCATCGACAGCCGACAGGAGCCGTCGAGGATCACGCAATAGAACGGGCGGCCCTCATCCGATCGCCGCACGGCCCAAGCACCCACCGCGACGACGAGCTTCGAGCCCGAGGCGTTCGGCTGCAGCAGGCCGACGACCTGGGTGAGCGGGTCGGACAATCTCGGACGGAAACCGATGAGACGCGGATTGCAGGTTGTAGAAGGTCCGACCGAGCCTGCCTACCCTGCCGTTGCGCATCGACAGGAGCTCGCATGGACACCATCCTCATCACCGGTTGCTCTTCCGGTTTCGGCCTCGAGACGGCGTGCCGTTTCCTCGACCGCGGCTGGACCGTCGTCGCCACGATGCGCACGCCCCGCGAGGACGTGCTGCCGCGTTCCGAACGGCTGCGGATCCTGCCGCTCGACGTCACCGACGCCGACAGCATCGCGCATGCCATGGACGCGGCCGAGCCGATCGACGTCCTCGTCAACAACGCCGGGTCGGGCTGCTCAACGCGCTGGAGGGCGTGTCGATGGACATGGCCCGCGAGGTGTTCGAGACCAGCACGCTCGGCACCATCGCCATGACCAGGGCGGTGCTGCCGCAGTTCAGGGGGCGGCGCGCCGGCGTGGTCGTCAACGTCACGTCCAGCGTCACGCTGCGGCCGCTGCCCCTGCTCTCGGTCTACACCGCCAGCAAAGCCGCGGTGAACGCCTTTACCGAGTCGCTGGCGCTGGAGCTGGAGCAGTTCGGCGTCCGCGTCCGGCTGGTGCTGCCGGGCCAGGCTCCGCAGACCTCGTTCGGTGCCAATGCCCGCGCCCGCATGGGCATGGACATCCCCCCGGCCTACGCCGATCTGGCGGCGCAGGTCTTCGCGGGCTTCCAGCACTCGCGCGCGGACGTCACGCGGCCGCCGGACGTGGCCGAGGCGGTGTGGCGTGCGGCCACGGATCCGTCCTGCCCGATGCGGCTGCCCGCCGGTGCCGATGCCGTGGCCTGGGCCGAAGCGGCCGAGTAGGGGGGCGGTCGCTGCCGTGGCGGGCCTGCGGCGGGTCGGACGCCCCGATGGGGAGCTTCGGGAACGTCGCTCGGTCGTGGCCCGGTGCCGGCGTCGGTCAGTTCGGCGCCGGTACCGCCGGCGCCGGGATCTCTCCCGCGGCGGCGCTGCCGAGGCAGGCCAGCACGATGCCGCCGATGGCGATCCAACGCAGCGGCGACAGGTGCTCGCCCAGCAGCACCAGGCCGGTGAGTGCGGCGATCGCCGGCTCCAGGCTCATCAGGATGCTGAAGCCGCGCGTGCTCATGCGCCGTAGCGCCACCATCTCGATCGAGTAGGGCACCGCACTCGACAGCACCGCCATGCCGAGTGCCGCCGCCAGCAGCCGCGGATCGGCTGCGACCTGCGGGATTGCCCGGACCCCCAGCGGCAGCACCGCCAGGGCGGCAACCGTCATGCCCAGCGCCGCGGCGGCGCTGCCTTCGACCTGGGTGCCGAGGCGCCGGCCGGTCAGGATGTAGAGCCCCGAGCTGACGCCGGCGCCGAGCGCGAACAGGATGCCGAGCGGGTCGATATGGTGCCCACCGGTCGACCAGGGCTGCGTCAGCAGCAGCAGGCCGCCCAGCGCCAGCGCCGCCCACAGCAGGTCCAGCGCGCGCTGCGAGCCGGCCACCGCCAGCGTGAGCGGCCCCATGAACTCGATGGCGACGGTGATGCCGAGCGGCAGCCGGGCCAGCGCCGCATAGAATACCGTGTTCATGACGCCGAGCGTCACCCCGTAGGCGGCGATCGCCGCCAGCGCCTGCCGCGAGGGCCGGCGCAGCGCCGGCTGCCGCCACGGCCGGGCGATTAGCAGCAGCACGATGGCGGCCAGCAGCACGCGCAGCGAGGCGGTGCCGACCGGTCCCAGCACCGGAAACAGCAGCTTGGCCAGCGAGGCGCCGACCTGGACCGACAGCATGCCGCCGACCAGCGCCGCGATCGCCGTCGCGGGCGGTGGGCCGGCGCGGGATATGGCCAAGCGGTCGGGCCCTGGCTATCCCCGGATCGTCTCCGGGCTAGCTGCCGCCGAAGCCCAGGAAGCCGACGTCGGGCTTCGGCGCGCCGCCGCCATCGGCCACTTCGCCCGTACCCGCCGGCCGACGGGCGGAGGCCAGCCGGGTGTTGCGCGACCGCCCCGGCCGCGACGCCCGCCCGCCCGCCACGTGGTCCGCGACAGGCTGGGCGGAGGCGACGCTGGCGACCGGCGGCCCCTGCTCGCTGTTGCGCATCGACAGCAGCAGGAAGGTGATGTCGTTGCGGTTGAGGTCGATCGCCATGTCGAGCGGGCTCTGGCCGAGCACGTTCTTGCCGCCGAGGTCGGCGCCGCGGCCGAGCGCCTCCTTGGCGGAGGTGATGTCGCCGCGGTTGACGGCGTCGAACAACGCCGCGGTCGGCTCCATGTCGGCGCTGATGTGGCCCGACGTCGCGGTCGCCTCGTCGGTCACGGCGCCGGGGATCGCCGCCGGCGGCGCCGCGGCCTTGGCGTCCGCCTTGGCCTGCGCTTTCTGGGCGGCGTCGGCGGCGTCGCGCTCGGCGTCCGGGTCGCCGCTCGACTGTGCCAGCGCCGCGTGCAGCGGGGCCAGCGCCAGCAACGGGGCGGCGCCGAGCAGGAGGACGGTCGCGGCGAGCCGCAGCGTGGGTCGAAGATCCATGTCTGGTCCCTGGGTGTCGGTCGTGGCGTGCCGGGGGCTGGGGTCAGGCCGGGTTGAGCCAGGCGATGCCGGCGTTCAGCCACAGCGCATAGCACACCCAGGCCAGGTAGGGCGCCATCATGAGGCCGGCCGGACGGTCGAGCCGGCGGAAATCGCGCAGCGTCAGCCCGACCAGCAGTGCCAACGCCGCCAGCACGGCCAGTGCGGCCAGCGGGCGGTGCAGCCCGAAGAAGAACGGCGTCCACAGCGCGTTGGCGCAGAGCTGCCAGCCCCAGAGCTGCAGCCCGCGCCGCCGCAGCGCAAGGCCGGCCGGCGCCCGCCCCGTCCCCCGTCCTGGCCCCCGTCCCGGCATCCGCGCCGATACGCGCCGGAGCATCCGCTCCAGCATCTGCCCGGGTGCGTGCCCCGGTGCCTGCCCCGGTATCTGCCTTGGCATCTGGCCCGGGGCGCCTCGACCGGGTGCGACCGATCCGGTCTCGCGCAGCCGGTCGAGCGGGTTCCAGCGCCAGATCCGCCAGGCGGCGACCGCCATCACGACGTAGATCGGCGTCCAGACCACCGGGAACAGCCAGCCCGGCGGCGTGCCGACCGGGTGCCGCAGCGACGGGTACCAGTCGCGCATGCCGGGCTCGGTCACCGCCATGTCGGCCAGCGCCACCAGCAGGCACAGGCCGATCAGGCCGATCAGCACCATGATCGGATAGGGCTGGATCCGGCGGGGGCTACGGGCGGGTGGCTGGAAGGCACGCTCTCCTGGACCGCGACACTCCACTGCAACACCCGGCCGCCGGCGGCGCAAGGTCCGGCGTCCGGTCCGCCATCACATCCGGACGTGCGGGGCCGGTCAGCCGCGCCCCTCGCGCCACCAGGCGAGCAGCAGCAGCAGCAGCGACAGCGGCAGCACCGCCCAGGCCGGCAGCAGGGTGGTGGCGGTGAGGCCGGTCACCAGGTGGGCGCCGTGCCGGCGCAGCCCGATCCAGCCCGGTCCGCTGGCGGCCTGCCCGGGCCCCACCAGCCGCAGCGCCGGGATCGCCAGGCGGTCGGCACGATCGCCCAGCCAATCGACGCTGCCGCCGGTCCGGCGCACCAGCCCGGCCAGCACGGTGGCGGTCGCGCGCAGGTCGGACAGCTCCAGCGGGTCGCCCGCCCGGGCGGCGGCGAAGGCGTGCCGGCGGCCGTCGGTGACCTCCCAGATCCCGTTGCCGGCGGCGGGCCGGGCGGATGCGGCGGTGCCGTCCCCGCGCGGCCGCAGGTCGAGCGCCGAGCGGCCGCCGTCGGGGGCGACGACGGTGACCCGGGCGGCGGCGGCGCTGGCGACCGAGCGCCGGGTCACGGTGAGGCGGCCGCCGGAGAGGACGGCGGACAGCTGCTCCTCCTCGAGCTCGGGCTCCTTCATCAGCCAGTGCGCGAGCCGGCGCAGCAGCTCGGCCTGCGGCCCGCCGCCGCCCTCGCCGCGCGACCAGAGCCAGATCTGGTCCGACAGCAGCAGCGCCACGCGGCCCTGGTCGACCCGGTCCAGCACCAGCAGCGGCGCCTGCGCCGGGCCGGTCATCAGCACCTGCGCGCCCGCCGCCGCCGCCGCCGGGTCTGCGGCCAGCGCCCGATACCATGGGCCCCAGCCGCCGTCGCCCGGCCCCGTTCCTGCGCCGGCCGCCGGCATCTGGGGCAGGTCGGCGGTGACCGGATGGCGCCGGCCGAGTGCGGTCGGCATCGGCTGGTAGCGCCCCTCGACCAGCCCGCCCTCCTCGGGCACGTGCTCGGGCAGGACGTCGCCGAGCGGGGTGTCCTGCAGCGAGCCGGGGCCGATGAACTCCGGTCCCGCGGTGACCAGCAGCCCGCCGCCGGCCCGCACGAAGTCGGCGATGTTGCGCAGGTAGGCCATCGGCAGGATGCCGCGGTTCTCGAAGCCGTCGAGGATGATGAGGTCGAACTGGTCGATCTTCTCCTGGAACAGCTCGCGCACCGGGAAGGCGATCAGGGCCAGCTCGTTCAGGGGCGTGGTGTCGTCCTTGTCGGGCGGCCGCAGGATGGTGAAGTGGACCAGGTCGACTGACGGGTCCGCCTTCAGCAGCCGGCGCCAGACCCGCTCCCCCTGGTTGGGCGCCCCCGACACCAGAAGCACCCGCAGCCGGTCGCGCACGCCGTTGACCTGGACCACGGCGTCGTTGTTGAGCGTCGACACCTCGCCCGGCAGCGTCGAGGCCCGCAGCGCCAGCAACATCGGGCCGGGGCGCGAGACCGGCACGGTGATGTCCTGCGGCTGGCCGACCGCGACCTCGCGGCTGATCGGCGCGTCGCCGTCGCGCTTCAGCGTCAGCGTGGCGGTGGCCGGTGTCCCGGTGCCACTGGCCGGGCCGACGCCGAGATCGTCCACCTGCACCCGCAGCGTGGCGCTCTGGCCGACGATGCCGAACGGAGGCGCCTGCAGCACGCGTAGCCGGCGGTCGGTCTGCTCGGCCCGGGCCGGGATCAGCACGTGCAGCGGGGTGTCGGGGTTGCCGGCCGGGAACGGCGGCGGCGCCCGGCCCTCCGGCGGCGGCGGCACGTCGTGCGCCTCGCCGTCGGTGATGGCGACCACGGCGGCGATGCGGCCACCGCCCTCGCCGGCCGGGATGCCGGCGGCGCCGCGCTCGATGGCGCCGATCAGCGGGGTCCCGGCCTCGGCCGGCGCGCCGATGCCGGCCGGGCCGGTATCGGGACCCGTGTCCGCGGCACCCGGACCGCCGCCGCCGGCGCCGACCGTGACCACGCGCAGCGCCAGCCCCGGGATGCGGTGCGCCTCGGCGGCGATCGCGGCGGCGGCGCGGGCGGCGATCGCGGCCCGCTCGCCCACCTGCATCGAGCCGCTGCGGTCCAGCGCCACCAGCAGCGTCTGCGGCAGCTCGCGCCAGTCCTGCCGCATCAGCATCGGCCCGCTCAGCCACAGCAGCAGCAGCGCGAAGGCCAGGCCCCGCCACCAGCCGCCGCCGGTGCGCCGCAGCAGCGCCAGCAGCGTGACGGCGGCGCACAGCAGCCCCAGCATTCCCAGCAGCCAGGGCGGCAGCAGCGGCTGGAACTGCAGGCTGGCCAGGTGCGCCATGGCCAACTGCGATGGGCCCAGGTCCGATGGGGCCACGGCGCTCACTCGCCCAGCCGCTGCAGCAGGGCGGGCACGTGGACCTGGTCGGTCTTGTAGTTGCCGGTCAGCGCGTAGATCACCGCGTTGACCCCGAACCGGTAGGCGATCGTGCGCTGGGCGTCGCCGCCGGGGATCACTGCGTAGGGGGTCTGGCCGGCCCCGTCGACCGCCCAGGCGGCGGCCCAGTCGTTGGCGCCGATGATCACCGGACTCACGCCGTCGTTGCCGCCGTCGTCGGCGCGCGCCACCCAGACCGGGGTGCCGACGTAGCGGCCGGGAAACGCGTGCAGCAGGTAGAAGCTGTGCGACAGCACGTGCTGGGCGTCGACCGGGCGCAGCGACGGGATGTCGAGCCCGGCGGTGGCGCGGCGCAGCGCCGCGCGGGTGCCCGGCACGTCCGGGGTGTAGCCGGCCTCGGTGGCGGTGCCGGTGGGCGAGGGGGCGGCAGCGGCGCCGTCGGTGCCCTGGGTGTCGATCAGCAGGATGCCGCCACGGCCCATGTAGCTGGCCAGCGCCGCAGTCCAGGCCGCCGCCGGCCTGGCCGGCACCGTGGTCGGCGTCACCGGCCAGTAGATCATCGGATAGAAGGCGAGGTCGTCGCGGCCCGGCACCACCCCGTCCGGATGGCCGAGCTGCGCCGAGGTGCGGGCGTTGGCGTAGCTGGACAGCCCCTCCAGCCCCTGCCGCGAGGCGGCGTCGACGCCGTCGTCGCCGGTCACGACGTAGGCGAGGCGGGTCTCCAGCGCCGGCGGCGGCACCGTCGCGGCACCTGCCGCGCCACCCGCGGCCTCGACCGCGCCGGCGGGCACGGCAAGACAGGTCAGTCCGGCCAGCAGCCCCAGCCCCATCATCGCGAGGCCGGGCCGCAGTCGGGTCGGCCGGCGCCGGAGCTGGCCGCGCACCAGCATCGTCGCCACGAGGTCGACCGCCAGCAGCAGCAGCGACGCCGCCAGCAGCGCCGGCCCGAGCGGCCGGTCCGGCACCCGGTCGTCCAGGCTTCGCAGCGCTCCGAACGCCGGGGCGGGGCCAAGCGGCGGCAGCGCGTCGGCAAGGTTGAGCGATCGCCGGCCGGCCGGCGGCCCGTACAGCCCGGCGGGATGCGCGGGCGAGGCCGGGGTGCCGCCGAACGCGTCCGCCGCCAGCCCCTGCGCCGACGGCGGCGGCGGCCCCAGCACGCCGTCGCCGCCCAGCGTCTCGGCCGGCGACAGCACCGTGCGGTCGCCCGGGCTCGACAGGCCGACGGCGCGCTGCACCAGGCGTTCCAGCATGGACGGGAACAGCCCGGACAGCGGCAGGTTCGACCAGTCGGCGGTGCTGGTGACGTGGAACAGCACCAGCTGGCCGTCGCCCAGTGCGGCATGGGTCACCAGCGGCGTGCCGTCGGCCAGGCGCGCCCAGCTGCCGGCGCCGAGGTCGGTCGACGGCCGCGCCAGCACCTGACGCGACACCGTGACCTCGTCGGGCACCGCGAGCCCGGCGAACGGCGAGCCGGCCGGGAACGCCGCCGGATGCTCCGGCCGGCTCCAGGACATGGCGCCGCCGAGCTCGCGGGTGCCGCCGAGCAGCGCCACCGGCAGCAGCGGGTCGCCGCCGCCGGGCGCCGCGTCCGGTCCGCCCGCGGGTGCCGCGTCGGGGTCGTCGTCGGACGGCTGTCCGGTGGCGGCGTCCGCATCCAGGTTCGGG
The DNA here is from genome assembly GCA_964247725.1 of uncultured Acetobacteraceae bacterium. GTDB lineage: Bacteria > Pseudomonadota > Alphaproteobacteria > Acetobacterales > Acetobacteraceae > Lichenicola. The sequence goes on along the minus strand of CAXTVM010000009.1, from coordinate 43,920 downwards.
GCCGGTGCCGCGGTCCGCGCCGCCAGCAGCGGGCCGGCGAAGCGGATCAGGGTGCCGCCGTGGCGGACCCAGCCGGCGATCCGGGCGCGGTCGGCCGGGTTTTCCAGCGCCCCGTCCGGCGCGATCAGCACCGAGAGCTGGCGCGACAGCAGCTGGTCCAGCGAGCCCTCGCGCAGCTCGGTGATCGGCGCCAGCGCCCGGCGAAGGTAGAACAGCGAGCCCAGCAGCGGCGTGTCGGCGCCGGCGCCCCCCAGCAGGCCGACCGGCCGGCGGCGGTCGGCCTCGTCGAGCAGGCGGATGCCGCCGGGGCCGGGGACCGCGTCGAGCACCAGCCGGGCGAGCTGGTTGCGCAGCTCCGACGGCAGCACGAGGTCGGCCGCCGCCGCCGCGGCGCCGGCGGGCAGCCTCACGTCGATGCGCGCCAGGACGGCGCCGGCCGCGGTCTCGCCGTGCAGCGACAGCAGGCGCGCCGTCGGCTGCGGCACCGCCGCGATGCGGGCGGTGAGGCGGCCTGAGCCCGGCGCCGGCGGTTCCAGCACCGCGAGGCCGCCCGGGCCCTCGCGCAGTTCCGACACCGGGCCGGCGGCGCGGAGTGCCCGGGCCAGCGCCGCGTCGCCCGGCGCCGACAGCCCGTCCGAGACGTAGACCACGCTGCCGACGTCGCCCGCTCCGGCGGCGGCGAGCGCCCGTGCGGCGCCGGCGCGGTCGACCGGCCAGGGCATCGGCGCCGCGGCCTCGAGCCGGTCGCGCAGCAGGCCGGGCGACAGGGCCGGCGTCGGATGCGGCGCGGCCCCGGCGGCGTCCGCCGCCGTCAGCAGCAGCCGGCCCGGCCGCCCGGCGCGCGCCGCCCGGTCCAGCGCGTCGCGGGCCGCCTGCAGCCGCGCCGGCCAGTCCGGCGCCGCCGCCCAGCCGTCGTCCAGCACCAGCAGCAGCGTGCCGTGTCCGCCGCCGCCGCGGTCCCGCACCAGCACCGGCTGCGCCAGGCCCAGGATCAGCGCCGCGGCTGCGGCGATGCGGAGCAGCAGCAGCCAGGGCGGCGCCCGCCTCGCCTCCCGGGTGCGCGCCCGCAGCCCCTCCAGCAGCCGGATCGCCGGGTAGCGCTGCACCCGCGGCGCCGGCGGCAGCGCCCGCAGCAGCCACCACAGCAGCGGCAGCGCCAGCAGGCCGGCCAGCAGCAGCGGATGGACCAGCGTCACGCGCCGAGCGCCTGGTGCAGCGCCAGCAGCGCGGTCGCCGGCGGGTGGTCGGTGCGGTGCCGCAGCAGCCCGAAGCCGCCGGCGGCGCACAGCCCGTCGAGCCCGGCCTGGTGCGCCGCGAGGGCCGCTCCGTAGGCGTCGCGGACGTCCTCTGCGCGCGGCACCAGCTGCGCCGGCTCGCCCTCCGTGCCCTCGAACCGCACCCGGCCGGCATAGGGCAGCGCCAGCTCGGCCGGGTCGAGCAGCTGCACGACCTGCACCGAGACCGGCACGCCGGCGAGCCCGGCCAGGACGGTGCGGGTCTCCTCCACCGGCGCCAGGAAGTCGCCGATCAGCACCACCCGCGCGTGCCGCGGCAGGTCCGGCCGGATCGGCATCGGGCTGTCGAGGGCGGCGTCCGCCTGCAGCTGGCGGGCCAGGCGCTCGGCCGCCTGGCGGCCGGAGTAGCGCGCGGTCCCGACGCCGCTGCCGAGCAGCCGGACGTGCTCGCCGCCGCGCAGCAGCAGCATGGCCAGCGCCAGCAGCAGCAGCTCGGCACGCTCCCGCTTGGTGGGCAGCCCGTCCGCAGAGCGCCAGCCCATGCTCGGCGAGCCGTCGCGCCACAGGCAGACGGTCTGCGCCGCCTCCCACTCGGTCTCGCGCACGAAGGCGCGGCTGGTGCGCGCCGACTGCCGCCAGTCGATACGGGTGATGGACTCGCCCGGCATCAGCTGGCGGTACTGCCAGAAGCTGTCGCCGCTGCCGGCCCGCCTGCGGCCGTGCACACCGGCAGCCACCGTGCTGGCGACGCGGTCGGCCTCGGCCAGCAGCGCCGGCAGCCGGGCGGCGAGCGTCTCGGCTTGCAGCCGCAGCCGGTCATGGGACGCGATGCGGCCGGCGCGCCCGAGGTGCCCGGGGCGCGGGCCCGGCGCCGGTTCCGGACCGGGTGCGAAACCGGGCCGGGGCGAGGGGCGTAGGAACGCGGGCAGCCTCACCCGAGGCGCTGCACCAGCCCGTCGATGATCGCGGCGAGGCTGGCTCCCTCGGCCCGGGCGGCGAAGCTCAGCGCCATGCGGTGGCGCAGCACCGGGTGCGCGAGTGCCGCGACGTCGTCCAGGCTAGGCGACAGCCTTCCGTCCAGCAGCGCCCGCGCCCGCACCGCCAGCATCAGCGCCTGGGCCGCGCGCGGCCCAGGGCCCCAGGCCAGCGAGCGGCGGACGCGCTCGTCGGCGGCGCTCTCCGGGCGGGCGCCGCGCACCAGCGCCAGGATCGCGTCGACCACGCGCTCGCCGACCGGCAGCCGCCGCACCAGCGCCTGCGCGGCCAGCAGCTCACCCGCCGCCAGCACCGGCTGCACTCGGGCCCGCGGCGCGCCGGTGGTGGCGAGCAGCATGGCGCGCTCGGCCGCCGCATCGGGGAAGTCGAGGTCGACCTGCAGCAGGAAGCGGTCGAGCTGGGCCTCGGGCAGCGGATAGGTGCCCTCCTGCTCGATCGGGTTCTGCGTCGCCAGCACGTGGAACGGGGCCGGCAGCGGATGGTCGTAGCCGGCCACCGCGACCCGGTGCTCCTGCATCGCCTGCAGCAGCGCCGACTGCGTGCGCGGGCTGGCGCGGTTGATCTCGTCGGCCATCAGCAGCTGGCAGAACACCGGCCCGCGCACGAAGCGGAAGCCGCGGCCGCCGTTCGCGTCCTCCTCCAGGATCTCGCTGCCGGTGATGTCGGCCGGCATCAGGTCGGGGGTGAACTGCACCCGCCGCGCGTCGAGCCCGAGCACGATGCCCAGCGTCTCGACCAGCAGGGTCTTGCCGAGCCCGGGGGCGCCGACCAGCAGCGCGTGGCCGCCCGACAGCAGCGCCGTCAGCACGTCGGCCACCACGCCCTCCTGGCCGAAGATCACCTCGCCGATGCGGCCCCGCACCTGTCCGAGGCGGCCGGCCAGCCGATCGGCGTCGGCCACCGGATCGCCCGCCGGATCGCCCAGTGGGACCGCATCCGGGAGCAGCGCCGCGGTGGGGTAGTCATGACCTGACATCGCGCCTCGCTTGCCGACCGGGCCAATCTGCCATGTCCGGGGGTTTCATCAAGCGGGGGGGTCTTCCTATATCCGTGACCGGGCACGGTGCCATGATTGGCGACCCGGATCGGACAAGGATTTGCTTAGTGGAGCACGATCGCTTCCCCAGCCCGGCCGCCGTGGCGTCCCAGGCCCGGCGCGGCGGCGAGCGCCCATCCGGGCACCGTTTCGCCTTCGCCGCCGCCCTGTCGTCGCGGGTCCAGCAGCCCGGTCCCGCCGTGCCGGAGCCGATCGGGCTTGGCCTCGCCCCGTCCAGATCCGCCGGCGTCGACGGCGCCGCCCGTCCGGCGCCGCGGGACTGCGGGATGCTGCCGTTCCTGATCCAGCGCGACGGCAGCTGGCTCTACCAGGGTACGCCGATCCGTCGAAAACCCATGGTATGCCTGTTCGCCAGCGTGATCCGGCGCGACGCCGCCGGCCGCTACCGGCTGGAGACGCCGGCCGAGCGCGGCGAGATCGAGGTCGAGGACGTGCCGTTCGTCGCCGTCGAGCTCGATTGGAGCGGCACCGGCCGCGACCAGGTGCTGTCGTTCCGCACCAACGTCGACGAGATCGTCTGCGCCGGCCCGGACCACCCGCTGGAGGTCGACTGGGACTGCGCGCGCAGCGGCGGCGACTGCGCCGCGATCCCCTACCTCACGGTGCGGCCGGGCGACGGCGCGCTGCCGATCCAGGCGCGGGTGTCGCGTGCGGTCTATTACGAGCTGGTGGCGCTGGCGGTCGAGGGCGCGCGCCACGGCGTGCCGTGCCTGGGCGTGTGGAGCCGCAACCGCTTCTTCCCGATCGGCCCGCTCGAACCGGCCGCCTTCCATCCCGGCTGAAGGTCCGGCCCGGTCCGAGCTCCCCGCGCACGCGGTCGCGGCGCTGGCGCGGCTGGACGGCCGCCCGGCGCTCGACGCGCTCTGGGACGTGCTGCCGCGGGCCCGTCTGGTCGGCGGCGTGGTCCGGGACCTGCTGGCCGATCGCCCGACCGCCGACCTCGACCTGGCGACGCCGGAGCCGCCGGAGCGGGTGATGGCCGTGCTGGCCGGCGCCGGCATCCGCACCGTGCCGACCGGCCTCGCGCACGGCACCGTCACCGCGGTCATGGGCGGCGTGCCGGTCGAGATCACCACGCTGCGGCGCGACGTCGAGACCGACGGCCGTCACGCCGTCGTGGCCTGGACCGACGACTGGCGGGAGGACGCAGCGCGGCGCGACTTCACCATCAACGCGATGTCGCTGGACCGCGCCCTGCGGCTGCACGACTACCACGGCGGGACCGGCGACCTGGCGGCGGGCCGGGTCCGCTTCGTCGGCGACCCGGCGGCGCGGATCGCCGAGGACGGTCTGCGCATCCTGCGCTTCTTCCGCTTCCAGGCGCGCTACGGACGCGGCGAACCGGACGGCGACGCGGCGCGGGCGATCGGCGCGGCGGTGGCCTGCCTCGACCGGTTGTCGGCCGAGCGGGTGTGGTCGGAGCTGCGGCGGCTGCTCGAGGTGCCGGACCCGACCGCGTCGCTGCGCCTGATGCACGCGCTGGGCGTGCTCGACCGGCTGCTGCCAGGCGGCACCGATGCCCCCCGGCTGCAGCGGCTGGTGCGGTCGGAGGCGCCGCCGGACCCGGTGCTGCGGCTGGCTGCCGCGGCCTGCGCGCCGTCGCGGCGACTGGCGTCGCGGCTGCGGCTGTCGAATGCCGAGGCTGCCCGGCTGGCGGCGCTGCGGCAGGGCCCGGCGCCGTCGCCGGAGCTGGACGACGACGCGCTGCGGCGCGGCCTGGCGGACGATCCGGCCAAGCTGCTGGTGGCGCGGAGCCTGCTCGCCGAGGCGGCGTCGCCCGGGCAGGCGGAGCCCGCGGCGTGGCGGACGCTGCGCGAGCGCCTGCTGGGGATGCCGCGGCCGGTGTTCCCGCTCGCCGGGCGGGATGCGGTGGCCGCCGGGCTGGTCCCGGGGCCCTCGGTGGGGGAGGCGCTGCGCCGGGTGGAGGCGTGGTGGCGGGATGGCGGCTGCGTCGCCAGCCGGGCCGATTGCCTGGCGCGCCTGTCCAATAATAATATAAGTCCGTGAAACGGCTCCTGCTTCCGCTCCCTCTGCTGCTGGCGCTGGCATCGGAGGGCGTGCCCGGTGCGGCCGGGGCCGCGACCGCTCCGCGCGAGGTGATCGTCGATACCGACATCGGCGACGATTACGACGACGCGGTGGCGCTGGCGCTGGTTCTGGCCTCGCCGCGGCTGAAGCTGGACGAGGTGATCACCTCGGCCGGCGACACCACGCTGCGCGCGCGCATGGTCGAGCGGCTGCTGCGCCGGCTTGGGCGCACCGGCATCACGGTGGCGACGGGCCCGGCGACCGCGCCCGGAACCCGCTTCACTCAATTCGCCTGGGCCGCCGGCGGGCCCCCGGGACCGTTCCCGGACGCGGTTGGTACCGTGCTGGCGCGCCTGCAGGCGGCGCCGGCCGGGCGCATCACGCTGATCGAGCTGGCCCCTGCGAGCACGGTAGGCGCCATGCTGGCGCGCGACCCGGCGGCGTTCCGGCGGCTGGCCGGCGTGGTGCTGATGGCCGGCTCGGTGCGGTGCGGCTACGGGTCCCGGCCCGGAACCAACTCCGACAGCCCAAGCGTCGAGTACAACGTCCGCCGCGATCCGGCCGGGTTCCGGGCACTGCTCGGCTCCGGCGTGCCGATACGGATGATGCCGCTGGACGCAACCGAGGTCGCGCTCGACGCGCCGGCGCGCCAACGTCTGTTCGGCCTCGGCACGCCGCTGGCCGACTGGCTAGCGACGCTCTACCCGGAGTGGGCCGACAACAACGGAAGGGGCCGCGAGCCGGTGCTGTTCGACGTGGTGCCGGTGGCATCGCTGCTGCGGCCGCAGGTCTGCCGGCCGCAGCCGCTCGACATCGTGGTGGCGGCGGACGGGGCGACCACGGTCGGCGCCGGCCCGCCGAACGCCGCCGTGTGCCTGGACATCGACCGCGGCGCGGTGCTGTCGCTGCTGCAGGCGCGGCTGGCGGCGCGCTGAAGGGAAGGCCAGGGGCTCTGCCCCTGAACCCCGCCAAAGGCTCGCCTTTGGAAACCTTTACTTGAGGAATCGGGTTCCAAGGGCCGCCGGCCCTTGGCGGGTCCAGGGCAGAGCCCTGGCCTTTCTTCCCTCAGTTTGTGGTTCCCAGTTGCGGCTGTTAAAGGCCGCGGCATGACGATCATGTCGAACCCGTCGGCGCCGGGCCTCGCCGCCGCGGCGGGGTCGGCGGTGTCCCGGGCGCCGCGTCGGCCGATCGCCACCGCCCCGAGCCTGGCGCTGCTGCGCCGGCTGTGGCGCGAGGACGTGCGCCACCATCACGCCCGGCTGCTGGCGGTGTTGGTGCTGACGGTGCTGATGGCTGCACTGACGGCACTGTATCCGCTGGTGATCCAGCGTGCGCTCGACATGTTCGCCGCCCACGATCCGCGCATCCTCTACCAGGTGCCGGCGCTGGTGGTGCTGATCACCGCGGCCAAGGCGGCCGCCCAATACGGCCAGACCCTGTCCGTGCAGAACCTGGTGCTGATCGTGATCCGCGACCTGCAGCGGCGGATGTTCGCCCACCTGATGGCGGCCGACATCGCGCGGATCGAGCGCGAGGCGCCGGCACAGCTCGCCGCCCGCTTCACCACCGACGCCGTCACCATCCGCGAGGCGATGATCCGGTCGGTGAACTCGCTCGGCGACAGCGTCACCGTGGTCGGGCTGGTGGTGTCGATGCTCTACATGGACTGGGAGCTGAGCCTGATCGCCGCCCTGCTGTATCCGCTGGCCGCGGTGCCGATCCAGCGCATCGGCCGACGCGTGCGGCGCGCCTCGGGCGGCATGCAGGAGCAGATCGGCCAGACCGCGACGCTGCTGAACGAGAGCTTCGCGCAGGCGCGCAGCGTGCGGGTCTATCGGCTGGAGCGGGCCGAGGCGGCGCGCGCCAACCGGTCGTTCGACCTGCTGCACGGCAGCCTGCTGCGCATCACCCGCGGCCGGGCGCGGGTCGACCCGGTGCTGGAGGTGCTGGGCGGCTCGGCGGTGGCCGCTGTGCTGGGGTTCGCCGGCTGGCGGGCGGCGATGGGCGGCGCCACGCTGGGCAGCTTCTCGGGCTTCGTCGCCGCCCTGCTGCTGGCGGCCCGGCCGCTGCGGGCGCTGGGCTCGCTGAACGCGGCGATCCAGGAGGGGCTGGCCGGGCTCGAGCGCATCTTCGGCGTCATCGACGAGCCGGCCGGGGTGCGCGAGCGGCCGGACGCGCGGCCGCTGCCGCCCAACCCGCCGGGCGGCGCCGGGCGGCTGGTGTTCGAGGAGGTGGGCTTCACCTACCCGGACGGCCGCGTCGCCCTGCGCGGGCTCAGCTTTACCGCCGAGCCGGGCCTCACCGTGGCGCTGGTCGGCCCGTCCGGCGCCGGCAAGTCCACCGCGCTGTCGCTGATCCCGCGGCTGCACGACGTGGCGGGCGGGCGCATCCTGCTCGACGGCGTCGACCTGCGCGACCTCGGGCTGGCGGCGCTGCGCGACGCGATCGCCTACGTCAGCCAGGACACGCTGCTGTTCGACACCAGCGTCGCCGGCAACATCCGCATGGGCCGGCCCGATGCCGGCGACGAGGCGGTGCGGGCGGCGGCGCGGGCGGCGGCGGCGGAAGCGTTCGTGCTGGACCTGCCGGAGGGCTACGAGACCCGGGTCGGCCCGGGCGGCCAACGGCTGTCGGGCGGCCAGCGGCAGCGCGTGGCGCTGGCGCGCGCCCTGCTGCGCGACCCGCGGCTGCTGCTGCTCGACGAGGCGACCAGCGCGCTCGACACCGAGAGCGAGGCGCTGGTGCAGGACGCGCTGGCGCGGCTGCGGCGCGGCCGCACAACGATCGTGGTGGCGCACCGGTTGTCGACCGTGCGCGCGGCCGACCTGGTGGTGGCGCTGTCGGACGGCCGCGCGGCGGAATGCGGCAGCCACGCCGAGCTCATGGCCCGCGACGGCCTCTACGCTCGGTTGGTACGGACGCAGGGGCTGACGCGGGAGTGACCGCGCCCGCGCTGCCGATGCCGCCGGGACCGCGCGGCATTGCCCGGCTCTGGCGGCCATGGCAAATTGACCGAACGGGTCGGTCAGCGTTGGCGATCGCCGGGTGCGCGCCGGAGGCGGGATGGCTGAACACGATCGGCACGAGGGCGGCGACCCGGAGCCAGCGGACGAGACGGCCGCGCGCGAGGGCGACGACGGCGACGGCGGCAAGCCCGCGGACAGGCCCAAATCGGATGGCGGCGAGGACGGCGGCAAGACCGAGACCGACGCCAAGCACGAGGAGGACCGCCGCCGCGCCAAGCCCTTCGTCCGGGTGGCGCTCATCCTCTTCGTCCTGCTGCTGGCGGCGGGCGGCCTCTATTTCTGGCTGTCGACGCGCGGCAAGCAGACCACCGACGACGCCTTCACCGCGGGCCGGCTGATCACGGTCGCGCCGCACGTGTCCGGCTACATCACCGAGCTCGACGTCAACGACAACGAATACGTGCACCAGGGCCAGGTGCTGCTGCGGATCGACCAGCGCGACTACATCGCCTCGCGCGACCAGGCGCAGGCCTCGCTGGACAGCGCCAAGAGCCAGGTCGAGAGCTCGCGGTTCGGCGTCGAGGTAGCCCGGCAGACCTTTCCGGCGCAGCTGCGGCAGGCGCAGGGCGCGCTGCTGCTGGCGCAGGCGCAGCAATACCGCGCCGAGACCGACTACCGGCGCCAGCACAGCATCGAGCGCGCGGCGACCACCCAGCAGGACGTGGACTACTCGACCGCCGCCCTCGACCAGGCCAAGGCGCAGGTGGTCGAGGCCGAAGGCCAGGTGGCACAGGCGACCCCGGTGGCGCCCCAGATCTCGACCCAGCAGACCCGGGTCCAGCAGCAGTCGGCCGCAGTCGCGCAGGCGCAGGCGCAGCTCGCCCTCGCCCGCCTCAACGTCGAGTGGACCACCATCCGGGCGCCGAACGACGGCTGGATCGCGCAGCGCAACGTCGAGCGCGGCAGCTACGTGACGAGCGGCCAAGCGCTGTTCTCGATCGTCGAGCCCGACGTCTGGATCACCGCCAACTTCAAGGAGACCGAGATCACCCGCATGCGGGCCGGCCAGCCGGTGCAGATCGCGGTCGACGCCTACCCGAACCTGCATCTGAGCGGCCACGTCGACAGCATCCAGCTCGGCGCCGGCTCCGCCTTCAGCGCCTTCCCGCCGGAGAACGCGACCGGCAACTTCGTCAAGATCGTGCAGCGCGTGCCGGTCAAGATCGTCATCGACGACGGGCTCGACCCGCTGGCGCCGCTGCCGATCGGGATCTCGGTCGAGCCGACGGTGGACGTCCATTGAGCGGCGAGTCCGGCAAGCCGACCCGGGACGATGCCTGGAAGCCGAAGAGCAACCCGTGGCTGATCGCGATCGTGGTCACCATCGCGGCGTTCATGGAAGTGCTCGACACCACCATCGTCAACGTGTCGCTGCCGCACATCGCCGGCAACCTGTCGACCTCCTACGACGATGCGAGCTGGGCGCTCACCTCGTACCTCGCGGCGAACGGCATCGTGCTCACCATCTCCGGCTGGCTCGGCCGGGTGATCGGCCGCAAGCGCTACTTCATGATCTGCATCGGCATGTTCACGGTGTGCTCGTTCCTGTGCGGGGTCTCGGCCAACCTGCCCGAGCTGATCGTGTTCCGGCTGCTGCAGGGCTTCTTCGGCGGCGGGCTGCAGCCGAACCAGCAGTCGATCATCCTCGACACCTTCCCGCCGGCCAAGCGCGGCGGCGCGTTCGCGATCACCGCCGTCGCCACCATCGTCGCCCCGGTGCTGGGTCCGACGCTGGGCGGCTACATCACCGACAACGCGTCCTGGCGCTGGGTGTTCTTCCTGAACGTGCCGATCGGCATCTTCGCCCTGCTGGCGGTGAGCGCGCTGGTCGAGGATCCGCCGTGGGCGAAGCGGCAGTCGGCCCCGGTCGACGCGATCGGCCTGGGCTTGATCACGCTCGGGCTCGGCTGCCTGGAGGTGGCGCTGGACCGCGGCGAGGACGACGACTGGTTCGGCTCGCCCTTCATCTGCACGATGGCGCTGCTGGCGCTGATCGGCATCTTCGGCGCGATCTGCTGGCTGCTGACGGCCAAGCGCCCGGCGGTCGACCTCAGGGTGTTCGGCGACGCCAACTTCGCGATCGGCGCCCTGGCGATCGGCGTGGTCGGCGTGGTGCTATACTCGAGCGCCGTGCTGATCCCGCAGTTCTCGCAGCAGGTCATCGGCTACACCGCGACGCTGGCCGGGCTGGTGCTGACGCCGGGCGGGATGGGCATCATCGTGCTGATCCCGTTCGTCAACCTGGCGATGAAGCGCGTGCAGACCCGCTACGTCATCGCGTTCGGCTTCTTCGTCATGGGCGTCTCGCTGCTCTACTCGGCGCACCTGGTCCCGCAGGTCGACTTCAGGCAGCTGGTGTTCTACCGGATGGCCCAGAGCGCCTCGCTCGCCTTCCTGTTCGTGCCGATCAGCACCATCGCCTACCAGACGCTGCCGCGCCGGCTGAACGGCGACGCGTCGGCCCTGTTCAGCATGTTCCGCAACGTGTTCGGCGCCATCGGCATCTCGGCCAGCACCTCGCTGGTCACCCAGCGCACCCAGGCCCGCGAGGCGAACATGGTGCACTGGATGACGCCGTTCCGGCAGCCGTTTCAGAACTACATGCAGACCGCGGAGGGGGTCTACCGCGCGGCGGGACGGGCGCCTGGCGCCGCCCACGCCGCGGCGCAGAACCAGCTCTACACGCAGTACCTCCAGCAATCCTCCATCCTGGCCTACAACGACTGCTTCATCCTGTTCTCGATCGTCGCGTTCGCGGTGATCCCGTTCTGCTTCCTGCTGAAGCCCTCCGTCAGCGGCGGCGGCGGGGGCGGCGGCCACTGACCAGGAAGAAGGCCAGGGACTTCGCCCCTGGACCCCACTGGGGCCGCGGGCCCCAGGCCCCGATTGGTTTAGGTCATGCCTCCAAGTAGGAACCATTGCCTTACGAATCGGGGTTTGGGGCCGTCGTGCGCAGCACGCTTCGCGTGACGGCCCCAACGGGTCCGGGGCAGCGCCGTGGCCTTCTTCTCCGGATCGTCAGGACACGATCACCCCCGCGCGGCCGACCGCCGTCGCGCGGACCTCGATCGGCCGGTCGGCGCGGGCGGCCAGGCAGCAGAGCGACCCCAGCAACCCCATGGCCGCCGGCAGCAGGAGCGCCTCCGGCCAGCTTCCGCTGCCGCGGAGCGCGTAGGCGATGCCTATCGGGGCGATCCCGCCGCCCAGGTTGCCCCAGAACCCGGTCCAGCCCGACAGGATCCCGGCATGTTCCGCCGTCAGGCCCTGGACGGTCGACCAGATCGAGACCTGGCAGACGCCCACCGCCGCCAGCGAGATGCAGAGGGCGGCCACCGTGGCCGCCGTTCCGGGAGCCAGGGCCGCCGCCTCCAGCGCGATGCCGCCGAGGGCCGAGCCGAGGGCTCCGGGCAGGGTCCGGGCCAGCCAGACCGAGCCGGACCGGGACAGCACCAGGTCGGCGAGCGTGCCGCTCGCCAGCACCGACAGATAGAGGCAGAACCAGGGCAGGCCGAACACCCAGCCCATCGCGCGATAGGAGAGATGGCGTTCGGTCATCAGGTAGTGCGGCAGGGTGGCGTGGAAGAACGTCTGCACCGACAGCAGGCAGAGGTAGAACCCACCCAACGCCCAGACCTGCGGCGACCGCAGCAGGCGCAGCATCACCCGGCGGTCGAGGGCCGGCACGGGCGCCGTCGCCGGCTGCGCGGCATCCGCCTGCCGGCCTGCGGGCATCCTTGCGGGAGGATGGTCACGGAACACGCTCACCCAAACCAGGCTCAGCAGCAGGCCGATCATGCCGAAGACGAAGAAGCAGCGGGTCCAGCCGAACGCGGCGGTGACCTCGGTGGTGACCGGACCGCTCGCGACCGAACCCAGGTAGAGGCAGCCCAGCAGCACCGCGTTGCCCCGCGACCGGTTGGCGGGCGTGAACCAGTTGTTCACCGCAACGATGCTGGCGGTCCAGTCCGGCGCCTGGAACGCCCCCATCGCCAGCCGCAGGCAGACGAAGCCGATCAGGCTGCCGGCGAACGGGGTGACCAGCGTGGTCATCGACCAGAACAGGCAGGCGAGGAACAGGGTGGACCGGGCGCCGTACCGGTTCACCAGCCAACCGCACGGGATCTGGAAGATCGCGTAGCTCCAGACCAGGGACGCGATGATCACCGATACCTGGACGTAGCTGAAGCCGAACTGCGCCGCGATCTTCGGGCTGGACAGGGTGAAGCTGTTGCGGTCGAGCGCCATGATGAAGTTGATCGGCGCGATCAGGGCGCAGAGCACCAGCCAGCGCGCGGGTCCCGTCCGCATGACGTTACGCCTCATGGCCGCCTCACGGCAGCCTCACGGCCGCCGCAGCTCCGGCCGGGCGAAGCGGCGGTTCTCCAGCACCGGGAGCACCTTGCGGGCGTGGGCGACGCGCGCACGGTCGAGCGTCGCGTAGAGCAGGCCGGGAGCCTCGCCGGCGCGCGCGACGACGACGCCGAGCGGATCGACGACGAGGCTGGCGCCGATGTTGCGAGGGCCGCATTCGCCGGCGGCGAGGAGGTAGCAGGTGTTCTCCAGCGCCCGCGCTGTCGTCAGCACCTCCCAATGCGCCTCCTTGCCCGGGCCGCGCACCCAGGCGGCCGGCAGCACCAGCACCTCGGCGCCGTCGCAGGCCAGCCGGCGCGCCAGCTCGGGGAAGCGCACGTCGTAGCAGGTCATCAGGCCGACCCTGTAGCCGCCGACCTCGACGAGGGGCGGGATCGCGTCGCCCGCGGTGGTGCGGTCGGACTCCCGGGCGTCGAACGCGTCGTACAGGTGCAGCTTGTGGTAGTGCGCGATCACGGCGCCGTTCCGCATCACGAACAGCGTGTTGTGGAACCGCCCCCGGTCGTCCGGAACGTTGACGCACCCGATCACCGTCGTCCGCAGGGATGCGCCGGCCTGCCGCAGCCCGCTCATGAACGGGCCGTCGAGCGGCTGCGCCGTCTTGCGGACGATGTCCGGATCGGCGACGTCGCGCGCCAGGATGCCCTCCGGCAGCAGCAGCAGCTCGGCCCCGGCGGCACCCGCCTCGGCGATGAGGGCGCTGCAGGTGTCGAGGTTCGATTGCCAGTCGGCGGCGACCGCGAACTGTCCCAGGGCGATCTTCAAGGTGGCCATCCTTCCGCCGGAGCGTCATGCGACCGATCCGCCTTGACGAAGACCTCCTCGTAGGCCCTGGACCTGCCGGCGGGCGACTTGCCGACGCCCCAGCGCCACAGGGTGGCGCCATCGGCGCCGATCCGCCAGTAGGCGGCGACGATGACGTCGCCGCCCAGAAGCTCCAGCAGCTCGAACTCGTTCGGGGACAGCTTCCGCACGCGCACGGTGTCGTACCGCGTGCTGCCGTGCACCGAATGGTCGGCGCAGTCGGCCGCGGCGTCGAAATCGATCGTCATGACCGGGGCCGAGCGTTCGGTGTCGTTCTCCGAATGGTAGCGGAGCCGCCCCCGCGCCAGACGCAGCCGGAGACGCAGGCTCATGCCGGGCGGCGGCATGCCGTCGCTCCAGCGGGAGCGTGCGGCATCGACGACCCAGTCGCCGTCGAGCGGATGGCCGGGCGTCACCAGGTCGGGCCGGGACGCGGGCGGCTCAGAAGCCGACGCCCAGTCGCGCGCCGATGAAGCGCGGTTCGCCGGGAACGTGCTGATAGGTGGTGGTCTCCGAGGAGGTGGTCACGCTGTAGCTCCGGTTCAGCAGGTTGGTGGCGTAGAGCGTGACGGTCCATCGCCCGCCCGCCGACGCGACGGTCGCGTGGGCGCCGAGCAGGAAGTAGGGCGGGAGCCGGTAGGCGCCGGTGCCGCCGACGGTGAAGGCCTGCGAGTCGCGATAGCTGCCGTCGACCGCGAGCTCCGCGGTCAGCCGCGCGCGGGGCGTGAACCGGTAGGCTGCGGACCCGTCCAGAGACAGCTTCGGGATGCCCAGGTCGGTGCCGCTGAAGTTGTCGTCGATCGCCTGATACACGCCGGTGGCGACGTGATAGGCGTTGGTGGCCCCGGTATCGAGCGCCTGGAACACCGAGTAGACGCCGCGCTCGTAGCCCATGTTGCCGCTCAGGTAGACGTGGGCGACCGGATGCAGCTCGGTCGAGGCCTCGATGCCCCAGATGTTGGAATGCGGGATGTTGACGTAGGTGCCGAGCGGCCCGTAGCTCGGCAGCAGGAAGCTCGAGACCACCTGCTCGTTGTGGTAGTCGTAGTAGAAGGCGGCGCCGTTGAGGCGGATCCGGCCCGGCAGGGGATCGCTCTTGAAGCCGATCTCGTAGGCGAGCAGGGACTCCGGCCGGAACGGGCTGAGCTGCGCCTGCTGCACCGTGTTGTTGGCGGCGAACCCGCCGGGCTTGAAGCCCCGGCTGACCTTCGCGTAGAGCTGGAGACCGTCGTCGACCTGCTCCTGCAGGCCGATCACGCCGCCGATCTGGTTCGTCAGCGATCCCTCCGGCAGGAAGCGGTAGGTGCGCACGCCGTACTGGATCGTCTCGAAGTTGAAGAGCTGTCGATCGTCGCTGGTGTGGTTGAGGCCGCCGAACGCGGTCAGGCGCCAGGGCAGCCGGTAGGACGCGTTCGCGTACTGCGAGAAGGACTGCTGGTTCTGGTCGTAGAAGCTGTCCGAGATGTAGCCGCGGCCGACGTACTGGCTGAAGTTCGAGAAGAACTGCTGGAACATCCGGGAGCGGATGTAGTCCAACCCGAGGCCCCAGTGCAGCGGACCCTCGCCCCGCGAGTTGAGCCGGAGCTCCTGCGAGAACAGGTCGGCGTCGATGTCCCGATAGACGTCGCCGGTGGCCATCGGCGTGCCGTCCTCGTCGGAATACTCCCCCTGGCGTTCGGTCTCGAAGGCCGAGATCGACTCCAGCTGCGCCACGCCGAGATCGCGGGAGAAGTCGACGTCGGCGCCCCAGAACACGTCGTGCTCCGACGGCTTCAGCGTGTCCGGACGACCGACCAGGGCCGCGAAGTTCGGCCGGATGTCCCATTCGGTCTGGCGGTACGAGGTCAGCGCCGGCAGCTTCTGGAAGCTCGGGTCAAGGTTGAGCACCGGGTTGCCGTTGACGAGCTGGCTGTCGTCGACGGTCCAGTGCGCGCCGATCGTAAGCGTGGTCAGCGCATCCGGCGTCCAGCGCAGCTTGGCCCGAATCGCGGTCTCGTCCAGGTCGCCGAGATGGGCGCCGTTCTGGGGATCGTACTGCCAGCCGCCGCCGTGCGCGGTCTGCGCGGCGACCCGGAACGAGACCGTGTCGGAGACCGGTCCCGACAGGGTGGCGGTGGTGCGGCTGCGGGCATAGCCCGCGATGTCCTGCGTCAGGGTGCCGTGCCAGTCCGGCGTCGGATCGGCGGTGCGGATGTCGATCTCGCCGCCGGAGTCGGCGGTGCCGTGGGTCGTCCCGACCGGTCCCGGCACGACGTCGACCCCGGCGATGTCGAACATCACGCCGTCGGTCATCGTGCTGAACGGAAACGGCACGCCGTCGACATAGACGAGCACCGACGACATGTTGTTCTCGTAGTAATCGTCGAAGCCCACGCCCCGCAGGTGGTAGTCGATGCTCTGCGTGCCTTTCAGGGACTGCACGGTGAGGTTCGGCACCAGCTTCTGCAGGTCGGTGACCTGGTTGACCTCCCGCTGCACCAGCGTCTGCGCGCTGATGTTGGTCTCGGAGTCGGGTGCCTTCTGCTGCTTGGAGAAGCCGAATCGGCGGGACCCGGTGACGGTCACGGATTCCGCGGCCGCAACGGCCGCCTCGTGCGCCGGCGCCGTCCGCGGCGCGGGTCGGACGCGATGCGGATGGGGCCGCGTTGCCGAACCCACGGCTGGACCCGGGGCCGGACCTGCGCCCGTCCCGGCCTCGGCACCCGTGATGGAAAGCCAGGACAGTCCGCACAGCAGGCCGTAGTGCCACCGCGTTCTTCCGGTCGTCGGGACGGACGCGATCATGGGCGAAAGACTCCGGAGCGGCTGGATGCCTTTGCGGCGGCGCGGCAGCCGGTGACGGCACGCCCACGTTGATCATTGCCCGGACTATGATCAATGGCTATTACGTACTTGAACATTCGACCTTATGCGAATGACACCAGCGGTAGACGTGGTTTGGCTGGTCGGAGAGCTTGACGATCGCTCCGCGCACGGCATCGCCCATCGGATCATGGGCCTGATCCGGGCCGGCGTGCTGCCGATCGGGATACGGTTGCCGACGGTGCGCGACCTGGCGTTCCGTCTCGGGGTGAGCCCGGCCACGGTGTCCGGAGCATGGGCGCGGCTGCGGCGTCAGAACGTCGTCAGCGGACGAGGTCGGCTGGGAAGCTGGGTCTGCGGAGACAGCGCGGCACCACGACCCAACCGCAAGACCAGCGTCGCCCGGCCGTCACGCGGGATGCTCGACCTGGCCGCCTTCACGCCCGACCCGGCACTGCTTCCGCCGCTCCAGGACGCGCTGACGCGGGCCGCCGCGGCGGAGGGCGTGAACGGCTACGCCAACCTGCCGATCCTGCCCAGGCTGCAGCGGACGGTCGAACGCTTCTGGCCCTACCGCGCGCCCGCCTTCCTCGCGACCAACGGCGGCTTCACCGCCCTCTACGAGATCCTGCACGTCCTGATCTCCCCGGGCGACTTGGTCGCGATCGAGGAGCCGGCGACGATGCGCATCCTCGACATCATCGAATACCTGGGCGGATCCGTGGTTCCGGTCGCCTGCGACCGCGACGGGCCGATCCCCGCCGCGCTGCAGGCGGCGCTCGACCGCAGGCCGGCCGCCTTCCTGTTCCAGCCGCGCACCCATGCCGTGACCGGGGTGTCGATCCCGCCCGGGCGCCTGGCCGCGCTGTGCGACGTGCTGGACGGCGGCTCGATCCCGATCATCGAGGACGATGCGCTCGGCGGCCTGTCGCCGATCATGCCCGCGAGTCTGGGCGCCGCCTTCCCGGATCGGGTGATCCACGCCTTCTCGGTCTCCAAGAGCATCTCGCCCGAGCTCAGGCTGGCGGTGGTCTCCGGCCCGGCCGCGGTGATCGAGAAGATCCACACCTTCCGCGGCTTCAGCGTCGGCTGGACCAGCCATGTCCTGCAATCGGCGGCCTCCTGGCTGCTGGCCGATCCAGACGCCTGTCGCATCGTCCGCGAGGCGCGCCGGATCTATGCGCAGCGGCGCACGACGCTGACCGACCACCTGCAGGCCCGCGACATGCGGATCGGGTCCGGAGCCGGGCTCAGCCTCTGGATCCCGGTCCGCTCCGAGCCGGCGGCACTGCGCGTGTTCGAGGACCGGCGCATGATGGTCCTGCCGGGATCGAAGTGCGGACAGGGGCGGCTCCCGCACATCCGCCTCGCCTTCGGCCGCCTGAAGGACAACCAGGCCGCGGTCGCCGACGCCATCCGCGATGCCGCCGCCTGAGCGTCGTCAGGTCCCGCGCGCGGCGGCGCTGCCGTGGTGGGCCGCCCAGGCGCGGGTGAACTCGGCGCCGAGCAGGAAGATCTGCGCCGAGTAGTACACCCACAGCAGCACGATCACGAGCGCGCCGGCGGCGCCGTACGACGACGCCACCGCGCTGCTGCCGATGTAGAGGCCGATGACGGTCTTGCCGACCGTGAACAGGAAGGCGGTGACGACGGCGCCGACGCCCACGTCCTCCCAGGTGGTGGGCGCGTCGGGCAGGATCTTGTAGATCGCCGCGAACAGCACCGAGATCAGCACGAGCGAGATCAGGAAGTTGACCAGGCGCAGCAGCAGGTCGACGTCGGGCAGCACGTGCTGCAGCAGGTGGCCGAAGGCGGTGATCGCCGCACTCACGGCCAGCGAGACCATCAGCAGGAAGCCGAGCGCCGCGATCAGCCCGAGGCTGGCCGCGCGCGCCCGGATCAGGCGGGTGACGGTCGAGCTCTTCGGCTCCGCCTTCCAGATCACGTTGAGCCCGGTCTGCATCTCGCCGAACACGCCGGTGGCGGTCAGCAGCAGGGCGCCGAAGCCCAGCACCGCGCCCAGCGTGCCGCTGCGCCTGTTGCCGGCCGACGCGATCATGGTCTGGATCGCCTCCGCGGCCTCGTGGCCCATCATGCCCCGGAGCTGGCCGACGATGGCGCCGCGCGCCGCCTCCTCGCCATAGACCAGCCCGGTCATGCTGATGACGATCACCAGCATCGGCGCGATCGCGAACACCGTGTAGTAGGCGATGGCGGCACCCCGGGACAGCGCGTCGTCCTCGATGTAGCCGGCGACGGTCGCCTTCAGCAGCGACCAGGCCAGCCTCAGCATCGGCGTCCGGCCTCGGCGGCGGCGGCGGCGTAGCCGGCGAAGGCGGTCGCCAGGATGGCGTAGGTCGGCTGCTTGAAGCCGACGGCCAGCGTCGGCAGCGTCGACAGCGGCACCCACCTCCAGGCGTCGAACTCCGGGTGCGGATCGAGGTCGAGCCGGATCTCGTCGTCCTCGCCCAGGAAGCGCAGCGCGAACCAGCGTTGCCGCTGGCCCCGGTAGCGGCCGCCCAGGACCCTGCCGACCAGGTGCGGCGGCAGGTCGTAGCTGAGCCAATCGGGATGGTGGCCGAGGATCGCGGCGTTGTCGGTGCCGACCTCCTCCTTCAGCTCCCGCAGCACCGCGGCCGCCGGGTCCTCGTCCCCGTCGATGCCGCCCTGCGGCAGCTGCCAGATGCCGGACGCACCCTCGGCACGGGCGGGGTCGGCGCGGCGGCAGAGCAGCACCCGGCCGCTGCGGTCGAACAGGGCCGCGCCGACGTTGGGGCGGTATGGGAGCTGGGCGTGGGCGGTGGTGCTCATGGCGGACCTGACGGGAACGGCGGCGATGCGGGTGCCGCGACGGCCGGCCGCTGCGCTGCGGGCGGCGTGGCGGCGGGTGCGGCGGCTATAGGAGGAACTGTCGGCGCCATTGTCGGCACGCTAGGCGGCGCGGCGGGCGGCGCGGGCGCGGCCTTCGCCGGCGGCGGCAGCGCGCTCGCCGGGACCAGCGCGATGCCGCGCTCGGCGAGGTGGCGGCTCCAGGCCTGCAGGCGCTCGATCAGCACCGGCCGCAGCGGGCCGGCGATCCCGAGCGCGCTGCCCTGGTCGCGCGCCACCTGCTCGAGCCGCGACAGCCTGGCCTCGATGTCGGCGGCGTCCGGCTGCTCGTCGATGGTGAGGTCGGCCCGCCGCACGCCCGGGCCCGCCGGCCGCGCCGGATCGCCCGACAGGCTGCCGGCGTCGAGATACAGCAGCCCCCGCCGCGCCAGCGCAGCGCCCACCATCGCGAATGCGTCGGAGCCGGCGAAGCGGTCGCCGCGCAGGCCGCTGAGCGCGTTGGTGACGCCGACATAGCCCTGGCAGCGCGACAGCGACCATTCGAGCGCGCGGCGGTCGACCTCGAGGTCGCTGGCGGTGCTGAGCGCTTCCGAGCCCTCGTCGTCGAGCGGGCTGCCGGCCGGCTCCATCGGCAGCGACAGCCAGGTCTCGTGCCCGGCGCGCCGGGCGGCCTGGAGGAACGGAGGCAGGCCGGGCTGGTCGAGGGCGGCGGTATACGGCGACACGCCGAGCGAGATCGCCGCCGGGAGCCGCTCGATCGCCGCCGCGGTGACCTCGTCGGCCAGGCCGATATCCTCGATCATGACCGCCACGCGTGGCCCCGGCGCCGGCAGGCCGGCCTTGGCCGCCCCGGCCTGGCTTGCCCCGGCTTGGCTTGCATAGGCCTGTGCCGGGGTCCGGCCGTCGGCGCCGATGCGCGGCAGCAGGCGGCCGGGGAAGTCGGGCGCCGGCTCGGCCAGCGCCGGGTCCGGCGGCGCCACCAGGACGGCGGGCCCGGCCGCGTTGGCCGCGACCGCGGGCGGACGGGCGGCGGGCAGGGTGGTGGCGACCGGAGCAGGCGAGGCGGGGAGGGCCGTCGCCGGACGGGACGGCTGGGCAGCCGGCCAGGCTGCCTGCGGCGGTTTCGGCGCGCCCAGCAGCTGCAGCACGGCGGCGCCGCCGCCGGCGAGCAGCAGGATCGCCAGCCAGGCGCCGGCGAGGGCCCGTGCCGCCGGTCGCATCGTCTGGGCGGGCCGCCGCGCCGTGTCCCCGGCTCAGGGCGATCCGGCGCGCTTCGGCTCGGCGGCGTCCGCCACCGGGGCCACAGGCTGCCCCGCCATCGCCGTCACCACCCGCAGACCCTCCTGCAGCTGGAAGTCGGTGGACGGCTTGGCCGGATCGAAGGCCGGCCAGTTCGCCGGGGGGAGCTCCGGGATCGTCCTGGCCACCGCCGGCAGGTCGCTGCGCACCGGCGCCGCGGCCTGGGTGCCGCCCTCGTTCTTGATGATGTGGTTGAGGTCGCCCTCGCGCAGCATGAACTTGCCGTCGTCGTCCCGGGTCCGGCGCACCTTGATGTCGGGCGTGATGCCGAGGCCCTGGATCGAGCGGCCGGACGGCGTGTAGTAGCGCGCCGTGGTCAGCCGGATGGCGCCGTTGTCGCCGGCGAGCGGGATCAGGGTCTGCACCGACGCCTTGCCGAACGACCGCTCGCCGAGCGTCACCGACCGGCGGTGGTCCTGCAGCGCGCCGGCGACGATCTCGCTGGCCGAGGCGCTGCCCTCGTTGATCAGCACCACCAGCGGCAGGCCGCCGGTGATGTCGGTGCCGTGCGCGTTCATGCGCTGGCTGTCGTCCGGGTGGCGGGCGCGGGTGGAGACCACCTCGCCCGAGGCGATGAAGTCGTCGCATACCGCCACCGCCTGGTCGAGCAGCCCGCCCGGGTTGTTGCGCAGGTCGAGCACCATGCCGTCGAGCTTGCCGCCGGCCTGCCGCCGCAGCTTGTCGAACGCCTCGTGCAGGCCGGACTCGGTGTCCTCGTCGAACGAGGCGACGCGGACGTAGGCGACCTTCCCGTACAGCGCCGACTTGATCACCTGGATGTGGATGACCTCGCGGGTCATGGTCACGTCGAACGGCTTCGGCTTGCCCTGGCGCTCGATGGTCAGCGTGATCCGGGTGCCCGGATCGCCGCGCATCCGGTCGACCGCGTCATTGAGGTCGGTGTTGTCGAGGCTCTTGCCGTTGATCGAGATGATGAGGTCGCCGGTCCTGAACCCGGCGCGCGACGCGGGCGTGTCGTCCATCGGCGTGATCACCTTGATCACGCCGGCGTCCGAGGTGACCTCGAGCCCGAGCCCGCCGAACTGGCCCTTGGTGGTGACCTCCATGTCGGCGAACTGCTTGGCGGTCATGTAGGAGCTGTGCGGGTCGAGCCCGGTCAGCATGCCGTTCAGCGCGTTGTTGATCAGGTCGCGGTCGGTGACCGGCTCGACGTAGTCGGCGCGCACGCGCTCGAACACGTCGCCGAACAGCGTCAGCAGCCGGTAGGTCTCGGCGTGGCTGGTGGCGGGGGGCGCTGCGTCGTTGGTGGCCACCTCCTGCGCCAGCGCGGTGCCGAAGCCGGCCTCGTGGCGCACGACGCGGCCGATCTCGGGACCGGCGACGGCACCGACCAGGAACGCGGTGCCGATCAGCAGCCCGTTTCGCAAACTCATACCGTGTCGTCTCCCGAGGCCGCCCGACCATGCCGAACCGGAGCATGTCCGGACCCGAGCATGCACGGCGCGACCATACGCCCACCTTGCGATCAGATTACACTAACGCCCGCCCCGCAAGAAACGGTCCGGATCGATGGTCGCGTCGGCGTGACGCAACTGCACGTAGAGGCTGGGCCGCCCCGCTCCGCCCCCCGGATGATCCGGCCACGCCGCCATCCGCCCGACCGGCGCGCCGCGGGCCAGCGCCTGGCCCACCGCGACGTCCAGCCGGTCGAGCCCGGCCAGCACGAACCGGTACTCGCGGCCGCAATCGAGGATCAGCATGCGGCCGTAGGAGCGGAACGGCCCGGCGAAGTCGACCCGGCTGGCGCAGGGCGCGGTGACGGTGGCGAGCGGGTCGCTGGCATAGACGAGGCCGGTCGAGGCGCCGGCCAGGCCGGGCTGGCCGAACCCCTGCGCCAGCCGCCCGGCCACCGGCGCGTCCGCGCCGGCTCCCGGCACCAGGCCGGGCCAGGCCGATGGCGCCACGCTGGCCGCCTCGCGCCGCAGCGTCCGGGCGGCGTCCGGCTGCCGCGCAGCCTCGGCGACCGCCGCCTGTCGCGCGAATCTCGCCTGGGCCGCCTGCTCGGCCGCCTCGATGCGCGCGACCGCGTCGCCCAGCGTGGCGGCGCGCGCGGCGGCGTCGGCGGCCAGGCGCGTGGCCTGGTCGGCGGCGGCGTCCGAGGCGCGCTGCACCGCGGCCGCCGCCTCCGCGCGGGCGGCGATGGCGGCCTGCTGTTCGGACTGTCGGCGCTGCAGCACCAGCAGGCGCGCCTGCTCGGCGGTGAGCCGGCCGGCGAGGCCTTCCAGCCGGGCCTGGTTGTCGCGGACGTCGCGGGCGCGCCGCTCGAGCTCCGCCGCCATGCCGCGCAGCACCATCAGCCCGGTTACCGCGTCGCCGGGGGCCAGCGGCGCCGCCAGCAGGGTCTCGGCCGGGTAGAGCGAGAGCCGCGTCGCCACCGGGACCAGCGGCGCCAGCGCCCGCGCGTCGGCGTCCAGCGCCCGCTGCGCCTGCTCCCGCAGCACGGCCAGGGCCAGCACCCGCTCGGCGGCGCCGGCGGCGTTGCGTTCGGTCCGCTGCGCCTCCGAGGCGGCCCCCACGCTGGCGGCGGACAGCGCGGCGGCCCGAGCGGCAGCGGCTGCGGCATGGCGCTCGGCCGTCTCACGCGCGGCGCCGTAGCGCGCCGCGAGGCCGCGCGCGGCCTGCGCTCGGGCCTGGGCTTGCGCTTGAGCCTGGGCTTGCGCCCGGGACCGCGGCGGGCGGCCCAGCGCCCCGTCGTGCAGCGCGACCGGGCCCGACAGCAGCAGCCCCGCCAGCCCGATCCAGGCCCCGAGAGCCAGGGTCCTGCGAGCCAAGATCGAGCGAGCCAAGACCGGGCGAGCCAAGAGCGGGCCGGCGGCGTTCAGGCCGCCCGCCCGGTGCCCCGCTCCTGGTGACGGGCCGGCGCACCGCCCGGAGCCTGTCTGGGGAAGGGCTGCGCCTGCGGTCCGACGGGCCGTCCCGGCTTGCCGAGGCTCACCGCCATCAAGGCCGCTCCGCTCTGGTTCGGCAGGACACGCGCGGCGTGCCGCGTCGCCGCGGCACCCTCGCCCGGCACGGCCCATTCCAAGACCGGCCCTCAGACGCGCAGCAGCGAACGCCCGGTCATGGCGGTGGGCTGCCCGAGCCCCATCAGCGCCAGCAGCGTGGGCGCGATGTCGGCCAGCCTGCCCTCCGCCAGCGTGGCGCCGGCCGCCCCGGACACCAGCATCGGCACCGCGTTCAGGGTGTGCGCGGTGTGCGGCACGCCGGTGTCCGGGTCGCGCATCATCTCGCAGTTGCCGTGGTCGGCGGTCGCGACCAGCACGCCGCCCTGCCGGTCGATCGCCGCCGCGATGCGGCCGAGGCCGGCATCGACCGCCTCGACCGCCCGGACCGCCGCCTGCAGGTCGCCGGTATGGCCGACCATGTCGGGGTTGGCGTAGTTCAGCACGATGAGGTCGTAGCGGCCGCCCTCGATGGCGGCGACCGCGGCGTCGGTGAGCTCGGGCGCGGACATCTCCGGCTGCAGGTCGTAGGTCGCGACCTTGGGCGACGGCACCATGATGCGGTCCTCGCCCGGCAGCACGGCCTCGCGGCCGCCGTTGAGGAAGTAGGTGACGTGCGGATACTTCTCGGTCTCCGCCATGCGCAGCTGCCGCCGGCCGGCCCGCGCCACCACCTCTCCGAGCAGGTCGTCCAGGTTCTGCGGCGGGAACAGCACGCCGAGCCGCGGCGCCAGATCGTCGCTGTAGCGGGTCATGGCGACGGTGCCGACCAGGGCCGGCGCCGCCGCACGCGCGAAGCCGGCGAAGTCCGGATCCAGGATGGCGCCCAGCAGCTCGCGGATGCGGTCGGCGCGGAAGTTGAACGAGACGATGCCGTCGCCGTCCATCATGCCGTCATAGCCGTGCAGCACCGTGGGCGGCACGAACTCGTCGGTGATCCCGGCCTCGTAGGCATGGGCCAGCACCTGGTCGGGATCGGCCTCGCGAGGCCCGTGCGCCGCGACCACGGCCCCGTAGGCGCGCTGCACCCGCTCCCACCGCGTGTCGCGGTCCATGGCGTAGTAGCGACCCGAGACCGTCGCCAGCCGCACCGCCGGCGGCAGCGCTGCGCGCAGGGCCGCGATGTAGCCGCGGCCGGATTGCGGCGGAGTGTCGCGGCCGTCGGTGAAGATGTGGAAGGCGACCGGCACGCCGGCCTGTACCAGGATGTGGGCCAGCGCCACCGCGTGGTCGGTGTGGGCGTGCACGCCGCCGGGCGACACCAGCCCCATCAGGTGGGCGGTGCCGCCGCTGCGGCGCAGCGCGTCGATCAGCGTGCGGAGCGCCGGCGCCTCGGCCAGCGAGCCGTCGGCGACCGCTGCGGCGATGCGCGGCAGCTCCTGCATCACGACGCGGCCGGCGCCGATGTTGAGATGGCCGACCTCGGAGTTGCCCATCTGCCCGGGCGGCAGGCCGACGTCGAGGCCGCACGTGCGCAGGAGAGTGGCGGGCCCCGCTGCCCACAGCCGGTCGAAGGTGGGCGTCGCGGCCTGTGCGACCGCGTTCTCGGTCCAGTCCTCGCTCCAGCCGAAGCCGTCGAGGATCACCAGCATCACCGGGCGGCGCTGCGGCCTGGTGGTGGGCGTGGACGCCATGAAATCTCCTCGGCCGCGACGGGATCTGATCCTATCACCGAAACGGAGTTGGAGAGGAAGGCCAGGGCTCCGCCCCGGACCCGTCGGGCCCAGGGGCAAGCCCCTGGCCTTCTGACCTACAGCCGTACGGCGGGCCGCTAGACCGGGTGCGACTTCGGTCCGGTGGTGCTGGTGTCGTCGGGGCCGGTGCTGCCGCCGACCGACGGCGGATCGCTGGCCGGGAAGGTGTCGTCCATCGCCTCGTCGATCTTCTCCTCGGTGGTCATCGGCTCGGCTGGCTTGGTCTCGTCGTCGATCATCGGGGGCTCCTCGCGACTGCATGGTCCGACAGCACCAAGCGCCGGCCGAGCGCTCGGGTTGCGCCGCAGCCGGATCGGGCCAATCTGCACGCGGTCAACCTGCAGGAGGGACGCCGCCATGGACCAGCCGACCAAGCTCGACGAGGAGGCGCTGCGGCAGCGCCTGACGCCGCAGCAATATCACGTGCTGCGCGAGCGGGGTACCGAGCGCCCGGGCAGCAGCCCGCTGAACTACGAGAAGCGGGACGGCACGTTCCATTGCGCGGTCTGCGATACGCCGCTGTTCAGCTCCGCCACCAAATACGAGAGCGGCAGTGGCTGGCCCAGCTTCTTCGCGCCGATCGAGGGCGCGGTCGCGAACCGCGTCGACGACAGCCATGGCATGCAGCGCGTCGAGGCCGTGTGCGCGACCTGCCACAGCCATCTCGGGCACGTGTTCCCGGACGGCCCGCTGCCCACCGGCGACCGCTACTGCATGAACGGCGTCTCGCTGGCATTCCAGCCCTCTGGCCAGCCCCCTGGCCAGTTCGCCGGGGGCTAGCCGGCGGCGATGGACGGCCCGGCCCCCGGCGGCGCGGCCGGCTTCCCGTCGGTCACCGTGCTCGACCACCCGCTGGTGCAGCACAAGCTGACCCGGCTGCGGCAGGCGGGCACCTCGACCGCCGGGTTTCGGCGGCTCGTGCGCGAGATAAGCCTGCTGTTGGCGTACGAGGCGACCCGCGGGCTGGAGCTCGAGGACATCGCCATCGAGACGCCGCTGGAGCCGATGACCGGCCGGCGGCTGGCCGGCAAGAAGCTCTGCCTGGTCTCGATCCTGCGTGCCGGAAACGGCATCCTGGACGGCATGCTGGACCTGCTGCCGGCGGCGCGTGTCGGCCATGTCGGCCTGTATCGCGACCCGCATACGCTGCAGCCGGTCGAGTACTACTTGAAGCTGCCCGACGCGCTGCCGGACCGGCTCTGCATCGTGGTCGACCCGATGCTGGCCACCGGCCATTCCGCGGTGGCGGCGGTCGACCGCCTGCGGGCGGCGGGGGCACGGCGGATCAGCTTCGTTTGCCTGCTCGCGGCGCCGGAGGGTCTGCGCGCGTTCACCGCGGCGCACCCGGACGTGGCGGTGATCACCGCTGCGATCGACCGCGGGCTCGACGAGCACGGCTACATCCGGCCCGGCCTGGGCGATGCCGGCGACCGGCTGTTCGGCACCCGCTAGGCAAGATCGGCGTTGAAGGAGCCGCTGGGTCCAGGACCCTTCATCCGGCTCGGAGCGACGGGACTCGAAGAGCTCCGAAGCCGGACCTGCGGCTGCTCCGGTGTGCCAGACCCGCCGAACTTTCCACGTCGCGTTGTAGCGGACGAAGGGCGGCTCCGCGGCCGTCCTGCTCACCGAGGGATAGTCGAGCGACCATGAGGGTGGCCTGCCGCCGCCAGGCTGCGACACCACGCGCTCCGGACCGAACCGGTCGAGTGCCCGGCGTCGATCCGTGCACTGCCTCCGCCAGAGCCGCAAATCGCGCATGCCGACGACCGATACGCCCACACCGTCTTATGGGCTCCCCGCATCGCAGCCGCCGTCACGCTTCGAGACCCATGACGGCCACTCCGCTCGCCACGCCGGTCGCGAGATCCCGCAGCCGGCTGCCGGTCTCCCATCCGAACGACGTCGGACCATCGCGCGTGATCGCGACCGTCAGCGCGGTGCGCCACGACGGTCGTGAGCGCGACGAGGGCTGCGACGCCAGCAGCATCCCGATCGGCGGCATGACATCCTGATCGGGATGAACGTGGAAGACGGCCTGCAGGACGTAGAGTGCGGAACCGACGAGGACCGCGATGAACAGCAGGTCCAGACGGACATCGGGCACCGCCTCGAGCCAGGGGGACGTGGCGCTCCGGGTCACGTCCGACGTTCCATCCACGTCCCGACCCCTCCGGCATGACCATCCGATCAGATCGGATCGTGGGACCGACACGAGGGACAAGGTATCCCGGCTGCGGCCGGTGGCGGAGGCCTCGGACGGTCTCGGCCCCGTTCGAGCCACGGCGCGGAAGGCCGCCGGGGTCCCAAGCCTGGGCGGGCTGCCCGTCAGGAGCGGCGCACCACGTAGTGGGCGCCGAGCCGAGCCGCGATCGCCTCCGCGTGCTGCGGGTCGCGCGCCTCCAGCATGATCTCGAGCTCGGCGGTCTGCACGCTGAGCGTGGCGAACAGGCGCTGGTGCAGCACCTCGATGATGTTGCCGCCGCCCTCGCTTATGATGGCGGCGATGTCGGCGAGCGCGCCGGGCCGGTCCGGGATCTGCAGGAACAGGCGCAGCAGGCGGCCGTCCCGCAGCAGCGAGCGCAGCAGCGTGTTGGCGAGAATGCGGCTATCGATGTTGCCGCCGCAGACCGGGATGGCGACCTTGCGGCCCCGGAACGAGTCCGGCTGCGACAGGATCGCCGCCAGCGACGCGGCCCCGGCGCCCTCCGACACCTGCTTGGCGCCCTCGGCCATCAGCGTGATGGCATCCTCGACCGCGCGTTCCGAGACCGTGACGACGCGGGCGACGTGGCGGCGCACGAGCTCGAGCGGCCGCCGGCCGAGCTGCAGCACCGCGATGCCCTCGGCGATGGTCGTGCCGCCGGCCGGCATCGTCTCGTCGTCGGGAAAATCCGACAGCGAGGAGAAGTTCTCGACCTGCACCCCGACGATCTCGACCTCCGGCCGCAGCGAGGCGGCGACGACGGCGCAGCCGGAGATCAGGCCGCCGCCGCCGATCGGGATCACCAGCGCGTCGAGCGGGCCGGCATCCTCCAGCAGCTCCAGCGCCAGCGTGCCTTGTCCGGCCATGACGGCGTCGTCGTCGTACGGATGCACGAACACGCGGCTCTCGCGTCGGCACAGCTCGTCCGCATGCGCGCTCGCCTCGGCGAAGCTTGAGCCCTGCAGCACCACGCGTGCCCCCCAGGCGGCGGTGCGGGTGATCTTGGCCGCTGGCGTGTGGCGCGGCATGACGATCACGGCGTCGATGCCGAGCAGGCTGGCGTGGCGGGCGACGCCCTGCGCGTGGTTGCCGGCCGAGACCGTGATGACGCCCCGCGCCCGCTCGGCCGCGCTCAGCAGCCCGAGCTTGTTGGCCGCACCGCGCTCCTTGAAGGAGCCGACCGCCTGCAGGTTGTCGAGCTTGAGGGTGATGTCGGCCCCGGTCGCCTGCGACAGCGCGTGGCTGGCGATCGTGGGGGTGCGCAGCACGCGGCCCTCGATGCGCGCGGCGGCGGCGCGCACCTCGTCGAGGCCGATCACGGCGATCAGCCGTAGCTGATGGACAGGATCTCGTAGGTGCGGTCGCCGCCGGGTGCCGGCACCGAAACGGTATCGCCCCGCTTCTTGCCGATCAGCGACTTCGCCAGCGGCGCTGACACCGACAGCAGGCCCGCCTTGATGTCGGCCTCGTAGACGCCGACGATCTGGTAGCTGACCTCGCGGTCGCTCTCCTCGTCGACCAGCTTCACGACCGCGCCGAACTTGACGTGGTCGCCGGACAGCGTGTGCGGCTCGATCACCTCGACCATCGACATGATGCCCTCGAGCTCGTCGATGCGTCCCTCGACGAAGGACTGGCGATCGCGCGCCGCATCGTACTCCGCATTCTCCGACAGGTCGCCGTGGCTGCGCGCCTCGGCGATCGCCCGGATCACCGCCGGACGCTCCTCGCCCTTCAGCTTGCGGAGTTCCTCCTCCAGCCGCTGCAGGCCCTTGCCCGTCATCGGAAATTTCTGCACCGAAGGTGTCCCCAAGATCAGTGATGAGGTCATGACAGCGCGGCCGGTGGCGACGGCCGGGCGCTAGAACGATCCGTGAAAGTAAGACTGCAGGGGGGCGACTTCAAGCGGCCCAGCCCGCATGGCGGCGATGGCGTAGACCGCGGCTCGGGCGCCGGCGATGGTGGTGAAGTGCGGCACGTTGTGGGTGAGCGCGCTGCGGCGGATGTCGAAGCTGTCGGCGACCGACTGCGCGCCGCCGGCGGTGTTGATCACCATCTGGATCTCGCCCGAGCGGATCGCGTCCACGCAGTGCGGCCGGCCTTCCAGCACCTTGTTGACCATCCTGGCCGGGGTGCCGGCGGCCTTGAGGGTAGCGGCGGTACCGCGCGTCGCCAGCAGCGTGAAGCCCATGTCGACCAGCCGCCGCGCCAGCGGCACGATCGCCTCCTTGTCGCCGGCGCGCACCGACAGGAACACCTGGCCGGCGGCGGGCAGCTTCACGCCGGCGCCGAGCTGCGCCTTGGCGAAGGCGCGCTCGAAGCTGGCGTCGAGGCCGATCACCTCGCCGGTCGAGCGCATCTCCGGGCCCAGGATGACGTCGACGCCGGCGAAGCGCGCGAACGGGAACACCGCCTCCTTGACCGCGACGTGCGGCGCCACCGCGCGGTCGTCGAGCTCGAACTCGGCCAGCCTGGCGCCGGCCATCACCCGGGCGCCGATCTTGGCGACCGGCACCCCGGTCGCCTTGGCCACGAACGGCACCGTGCGCGAGGCGCGCGGATTGACCTCCAGCACGTAGATCGCATCGCCCTTGATGGCGTATTGCACGTTCATCAGCCCGACGATGCCGAGCTCGCGCGCCATCGCCTCGGTCTGCGCCTTCAGCTCGGTGATGGTGGCCGGCGACAGCGAGTACGGCGGCAGCGAGCAGGCGCTGTCGCCGGAATGGATGCCGGCCTCCTCGATGTGCTCCATCACGCCGGCGACATAGACCTCGGCGCCGTCGCAGATGCAGTCGACGTCGACCTCGATGGCGTCGTTCAGGTAGCGGTCGATCAGCACCGGCGCGGAGGCGGCGTCGATGCCGGCGAGCTGGAGCGCCACCCGCATGTAGCGGGCGAGGCTGGTGCGGTCGTGCACGATCTCCATCGCCCGGCCGC
This sequence comes from uncultured Acetobacteraceae bacterium, assembly GCA_964247725.1. Taxonomy (GTDB): domain Bacteria; phylum Pseudomonadota; class Alphaproteobacteria; order Acetobacterales; family Acetobacteraceae; genus Lichenicola. The sequence continues at coordinate 13,673 of CAXTVM010000009.1, read as the reverse complement.
CCAGCACGTAGGACGGCCGGATCACGACCGGATAGCCGATGCGGAGCGCCACCTGCTCCGCCTCGGCGGCGCTGCGGGCGACGCCGTTCTCCGGCTGGCGCAGGCCGAGCCGGCGCAGCATCGCCTGGAAGCGCTCGCGGTCCTCGGCACGGTCGATCGCGTCGGCCGGCGTGCCCAGGATCGGGATGCCGGCCGCCCCCAGCGACTGGCTCAGCTTCAGCGGCGTCTGCCCGCCGTACTGCACGATGCAGCCGAGCACCGTGCCCGCCTGCTGCTCGCGGCGGATCAGCGCCACCACGTCCTCGGCGGTCAGCGGCTCGAAGTAGAGCCGGTCGGAGGTGTCGTAGTCGGTCGACACCGTCTCCGGGTTGCAGTTGACCATGACCGTCTCGTAGCCGGCCTCCCGCAGCGCGTAGGCGGCGTGCACGCAGCAATAGTCGAACTCGATGCCCTGGCCGATGCGGTTCGGGCCGCCGCCGAGGATGACGATCTTGTCCCGTCCGGTGGGGGCGCTCTCGCATTCGGGGGTGCCGTAGCCGCCCTCGTAGGTCGAGTACATGTAGGGCGTGGTGGACGCGAACTCGGCGGCGCAGGTGTCGATGCGCTTGTAGACCGGATGCACGCCGGCCGCCTGCCGCAGCGCGTGGACCTCCGGCTCGGCGATGCCTCCCAGCTGCGCCAGCCGCGCGTCCGAGAAGCCCATCGCCTTCAGGCGGCGCAAGCCGTGCGCGTCGCGCGGCAGCCCGGTGGCGGCGACCTCGCGCTCGGCCAGCACGATCGTCTCCAGCTGGCCCAGGAACCACGGGTCGAACCTGGTGGCCTCGTGGATCTCGGCGACCGTGAGCCCGGCGCGCAGCGCCTGGGCCGCCATCAGCAGCCGGTCTGGCTTCGGCTGGCTCAGCGCCGCCCGGAACGCGTCCGCGCCGCCGTCGCCCGGCGGCTCGACCGGATCGAGCCCGGAGAGGCCGGTCTCCATCGAGCGCAGCCCCTTCTGCAGCGCCTCGCAGAACGAGCGGCCGATCGACATCGCCTCGCCGACCGACTTCATGCTGGTGGACAGCAGGGCGGGACTGCCCGGGAACTTCTCGAAGGTGAAGCGCGGGATCTTCACCACCACGTAGTCGAGCGTGGGCTCGAACGCGGCCGGCGTGGTGCCGGTGATGTCGTTGGCGAGCTCGTCGAGCGTGTAGCCGACCGCCAGCCGCGCCGCGACCTTGGCGATCGGGAAGCCGGTCGCCTTGGAGGCGAGCGCCGACGAGCGCGACACCCGCGGGTTCATCTCGATCACCACCATGCGGCCGTCGGCGGGGTTGACGCCGAACTGCACGTTGGAGCCGCCGGTGTCGACGCCGATGCGGCGCAGGCAGGCGATCGAGGCGTCGCGCATGCGCTGGTATTCCTTGTCGGTCAGCGTCAGCGCCGGCGCCACCGTCACGGAATCCCCCGTGTGCACCCCCATCGGATCGATGTTCTCGATCGCGCAGACGATGATGCAGTTGTCGGCGCTGTCGCGCACGACCTCCATCTCGTACTCCTTCCAGCCGAGCACGCTCTCCTCGATCAGCACCTCGGTGGTGGGCGACGCCTCCAGCCCGCCGGCGACGATGCGCTCGAACTCCTCGCGGTTGTAGGCTATGCCGCCGCCGGTGCCGCCCAGCGTGAAGGACGGCCGGATCACCGCCGGCAGGCCGATCTCGGCCAGTGCGGCCCGCGCGTCGGCCAGGCTGTGCGCGATCACGCTGCGCGGGCTCTCGATGCCGATCTCGGCCATGGCGTCGCGGAACTTGCGGCGGTCCTCGGCGCGGTCGATCACCTCGGCCCGGGCGCCGATCAGCTCGACGCCGTGCGCCTCGAGGAAGCCGCTGGCATCGAGCGCCATCGCGGTGTTGAGCGCGGTCTGGCCGCCCATGGTCGGCAGGATCGCGTCCGGCCGCTCGCGCAGGATGATGCGCTCGACGAACTCCGGCGTGATCGGCTCGACGTAGGTGGCGTGCGCCAGGCCCGGATCGGTCATGATGGTGGCCGGGTTCGAGTTCACCAGGATCACCCGGTAGCCCTCGTCGCGCAGGGTCTTGCAGGCCTGCGCGCCGGAATAGTCGAACTCGCACGCCTGCCCGATCACGATCGGCCCGGCGCCGATGATCAGGATCGACGCGATGTCTGTGCGCTTGGGCATGGCGGGATCAGATCCCCTCGGAGGAAACATGCGACATGGCGGCTTGGCTTGGGGGGAGGTCTCGAAGCTCGCGGGTCCTGCGCTTGATCCACTTCCAGCTCTCCTGCGGCAACCAACCTTCGCTGTCCTCCAGGCGGACACCCATGACGAGAACGCGTGATTCGCCGGTCACCGGCCTCAGGCGTTCGGTGATCTCGTCAGCCGTCAGCCGGCTGATCACGAGGAACACGCCGGGAATGTGGTTCCACCAATGGCTGAACCCATTGCCACCCTTCATGACGTCCTTCAGGGCCAGAACGTCCACGGTGGGATCGACGGCTACGAGGTATGGTTGCTCAGGCATTTCCGTAGCCCTTTTCGGACCCTCCATCGGGAGCGGCGATCTTGCGGGAGCTGGAACCCTCCATGCTGACAGACGACCTGTCCAGGTAGTGGCCTGTGATCTGGATGACGCGCTCCCCCGTGGCGCGGCTGATGTCGTCGTTGCCGACTATCTGAAGCGCCTGCTCGGCGAACCTCGTGCGCTCGGATTTCAACATCTCCGGGCGTCGAATGATGCCGAACAGCGTGATCCCGGTCGCCGTGACGAGCAATGCGATCCCGGTTCCAAAGCAGGCCCATGACAGGGTGGCGCGATCGCAGAACACGGCCAGACCCAACGCCAGAATACCCGCAACCAGGAACGATCCCACGAGGAACGATACCGGGTAGGTCGCGCGGACCTCGCGGCGAAGCACATGCAGGCTGTCAGGCGGAAGCACGCGTCGGGGCTTCCATAGCGGGCTTGTTCTCCATCATGCGCACGAACCGCTCGAACAGATGGACGCTGTCCGACGGCCCCGGGCTCGCCTCCGGATGGTACTGCACCGAGAAGGCGGGATATCGATCGCTGGCGATGCCCTCGTTGGAGCCGTCGAACAGGCTCGTGTGGGTGATCCGCACGTCCTCGGGCAGGCTCGCATCGTCGACCGCGAAGCCGTGGTTCTGGCTGGTGATCTCGACCCGGCCGGTGGCGAGGTCGCGCACCGGCTGGTTGGCGCCGCGATGGCCCTGCCGGAGCTTGTAGGTCCGCGCCCCCAGCGCCAGCGCCAGCAGCTGGTGGCCGAGGCAGATGCCGAACACCGGCAGCCCGGCCTCCAGCACGCCGCGGATCGCCGGCACCGCATAGTCCGCGGTCGCCGCCGGATCGCCGGGGCCGTTCGACAGGAACACCCCGTCCGGGGCGTGGGCCAGGATGGCGGCGGCGTCGGTGTCGGCCGGCACCACGGTGACGCGGCAGCCGGCCTGCACTAGGCAGCGCAGGATGTTGCGCTTGGCGCCGTAATCGACCGCCACCACGTGGCGCGCGCCGGGTGCGGCCCGGCGCACCGGCGTGCGGCCGTCGGTCCAGGTGCCCTCGGTCCAGCCGTAGCTCTGCGTGCAGGAGACCGCGCGCGCCAGGTCCACGCCGTCTAGGCCGGGCCAGGCCAGTGCTGCGGCGCGCAGGGCGGCGACGTCGAAGCGGCCGTCGGCGGGGTGGGCCAGCACCGCGGCCTGCGGCCCGGCGTCGCGGATGCGGCGGGTGAGCGCGCGGGTGTCGATGCCGGAGATGCCGGGGATGCCGCGCGACCGCAGCCAGGCATCCAGCGTCCGCGTCGACCGCCAGTTCGAGGGCTCGGTCAGGTCCTGGGACACCACCAGGCCGCGGGCGGCGATGTCGACCGCCTCCTCGTCCTCCGGCGTCGTGCCGACGTTGCCGATGTGCGGAAAGGTGAAGGTGATGATCTGGCCGGCGAAGGACGGGTCGGTCAGCGTCTCCTGGTAGCCGGTGAGCCCGGTCGAGAAGCAGATCTCGCCGACCGCGCGCGCGGCCTCGGTCGCAGCACCGAAGCCGCGCCCCCACAGCAGCGTGCCGTCGGACAGCACCAGCGCCGCGGTCGCTCCCGCGGGCGGCGCGGCCGCGTCGGCCTCGCCGAGGGTTGCGACGGGCTCCGGCACCTGCGCCGCGGGCGACAGGTCCGCGACCTCGAGCCGGGTCGCGCTCAGGATCGCCGCCCAGTGCTTCGGCGGCACCAGCCGGGCCTGCCGCCACTTGCGGACCGCCTCGGTGCCGACGCCGGTCAGGCGCGCGGCCTGCTCGGCGCCGCCCAGACGATCTATGATAGCCTCCACGGTCATCGGCATGGACGGGTCTCCTTCACGGATTGGTCCTAGCAAGCCGATGGCAGGGATGGGAAGAAATTTCCCAGCAAGACGGCGGACGGGAAGAGGCTTCCCATGCGGCGATAAAGGCAGGGAGTTCGATCATGTCGTTGCGAGCGGAATTTAGCGATGGGCTGAAGGCGGCGATGAAGGCCGGCGACGCGCCACGTGTCTCCACGCTGCGCATGGTGATGGCGCGCCTGAAGGACCTCGACATCGCCGCCCGGCCGAAGGGCGTGACGGCGATCCCGGACGACGAGATCGTCTCCATGCTGCGCAACATGGTGAAGTCGCGCACCGAGTCGGCGGCGATGTACGTGCAGGGCGGGCGGCCCGAGCTCGCCGCCAAGGAGGACGCCGAGATCGTCGTCATCGAGGGGTTCCTGCCGGCGCCGATGGACGAGGCGGCGCTGGCGCTGGCGGTCGCCGACGCGGTCGCGGAGACCGGCGCCGGCACGATGAGGGACATGGGCCGGGTGATGGCGGCGCTGAAGGCCAAGCATGGGGCCGCGCTCGATCTCGGTCGGGCGAACGCGCTGGTGAAGGCGCGGCTGAGCTGAAGGCAAGGCCAGGGGCTCCGCCCCCGGACTCCTTTACTTAAAGAATCGGGTTCCAAGGGCCGCCGGCCCTTGGCGGGTCCAGGGCAGAGCCCTGGCCTTCCTCTTTCCCAGGAGCACGATGGCGTTCGACCCCGCCTTCCTCGACGAGCTGCGCGCCCGCACCCCGATCGCGGCGGTGATCGGGCGCAAGACCAAGCTCGCCCGGTCCGGCCGCCAGTACAAGGCGTGCTGCCCGTTCCACGGCGAGAAGACGCCGTCGTTCTACGTCTATGACGACCATTTCCACTGCTTCGGCTGCGGCGCGCACGGGGACGCGATCTCGTTCGTCATGCAGGCGGAGGGGCGGTCCTTCCTGGAGGCGATCGAGGGCCTGGCCTCCGAGGCCGGGCTCGAGGTGCCGCGGCAGGCGCCGGCCGATCGCGGCCGGGCGGAGCGGGCGAAGACGCTCACTGACGTGCTCGACGCGGCGCAGCGCAGCTTCGTGCGCCGGTTGCAGGCGCCGGAGGGCCGGGAGGCGCTGGCCTACCTGCGCGGCCGCGGGCTGCTCGACGCCACGGTCGCCGACCACGGGCTGGGCTGGTCCGGCGAGGGCCGCGGCGCGCTGCTGGCCGAGCTGCGGGAGCAGGGCTTCGCGCCGGGGCTGGTCGCCGAGGCCGGGCTGCTGCGCCTGGACGAGGAGGGGCGGCCGAAGGGCGAGCTGTTCTTCAACCGCGTCACCTTCCCGATCCGCGACCGCCGCGGCCACCTGGTCAGCTTCGGCGGCCGCACGCTGGGCGACGGCCAGCCCAAGTACCTGAACGGCCCGGAGACGCCGCTGTTCGCCAAGCGGCGCACGCTGTTCGGGCTGGAGCGCGCGGCGTCTTCGATGCGGACGGTGCGGCCGGCCGCGGAAGCGGCGGCGGGATCGCGCGAGCTGGTGGTGGTCGAGGGCTACATGGACGTGATCGCGCTGCACCAGGCGGGCTTCGCGGGCGCGGTGGCGCCGCTCGGCACGGCGCTGACGCCGGAGCAGCTGGAGGCGCTGTGGCGGGTGGCGCCGGCGCCGATCCTGTGCTTCGACGGCGACGCCGCCGGCCGGCGCGCCGGCATCCGCGCCGCCGAGACCGCGCTGCCGCTGCTCGACCCCGAGCGCACGCTGCGCCTCGTGCGCCTGCCCGAGGGCGAAGACCCGGACAGCCTGGTCCGGACCCGGGGTGCCCGCGCCCTGGCGGCGCATCTGGGAGCCGCCGCACCGCTCTCCGACGTGCTGTTCGAGCTGCTGAGCGAGGGGTTCGGGGATACCGGACCGAACCAGCGCGCGCTGCTGCATGCGCGGCTGGTCGAAGCGGCGGCGACGATCCGCCACAAGGTGCTGGCGTCGGCCTATCGGCAGGCCCTGCTCGACCGCTTCTTCGCGCGCGGCCGCAGCAGTCGTGGAGAGCCCGGCGCCCGGACGCTGGCGCCGCCGGCACTGCGGCCGAGCCTGGAGATCGAGACGGCGCGTCCGGAACGCATGCGGCTCCTGCTGGCGATCCTGCTGCGCCATCCGCAGCTGCTGCCCGATGTCGAGGCGGCCCTGTGTCAGATCGAGCTGCCGGCCGATCTGGCCCGCGTGCGCGGCGCGGTGCTGGAAGCGGTGCACGATCGTGCTGCGGATGGAGCTGCCCTTGACTCGGCAGGGGTCATAGCCCACCTGCACGCGGCCGGAATGGCGGCGCAAGCGGACATGATATTGGCGTCGAGCCCCCTGCCCATGGCGGATGTCGCTTCGCTGGAGGCGATGCCCGCGGACGCGGAACGGGGATGGTGGCATTTCTTTGGGTTCCTCAACATGCGCGCGCTGGCTGAGGAACTCCAGGCGGCGCAGGCGGCGTTGGCACGGGATATGAACCCGGATACGCAGCGCAAGGCGATCATGCTCCGGCAGATCCAGCTGGACCTGCAATCCGGCGAGCAGGCCGACGAGCAAGGCTAGAGCATAAGGTCGAACGCCGTCGCTTCCTGCCGGGGCGAAGGCCGGGACCGTGTTGGAGTTGGGTTGAGAATGGCGACGAAGACGGCGGCGACCACCGAAGCGGCTGCGACCGAGCAGGATGCCGACGCCAGCCTGCTCGACACCCAGTCCGCCGCGGTCAAGCGCTTGATCGCCCGCGGGCGCGAGCGGGGCTACATCACCTTCGACGAGCTGAACGCGGTGCTGCCGCCCGACCAGATGTCGTCGGAACAGATCGAGGACGTGATGGCGGTGCTGTCCGAGATGGGCATCCAGGTCGTCGAGAACGAGGACAACGAGGAGGTCGAGGCGGCCGCGCACGACGACGAGGACGAGAAGAAGGAGAAGCCCGAGGCGGACGAGAGCGAGGCGCCGTCCGGCAACGTCGACGCCGAGAGCCTGGGCCGCACCGACGACCCGGTGCGCATGTACCTGCGCGAGATGGGCTCGGTCGAGCTGCTGTCGCGCGAGGGCGAGATCGCGATCGCCAAGCGCATCGAGGCCGGCCGCGACGAGATGATCGGCGGGCTGTGCGAGAGCCCGCTCACCTTCCGCGCCATCATCTCCTGGCACGACCGGCTCAAGGTCGGCCAGATGCTGCTGCGCGACATCATCGACCTGGAGGCGACCCAGGCCGGCACCGTGGTGGTCGAGGAGGGCGCCGAGGCGGTGGTGCCGGCCCCCGAACCCAGCTTCGAGACCGCAGCCGAGGCCGAGGACGCCGACGAGGGCGAGGGCGCCGGGCTGTCGCTGTCGGCGCTGGAGGAGAAGCTGAAGCCCGAGGTGCTGCAGCAGTTCGAGGAGATCGAGACCCTCTACAAGAAGCTGCACAAGGTCCAGACCAGGCGGCTGGAGACGCTCACCGCCGGCGAGGAGGTCAGCGACCGTTCCGAGAAGAGCTACGAGAAGTTGCGCGACGAGCTGGTGGCCAAGGTCGAGACCGTGCGGCTGCACAACAACCGCATCGAGGAGCTGGTCACCCAGCTCAAGCAGATCAGCCAGCTGCTGAACGGGCTCGAGGGGCGCATGCTGCGCTACGCCGAGGGCACCAAGGTCAGCCGCGACGACTTCCTGGTCAAGTATCGCGGCCACGAGATGGACCCGAACTGGATCGACGTGGTCGCGGCGCTGCCGGGCAAGGCGTGGAAGAACTTCGTCGCCCGCCACACCGGCGAGGTGCAGGAGCTGCGCGGCAAGGTGTCGCAGGTGGCGACCGAGACCGGCCTGCCGATCGCCGAGTTCCGCCGCGTCTACGCCACCGTGTCGCGCGGCGAGCGCGATTCGGCACGGGCCAAGAAGGAGATGATCGAGGCCAACCTGCGCCTCGTGATCTCGATCGCCAAGAAGTACACCAACCGCGGCCTGCAGTTCCTGGACCTGATCCAGGAGGGCAACATCGGGCTGATGAAGGCGGTCGACAAGTTCGAGTACCGCCGCGGCTACAAGTTCTCGACCTACGCCACCTGGTGGATCCGCCAGGCGATCACCCGCTCGATCGCCGACCAGGCGCGCACCATCCGCATCCCGGTGCACATGATCGAGACCATCAACAAGCTGGTGCGCACCTCGCGCCAGATGCTGCACGAGATCGGCCGCGAGCCGGCGCCGGAAGAGCTGGCCGAGAAGCTCGGCATGCCGCTCGAGAAGGTGCGCAAGGTGCTCAAGATCGCCAAGGAGCCGATCAGCCTGGAGACGCCGATCGGCGACGAGGAGGACAGCCACCTCGGCGACTTCATCGAGGACAAGACCGCCGTCATCCCGCTCGACGCCGCGATCCAGACCAACCTGCGCGAGGCCACCACGCGGGTGCTGTCCTCGCTGACGCCGCGCGAGGAGCGGGTGCTGCGGATGCGCTTCGGCATCGGCATGAACACCGACCACACGCTGGAGGAGGTCGGCCAGCAGTTCAACGTCACCCGCGAGCGCATCCGCCAGATCGAGGCCAAGGCGCTGCGCAAGCTCAAGCATCCGAGCCGCAGCCGCAAACTCCGCTCCTTCCTGGACGATTAGGACAGCGGCCGCCGACGGCGCATCGCGGTCGGACCCGGGGCGCGTTCCGGGGGATGGCGCGTGGCGGGGTCTGCGAGGCATTCTCCCCGGGGCCTTGATGCGGTGGGGGTGGTGCGGCGATGACGATGGCCTTCAGGCAACTGACGCGCGTCGCCGTCGACGTCACCTTCCTCCGCCTGGAGCCGGGACCCGCGGCCGACATCGCGCTGCTGCCGACCGAGAGCCTCGTGCTGGTGCCGGCTCCGACGGTCGGGTTCTACCGCTACCTCTACAACGGCGTCGGCCAGGCCCATTGCTGGTGGCTGCGCCGGATGATGCCGGACGCGGAGCTGGCGGCGCTGCTGGCGCACCCGGCGGTGTCGATCCACGTGCTGTATCGCGGCGGCGAGCCGGCCGGCTTCTACGAGCTGGACGGCCGCGGAGCGCACGACGTCAACCTCAGCTATTTCGGGCTGCTGCCGCACGCGCTCGGCGACGGCGCCGGGCGGCGGCTGCTGGATGCCGCCATCGCCGACGCGCGGGCGCGCAGCCGGGCCGGCACCGTGCGGGTCAACACCTGCACCGCCGACCACCGCAGGGCGCTGCCGAACTACCTGCGCGCCGGCTTCAGGCCGCTGCGCACGGTGCGCGAGATCTGGGACATCCCGGACCGGCTCGGGCTCTCGATCCCAGACCGCCTGAGGGTCTGATGGAGCCGGCGGCCTCGCTGCGCGGGACGGTGCCGCGCCTCGCGTTGCCCCAGCTGCCCGGGTCGCCCAGTCCACTGCCGCCGCCCGCCCCGCCGGGCGGGCTGCGGATGGGGGATGCGCGGGCGCCGGCGTTGCGGATCGGGCCGCGGGTGCGCCTGTTCGTGCCGTCGCGGGGCTGGGGCGGCCGCCGCCGGCGCGAGATCCTGCTCGCCGCCGGCGCGATCGCCGTGATCGCCCACGTCGCGCTGATCGGCTTCATCCTGGAGGCGCCGCATCTCTGGCCGACGCCGCCGCTGCACCCGCCGCCCGCCGGACTTTCGGACCCGCCGACCATCGACATGGTGATGGACGACGCCAAATATGCCGGCGGCTCGAAGCAGACGCCGCCGGCGGCGCTAACGCCGCCCGCCCCGCGGACGCCGCGGGCACCCGACAGCCCGCAGACCGTGCCGTCGCCGCCGGTGCCGCCTGATCGGGCGCCGGCCGACCTGCCGCCGCCGCCCGCGGCGCCGCCGCCGCCGCAGCGGCAGGCCGAGGCGCAGCCGGAGGTCGAGCTCGATCCCAACGACAACGGCCTCGGCTACGGCCACCAGGACGACGCCCGGAATATCCCGGCCTCGCCCGACGACAAGCACGCCAACAAGGTGCCGGCCTATCCGCGCGCCGCCGGGATGCGCGGCGAGGAGGGCACGGTGGAGATGCTGGTGACGATCGGCGCCAGCGGACGGGTGTCGTCGGCCGAGATCGCGGTCAGCTCCGGCCATGCCGACCTCGATCGCACCGCGCAGCGGGCGGTGCTGGGCTGGCACTTCCATCCGGCGATGCGGGACGGCGTTTCGGTGCCGACGCAGTCGATGCAGGTGTTCAATTTCCACATCGACAGGCAGTGAGCGCGGCGGGCCCGGCGGCGTGATCATCAAATGCCGAATTTAGGGACGATGTCGCTATCGGCGCAAAGATCATGGTGAACGAGCTCAACTCGTCTGCTCCGCCAAGATTGCCGGAGCTCCGGCTAACAACTACGGTGACTCTATGCCGGCCGCCGACGTCGGATAGGGAGATGTCGGTACGCCAGCTTGAATGCCTGCATAGGCAACTGCGAAGATGCTGTTCGGAGTGTAAGGCGGCGAGCTCGCATCGTCAGTCCCCGGCTGGGGGCTGGCGGACTGTTCCGAGTAATTGGAAACGATGTAGGTCGTTGGATAGACCCCGGAGTTAACCAGATCCGTTACGACAGCCTGCGAGGAAGACATGAAGTTCGGATCCGCGCAGAAGCTTGGGGAGGGGTTGCAATTCGGATTCTGTATATCCCAAGGAGAGAGCAAAACGACGACGATCAGGTTGTTCTGGATTCCCCAGGTGATTTGGTCTTTGACGACCTGCCTGTAGGCATCCGGGTTGTGCAAGTAGTAGCCAACCGGAACATCGATCCCGAAGCCCCCTTGGGCGATGGCAAGATTGCGCGCAGTTGACCAATATGCGTCATTCACCCACGACCCGTAGACGCCTGCATTGGCTGAGAGATAGGGCAGAACATACTTGATGGCAGGATCTTCCGACTTGATGTCGGATGTTCCGGTTAGAACGTCCTGAACGTCGGTATTGGTATATTGCGTAGTTGTTGGCGATCCTTTTGCGTTCATGTCAATCAATAAAGATTGACGGCGACCAGTTGATCTCGGGCAGCCATTGGAGCCAAGCGTCGTTGCGCGTGTAGTTGTAGTCGGCGGCTGGGACATGGGGGGTCGTCTGCGCATCAAGATTGCCTTCGATGATGCCCGGGCCATTGCCTGCGAAGGCTGATACGATGGCTTGGCCATTGGCGACTGATCCACCCCAATCTTCCTGATCGCTTGAATCTGGAACGATTGCATGGAGCAAGCTGAGCGTGCTCATGTAGAGGCCAACGTGCCCCGAAGCTCGCAACAAGGCGCTGTTGGAGGCAACACCGAGCTGGGTTTCGCCTCGTATGGCACCGACAAAAAGGTTGCGATCGCCAGCTGATGCCGATTGGACGTAACTTGCCACCGGTAGACATGCACAAAATGTACCAGCAAGGAATTGCTTCATCTTTAGCTCCTGTCTCGATATCGATAGACCTTCTGCCTAACAAGCAGCAGAGTCCCACAAGTTGTTTACACGTGCCAGAGGCTCATGCTCTGACCGCCTGCCCGAGCGGCGCTCAGTTACCCATCCCGTTTCCCATAGGATCATCTTGGTCCGTCTGACGGGCTGATCGAAGGAAAGATGAGGAAGGGTCGAACCCCGACGCTGATTAGCCGATGGGCGTGCTGTGGCGCGCGCCTGAAGCAGGTATGGTCGCGTTATGCGTCGAGGAGGTGGCACACTGGCTGGAGCGGCAGATCCCTTGTGGTCAGAGCGATTGCCTGGGTGTTCGGTCGGGCGAGGGTGGCGGCTCACACCGGATCGGAAGCCACAGCTCATCCTGACACGAACAGGCCTGCAGGATCTGGACGGGTCAGTCAGTATGCTTTAACATTGGATGATACGATGGTTGCTGATACCAGACGCCGAACGGATAGCGGAGGTTCGGAGCCGACTTTCCATCTCCGGCGTTGTGCTGGGCGTATTTCGACTGCCGGATAGAGGTCATGATGAGCGATATCGCTGAAAAATCTTTATCCGCTCCGCTCAGGTATTACCTTCTGACCCATTTCGGTACGTTCCTGGTCGGCACCGACAGGGATGACTGGATCGCTCACGCGCCGTTGTCCAGGGACGCGTTGGAACGCCTGATCTTCATCAAGGCCGGGCGGGACGACCAAGGAGAGCCGCTTCTCCGGAAGAGCCGCGAAGCCCCACGGCGCCTGCCGGACTTCCGCAAGGAGCCGGTCGGCCTCGACCGCCACGCGCTCCGCTGCATCGCCATCAGGCCAAACGAGGGAATTATAGACCGTTTCATGACCGCATCGCCGGACGGGCGGATCGAGATCGACCGGGAGGAGGCGAGCTACTGGGAGCATTACTGCCTCCTGTCGGACCGGGAGTTGGATTGGCTGATCGCCCTCATGGAACTCGCTAAACCGCTCGCGACGGATGCGGCGCCGTTCGATTGGAAATTCATTGACGGCTTCCGCATCTCGGATGGGCGGCATGTCTACGATGTGGCGCGGCTGGTGCGGGCGAGGATGCTCCCAAAGCTCATGCCCAGAGCGCGGTTTTCGCTCCTGGACGACGCCCAGGAGCTGGTGGACGTCGTGATCTGAGCGCAACCGGACCGTGGGGGCCGGCAGCGGAGTAGGCTCACCGGCGTCAGCCGAGCAGCATGTGCTGCTCGAAGGCGGCGAGGGTCGTGCCCCCCTGGCCCACGAGGGTGAGCAGAAGGTTGGCGGCGCTTCCACCGGCGAGGTGGGTCTCAACCTGAAGGTCCGTCCCGTTGTTGATGCTGCTCGCGGACAGGTAGCTGCTGAGGTTTCCGTTGTTCTTGTCCCAGCCGACCGCGGACAGCGCCTGGCTGAGGTCGAAGCTGTCGCCGTTGGCCAGGACGTTGCCTGAGATGGACGCGCTTCCCGCCAATGGCAGGACATAGATGTTGCGTCCGCCCACCTCCGTGATGACCGCGCCGGGATTGATGCCGATGGTGGATCCGTTGGCTATGAAGGACATCTGTCCGCTGCCGAAGACGCTGGGAATCGCGACTCTCACGCTGTCCGAGCTCACAGCGGCATCCGAGTACACCTGCAGGGTCTGGACAGCGGAGGCGGCGGAGCTGGTGCTGGCGGCGTCGGTCTGCACCGCGCTGACCTGGTAGGTCCCAACTGCGAGCGGCGTCGCGGGCGTGAGGCTCCAGCTGCCGTTGGCGGCGGCGACGGCGGTGCCGAGCTGGACCGTGCCGCCGCCCGAGGTGGCCGATACTGCGATGGTATTTCCGGCTTCCGCGGTTCCACTCAAGACAGGATCCGTCGAGTCGGTCGCGACGACGCCGGTGATGGATGCCGCATCTGTCGCCGAAGGGCTGTTGATGATGAAGCTGTCCGTCGAGACGGTGAGCAGCTCTTTATTTTCGGTGGTGGTCTGACCGTCGAGGGTGATGGTGCTGACGTAGAGGTTGGTGTCGCGGGTTG